>NZ_JAOQJQ010000002.1:0-735448 GCF_025566885.1 Brotonthovivens ammoniilytica | reverse complement strand
ACCATATTGGCACGGTCCTGTTTATCAGATGTTGCTCCCAGTGCAGCGCCAAATGCTTCCTCTGCCGGCTTGCCCTCTTTCAGCATTTTGTTAAATACCTGCTGCGCTTTGCTTCCTTTTCCAAGGATGCCAGACCATTCCTCACTGGTCAGGCTGGCCTGGCTGACAGCATCAGACAGTGTTCCAACCACTTTTGATGAATTTACAGTTTTTGTAATACTTTCTGCAAGGTCATCCAGAGGAAGCGAATCCCCATAAGCCGTCCAGGTTGCAATGGCTCCTTCTATTACTCCGTCAAGGGTTTCGGTATTTACCTTCATACCCATCAGGTTTGTGATGGCATTGGCCGCCATCTGATCATCGCCCACATACTTATAAAATTCCTTAAACCGGTCTTTGGCCTCATCTACAGAATATCCAAATGCTTCTGCGCTGCCGGATATCTTGGACATCATCTGCCGGTACTCTTCTGTTGCTTCTGAAAGCTCAAAAATAGATGATACAAAATCTCCAACTCTGGTAATGGCATTCGTTAATATATTTTTTACAAAAGAAGATATCGCATCTCCAAAAACTGAAAATCCTCCTTTTGCTTTTTCTGATACTTCTCCTGCCGCATCCAGCGTCTGATCAAATTTATCCGCTGCTGTCTTAGCCTCACCCATTCTTGTTTTATTTTCTTTTAGCCCGCCGGAAAGCTTCTGTATTTCCTGCCCCAGTTTCTTTGCCTTTTCTGAGGTTTCTCCCTGTTCCAGTATAAGATCCTGATATTTTATTTTTAACCTGCCCACACCTGTCTCCTGCTGGCTGATCGTACCATTCAAGCGGGCAAATGATGTTTTTATTTTTTCTGTTTCACTGGCAATGCCATCAAAAAGTTTCTTAACCTCTTTCTGGCCTTCACTTATAAACTTTGCTCCGGCTCCAGACATTTCCTCTATGGCTTTCCTCATATGCTTCTCCATAGCCGTTCCTGAGGATTTTGTCTGCTTTTCCGCCATCTTTAAGCCTGTCTTTATTCCGCTGTCATCTACTTCAATTCCTATTTTTATGGTTCCATCATTTTCTGCCAAATATCTCACCGCCTTTTTCCTGCTCCCGGAAACGCCGCTCCACATAAGCGAGCATATCAGCATTCCTTCTGGCCAGTTTTACATTGCCAGCTGCAGTGCTTTCTGTCTCCTGAATGGCATACACCTTTTTCATCTTCCGGATAAAAGACGCCTCCTTTTTAGACATTCCTTTTGTATCCGCAAGACGCCAGTACATCACCTGTCTTATTTTCAGGCTGTCATCCAGACTTTCAAACATAGCCGCAAACTCCCACCAGTGCAGCTGTTCATTTCCCATTTGATTCAAATTGATATGATACTGCGTCCAGAAAGCTGCATAAATCAGAAAAGCATCCTGTTCAAAGCAATAACTTCGTTTCCCTTTATTTAAAATACTTTCCGACTTCCCTTTTCTGACACCGCAATTATAAAACCAGCTCATTTTCTCAATCGCCGCTGCTACATTCTCTGGGATAGCCCCACAGTAAAAAATGTTCAGCGCCTTCCTGATTTTTTCTTCATCAGAAAGGCCACTGAACATTACCATTTCCAGCAATATGCAGGCCCGGTATCCCCAATTAACAGGCACCTGTATTCGATCAATTTCTACTGTTTGCGGCAGCTGGTCTATCAGGATGTTAACGGATCCGTTCAGGATCAAATGGGGACAATAAGCTTTCATTCTGCCGGGCTACTTCCCGTAAAAACTGATATAAAACTTCTTTTGCCATCAACGCATCATGGCAGCCTTTTAACACATCCTGCCCGGTAAAATCCCAAAGCACTTCCCGGCAGATCTTAATAATTTCCCGCATGATTTCATCCAGCGTATACTCCTGTCCGGATTTTTTGAGTTCTTTTTCTTTTTTCTTCAGCTTTATAAGTGTTTCTTCATACCGTTTGGCATCCCTTGGATCAGTAATATTAAAACGCACTTCTTTCCCGTTCAATTTCATTTACAGTATCCTCCTGTTTTGGCTGTTTTTCTATAAAGCTAATCAAATACCTTCTTCTGCAGAATATGTATATTCCTCTGGCTCTGCACCAATTTTTGAAAGCTGAATATCAACACTGGAAGATTCGCCGGCATTTCCGCCGCCGTCGGAATTTACAATTACAGATACCTGTCCTTTTTCTCCAACTCCATTCAGGAAGCAAAAATAAACATAATTTACAACCACACCATTTCCTGTTCCATACTTAATCGAATGGGAAAGCATATAATCCTGTGCCGGATCTCCCACATATCGGTCACCGGTTACAGCAAAAGAGCGCGCTGCCCCTGTTTTCTGTGTAGACTGACCGGCACGGATATAGGTCTTTTCTGATGTTACCGGATTTAACTGTGCATCCAATCCTTCTACCCCCATCTGCACCACTTCATAATCAGATACTTTTGTTTCAGTATCTCCTCTGGCAGCAGTATCAATTGCCAGTACCCAGTCATCGGCTGTCACCCATCCTTCGTAATCCGCACTCGGTGTCTTTCCCGCCATTAATTCACTTAATTTCATGTTTTTACCTCTCTTTCTCAAAATAAACAACCCGGCACTGTAACATGTACCGGGCAAGTCCTTCTTTTGCATTGATGCCGGCCAGATTCGGCATGTTCTGCAAGTTCTCTATTTTTTTAATCTGGCAGTTATCCGGAAATTCCGGATAGCTTTTTATCTTATCCTGACTATCCAGCCAATCCATAAATGCCTGAGCAAAGTTCATGGCTTTCAGATTCAAATCATCTGTAAAAGTAGAATATTCTCTGGTAATAATAATAGAAAAACCATATTCTTTCTCTGAACCAACTCGAATATTTTTTCTCAACACTTTATCACTGTAATTTGTAACAAATGCAATACTGTCAGGAGATTCCGGGGAAAAATTAAAAGTCAGAAGATCACCGGCCAATTCTAGAACCTTCGGCTCAAAGTATGCTTTCATTGCATCATGTTTTGTCATCAGCTGCGTCCTTTCAAATAGATTTCATATACTTTCAACAAGTCTTCTTTTCGGGCTGTCAGCATGGCCTTATCCCAGCCGGAAGTGGCGAGTGGCTGGCTAAATATACTGTCCTGCAAGGCTGATATTTTAGATACCGGGAACTTCCATTCAGGCAGTTTGCTTTCATCCTCAGTTTCATAACCCAAAGGAATATCTTCACCTTTGTACTGATTACGGATATTGGGCCCAGAATAAGTAATTTTACCGCTTTTCTCAGCTACATCTATCTGAACCTCTGGCACTCCCCCTGAGTCTAGTGATGTCATGTAAGGCTTCATCAGCAGAACCGCTTCATTTGCAAGAAACAGCATCCCATCTTTACCCCCATTTTTTTTTCTGATAATAGATTCCTTAGATCTATCCCATTTTAAATTCACTTTTAAAGGCATTTTACCCTCCTGCCCGATAATGCTTTCCAAGCAGAAATTCTGTATTATCTGAAAAAGCAGTCACTTTAAAAGCATTTGGTTTATTTTGTTTTAATATCTGTGCTGCAGTATGACCATTTTCTCCAGTGATTTCTTCCAGGCATTCTCCCAAAATAATGAGATCTCCGTTAGATATTGTAAACCCCTGCATGGATTCATTCCATTCGGCATAAGACCTGTAATCTGGATTTATCGGGATACGGACTATATATGTATTATTAGGGGCTGCCTGAGACCCTAACTGTGTAACTGCCGTCTCAGATTTCCAAAAACAATTACGTAGTATTGTTCTTTTCCAATGTTCTTTTTTATCCGGACTATCTGCCGCCCTTTGACAACTATATAACGTAATTGTAAATATATAATTTGGATTCATGTTATTCCTCCATCTCATACAGTCCCTGATACAACAGTCCCGTACTTCCCAGATAACGATAAATAATTTTTCTTATTTTTTGTTCTTTCCCTGCCCCAGTATAGTCTGAATAACTCAAATCAAAAGAAGCTGATTCTCCATCATTACTATAAGATGATATTATACCCGCAGCTCCATATTCAAAGGACTGTTGAATTATAATATTAGATTGATATAATAGTTCTGAAATTTCACAAACACAATCTTTTACCCTGTTGGATATAAACTTGCTGTTCCTTACAAGAGAATCAAAAGTAATTTTATTCACTTCCGTGCATGCCTGCTGTTCCCAGTAACAGAATTCCGACTCTGGTATTAAGGGATATCTCCCCTTCAAATACCCGGATATATAATAATTGTAATCGACATAAGACATAACATCACCTCTTATCTTCTGCAGATAAGCCCATAGAAATTCTTAACGTGGCGGTCTCGCTATCTATATAATTTCCAATGCCACCCGTAGGAGCAATCGGATTATTAATTGGTTCATCTGCCCCAAACAAATATGCATTTTCCTGCCAGCAGTTCTCTATCGCAGTTTGAATATCCATAGCCCTATCCTTACTTTTCCTCAAACTATCAATATCTAAAAGTGCTTGAATCGCCTTCATATTGCGGCCACCCACTGTTTCTATTGCTGATTTAAGTTCATAATCAAACTCCATATCTTCGATTCGTTTTTCGTAATCTTCCTTCTGAGTATCAAGACTCGTTGTAAGCATATCAATTTTTGCTACTAACGCTTTTACTTCTGTACCCTCAAAACTTTTTAGCATATCTTTTGCAGATTGTAATTGACTTTTTAACTTACCATTTTCTTCCTTTAAAGTTCTAAGTTCTGACTGATTCATATAACCAGCAGAACCTGCATTTACAATACGGATTGGTCTTGACTGATTTTCCGGTTTTTCGTTCCATATTCTGACAGCCTCCTCAAAACCAGTATATTCATTACCTAATACTTCTCTTAAAAACTCCATAGTGCCCCTTTCCTGCTGTTTTTTATGTTAGCCATATAAGGACCATTACAAACTCAGCTTCTCAAAGATCCCTTTTAATTTTTTATTTCCGGTATCTGTTCCTAATTTTCTATCTATATTTACCAGGATTTTTATATCAATAATTTTACTGCTTTGTCATCTGCATAGCTGCTGCACAGCTGCCTTTGCCTGTTCTTCCGTTTCTCCATACCATTTCATTCTATATTCCCATAACAGCATCGCCCCCATAGATACATCCGACCGGTCCTGCTGGCGTTCTGTCTCTTCGTCCACAAGAATGCTGTCTTTAAAGGTACAAAGGAACTCATAGCCGCTCTTTGTCATGGCGTTATAAAAGGCCAGCGCATACACAAGGTCTTCCAGACACTCCTTTAAATTCATCTGCATTGCCTGAACCATGTTATACTTACGCTTCCTGGCAATTCTTGCTTCTGTTGCCGTCTTATCCACATCTGATACATCAGACAAATCTCCATAGCTTAATGAAACATTAAATTCAACCTGGCGCAGATAGGTATTCAATCCATTCACAATACTGACATCCCGAAATTCCGGGCTCCACTCCTGATACAGCTCCTTATCTGTTCCTGCTTCCAGATTCAATCCCCGGTATAGGCGCTCATTCAATTTCGGCAGTACAAGTCTTGTTTTCCCATTAGATATCTCTGGAACTGCCCTTAACGCAGCTGCATCCACATTGATCGCCCGCTCTCCTGATTCAAATTCCCAGTCCAGTCTGGCTCCCTGGATGTCCGCATGCTTCAGCTGTTCAATGGCACTGTCAAAAACAGAAACACCACAGGGACTTCCATCCACTTCATTTTTTATGGGATTCCTGTAATATCCAAAGTCTGGCTTTTCCAGCCCGTGATACTCTACGGCTTCTGGAAGTGCCGCCCACTCTTCTACCTCTGTCAGGGGGATTTCACGTCCGATTACAGTTTCTGAATGACTGTGAAACGCACGATTTGTTATTTTTAAAACCCCCTCTTTAAATGCATGCCTCTCCAGACGATAATAAAAGCCGTTTTCCTGAAGTCTCTTGATCTGTACAAAAACTACATCAACAAGGCGCCTCCGGGCATCATATTCGATGGGCACAAACTGGCCGGCAGTTACATATTCCACCTTGTCCCCTCCAAGGGGCTTAATAATAAAAGAGCCAAGTGCAATTCCAGACTGCAGATGCTCATTTAAGTCACGGATAGACGCCTGATATATGTTGTCCAGTGCTTCCACTGATACCCTGCTCTCCATCTCATTTAAGCATACATTGGAAAACTCTCTGCAGATACCCTGTTCTTTACGCAAAGACTTTACCGGCCCCCTGCACCACGGCGCTCTTCCCTGATACATGCAGGACCACAATTCAAGTTTCTGCTGCATAGTCTCGGACATACAAGTCTCCACCTGCAGCGCCTGTTTTATATTTTTCGCTGGGAACATATTCCTTATCACTCCCTTCACGAAGGATACTATTTGTCCAAACATTACCTGCCCCTCCGTTTCCAAATACTGTTTGTTGCATACCGGACTGCATCAATGCAATGATCGTTCCCATCCGGATAGCCACTGATTACATTTCCTTCTTTGTCTCTCTCATACTCATATTCCAGAAATTCCCGGGCTGATACCGGACATCTCACTTGGTCTATCACAATCTCTGCCAGGGACTGCAGCCATTTAAACGAATACTCACGGCTCCCCGGTCCTTTTTCCGCCGGACGTACAAAAAGTCCATAGGATTTATAATCTCCCACAGACTTCTTTTCAGCACTGTCACAAGTAATCAGGTCATTTCCGCCAATTCCAAGCTCCATCAATGCATCTGCCGTTTGCCGGTTGCTCTGCTTGTTGCAGGTAAATTCCTGCCAGATATACAGCCGCAGCCGTGCCGGATCATAATGTACCCGCACAAAGGCGAAAGGATCTGGATACCAGCCCCAGTCAATCCCGTTAAGTACATGATCAAACTCTGCGATCTCCTCATCTGTGATCTCCCGGATGGTAACATGATCAAATACGCTTCCGCCGCTCCCGTTAGCAACCCCCAGATACTCATTTTCATAAGCTTCCGGATTGATTTCTTTCAAAAATCCTGCCTCCTCCAGGAACGGTTTACCCAGCCACTTTTTGGGCACATCCAGATAGGTGCTTTCCGTAATCAGACGGTTTGCCTTAGGGACCCTGATATATTTGTTCGCCCAGTTGCTGGAACTTTTCGGTGGATTAAATGACTTAAATATATATGCGGTGTCACCGCCACGGATCACAGACTGTTCAATCTTCCTGACGGATTCCGGTCCTGCAAACTGATCCAGCTCCTCCAGCCAGAGAATCCCGATATATCCAAACGGAACCTTGATTGACTTGACCTTTCCTGGATCATCTGCTCCCCTGAAATAAATTTTCTGGCCAGTATTTTTCCGAGTAATTTCCATAGGACTGACTGTGCAGTGGAATTCATCGGTTAAATCAAGCACTTCAATAGCCCACAAAATCTGCTGGTACACAGATCCCCGCAGAGTATCAGCCACCTGACGCATAACTACAGCATGCATCTGATCATTTTCCATCAGCAGATCTATGACCTGCAGCGAAACAAACGAAGACTTTGTAGAACCACGGCCGCCAGGGAAAATATATTCCGTATGCCTGTGCTCCTGGATATCAAATACAACTGGCGCATATATTGGTGTCAACATATCCACAGGAATGCCTGCATATTTAAACAACTGATCATTCCTGCTATCCGGCATTATTATCTTTGTCTGTATTTGCATATGCTCAATTTTTGCCTGCTGCTCCTTCTCATCTGCCTCTGTCTTCTTACTCTGCCCAGCATATTCCGCAACAAAATACGCGGCCTTTACATTTCCTTCAATAGCTTTTTTGATCTGTGCCATCAGCATAGCACTTTCTAACGTTGGATCCAGCCCTAGTTCTCTAAGTGCCAGCTCCCATTTATCATTTTCTATTTTCGATGTCAGGAGCTGATTCAACGTTTTTCGAAAATTAGCTTTTTTTCTCCGTGCTTCTCCAGAAGCTTTTCCCCCCATTACAGCAATAGCCCTCTGTTCTTCTGCTGTTCGTTCATGGAATCCATATCCTTTTAAGTTTTCTACATTTGGCATTTCACCACCTTCTAATCTTCGAAAAGCCCCTCATAAGCAGCTCTTTTAATTCATAAATTAACCTTAGATCTAATGTACCATTTAGAACCACATACTCTTTGTCCTCCAAACCATTACCTAATGAAAAACACCCTGTATTCCTACAAGGTGTTCATTTATAAGTAAGAAGAAAAAACAATACATCTCATTAATATTAAAATAACATAATCATTCAGGAAATATGTGACATAAAAGTCCAATCTTTAATTTCCATTCATATATCTTTGATATTCTTTTTTTATGCTATCCTCTGTTGCACCATTTCCAATTTTTTCAGCCACCAGCTTCCAAGGTAGTCTCTGAATACACCTAAACCGAATAATTCTTTGTATGCGCACCGGTGCACAGTTAATTAATTGCTGGGCCTGCATTTTAATTTGTTCTGCGTACTCCTTACGCTGAATCAAAAGTTTCTCTTCCTCCCGGATTTTGGCATCGTCCTGGTAAGTATATTCCGTTCCTTCGATGTGGAAGCTCTGCGAAGCATACGAAAAATCCTGCATAGGCCCCTTAACAGAATCAGAAACAGCCCACCCTCTTTTTTTCTTCAACTTTGCAATATCCTCCTCAGTCTCTTTTACCAGCTCACAAGCATCCACATAATTTCTCAAAACCTGCTTGTTATCCAATAATCTCACTCCTTATCATAATATTCTATCTAGTCAATATATTTTAATTCAAAGTAAATTTACCACACTTATATTCACCGGTTACCAAGTTACCGCTGCTTTTGCCTATTATATAATTTTTCTCTTAAACATACATCTTTTTATAATATCTATATCATATTATTTCAGTTGGTAACCCGGTAACCCAAGCAGCTTTTATCTAAAGGGTATTTCCATCTGCATGATATCCACATGTTCAAATCCCTCACTATCCACTTCTGGACTTAGTTTAATGAACACACATCTCACCGAGTTCCCAGCAAACTTTTTTACTTTGTTATATCTCCCCCCCTGTGTCTGAATAACCCCCTTTTTATCCGCCCAGGACAAAAAGGATTTCTTTGAAAATCCTCCTTCTTTACAAATCTGATCAAATGCAGAATTATAAAAGATCGCATATCCATGTTCTAAAATCCCCCATTTCTCACAGCCAGATATCATATCAAATCTCTGAGGATTCATTGCAATCTTATCAAGAATAAACCGATAACAGCGCTCATTGTCCGAAAGTTCATTCCGGTCAATCAAAATTCTTTTTGCTTCCTCTAAAGCAAGATACTGTCCATCCTGAAACAGATGCTCTGTGGCAATTTTATCCGCCGTCAATACAATGGATAGAGAGATGCTCTGCTTTTGCATTTTATCTGTCTGAAACAGAGCTTTTTGTATCTCCATCTGCATTTCACGAATCCGGTCTGCCCCAAGCTCACGGATGATTTCTACAAATCGTTTTCCCGCCCATCCATAATTCCCCTTTACAATTTCTACTGTTTTCTGCGGATCCTGATATACCCTCTCCCCGCACTCTATTTCCAGAATCCGGTTTATAGCTCCGCCCTGACTGACATAGCTGCTGAGCGGACGCTCCCCATTGCAGATCATAACATTTTTCCAGCGATTTTCCCGGTTAATTCCAAGCTCTTTGTTAGAGCGGCTTTTTCCCTTTCCGGAGCACAAATCATATACAATCCCTTCAAAATTATCCCGGATCCGGGCCGAGGTTTTACTGGTATCATCCAGTAACAGCGGCAGGTGATTCAGCATATCCGCCTTTGCTTCCAGCGCCACATCCGTAGTCTTAAAATCTCCGATATATCTGCTCTCATCCGGATTAGCCCAGACAGAAGCCGCCACCATCAAAGACACTGTCTTTCCCCCTTCTGTCTCACCCCAGAGATCTACAAAAAACGGCAGACCATCAAGGACCTGCACCAGGGCACTAGCAAAGGATGCCGCCAGCAGAAATTTTACTTCCATCCGCCCGGATGTACGCAGCTGACGCATTTGTTCAAGCCAGACTTTTAGGCTCCCCCGCGGAGAAACACTCTCAAAGGTCTGCTTAAACCGGCTGTCCCCGTCAAATACAATCTCGGTATCATAGGGAATAAATTCCGTTCCATGCCATCCAAGTTTACTGGTAGAATACTGCACATCTATATAATCATCGTTGAAGTTTTCCACATCAGCCAGATATTTTACAAGCAGCTTGGCATTTTCCGAAGTTACTGCAATCCCCCGGCCGGACAGCGCCACAATCCTATTTGCAGATGTCACCATGATTTTAGGCACCACAATCTCACTCCAGCGCCCGTTTCTTTTATAAGCAATCTTTATCTGCTCCTCTCCGGTTTCCATATTTTTCAACCGTTCCACCGGAAGAATAGGATGATAACAAGCGGTAGCATCCAGTCCTCCTGAATTTTGTGCAAAAACCCCGCTATCATCGGCCACCCAGGCTCCGCAAAACATCCGGTCATAAGGGCCTGTAAAATTTGTATAATTATCAATGGTACACAAAGACCTTTTTTTCCGTTCCTGTTTTTGTATTTCCCGCTCTGCCTGACTGTACCCTCTCATCATTTCATCAAAATCCGCTTTTACTCCCAGAGCCTTAGCACGCCGTCCTAACTGAACTTTCCACCGGGAGCGCTCAATAGGATCCTCCAGCTCAAACAGTTCCAGAAATACAGTGTCCTCCAGGATTGAATCCCCATCAAATTCTCCCAAAGGCCTCACATGCCATCACCTCTTTTCATTTAATTCTTCCTGCACATACAGCTGATACTGCAGGGCATTACAGCAATCACACCATACATCACTGAAGGGTTCTGCTTTCTGCATGTAATCCCGGTAAATATCAATCAACTGACTGTTCAGCGCTTTCTTTTCCAGTACCCTTTCTTCCTGACGCTTACGCTCCCTGATCTTTTTCCCTTGCCGGTACTCCGTCAGCCGGGAAGAAAACGTCGGCTTTTTATAAGTTCCCCCAAGGGAATAAAAAGCAGTTTTAAAATCGCACTGCTCCATACGCTGCACAAAAGAAAACACATCCCCGCCGGCTCCGCAGCCAAAACAGTAATAACTATCCGGATAGATCTTCATGGACGCATGACGATCTCCTTGATGAAAGGGGCAGGATATAAATCCCGCCCGGTTTATCTGATACCCGTACCGCTGCGCTATCTCTCTCATGGAATACCTGTTTTTGATTTCATCTTTTGTCATATCCGCCACCCAGCAGCTCTAAAATCCGCTTTCCTGTATCCTTCTTTTCACAGAACTCAAACAAAACATGATACCGGTTTTTTATAGTTTCCAGCGCCCGGTACAGCTGGCAGCCATCAATTGCCTTTTCCGAAGCTGCATATGCTTCTCTTCTTCCCTTTACCACCCGCCACCGGATCTCATGCTTTCTGGGATTCTTCCAGAAATACACATCTTCCAGACACTGTATCTCCGGTCCATGTTCCACCAAAATCACCAGCTGTATTCCCGCCTGCTCTGCCCTGAGCAGCTCCCGCCGGAACCGTTCATGCTGCTGGCAGATGTTTCCGCACAGCTCCTGCAGGTTCTGCTTTCTGTCAATGATCAGCCGGGGATGATCTAAGGACATATAATCCCCCACCAGCAGCTTGCTGGTAAAATAATGAACCCCCTGTTCCTCAAAGGTTTGAGTAATCTTGCGGATAGCCCTGGCTTTCTCCCGGCTGTCAATCTGTATATCCACGTTTTTTTCTCCTTTTAAAACGGCAGTTCTTCCTGGCATCCCTCCGGCACACTGATAAAGCCATCCTTATCCTCCGGCAGACGGCTCCTGCTTCCATTGGCCAGCAGCTTCTCCTCCGGAACCGGCGCTTCCAAAACGCCTTCTGTGCTTCTAAACCAGCGTAGCTTTCTGTTTTTATGTACTTTATCGTTATATTCTTCTTCCACAATTCCAAATACACCGCCGGTCAGCTTATTTTGGAACCCTCTGGTAAATCCCTCTCCCCAGTCCACACGAAAACCGGGATTTGATTTTTCCACGGAAGTAATAAAGGTCTTAAACTGGCGGCTGCAGTTTCCATCCACATCTTCTGTTAGCAGATAGGTTGTCCCAGCCGCCGGCCATTTTTTATCCGGCCGTACATCATCCCGGAATACATTGGAAAAATAGGCCGGCTGTGCATCCCCAGACGCAAAGTCAAAGAATACTTTTATCATGTCTTTTCCTGTCCGTGACTGCATTTCCGCTACTTCTTTGATGATCAGAAGATGGCCGCCCAGCGCTACAGGGACATAGTCCCCACTGGCTGGTGTTGCTTCATAATTATTGGGTTTCTTCATTTTAATCTCCATTCCTCCTGGTATTACTATGCAGAAACTTGTTAAAATTCCTGCAGTGCTTCAATTACTTTTACGATGTCATTATCAATTACTTTTTCTTCTAAAACGCCAAGAGGGCTCTTGGCTGTACTGAAATTGGCCTGGGTTTCAAAAACATATTTCCCGTCTACACACTTTGCTAACAGCACTGTTGAAAATTTACTTTCCAGAGTGATCTTGTCCAGCTTCCGGCCGGATGTTTTGATTCTGGTAAACAGATATCCGTTATCGTCATGTTCTGTCTGGGTATGGGCTGTAAACACTATGGTCAGCCCATCACGCATCGTAAGAGAATAGTCTATCAGCTCATAGATACTCTGGGCCAGATCCTGCCATTTGTCATATCCTTTTTCTCTGCTTCTTCGCATTTCATCTGCAATCATAAGACCGTTGATCGTATCTACTACCACTACCGTAATATGGCGAAACATTTCTTCTTCGTTTACCTTCCGCAATAACTGCAGTGCCACCTGAGGGTAATCGGTTTTCACATAATTCTTATATTCCGGATGATACTGTCCCTTCCAGCCTTTCCATGAAAGTCCCTTTTTGTCACAGTCCACATACATAGTCTTTTTAGGATCCAGATGCCGCATACTGGTTGTTTTTCCGGCTCCGGACTCCCCCATAATACATATAATATCTGCCATTTTTATCCTCCCTGTTATTATCACAATCATTTCATCTTGCTTCTCTCCTGCATTTTTGCGCCCAGTCATTGACGCAATCATAATGGATTACACCTTCCGGTACCTCCAGATAATATTCGCCGTCATAATTTTTTGTCTCCCCATAGATAGGTCTGCCGCAGTGTATACAGATGCTAAAGATATGCCCAGATTCAATCATCTGTCTCACTCCTTGTCATTGCCTTTATGGCCGCCACCTTTGATTTGTCATCCAGGCTGTAATCCCCGATGATTTTTACAATAGATTCAAAAATGCCCTTTGTCTGGTACAATTCTGCCAGATCTAAAAGCTTTGCTTTATCTTTCATTCGATATTCTCCTTTTATCTGTGTTACAATTAGTTTGTAAAATATTCGCTATAAAACATTTCTCTGCCGTCCGGCAGTATGATGTTTTCTTCTTTGTTATCATAAATACTGCCCCTGCTCCTAGCAGCAGCCACGGAATCCAGATCCACTCTGATTCTGCACTGGCGGCTCCAAACAAGATAAGTAATCCCCCCATATTTTTCATTGCTTTAGTTCCTCTTTATTCTCTATCGGATAAGTTTCAATGAACCGCTCAAGATCTGTCCCTCTTATTTTTCTTGAGCCCAGCAGCAAGTACGGTAACTTTCCCTGATTCATCAAATTGTAAACGGTTCCCGGATTAACCTGCAGAACTTTAGATACCTCTTTTGCGGTATAAATCGGCTTATAGTTTTCAACCATTTTTCTCTCCTTTTCAGTTTTAATGTGCAGCACAGCCGACAGAATACAGAGGTATGTATGGAAAATGACAAGGGATTTTTGTATCTAAGCAAAAGTAAATAGTTTTCTTCTGCCGGCTGTGCTGCACATTATTTCTATTTTTGTAGCTTATAAAGTTACTCTTTGGCAAAAAAAATAGATGCCGGATCTTCTATATGTAACTCATCAATCATTATCTGTATTTCATTACTCCCAAATACTCCGCTTTTCATCTTTTCATAAAAGGTTTTTGGCGTAATACCGATCTTTTTTGCTACATCAGACTGAGACAAACCATTCTTAGCTATAACCCCTCTTAATTCATCTGTTTTTATCAATTATCTTTCTCCTTTCTGTAACTTTTTGAGTTACTCTCATCTTATCACATTTTAGTAACTTGTCAAGATATTTTTGTTGATTGTATTTCTTTTTTGTGGTATCATTAAGTTACTCAAATAAAAGGATGTGAAAATATGACAGTTGGAGAACGTCTGAAGGAAATACGGGAAAAAAACGGAATGAGTCAGGTGGAATTTGCTGATAAAATAAATGTATCGAAACAGACATTGTATAAATACGAAAATAATCTTATTACAAATATTCCATCTGATAAAATTGAAGCTGCTGCGAAACTTGGAAATGTCTCCCCCTCTTATATTATGGGCTGGGAAGTATCATCTGTTGCAAACTCAAATACGATAGCAGCTCACCTAGATAGTGATGATCTGACTGAGGCTGAATTAAAAGATGTTGCAGACTATATCGCCTTTATAAAAAGCAAAAGGAAATAGTCCGTTTTATAGGACAGTAAATTTTGTATGATTTCTATGGAGGTGATTACTATCAACTATGAAAAGCTCTTATCTGAGGCCGATGATCACTGCATTTCCGTAGACGAAAATATCCCCTTTCAAAGCAATTTGAAGGGGCTTTACATATCCGGAAATATAGCATTATCAAATAGATTAGAAACGACATCCGAAAGATCCTGTATTTTAGCGGAAGAACTTGGCCATCACTACACATCCACCGGCAATATATTAGACCAGTCCGTAACAGAAAACAGAAAGCAGGAATACCGTGCACGATTATGGGCCTATAATAAACTGATTGGACTAACAGGTATTATTACCGCATACGAACACTGCTGCCGCTCCTTTCATGAAATGGCTGATTACCTGAATGTTACAGAGAAATTTTTATTAGACACCATAAACTGCTATAAAAATAAATACGGTTTATATACGATAGTGGACAACTATATTATCTACTTTGAACCGGCGCTGTCTGTTGGAAAACTGACATCTGATTAAACTGCTGTGGAGTTTTAATAAAATACAGCGCAGATGCAGCTGCATACATCCAGTGTTTCCAGAATGGTACGGGATGTGATACCAGCCTTTTAGAAGAAAATTCTAAATTCACTGAAAATAGTGCTAAAAGCGTACAACCTGGCGCCAGCATAGATGTATATGAAGTATTTGTTTTACAGGATGAAAACGAAATTACTATAGAATCCTCAGACTGTGTTTCTTTTAGTGATGATAAGGATGTACAAAAAATCACTTTAAAATAATCACGCTCCCCTGCCCTTCACCGGGCAGGGAAAACTTTAAAACTTAATATATTTACCCGGACAGCTGGGGGACGGCTTCACCTGTTCCGAGTCTTGCGGAAGGGGTGGTAATATGGTTACATATAGTGATTTATTTACATTTATTATCATGTTATGTGCAGTTATTACACTTGCTATGAAATTAAAAAAGAAATAGCCGTCCTGCTCCCTGAGAAAGAATAGGACGACTATCTCTAGTCAAATATTTACTCTACCGGGATGGGTGGTTGCGCACCTTCCGGCTGTCTTGTTAAGTATATTATAGCAAATATACTTGGAAAGTCAAATATCTGTCTCTCCATAGATAGAGCAACTGAATATATTTACCCAGAGAGCCGATGGGGCGATATGCCAGCCGCTAGAATCCATAAAATAAAAGGGGGCTGATGCGTATGGTTACATTTTCAGATTTAATCCAATTTGTAATAATGCTTTGCGCTGTGATAACTCTTGTTGTTTACATATTACGCAAAAAGTAGCGCCCTCGGTCTGGTAAACTAAGGCGCTACTTTTGTAAAACCATTTTACCGGCGGCTAGGCTTCATCTAGTCATCGGTTCTCTTGTTAAGTATATTATAGCAAATATATCTAAAAAGTCAAACACCGCCCTCTGCTGCAAACAGAGGACGGCAACATGCAGCTCCGAAGAGATACACCTCAAAAGCAAAAATATTGTATCATCTTCCGGAGCACCCAGTCAATCAGAACAGCTGTTTTCTGATTGGGTGTTATTTTATACTCATTTTTTTTAAAGGAGGATGATCACATGGGAGAATTACGTACACGAAAACGTGGAAAGAACTGGGAATGGTCCTTTGAAGCGGCCAGAACTAATGGAAAGAGAAATTCTATTTCAAAAGGCGGATACCGGACCAAGGCAGAGGCCATTGAAGCCGGCACCAAAGCAAAAGCCGAGTACACTGGTACCGGTTATGTATTTGAACCGTCACAGATATCAGTGGCAGATTATTTTGCCTACTGGCAGGAAAATTATGTGAAAGCAGAATGCAAACCCAACACACAGCACGCATATGCAAATATGATCCGGATACATATTTTACCATATCTTGGAACATATCCGCTGTCTGCTGTTACCCCGGCTCTGCTGCAGCAGCATATTAACCGGTTGTATGCCAACAACCTCTCCTCTTCCTATCTCAAAGGGATTACCGGCGTTTTATCCAATGCCTTCACTTATGCAGTACATCCGGCAGCTTTCCTGAAAGAAAATCCCATGGCTTACGTCCGCTATCCCAGGGCGCAAAGCCAAAAATATGATACCAACCGCCGGATTATAACTCCGGAAGAGTTCTCAGCTATCTTAAACTATTTTACACCGGGAAACCATTTTCGGATCCTCTTTTTGATCTGCTATTACACCGGTCTTAGAATCGCAGAATGCACCGGTCTTACCTGGGACAGAGTAGATCTGGATGCAGGAACAATCACGGTTGACCGCATTATGGTAAAACATCCGGAAAAATACTGGTACCTTGGAACACCCAAAACAATCTCCAGCACCCGGACAATTCCTATCGGTGCCACACTGCTGCAGGAACTAAAAAAGCATAAAAAGTGGCAGTTAGAAAAGCAGATGTTTTACGGAGAATATTATAAACACTGCCTGTTAAAACTGAATACGAGACTCTGCATCTGTGACCATACAAACACATCCCTGTTATCAGAACCCAAACTTTCCTTTGTATGCACACAGGAAAACGGAACCCCTGTTACACCGGATCACGCAAGATATGCAAGCCGCATCGTCAACTACAAGCTTGGAATCACATTTAACTTCCATTCTTTGAGGCACACCCACGCCACCATATTGATCGAAAACGGCGCAAACATTAAAGATGTGCAGGAACGTCTGGGACATGCGAAAATCTCCACCACCATGGATACCTATGTCCACAATACAGATACCATGAAGCATCAAAGCGTGGAAATATTTGAACTGGCAGCCGCATTGTCAACCTCATAAAAGAAGGTTGACAAACGGTTGACAAAATCATTGTTGTCCACCAAAAAAAGCTGATATATCCGCTTATTTCCTGCAAAGAAGACAGACAGTCTCAACGTGAGTACCAAATCAAAACATATCCCCACAAAATCACGAAAATATGGACAATGTTTATACAGTACTAATACTGCTCGTACATCCCTTTTCCCACAAATACACAACAAATATAAATTCTACATCACTCTGATTCAGAATTTAATCTTCGTTCATGTCATCAATATCTTCTTCTGACTTACCAGCTTCCAATGCACAATTGCCAATTACTCTGTATTGTTTTCTTCTCTACTATTCTAACATTTCTGATAATTTTAATTGTTTTAAAAATCTATCAGCAATATAATATTGAATATCTAACTTTTCTACTGGCCGTTTTTTAGCTCTAATAGATATTTTAAGTTTTCCAGCAGACACACTCATCAAACCTATGTTTAAATCTCTAAATTGTTGCCTATCAACTTTCTGCACATATTCAGAACTTAATGCAACATATACTTCATTTGCATATTGTTTATATCTAACGGCTTGCTCTAATCCAGCTTTCCAGTCAGAAATTTTCGCTTCTACAGCAATAAAATTCTTAGTAACAGCGTCAATTTTTTTTACAGAAGTAATGTAATTACCACTAATTTTAATATAACCAAGATTTTCTAACTCACGAAGAAAATGATAAAATTTCCTGTTCACCCTTTCATCTGAAATTTTCATTTCATCTAGACTTACTTTTTTGTGATTATAAATTCCGTTAAAATAGTAATATGCATTAAAATACTCATCAAATACAATATTGCTTCTATTTATGTCCGTTGTATAAACAATATCTGCAATATTATTTCCTCCTCGTAGTTCTCTGACAATATATTGAGTCCCAAATCTTTCTTGTAAATCAAGAACCAATTTTTCCACCAATTCTTTTTCGTTTACAAACATAATTCCACCTACTCAACTTAATTAAACTATCCTTTTTAAATTCTTTAACAGCTTATAATAATCCGTATTCTTTTGGCTTCCCATAATTTCCTTTGGTATAGAATCCAAATTTTTTAGTGCGACATCAATACGTTCTCTTAAATAAGCAATACGTTCTTCTCCCTCATACTGATTAAAGTTATCCACTTCTTCTATCATCATTTGCCAGTGATGCAACTGTACTCCTTTATCTCCAGTACCTATTTCAATAGCCGTTTTACCATTACACCACTTACAGTTACATCCACCAAAATAATTATATATTTGTTCAAATGCAAACGTATCCTTTTTCGGATAAGTCAAAAAAGATAATACTTGTGGAAAATAGAATTTTGAGTATAAATTGAATGAATCTTTTTCTTCCTTTATATATTGCTCATCAAAATAATCTATACTTGCCAATCCAAGTGAAAAACCATGTATCCCCTTAGCAATCAATGTTAATCCTAAGGGTATTGGAACTTTCAAAGCAATAACAGGTTTACTTGTATATTTCTGTAAATTAACCATAAATTCAAGATAACTCCCTAATGATTGCTCATTTAACTGTTTCATATCCGAAACTTGCACAATAAAGCCATCTACTTTCGCATGAACAAAGTATGATAATATCTTATCGGCTTGAAAAACCAAATGCCCAAGCCCAATTGATATCATTGCATATTTTTCTTTTCCTTCCTCGACTACCCGTGCGCTTTCATCAATCAATTGAATATTCATTCTAATCCAATCATCAACTTTTTCTACAGGATAATCAGTATTACTTATATAATGATACGGTAAAATTAATTTCTGTCCTATCGAAACCGTCGCATACCAGTTATCAATATACTCTTTTCGTTTCTGAGGATTATGTAAGTATTCCAAGGAAATTACGCCTTTTTCTGGCGCATAGGGCAATTCTACAAGCCCTTTTGTATTGCCAAACGCAACATAAGACAATCTTTGAGTTGATGGATCAATAATTACATTCTCAAAATTGTTATTAGCAAAATGTAAATGCAGTTTTTTCATCCAATTTTGAACATGAATAGGATAAATAATATCTGCTTTATTAACTTTCTCAAATTGTTCTGTAACATCTTTTTCTCGATATACCCACGCATAATATTTTCCTACAGTTACTAATTCTTCTTGAATATTCTTTTTATCAAATGCATCTATAAATTCATCAACTGTCTGAAAGCGCACAAATGATTCCTTTGCCGTTGCCTTAAATATAATATTTTCTAACCCATCACTTATAGTTGGATTGTACTGTTTGGGCGGTATGATAGGATCATTCAGAATTTTCATCAATAACTCGGGTAATGTTGAAGCTTTATAGGGAACATTTTTAGTCAGCATTTCATATAAAATTATTCCCAAAGCATATATATCTGCTCTACAGTCAATATGTTTGCTATCCTTCAATTGTTCTGGAGACATGTATAGCGGTGAACCAATTTGAGTTCCTGTTGATGTTATCGAGGAAAAATCTATAATTTTACTCAAACCATAATCAATTATTTTTACATTTAGATTGTCATCAATCATTATATTGTCTGGTTTTAAATCTCTATGAATAATACCCGCATTTTCAATAATAGTATTATGCAAATCCCTTACGCCATACAATACGCTTACAAATATGCGAATCAACGTTTCCAGTTCAACATCGTTTCTCAAAAAACTTCTTAAAGTCTTTCCATGAAAATACTCCATTACTATGACATACTCCATTATGCCAAACTCATTTTTAAAATAAAAATCTTCCTGATATTTAATCAGATTTTCTCCTTTTACATTCTTTAAAACATCTATTTCTCTTGTGATTCGATTTTGTTCGTTCTTAAATTCATCTAAAATATAGGTTTCTGATAAAACTTTTGCAGCATATACATTATTTTCTTTTGATACTCTATATACAGCACCAAAACTCCCACTTCCAAGCGCTTCTTCAAATAAATATCCGTTAATCACTTGTCCAACAATATTCATTCACAAGACCTCCCTAATCCCTTCTCTTCCTTTAATTTAAGTAATACTTCTCTTTCAATGATTTTTATTCATTGTATCACATTGCTTCTAATTTTTCTATTGTACCACTATTTCTAATGATACACTCGTGAGTTTAGATGACTTCAAAATGCTTCAAAGCATCTTTGATTGCTTCCACCTTCTCTGCCGTCGGATGTTTCAATTCTTCCGCCGCATTGGAAGCGTCATACATCGGCAAGCCTAAATCTCTCTTTACCTCTGCGATATATGCGGTATGTACTTTGAAGCCGTATTTAGCTTCTGTGTACTCTTTTATCATTTTGTAGGTCACTCGCTCTTTGGGCTTGTACTCTTCGACTCTTTTAGCGATATTATCAAGCGGAACTTTTCCCTCACCTTCGCCAAACTCAACTTTTACGTTGATATGTCCGTCTGGCTTTTTGTGGGAAAGCAATACTACAGTCTCCACATGGCTCGTATGACAGAACTGATCCACCGGCCGCACCCGCCTTAATTCATAATCTCTGTTGCACAAAATTTTTAAATCTCTGGCCAGTGTAGCTGAATCACAGCTTACATATACAATTCGTTCTGGCTTCATAAGCAGTATCGTATCCAAAAGTGCCTTGTCGCAGCCCTTTCTGGGAGGATCTACAACAATGACATCTGCATAGGCCTGCCGGCCCCTTCTGCGCTCTTTTTCATAAAATTCCGGCAGAATCTCCTCAGCTTTTCCCGTAAAAAATTCTGCATTCTGTATGTGATTAATTTCTGCATTCCGCCTGGCATCTTCAATAGCCTGGGGAACAATCTCCACTCCAAATACCCGTTTTGCCTTCCCGGCTAAAAACAGTGAAATAGTTCCAATTCCGCAATACAGATCCCAGACAGTTTCATGCCCTTTTAAATCTGCATACTCAAGGGCCAGTCCGTACAGTTTCTCTGTCTGTACAGGATTTACCTGATAAAAGGAAAGAGGTGAAATCTGATACTTGATATCTCCAATATAATCTGTAATATATGGCAGTCCCCATAGCACTTCTATATGACTGCCCAAGATCACATTTGTATTTTTCTGATTCATATTAATAGATATGGAAGTCATGCCTTCAAGTTTACATAACTCAGAAACAAATACATCTGCATAAGGCAGTGTCTTTCCGTTGATAATCAGACATACCATAATTTCTTTTGTTGCAAATCCATAGCGGATCAGAACATGGCGCATCAGACCCTTTCCGCTTTTTTCATCATAGGCTGTCACATTATATTTCTCCATGACGCCAATTACAATATCCAGAATTTTACGGTTAACCCAAACACCAAGAGCACATTCCCGATTTGCTATAATCTGATGGGTCCTGCCGGCATAAAATCCGGTGATAATCCTTCCATTTTTATCTGTTCCTATGGGAAACTGCGCTTTATTCCGATAATAATAGGGCACCTCCATTCCCACCACCGATTCCATGGGAGGGTTTAAAAAACCACCAATGTGCTGCAAATTACTAAGGACTTTTTTTTGTTTAAACTCCAGTTGTTTTTCATAATCAAGAGCCTGAATCTGGCAGCCTCCGCACTGACGGTGAAAGGAACATTTCGCTTCTGTCCTCCAGGGAGACGGTTCTAAAATCTCCATCAGCCTGCCATAGCCATAACTTTTTTTCAGTTTTACTATTTTGGCACGTATCCTGTCGCCAATGAGAGCATCCTTTACAAACAGCGTCATTCCACCGGTTTTCCCAATTCCCTCACCAGCAGTTCCCATATCCTCTATTACCAATTCAACTTCATCATTTTTCTGCATAATGGTCCTCATATCGAAACAGCTGTCAGAAGCTTTCTTCCCACTCTGACAGCTGTTGTTGTATTATTTACTGGTTCTTCGAATGTTGGTTTCCAGCAGACGGTTATACCCCTGCCACTCCGCACTGCCTTCCGGCGCATTGGACAGTGCTTCTTTCATCGTCTCCATTTTCGCATCCGTATTATCCGCAAAACTTAAGGCAAGTGCCTCAACAAGTGCCGGTTTTTTGGGAGAGCCATATTCCAATTCTCCGTGATGCGCAAGAATACAATGTTTTAATTCAGCGGCAAGTTTTACCGGAAACCCTTCTATGGTACGGATCCGGTCACTTACCATCTCCGTTCCAATCATGATATGTCCAAGCAGCTGGCCGTCATCTGTGTAATCATTTGCCGGAAAAGTAGAAAGTTCTACCAGCTTCCCAATATCATGAAACATAGCTGCACACAACAACAGATCACGGTTTAAAATAGGATACTGGCTGCTGTAAAAATCACAAAGCTGAGTCACGCTTAGCGTATGCTCCAGCAGTCCCCCAACATACCCGTGATGAACACTTTTCGCAGCTGAATGAAACTGAAAGCGTTTTGCAAAAACAGGATCCGCAAAAAAAGATTCCGCTAGTTTTTTCAAATATGGATTTTTAAGACTCTGAACGATACCCATCAGTTCCCCATACATTTTAGGTATATCTTTTTCACTCACCGGCAGATAATCCGCTGGTTCATACTCTCCCTCTGCCATTTTCCGGACCCGCTTTACGTTCAGCTGCAAAGTCCCCTGAAAACTGGTCACATCCCCTACTACATAGATATAATCCAGAGTATCAAAATCTTCAATTCCAGAAGACCCAACATCCCATATTTTTCCATCCAGCGTTCCTGTTTTATCCTGTAAAATCAGGTTATCATACGGCTTTCCGGCTTTTGTCAATGCCGTCTGTTTATGCTTGCAAAGATAAACCTCCCCTATACGTTCACCTTCTCGTAATGTTTCAATATATCTCATCTCAATCTCCTTAATTGTAATATCTCTATCTGAAAGTCTTGCCAGATCACTATTTCATCCTGCCAATAACAGCTTCACAGGAAACACTCTGATAGGCATTTCCGCTTCCAAGCCGTTTTACTATAAGCTTAACCTCCTGATCTTCCTTTGTTTCCCACAGCGCTTTTGTAAATGCGCTCTCTGTCAAAATTTCCTGACCATTCATCTCCACCAGAATATCCCCTGCCTGCAGCCCAGCTGTCATAGCGGGAGAATCCAGATCAACAGATTTTATATAAATTCCCTCCGGCAGATCATAATCTCCTGAAATCTGCTGTGTCACCTCGCTAAAACGAATCCCAAGATAAGGGATGCTTTTCCCGTTGGAAAGTTTCTCCACCAGCTCTGTAATCTCAGAAAAAGGCAGTGCCATAAGCTGTGTTCTGCTCTCTCCCGGATTATACAAATGAGTAATCAGTCCAATCAGCTCTCCTTTTGTATTAAGCAGCACACCGCCTGCTGTAGATGGAATCTCCATATCGGTAGTCAGCACTTTAAAGTTAATATCCGATGTAGAAATCCGCTTGTTCACAGAAGTAATCCTGCCAGTCAGAACAGAACCTGCATCTCCCTGAGGACTTCCAACTGCCACAGCCAGATCTCCGGATACAAGTGCTGAGGAACTGCCGATTTTTAATGCTGTTATCTGCTTTAAAGTATCCGACTCAAGTTCCCGCTTATCTACACTTAAAACGGCAATCCCTGTATTGGCGTCAAATGCCTTTATTCTGGCAGATGCCACATGATCTCCATAAAATTGAACCTGAAGCTTTTTTGCTTCAGAAACAAGATTGCGTTCCGTTAAAATCAGATATTCATTGGCGGTATCCGCAACAATGATTCCGGCTCCCTGTCCGGAGGACTCATAATCACTGTCAAACCAGTCCTTTTCGCTGGTAACACTTACAATCTCAACCACTGACTTTCTGGCATCTTTCCCGACACTGTAAAGCTGATTTTCCAGCTGCTCATAATCTTCCAGTGTCATTTCTTTATTTTCCTGTATTACAATCTGCTCCGGCTCTTCCTCCGCTTCCTGGGACGAATCATCCAGACTAATATTATGTTTCATAATCCTGCCTTCCACCGCAGGCTTAAGAAGACTGAATACCAGGCATGCAACAGCTCCGAATACAGCGGCAAAAAAAACAACAATGCCCAGCTTTGTCCCAAACTGCTTCCAGTTGGGAGGTATCTTTTTGGTTGTTTCGTTTACAAAACGATAATCATTTGTTTTTTTATCATCCATTGAAGCGCACCTCTTTCATAATTATACGGTTTCTGTAAAACAGTTGCAATAACTAATTCCTGTTCCGGTCCCGCATAAAGTAAGTATTCCGGCTAAATTTTACTTTTCAGTCTGGAAAATTTAGAGTAAAATAAAGTGGGTTGTTTTATTCTGATGAAACATTACTTTTAAAATAATAGATAATAAAGTTTTACTTAACAGAAACATTAAAGAGGTATCCATGAATCCTAAATCATTAAAAATATTAGAATTTGATAAAATTATTCAGCAGCTTGCACAGCAGGCTACTTCTGTCTCCGGCCGGGAACTGTGTCTTCAGTTAAAACCTCTGACAGACATCCACGCAATCCGCACTGCCCAGAAAGAAACGAAAGATGCACTCTCCCGTATTTATCAGAAAGGCTCCCTTTCATTTTCAGGTCTCTTTAATCCGGAAGCATCCATGAAACGTTTAGAAATCGGAGCTGCCTTAAGCATTACAGAGCTGCTTTCCATCTGCAGACTTTTAGAGACTGCCAAACGGGCAAAATCCTACTCAAGAGAAGTGCGTACAGATCTGCCCCCAGATTCTCTAAACCAGCGTTTTTCAGCCATCGAACCGCTGACTCCCCTCCTCGAGGAAATACGGCACTGTATTGTAGATGAGGATGAAATCAGCGACGATGCAAGTCCCGCACTCCATAATATCCGCCGGATGATTCGAAATATTAATACAAAAATCCACAATGCTATGAACTCCCTGTTAAACAGTTCATCCACAAGAACTTACCTGCAGGAAGCGGTCATTACTATGCGCAATGACCGCTACTGTCTGCCTGTAAAAGCAGAATATAAAAACCAGGTTCCGGGCATGATTCATGACCAGTCATCTACAGGCTCCACGCTTTTTATCGAACCTATGTCTGTGGTCAAACTAAATAATGAATTAAAGGAGCAATTCTTAAAAGAAAAAGAAGAAATTGACATTATACTGGCTAATTTAAGCAACCTCACCGCCGATTATATTCCATATATCCGGGATAATTACCGGATACTGACAGAACTTGATTTTATCTTTGCTAAGGCTCAGCTTGCCAGAATCCATAACGGTATGGCCCCGGAATTTAATACCAGAGGGCTCATCAAGATCCGTCAGGGACGGCATCCTCTGCTGGATAAACATAAAGTCGTTCCCATAGATGTAAGGCTGGGAGATGAATTTCATCTGCTGATTGTTACCGGTCCCAACACCGGAGGAAAAACGGTATCTTTAAAAACAGTAGGACTTTTCACTCTGATGGGGCAGTCTGGGCTGCATATACCAGCCGGTGACCGATCAGAACTGGCTGTTTTCCGGGAAGTATATGCCGATATCGGAGATGAGCAGAGCATCGAACAGAGCTTAAGCACCTTTTCCTCACATATGACAAACATTGTATCCATCTTAGAACATGCAGGTTCAGACTCCCTTGTACTCTTTGATGAACTCTGTGCCGGTACAGATCCCACAGAAGGCGCTGCCCTTGCAATCTCTATACTAGACACCCTTCGTCAAAAACAGATCCGCACTATGGCCACTACCCATTACAGTGAGATTAAAATCTATGCATTGTCTACAGACGGCGTGGAAAACGCCTGCTGTGAATTTAATGTAGACACATTAAGCCCTACTTACCGGCTGCTGATTGGTATCCCCGGAAAAAGCAATGCCTTTGCCATCTCATCAAAACTTGGCCTTTCCTCTGATATTATTCAGCAGGCCCGTGAACAGATTGATAAAGAAGAGGCATCCTTTGAGGATATTATTTCTGATCTTGAGGAAAGCAGACTGACCATTGAGCAGGAGCGCCGGGAAATTAACCGTTACAAAAACGAAGCCCAGCAGCTGAAAAAAAGGCTGGAGGCAAGACAGCAAAAGCTTGACAGCAGCAGAGATAAGATTCTCCTGAAAGCAAACGAAGAAGCAGCAGCAATTTTACAGGATGCTAAAAATGTAGCAGATGAAACCATCCGGAATTTTCATAAATACGGCAAGGGTATTGTTGATATTCAGGCCATGGAAAAAGAACGTGAGAAAGTCCGTCAGAAAATGGACAAAGCCAGAAAAAAATCTGCCGGGAAAAAAGAAAACGTCGTCAATACCAACATTCCCAAAAAACTCCGTCTGGGGGATTCTGTAAAAGTGCTTAGTATGAATCTAAAAGGAACCGTTCACACTCTCCCGGATGCAAAAGGCAATCTTTTTGTACAAATGGGAATTCTTCGCTCCCAGGTTAATATCAAAGACCTTATTTTGCTGGAAGAGGAAAACCCGCTGAAAAGTGCACATCCAAAAACCGGAACAGGAAAACTGAAGATGTCAAAATCAGCTTCTATTTCACCGGAAATTAATCTGATTGGCAAAACAGTAGACGAGGCAATTTCCATCCTGGACAAATATCTGGACGATGCTTATCTGGCACATCTGCATACGGTACGGATTGTCCACGGTAAAGGCACCGGTGCCCTGAGAAAAGCTGTACACAATCATCTGAAAAGGCAGAAAATTATAAAAGATTTTCATCTGGGCGAATTTGGAGAGGGCGATGCAGGAGTAACCATCGCTGAATTTCAATAGGAGGTAACCATGGCCGGCAAGCAGAAAATACTAATTGTAGATGATGATAATAATATTGCAGAATTGATCTCACTCTATCTGCTGAAAGAATGTTTTGATACAAAAATTGTAAACGACGGGGAATCCGCCCTGAAGGAGTTTAAAAATTACCAGCCCAATTTGATTCTTCTGGATCTGATGCTTCCTGGTATAGACGGCTACCAGGTATGCCGGGAAATCCGCACAGGTTCTAATGTTCCTATTATCATGCTTTCCGCAAAAGGGGAAGTATTTGATAAAGTTCTGGGGCTTGAACTGGGCGCCGATGACTATATTATGAAACCCTTTGACTCTAAGGAACTAGTTGCCAGAGTAAAAGCAGTTCTCAGGCGCTATCAGCCGGTAAAACAGGAAACCGCGCCTGGAATTAAATGCGTAGAATACCCGGATCTTATTATCAACCAGACCAACTACTCGGTTATTTATCTGGGGCAGAATATCGAAATGCCGCCAAAGGAACTGGAGCTTTTATATTTTCTTGCTTCTTCTCCAAACCAGGTTTTCACAAGAGAACAGCTGTTAGATCACATCTGGGGATATGAATATATCGGAGATACCAGAACGGTAGATGTACACGTCAAGCGGCTCAGAGAAAAAATACGTGATAACGACCACTGGGGAATCTCAACGGTCTGGGGAATCGGCTATAAGTTTGAACTGAAATAACGGGGAGCCCTGGCAAATGAAAAAGAAACTTTTACTGCGTCTGATTATCGGTTATATTATTTTTGGAATCCTTGGTTTCACTGCTGTAGCCATTTTCACCGCTCAATATAACGAGAATTATGTGAGAGAAAACACTGCTGCTTCTCTGCACAGAGAAGCCAGTCTTATTGCTTCTAGCTATGCGTCAGGAAACTTTTCATCTCAGCTGACACTGAATGAATTTCAGCGTCAGCTGTCTGCAATCAGCACGTATCTGGATGCCGATATTTATGTGGTAGACAATACAGGAACTATTCTTGTAAGCTCTCTGGAAACTTCTTATCTGAATAACCAGAAAAAAATTTCTGATTTTGATATCCTGGATTTCAGCAGCGGCTACTATACACTGAGCGATTTTTATAACAATTATTCTGAATCTATGCTTTGCGTATACTCCCCCATCACCTACAATTACCGGGCCAGCAGCTATGTTCTGCTGTGTATGCCTGACGCTCATATTATGGAAATGAAAAGCGGACTGTTAGACGGAGCTTATCTGACACTGTTGATTGTATATGCTTTGTCACTTTTAATTTTACTGATCTGCTTTTTATCTGTTCATCTTCCCGTAAAAAAACTGATACGGGCAGCCATGCACTATAACCACGGAGATTATGATTATCCCCTTGCAATTCACCAGAACGATGAGCTGGGATACATTGCCGCATCTTTTAATTACATGCGGCATGAGCTTGGCACGCTAGAAGAAGACCAGAGAAAGTTTGTATCCAATGTATCCCATGACTTCCGTTCCCCGCTGACTTCTATTAAAGGCTACGCCCAGGCAATGGCAGACGGAACCATTCCGCCCCAAATGCAGGAGCGCTACCTTCAGGTTATTATTTTTGAAACGGAACGATTAGAAAAACTGACTCAGGAGCTTTTAGAGCTGAACCAATATGGTTCTAGAGGATATTTACTGGATATCACCTCTTTTGATCTGAATCAAACCATAAAAATGACGGTTCAAACCTTTGAGCAGATCAGTCTGGAAAAACAAATACGATTTGATCTGATTCTCACAGGTAATGAATTATATGTTGATGCAGATATATCCAAAATCCAGCTGGTTTTACAGAATCTGATTGATAATGCCATTAAATTCAGCCACACCAGTTCCGCAATTAAAATAGAAACCACCGTAAAAAACGATAAAGTATTTATTTCTGTAAAGGACCATGGCATTGGTATTCCCAAGGAATCTATTGGAAAGATTTGGGAACGTTTTTACAAAACAGATATTTCCCGGGGAAAAGATAAAAAAGGTACCGGCCTGGGACTTGCAATTGTAAAAGAAATTCTCAATGCCCATCATGAAAATATTAACGTCATCAGTACAATAGAGGTAGGTACAGAATTTATTTTTACGCTTCCATTGTCAAAAAGCAGGTAAGTTTTACGCAATCTGTATAGCTATTCTAATAAAAATATTGCAGACAGGGACGTAATACATTTTTAGTTTACATAATATATAATCAGGTGTTTATACATGAATAAAACAGAAACGTTAGAATTATTACAACAAATAAAAGATGGGTCCGTTTCTCCTGAAGAGGCATTAAACCGGCTGACCCTGGCTCCTTTTACTCAGGTAGGAGATTATGCCACCCTTGATATGCACAGAGAACTGCGTCAGGGACAAAAAGAAGTGATTTATGGAGAGGGTAAAACAAAGGAACAGATTCTTGGGATTGTAAAAGCCATGAGAAAAGAAGGCTGGCAGAATATATTAATTACAAGATTAAGCCCCCAAAAAGCAGATTACCTCAAACAGTACACTGCTCTGTTTTACGACGATTTATCACGCATCGGAATAGCCGCCAAAACAGAGCTTCCTCAAGTGGGAAATATCACCATTGTAACAGCAGGGACCAGTGATCTTCCGGCCGCTAAAGAAGCTTACTATACCGCTTGTGCCCTTGGAAACCGCACAACTCTTATCAGCGATGTTGGAGTTGCCGGTATTCACAGGCTTTTAAATCATCTGCCCAAGCTGCAAAAAGCCAATGTTATCATTGCTGCAGCAGGTATGGAAGGCGCCCTGGCCAGCGCTGTTGGAGGACTTGTGGACTGCCCGGTTATTGCACTTCCTACCAGTGTCGGATACGGGGCCAGCTTCCAGGGCCTGGCTGCTTTACTGGCAATGTTAAATTCCTGTGCCAGCGGTGTCAGTGTCGTAAATATTGACAACGGCTTTGGCGCAGGCTATCTTGCCGGAATGATCAACCAGGCAATTGAAAAAGGACATCCTGCAGACTAAAATAGCTTTTTATCCTTCTGTACCTCCTGTATTACCTCGTGGTATGCCGCACCTGTGCTTTTTGCGGCTCTCACTACATCTTCATACTCCGGTTTCATTTTCCGAATGCCATATCCGGAGCTGATTTTAAGGCGGATATCCCCATACCTGGTATTCACCGTTTCAAACTCCGTTTTCAGCTTTTTTCGATTCCACTTTTGAAACCGGATTCCCTGTGTAGTGGTATGTTTTAGCAAAAATAGCTGCAGCGTTTCCGCATCCTGAAGCCTACACAATACGCAAAACATCCACCCGCTCCTGCTTTTTTTCATGCCCAGAGGAATTGTATACACATCCAAAGCCCCCAGTTCAAACAGCGGTTCATACAAGGCTCCCATTGCTTCCGGCGTCATATCATCCAGATTACAGCATATTTCTAAAACCTCATCCTCATATTCCGTATCTGAAGACTGGCCCAGCAGCATCCTGACACAGTTAGCCATCTCATATTCCCGGCTTCCAAGTCCATAGCCTGTCTTTTCAATAATAAACTGCGGGCATTCACCAAATGCATCTGCAAAATGTTTCAGCAGCGCCGCACCGGTAGGCGTCAGCAGCTCTCCGTCAAAGCTGCTAAAATACATTGGCATCCCTTTTAAAATTTCTGCCGTGGCAGGGGCCGGAACCGGCAGAATACCATGGGCGCATCTGACATGACCGTTTCCCACACAGACAGGAGAAACTATCACCTTATCCACATTTAACATATCCATCAAAATACAGCAGCCGGCTACATCGGCCAAAGCATCCAAAGTTCCAACCTCATGAAAATGAATATGAAAAAGATCTGACTTGTGTACCTTACTCTCCGCTTCTCCGATCAGCCGATACACCGCTTCCATATCCTGCTTTACAGAATCTTTCAATGGAAGGTCCCTGATTTTACCCAGAACTTCACCATAGCTGTTATGCATATGATGAGTCCCGTTATGATGATGTTCATGGCCCACACCATGATGGTGCTCATGTTCCGCACCATGGTGATGCTCTTCCTCTCCACCATGGTGATGGTGATGCTCATGATCTGCACCGTGGTGATGTTCTTCCTCTCCACCATGGACCAGTACCCTCATTTTCTTTCCGGATATCCCGCACACTTTTTTATCTTCTGCCCGGACACAGATACCCGGAAGCTTCAGATTATTAATTATTTCCAGAAAATGTAATTGATCCGCCGGGGGCAGCAGGTCATACAGGGCTCCCATCAGCATGTCTCCGGCAGCTCCCATTTTACATTCTATATATAAAATTCTCATTTCAATCGCTCTCCTTCCTGGGCTTTAAATCCAGCCATACTTCCTGAAAATACATGGAAAACTGTTCTGTAATTTTATCATAATACCGAAACATTTCTTCCATCTGTTCCTGCCGTATCTGGATTTTAGCCGCAAGTCCATCTGCAGCCTCCACAATCCGGACACGCAGATCGAAAAATCCGAACTGTTCCAAAATCTTTTCACACTGCTCCACTCTCTGAAGCAGAGGATATGTAATCTCCATTTCCACAGGAACCCTTGTAGCAAGACAGGAATTTGAAGGCTTGTCAGCAGTAAACAGTCCCAGTTTTTTTGACTCTCTCCGTATCTCTTCCTTGGTCAGTCCGCATTCTCGCAGCGGGGATAAAATTCCAAGCTCCTGCAATGCCCGGTACCCCGGTCTTCCCTCTGGCTGATCCGACGCATTGGTTCCCTCCAGGACAATCTCATATCCGGCGGCATATGCCTCCTGTTTTAAACGTTTAAACATATAATATTTACAGTAATAACACCTCTGCAGGTCATTCCTTACCACCTCCGGATACCGGAGTATATTTTCTTTTATAATGTGAAGTCTGATTCCCAGCTGGCTGCACAGTTTTTTTGTATCCTCGCTCTCACTTAACATTTGAAACGGCGTCATAAAATACCAGGCAGAAACCTCTTTCGCATATTTTTTCGCCATATATAAAAGAAAAGCCGAATCTGTTCCACCAGATACCGCTACAGCCGCCCTGGGGCAGCCTTCAAAAAAACTTTTCAGTTCCATTTGATTCTCCTTTTCATACTCTTTCATTTACTAAAACCCCAAAAATCAGATGTTCACAAATGGTGCTTTTCGTGTATATTATATCAGCTTTCTAAAAAAACAAAAACCCCGGGACGGGGTATTTGTTTTTTGTTCAGCTCAGCATATGGCCTAAACACGTTATTATATTTTACGGAAAAATCCAGGCATTCTCAATCACCTTCATCAATATACCCGTCACCCTTACAAAGCTTACAGCGCCTCTGCCCCGCCACACAGGACGGGCAGACTCTTCTAGTGTAATATGTACTTCCTGTCGAGCCTCCATCATAGTACTCCGAATGCCCCAGCGTTCCTGTTCCGTTGCAGCTAAAACAATCACCGTACAAGCCGCTTCCATGACACCTGTGGCACATTTTGCTTTTAGAAGTTCTGGTTGATGAACTGCCATCTGAATCCTTTGATGACGAAGATTGAGTTGGGGGATAGAAACAATTTTTGCATATAATTCCATCTCCTCCACAGCGTTTACAAGTACCGTTATCCCCGCTTCCAAAGCAATATCCGCAGGAAATATTCAGCTGTTCATAGCCACAGTCCGGGCATATATTTTCAGCTGTCCCATCATCCGACTGCGTATCATAACTGTCAGTCTCTATTCCTTCTGTGCTGTCCCCTCCAGATGCTTCAGGATCTTGTGTCACCACTTTTTTCTTTTCCTCTTCTGCCGCTTGAATTTCCTGCTGCTCTTCTTTTGCCGCCTGAATTTTCTTCTGCGCATCTGCCTGCTGCTCTTCTATCAGACGCTTCTCTTCTTCAGCACTTAAACGAGCCTTCTCCTCTTCTGACAGTGCCGCCTGAGAATGATGATCTTCTCCGCTGTCATTACACCCCGTCAGCCCTATACACATAAAAACACATATCAATACCGCAATCTTCTTTTTCATTCTGTCACCCCGTTTTAACTAATTCTGTATGATAGTTCCCTTGCTATATTGCTATCCTTTTAAATGGTAATCAAATGTTCTCCGTTTTTAATAATTTCTGTCAGAGGCGGTCCCCATTTTCTAAGTGTTATGCCAAGGGCCTCTGTTTCCTCAACTAGGTCTAATTCCTGAGCACAGGCAATACATCCTTCAAATTCTACACCCATCTTTCTGCATTCCTCAAACTCAGCCCGGATCTCTTCATCCTCTGCCAGAAGCTTCACTGTAGCTCCCCAGACAATAACAGTCACTTCTTTCCACCAGCCATTTTTCAGAGAATTTTTCGCATACATCATTACCATTAATTTTGCAGTAACAGGATCTGCGTTTGTCCATAAAATATAAAGTTTATCCTGATTCATCTTCCACTCCTCCTTTTTGCACTGCTGATCTGGGCTTTGAATAAATCTTAGCTCCTGTCTTTCTGCTGACAGTATACCATACTCTGTTTTGATTTAGAACAATATAACCAATATCAGGAAAAAATTGTAATAAAAATCAGTGTTCGCATAGAAATCTTTCACGGCAGATGTTAGACTATACACAGAATGTGATTCAATATGCTTATAAAAAGGAGATTTTGCTATGTCTATTTCCAGACAGGAACTATTAAAATTACAAAATGGAAGCGATATCCGCGGCATTGCCTGTGAGGGAATTGCAGACGAACATGTAAACCTGACACAGGAAGCTGCCTATATCATCGGTCAGGCTTTTGCCATCTGGCTTATGGAAAAGAAAGGAATAGATGCCGGACAATGTATTATTGGCGTGGGAACGGATTCTAGAATCACCGGGCCCTCCCTGAAAAAGCAGCTGATTCAGGGCATGTTATCCCAAAAAGTCTTTGTTTCAGACTGCGGTATGGCATCCACACCAGCTATGTTTATGTCCATCGTTTACCCGGAAACCCGGTATGACGGAGCGGTTATGATTACCGCCAGCCACCTTCCTTTTAACCGAAACGGTTTTAAATTCTTTGATCAGGACGGAGGCCTCGAACATGATGATATAACCAGAATACTGGAAATTGCAGCTGACCGTGCCAAGGCTGTGACAGCAGATGAAATCAACCGTACAGAAATAGAGAACCCAAATCTGGTCTGCGAGTTTGATATTATCTCTCTGTACAGCGCCAAACTCTGTATGAAAATCTGCGAAGCAGTCAATGCTCCTGATTACGAAGAACCCTTAAAAGGACTTAAGATTGTTGTGGATGCCGGCAATGGAGCTGGAGGCTTTTTCGCCGCTCAGGTTTTAGAGCCGCTGGGCGCTGATATAACAGGAAGCGCATTTTTAAACCCGGACGGAAGCTTTCCAAATCATGTGCCAAACCCCGAAAACAAAGAAGCCATGGCCGCTATTTGTCATGCCACTGTAGAAAACAATGCGGACCTTGGATTAATTTTCGACACAGATGTTGACCGAATGTCGGCAGTTTTATCAGATGGCACCCCCATCAACCGTGATTCTATTATTGCAATGATTTCTGCCATCCTCGCCCCTGACTATCCCGGAAGTACCATTATCACAGATTCCGTAACCTCAGACCGGCTTACAGACTTTCTGGAAAATGAACTGGGATTAAAGCATTTGTGCTATATGCGCGGTTATAAAAATGTCATAAACAAATGTAAAGAACTAAATGCTGACGGTACTGTCAGCCCACTGGCTATGGAAACCTCCGGCCATGGATGTCTGAAGGAAAACTATTATCTGGATGACGGAGCCTTTCTGGCAGTGAAACTGGTGATTGCCGTGGCAAATGCAGCAAAAAAAGGTCATACCATTAACCGTCTCATTGAAAAATTATCCCTGAAATATACTGCCCGGGAAGTCCGGTTTAAAATTCTTGCCGATGACTTTAAAGAATATGGACAGACCGTACTGTCAACGTTTAAAAAACGCGCACAGAAAGCCGGATATACGCTTCCCCCTTCTTTTGAAGGTATCCGAATCCGTTTTTCTGATATCTGCACAGGGTGGATGCTCCTGCGGGCCTCTCTCCACGATCCGGTTATGGTACTAAATCTTGAGGGAGAAACACAGCGGGACCTTGACCTGATTACAGGCATTGCTGAAAGCTTACTGGAAGGAGCAGATCAGCTTGACACTTCTAATCTTTAAGTTATGCTGAAATGAGAGCAGCCGTCTGCATCAAATATTTTGAATTCATACAGTAAAAATCCGGAAGAATCCTTTGATAACAGGACTTCTTCCGGATTTTTCCGTAATTCAATATTTTTATCTAAGAACAACGATATTTCTTCTAACAGGTTGCTCCTCCTTTTAAATGCTTTTGGGCGGCAAGATTTTCATCTTTGTGCAAAAGGAGCTCATCTGATAAAATAATTTCCTGGGCTTTCTCAAACCCAATCCTTGCAATGGTATCCGCAAACCGTTCACCGGTAATACCCTGATCTCTGAAAAACAGGATACATTTTTCCACTGTCTCCATAACCTCTTCACGATCCGTAAATATTTTATCAAGGGTTCTGCCATGAGCCGTCTTTTTGCCCCAGCGGCCGCCAATATAAATTTTATAACCATTCTCCTCCATGGCAACTGCATCAAACGGACATTTTTCAAGACAGCGCCCGCAATGATTGCACTGATCTGTTTGGATAGCTATTTTCCCTTCTGACATTTCCGCCACCTTAATAGGACAGGATTCCACAACATGACAAACTGCACAGTTTCTGCACTTATCTTTATCTACCGCCGGAACACGCTGACCGATAATGCCAAGATCATTCAAATCAGGTTTTACGCAGTTATTGGGACACCCGCCCACTGCTATTTTAAATTTGTGGGGCAGCTTCACCTGACTGTATCCATGATAAAAACGTTCATGAATTTCTTCTGACAGAGAAAAAGTATCAATCAGGCCATACTGACAGGTTGTTCCTTTACAGGAAACTACCGGGCGCACCTTTGAACCAGTCCCTCCGGTCTCAAGCCCAGAATCTTCCAGAAATGCCCTCAAAGGCTCAATATTTTCATATGGAACAGACTGGATTTCAATGGTCAGTCTGGAGGTCATTGCAATTTCACCGCTTCCAAAACGTTCTGCCGCCTCTGCGATAATCTTGCTTTCCTCTGCTGTAATCTTTCCGTTTCTTGTAATAACACGTCCATTAAAGCAATTGGCAGTTTGTTTGTCCTGCAAAAATCCAAGGGCTTTTACCCGTGTGATATCCTCAGGTGATACCGTAAATTTAATGCCTTCCACCTTTACCTCATTAAAAAATCTCGCGCCTTCCAGCACAACTGTATTAGTGTAACCATAATGTTTCAGACGGTTTTGCAGAAAATAACTCCGTTTTCCCTTCAGACAGACAAGAAGTATCTTATCATCTTTTCCAAGCCCCTCCACAGGTCCGTTCACTTTTGCTAAATCCACATAAAGTGCTCCGGGAATGCCCGGTTCAGGACTCACATCTACAATCTTATAGCCTTTCGCTCTGCCTGCGGCATATTCTGCCGGAGTCATACTTACCATATCCTGATTCAATTTATTCAGAAGCATATATACGGTCTGCACAAATGGATGAATAGCAGTAGAAAACGGCGGAGCATATGCCAGATCCAGGTTCTCTAGATCTTCCAGCTTCGCATTCATAGCAATGGACACAGCTGCAATATCCGTCATCTTATCCACCGCTCCGGCTCCAATCACCTGAACCCCCAAAAGCTTATGTGAATCTCGATCAGCTATCATTTTTACAGCAAAAGCATCTGCATCCGGATAATAGTGGGCCTTATCATCTGTAACTCCAAGAACTGTCTCCACCTGATATCCCTGTTCTTTTGCCTGTATCTCCGTCAGTCCGGTTCGTCCGCAGTTTAAGTCTGGCAGCTTTACCACCCCGGTTCCCAAAACACCGGGATAACTTTTCGAACTTCCTCCTATGATCTGCGCCAGTGTTCTTCCTTCATAATTCGCCGAGGAACCCATAGCCGACCATTGCGGTTTTCCTGTGATTCTGTTTCTTACCATAACACAGTCTCCCGCCGCATAAACATCATTGAGGCTGGTGCGCATCTGCTCGTCCACAACAATGGTTCCCTTTACCATCTCAATACCGCTGTCAGCTAAAAATCCTGTATTTGGCCGGATACCTACAGACATCACAACAAGATCCGCCGGGATTATTCCATTATCAGTCTGTACTCCTTCTGCCCGCTCTGTTCCCACTACAGCTTCCAGCTTTGTGCTGGTTAAAATGCGAACCCCCATTTTCTGAAGACGGCGTTTTATATATGCCGCCATTTCCGGATCAAATACATTTGGAAGAATCTGTGATGCCAGATCCACAACCGTTACCTTGATTCCCTGCTTCATAAGGTTTTCAGCAATTTCCAGGCCGATAAAACCGCCGCCGGCCACTACCGCGCGTTTTACCTGCTGCTCGTTAATATACGCCCGCATAGTTACCGCATCATTAGGCGTACGCATTTTAAATACCCCCGGAAGTCCTGCCCCCAAAAGCTTCGGAATCACGGCCGACGCCCCCACAGAAATAACACAGATATCATAATCCAATACTTCTTCCTGATTGTCAGAAAGATTTCTCACAGTTACTTTTTTTGCCTGTCCATCCAGCGCTGCGGCCTCCACACCGGTTCTGACAGCCACACCTGTCAGCGCTGCAAATTTCTCCGGCGTATTTACAATCAGCTGTTCTTTCTCCTTGATATCTCCGCCAACGTAATAAGGAAGACCGCAGCCAGCATACGAAATTTCACTGTCCTTTGTGATAATCATAATATCCGCATCACGATTCACTCGTTTTAATTTTGCAGCTGCCTTGGTACCTGCCGCAACCCCGCCAATAATCAATACTTTCATATTTTTTCCACCCTCCCATTTTATATTTTAAATATAGAATCCAGATACCTTGAGAATCTGAATCTTTTTATATCACTTCCTGGTTCATTATATCAGCCATTCCTGTGTATTTTCTATAGAATTTATTGCCAAAATATATTATTATAGTTAGATAAATAAAAATAATGGAGGAATCAAAATGAAAGCAGAATTTACAGATAATCTCATTACCGGCAACGAAATGATTGACAGCCAGCATAAAGAACTGATTGATAAAATCAACCAGCTTTTAAAAAGCATTGAAACAAGCGGTGAGAAGCTTGCTGCCGTAAAAATGCTGAATTATTTAAGCGATTATGTGGACTATCATTTTTCCGCAGAAGAAAAGCTCCAGGAGGAAATTAACTATCCGGGCATTGCCGATCACAAAAAGCAGCATGAAATTTTGAAAAATACAGTTACAGATCTTTTCCATATGCTGGAGGAAGAGGAAGGTCCATCCCCTGCATTTGTGGAACAGTTAAACAACAAAGTAATCGAATGGCTGTATACTCATATCCAGGGCTTTGACCGCTCTGTAGCCGAGTATCGTTTTATTGTAGATAATCCTTCCAGACTATAAATGCAAAGGGACAGCCGGCGCTAAACCAGTTGTCCCCTTTTTGTTTTATTCCTCTCTGTTTAAAATCACCTGTCTTTTTATTCTCCGTTTCATATCCATAATAAAAAGCGATAATGACAATCTTTTCATTCAGAAGCTTTCTTAATGCCCAACGGCTTTCCCGGAAATAATCCAGGGTGCAGGCTGATGAACAAATGAATTTTTACTGTTCAGTTTTGAGACCGCGATCTGAATTACCTCCACATCTTTTATTCCATATCCTTCAAATATTTTCGACAGATTTGCCGCAACCTGAAAATCCAGAGTATATACCACAATTTCAATTTGAGGATTCAGTCTCATCAGACACTCAATCTCCTGCTCCATACTGGCTGACGCCACCAAAAATGCAAGAGACGGCACCGGATGTCCTTTTACAGTCTCATCATCCACATGATCTACAATAGAAATATTCTGAAGCCCGAAATGTTCTATATTCCCCTCCAGTGTGTTGCGGTCATCCTGGCGGTACTCCACTGCAACAATACTGCCCTCACTGGCAATAATAGCAGCTTCTATCGCAATACTTTCTCCTCCAATGACCCATATATCATCCTGAAGCCCTACATGCATTTTATTTAAAATTACAGCACGTATCTCACTGCCCACATACTGGATGGAACCACGGGTAAAATTATGATTGTCCATACCGATTTTATATGTATTGCGGGCCTGGGGATTTATAATCAGCATTCCCGCCGAGGCGTTAATGCCGTGATTAATCATATCGGATACTTTATCATGCTTCATCTCCCCTTCCGGCTCTGAGCCTTCATTGTACCAGACTTCACATTCACCAAGCCCCGCATTCCACATACGGTAAAAAATATCCGGCACACCGGCCTCTGTAAATACCAGTACTGTTTTATGAGACTCTACCGTTGGAATCAAATTCTTATTCTTGCGGGTAATATCAAGAATTTTCACCTTTTCAAGGTCAATAGCCGTATGTTTCGCAAAATACTGAAGCCAGGATAAAATATGTTCATTGGTAAAAATCTGCTGTTCCATAAAAAACCTCCCGTCATTGTTTATATGTCTTATTATAACCAACGTCCGGATATCCTGCCATAAAAATTTTTACTTTCCGGGCAGTCATGTTTCTGCCTGCTCATCCGTATTTTCTATTCTCCCACAATGCAATTTTTCCACCAAGTACTTTTATCTGCCAGAAAAACCAGAGGAGTTTCCTGGCAAATAAAAAAGAATCCTGTCAGCAGGATTCTTGGCGCGCCAGCGTTGCGTGAAACGCTAAATTCCTCTCCGCGAACTGCGCATCATCACACGAAGTTTGTTTTTATAAATTCACCGGTATGTGCTTTTCTCTTAGGAAATATCATCTTCTAGGATCCTGGGAAGGTGTATCGTCACCATTGCTCCGCCTGTCTTATCCGAATTTTGCAGTGTCAGGTATCCGCCATGATAGATAACAATATGATTGGCAATATACATCCCCATTCCGTAATGGGCTGTACCAAAATATTCTCTTTCCTCTGTAAAAAACTTTTCAACAGCCGATTTCAGTGCTTTCTCAGAAAATCCTCTGCCGCTGTCAGTAATACAGATTTCCAACTCTTCTCCCCGGCTTTTAGCTGAGATAAATAGCTTTCCATGGACCGGCGTATAATCCGCACCATTTGAAACTATATTCATACAGGCCCGCAGAAGCCTCTCCATATCACAATCCACATATCCAAGCTCATGCTCTGTCTCAAAGACCAGCTCTAACTCTTTTGCCATACAAAGTCCCTGGGCATCTTCTCTTAGCTGATCCAAAAAGTCTTCTGCTTCCAGGATCTCTTTCTGAAGTGTATACTGATTCTGAGATTTGGAAACATCAATCAGCTGACGGATATAATCTCCAATCTGTTCTGTACACTTTTCAATAAACTGCACATGCTGAATCTGATCTTCATTTAACGGGGTGTCCTCTAGTAATTCCGCATTACCGCCAACTACTGTCAGCGGTGTCTTAATATCATGGGCCAGCGCTGATATCTGCTCTCTTCTAGCCTGCTCAATCTCCCACTGCTGCTGCTTTGAATGCTTTATTATATCGCACATTCTGCCTGCCGCATTCATAACAGAATCTATCTCACGGATCTGACTATGTTCCAGATGAACATTCAGATCTTCACCCGCCGCCTGCTCCAGCACCCCTGCTAAAACTCTCAGCTTTCGCGACAATACTTTTGAAAGTTTTAAGATCAGTGTAAAAGCCAGCCCGCCAAAAGCAGCTGAACCGGCAATAATAAGCGCATGATTAGGATTGAACTCTGTCCATTCCCGATTTTCCAATTGAAAATCGGATACAGATTGATAACGAAGTACGCAGATCTCTTCATTTTTTCTCTGAATCGTAATATAGTGGTAATCTCCTTCTTTATGCAGATTACCTAATACCGCGTTCCAGGCCACAGAAATTTCACTATCCGGAATATTGCCGTCCACGGTTTTGCCATTTCGGTCAAACACCACATATTGACAAGCATCAGGAATAACAGAACCATTCACATCATCGGCTTCCTGTATAGCTTCATACTGCCTTTCAATCTGCTGCGTATGGTAAGCAGCAGTACCAATCATTTCTGATTTCCCCATAACACTAAATAATGTAAAGCAGAACCCAACAATAATTACCGCCCCCAGCACAAGATAAAAGTAATATCTTATAAACAGCAGACGGATTGTTTTTTCTTTCCCTCTCATTTTAAAATTCCCTTCTACAACTTTCCTTTGTGCTGCTTTCACCCGTAACATATCATTTATTTTGCAAAAAATTGACCTTATTACCGTTAAAGTGCCTTAAAAACCCTCCTCTCCTTTAGCTTTTACCGGCTCAAGCGTAAGATGACAATAGAATACCTTTTTCGTGTCAAGATTGCACAAATTCCTACCATAATAATAGAATAAGAATGATTTGTTTGTCGGTTTTTGTAGATAAAACCCACATATATAACCTTATATCTACATATGCCTTCCTTTTTCAGGAATAATAATACTGATTACCGCACATATAAAAAGTGCAAAAATATAATATAAATGCGGAATGACATCAAAAGCCGTAACTCCAAAGCCCGATACCAGTCCTATGGCAATCAGCATCTGTGCCCCATAGGGAATAATTCCCTGCCAGATACAGGTAAAAATATCTAATAAAGACGCCGTTTTCTGAGGTGTAATCCCGTATTCCAGACTAATTTCTTTTGCTATAGGTGCTGCCATAACAATGGCCACCGTATTATTGCCGGTTGCAACATCCATAGCTGATGACAGCACAGCAATCCCAGCCTGTCCGCCGCTTTTCCCTCGGAAACGCCGCTTTATCACAGCCAGAACATAGGCAAAACCTCCGTTTTCTTTTATCAATGCTCCCAAAGCCGCTACTAAGACAGCTACTATGATTGTTTCAAACATTCCTTTGGTTCCTTCACCCATACTGGTAAAAATCAGTGGAATATCAAATCCCGGCTGAGTAATCAGACCAATCAGAGAAAACAAAATAATGCCTATTCCTAGAACCAGCAGAACATTCATACCGATTAAAGCCATAACCAATACTACAAAATAAGGTATTGCCTGCAGAATCTGAAACTCATGCTGCTGTACTGTACCTGCACCACCACTTAAAAATAGCAGAATCGCACCTGTAACTACTGCGGCCGGAAACGCAATTTTAAAATTTGCCCGGAACTTATCTTTCATTTCACAGCCCTGCGTTTTGGTAGCCGCAATGGTGGTATCTGAAATAAAAGACATATTGTCCCCAAACATCGCGCCTCCGATAATTGTCCCCAATACCAGTGGAAGATTCAAATCCGCCGCTCCTGCCGCCGCCACTGCAATGGGAACAAGAACCGTTATCGTTCCGGTTGACGTCCCCATTGCCATAGACAAAATACAAGAAATCAGAAAAAAACCAAATACCATCTGTTTTGCCGGAATAAAACTTAACAACAAATAAGCGATACTTTCAGAACCTCCTGCCGCTGTAGCAATGCTGCTGAAAGCTCCTGCCAGAAGAAAGATCAATATCATAATCATAATATTTTCATCTCCCATTCCTCTCGCCATAATCTTTAGTTTTGCATCAAAATCCTTTCCCGGATTCTGTATTAGAGCAACAATAATGGCTATAGTAAATGCTACCACCACCGACATTACATAAAATCCCTGATCCTGACCTTTTACATATTGAAAATAAATGCCGCTGCCAACATACAGAACAAGAAATACAATAATAGGTATTAATGCAAAACCGTTTGCCCTCTCCTTTTCCAAAATATACCCCTCCTTTTATCATTCCTCTAATCTGTAAAATAAGTAATCTGTTCTGTTGGTTTCTTATGATTTTCTCTTTTCTTAACCACATCCTTTGGATATCCAATATTGCAGGCATCAAACGCATAATGTTCTTGAGAATCCAGTCCCAATAGTTTCTGCAGAGAAACTTTATCCTTTATATCACTGACAATAGAACAGGGTTTAAAGGCAATTTGAAGCTCAGTTGCCTTCAGCCACATGTTTTCCATAACATACCCAAGGCAAACCTCTTCTCTGGCCGGATAAGCCCCTCTCTCCGCTATTACAATCAGCCAGGGACTGGAAAAAACATCTCCTGCCCCTCCATCCTTGAAATGTTCAGCCATAAAAGCTGCCGGCTGATATTTTTGATCCAGTCCTTCTTCATAAATACGTTTTGACTCTAAAATTCTTTGTCTGCTGCAAAGCTGCTCTAGTTCTCTGGCGGTCCGGCTTCCTCTTTTTATAACAAAAAAATGCCTGAAAGTATCCGTATTTTTCTGAGCCAGACCCGCATAGGGAGCTAGACGGCCTGCTTCAATAACCGTCTCCAGCTTTTCTCGTTCCAATGGTTTATCAGAAATTACGGCAATTTTCTGTCTCTGCATCAATAAACTATCCAAATATGTCATAACATGCTCCTCTTCCTCCCATTTCTATCTACAAGCCATGCAGGTCCAAACCTTCGGTTTCTCCCTGAAGGCTGGCGCCTTATGATAAAACAGAAGCCGGAAATCAATTCAGCTAGTAAAAACTTTCTGCTTGATTTCCTCTTCCCTCCTTTTCCACCTACAAGCCATGCAGGTCCAAACCTTCGGTTTCTCCCTGAGGGCTGGCGCCTTATGATAAAACAGAAGCCGGAAATCAACTCAGCTAGTAAAAACTTTCTGCTTGATTTCCTCTTCCCTCCTTTTCCACCTACAAGCCATGCAGGTCCAAACCTTCGGTTTCTCCCTGAGGGCTGGCGCCTTATGATAAAACAGAAGCCGGAAATCAACTCAGCTAGTAAAAACTTTCTGCTTGATTTCCTCTTCCTCCCATTTCTATCTACAAGCCATGCAGGTCGAAACCTTCGGTTTCTCCCTGAAGGCTGGCGCCTTATGATAAAACAGAAGCCGGAAATCAACTCAGCTAGTAAAAACTTTCTGCTTGATTTCCGGCTTCTGTTTTATCGCATGGCTTGTAGATTATACAAGTTCTAATACTACTTCCATTGCTCCGTCACCTTTACGAGGTCCGATTTTAACGATTCTTGTGTAACCGCCGTTACGGTCAACGTATTTCGGTGCAACTTCTGTAAATAATTTATTTACCAGATCTACTTCTTTTGTGTTTTTCTTTCTTCCTGCATTTTTAGCCGGAACTTCTTTTACAGGGTAAAGAACTTTCAGCATTTCTCTTCTTGCATGAAGACGGGATGGCATGTCTTTCTGAATAGTTTTGTCAACTTCATCATAAACAGTAACTTTTTTACCGTCTACAACTTCTTTCACTCTTTTGCCATCTTTATCTTTACGGGCAACTTTTGCTTTTACTGTTACTTCTTCGAAATTATCTTTTTCTTTTACTGCAGATGCAATTAATTTCTCAGCAACTTTACGAACTTCTTTTGCTCTTGCTTCTGTTGTGATAATTCTTCCGTTGTACAGTAATGCTGTTACCTGACTTCTGATTAAAGCTTTTCTCTGATCAGATGTTCTTCCTAATTTACGATATTTAGCCATTTTAATTTCCTCCATTTTGTGGAACATCCGGCATCGCTTCTTTGGACTTATATACCGAATGCCATTTATTGTTTCATCCACTCATGAGCTGACTAGAACATGCACTTTGGACTTACTCTTCCGGCCATCTGTATGAGTTATGTTAAAAAAATCAAAACCACTGCCCCCTACCAAGGTGAAGAATCCTATTCTTCACCCAATACGGGTCTCTTCTTAAATCTGTGATTTAAGAAGTATCACCAAGGTGAAGAACTTTATTCTTCACCTTGGTTCAGCTGCAGTCCTAATTCTTTTAATTTTCCTAAAACTTCTTCTAAAGACTTACGTCCAAGATTACGAACTTTCATCATATCATCCGGTGTTCTGTTTGTTAACTCTTCTACTGTATTAATTCCAGCTCTCTTTAAGCAGTTATAAGAACGGACGGATAATTCAAGTTCATCAATGTTCATTTCCAGAACTTTTTCTTTTGCATTATCTTCTTTTTCGATCATGACTTCTGCTGTTTTTGCATTTTCAGAAAGATCAATGAACAGATTCAAATGCTCGCTCAGCACTTTTGCTGCCAGACTTACTGCCTCGTCCGGTTCTAAAGTTCCATTGGTATAAACATCTAATGTAAGTTTATCAAAATCAGTAATCTGGCCTACACGTGTATTCTCAATTGTCAGATTAACACGTTCTACAGGTGTGTAGATTGAATCAATTGCAATGACGCCGATAGGCACATCTTCACTCTTATTCTTATCCGCACTTACGTAACCTCTGCCTTTTGTGATGGTCAGTTCCATATATAATTTGGAATCAACTCCACCATTTAAAGTAGCGATCACCAAATCCGGATTCAGAATCTGAATATCTGGATCTACCTGGATATCAGCTGCTGTTACAACACCCTCACCTTCAAACTCAATGTAAGCAACTTTGGACTCATTTGTTGGACTGGTATTCTTTAACGCCAAATTTTTGATGTTCATAATAATTTCAGTTACATCCTCTTTTACACCAGGGATAGAACTGAACTCATGCAGTACACCATCAATTTTGACCTGACTAACTGCTGCGCCCGGTAAGGAAGAAAGCATAATTCTTCTTAAGGAATTGCCAAGAGTTGTGCCGTATCCTCTTTCCAGCGGTTCTACGACAAATCTTCCGTACTTTTTGTCTTCTGAAATTTCAGCAATCTCAATTTTCGGTTTTTCAAAATCGAACACTACAAAGTCCCTCCTTAATTTATTCTGCAATACCCTCATAAACAATGTGTTTTTGAGCCCCCGGACATTTTCCGGGGAAAAGTATTAGAAACAAAAACACATGCGGATACACATGATTATTTTTGTTTCTAAACTTCCGGCATCGCTCATCGCTTACATGATTATTTTGAATATAACTCGACGATAAGCATTTCATCTACAGGAACATCAATTACTTCTCTTGTAGGAAGCTCTTTTACTTCGCCTTTCAGATTTTCCTGATCTGCGTCCAGCCATTCCGGTACTAAACGTCCGGCTGTTACTTCAAGAATATCTTTGTATCTCTGAGAACCTTTGCATTTTTCTTTGATTTCGATTGTGTCACCAGCTTTAACTAAATAAGAAGGAATATTAACCTGTTTTCCGTTTACTAAAACGTGTTTATGGTCAACAATCTGTCTTGCTTCTTTTCTTGTTCTGGCTAAACCTAATCTGAATACAACATTATCAAGTCTGCTTTCCAGAATTGTCATCAGGTTCGCACCTGTCATACCTTTCATTCTGTCAGCTTTATTGTAATAGTTATGGAATGGTTTTTCTAACACACCATAAATAAATTTAGCTTTCTGTTTTTCTCTTAACTGAAGACCATACTCTGAAATCTTCTTATTGCCTCTTTTAGACTGTCTGTTTGATTTTTTATCTATTCCTAAATAAACTGGATCTAAGCCAAGTGATCTACATCTTTTAAGAACAGGAACTCTATTTACTGCCATCTTAGACTATACCTCCTGATTAGACTCTTCTGCGTTTTGGTGGACGACATCCATTATGAGGTACCGGAGTAACATCTGTAATACTGATTACTTCAAGACCACATGCTGAAAGCGCACGGATTGCTGCTTCTCTTCCTGAACCCGGTCCCTTTACAAAAACGTCTACTGTTTTTAAACCATGAATAAGAGCTGCTTTTGTAGCAGTCTCTGCTGCCATCTGAGCTGCATAAGGAGTAGATTTTCTTGAACCTCTGAAGCCAAGACCACCAGCACTTGCCCATGATAATGCATTTCCTTCAGCATCTGTAAGTGTTACAATTGTATTATTGAAAGATGACTGAATATGTGCCTGTCCGCGTTCAACGTTTTTCTTAACACGCTTTTTTGTCACTTTTTTTGTAACTTTTTTAGCCATATCTAAACTAACCTACTTTCTTCTTTTCCGAATTATTTCTTCTTATTAGCTACTGTTCTCTTAGGACCTTTTCTTGTTCTTGCGTTTGTTTTTGTTTTCTGTCCGCGAACCGGAAGTCCTTTTCTGTGGCGAATACCACGGTAGCATCCAATTTCCTGTAATCTCTTGATATTAAGTGCGATCTCTCTTCTTAAATCACCTTCTACCAGCTGAGATTCGTCGATAACTGCACTGATCTTTTTGATCTCTTCGTCTGTTAAATCTTTTACACGAGTATTTGGATCAACGTCTGCTTCTGCTAAGATACGGTTTGAGCTAACTCTGCCAATACCATAAATATATGTTAATCCGATTTCAACACGTTTTTCTCTTGGTAAATCTACACCTGCGATACGAGCCATGTGTGTTTACACCTCCATAATTATTTCCGGACCCAGTTGGTCCTCTTCTAGTCACATCAGAAACCTGCATTATACAGCTCCGGTTTCCCGGCCTGAAATGTGTGTACAATCTCAGTTCCTTCTAATAATAGGTGTTTTCTCTTTCCTCGGTATCAAGAAGTCGAAAACCTGTAATGTTTTATCTTCTATCATGAACAGCAAAATTACAGGAATTTTGCTGCAGCCGCACATGATAAAGATCCCGGCTACATTACAAAGCCCCTTTTGATTCAAACAGATCCTGTTCCAATGTTGGTGTTCTGTGGCAGAACCTTCCAGTGAGGAACGGAATTAGCAGTCAAAGCATTGTCTCCAACCTGCCTTCATCATCTATATACTAAATGATATTATCCCTGTCTCTGTTTGTGTTTTGGATTTTCACAGATAATTCTGATGGATCCTTTTCTTTTAATTACTTTGCATTTCTCGCAAATAGGTTTAACTGATGATCTTACCTTCACAGCAAATCCTCCTTTCCTACCTATGCTCCACGGGGAAATAAGCATAATATCCCCTTGGGTATTTCCAAAAACGTCCATTTGACATTCTATCATATATACTGAATGAATGCAAGCCGTTTTTTCTCTATTTATCTCTCCAGATAATTCTTCCTTTTGTCAAATCATATGGAGACAATTCAATGGTTACTTTGTCACCCGGAAGGATACGAATAAAATTCATACGCAGCTTTCCGCTGATATGCGCCAGGACCTGATGTCCGTTTTCTAGTTCTACCTGAAACATTGCGTTTGGTAATTTCTCCACAACCGTTCCTTCTACTTCAATTACATCTGCTTTTGACATTAATTTTCCTCCTGCTTTTTCATATACAGTTTAATCGCTCTTTTTATATTCAAATCTGAGAACTTTGTTCCCTCTAAAAGCTGTATAACCTCATTGGGAAGCCGTTTTATAATTTGAATATGTTTTTTATTTTTTTTCTTTGGATGCTCCACCAGTTTTATTTTACCATCTGACAGATAAACCAGATCATGTTCTTCTTTCACGATCACATAAATCCGTCCTCTGTCATGGCCGGAGGTGGATACGGCTAATTTTCCTGTCATAAATACCTCCTTAACAGAGTTCTTTTTCTTCTTCTGTTAATGTAAGTATTTCCGGCTCGCCATCTGTAATCAGCACAGTATTTTCATAGTGGGCGGAAAGACTTCCATCCTGGGTTACAACGGTCCAGTCGTCGTCCATCCATTCTACGTCATATCTTCCTGCGTTCACCATAGGCTCAATTGCCAGCGTCATACCCGGGCGAAGCTTAATGCCTCTGCTTTTCTGTCTGAAATTCGGAATCTGCGGATCCTCATGGAGGCTAGCACCAACTCCATGACCTACCAAATCCCTGACTACTCCATAACCAAAACTTTCACAGTAATCACTAATTGCATTTGAAATCTCATGGAGATGATTTCCTGCCTTTGCATATTTCATGCCTTCAAAAAAACTCTGCCGCGTACGTTCAATTAGCAACTGCGCTTCTTTTGAAATCTCACCGATGCCATGAGTTCTTGCCGCATCTGAATGATACCCTTTATAGATACATCCCATATCCAGACTTACAATATCACCCTCCTGGATCACTCTTGTCTGACTTGGAATACCATGCACTACTTCCTCATTGACAGACACGCATACAGAGGCAGGAAATCCTCCATAACCTTTAAAATTCGGAATACATCCGCAGCTTCTGATCATTTCTTCCGCAAGTCTGTCTACATCTAGTGTTGTCATCCCCGGTTTTAATTCTTTCCCAAGATCCTGGTGTATTTTTGCAATAATCCTGCAAGCTTCCCGCATCAGTTCAATTTCACGGGCAGATTTTATTGTTACTGACATAATTTTATGCTCCTAATATGTTTACGATTACCTGAAATACCGTATCCATTGGCTGAGTGCCATCTATAGATTTCAGGATATTCTGGTTCTTGTAATAATCAATTAATGGTTTTGTCTGTGCATGATAAACTTCCAGTCTCTTCTTAACAGTCTCCGGTTTATCATCATCCCTTAATACAATTTCATGTCCGCATCTGTCACAGATTCCTTCTTCTTTTGGAGGAATATTCACAACATGATACGTAGCACCGCAGTTTACGCATGCTCTTCTTCCAGACATTCTATCAATAATATTTTCATCCGGAACATCAATATCCAGTGCAAAGTCGATATTACTGCCGATTTTCTCCAGGGCAGCAGTCAAAGCTTCCGCCTGTGGAATGGTTCTTGGAAATCCATCTAACACAAATCCATCTTTGCAGTCATCATGCTGAATTCTGTCTACTACAAGTTCGCAAACAAGTTCATCCGGAACAAGAAGTCCCTGGTCCATGAAAGTTTTTGCTTTTTTACCTAATTCAGTACCTTCTTTGATGTTTGCTCTGAAAATATCTCCGGTAGAAATATGAGGAATCCCATATTTATCCGCGATCTGCTTTGCCTGTGTCCCTTTTCCCGCTCCGGGTGCCCCTAACATAATAATCTTCATTATTTTCCCTCCGTATATAAATCTGTATAAACAAATTTAATGCACGATTGGAGATACCTGTTTTCAGATATCTCCAATAATACAGCACTATATATTCAAAAATCCTTTGTAATTTCTCTCAAGCATCTTAGATTCCACCTGTTTAATGGTTTCAATTACAACACCTACCACGATAATGAGAGAGGTTCCTCCAAATGATACATTTGCATTGAATACACCATTAAAGAAAATCGGGATTACAGCAATAATAATCAATCCTACCGCTCCCATAAAAATTACATAGCTTAGAATTTTTGTAAGATATTCGCTGGTTGGCTTTCCAGGTCTGATACCCGGAATAAAACCGCCCTGCTTTTTCATATTATCCGCAATCTCAAGAGGGTTAAAGGTAATAGTTGTATAAAAATATGCAAACGCAATTACCAACGCCATATAAACAGCCAAACCAATGCTGTATACAGGCTGTGACGGGTCACACCAATTGGACTGAGATAACATTTTCAAAATCTTTGCTCCGATACCGTCGCCGCTTCCTAGATCAAAGAAGGTAGCTATCATAATCGGAATCTGCATCAAAGACTGGGCAAAGATAATTGGAATAACACCTGCAGTATTAATTTTCAGTGGTATATGAGTCATCTGACCGCCTACCTGTTTTCTCCCCTGTACCTTCCGAGAATACTGAACAGGTATCTTGCGGATTCCTCCCTGAAGCAATACTACTAATATGATGACTACAACAATAATCGCAATAATAATTGCAGCATTCAATACCTGATTCGCAATTTCTTTGCCAAAAACAAACTGCTCAAACAATGATGATAAGTCTGACGGGATTCTGGATATGATATTAATTGTAAGTACAATCGAAATACCATTTCCAATTCCTTTTTCTGTAATCCGTTCACCAATCCACATAAGAACTGCAGAACCGGCTACTAAAGCAGCAACTACCATAATAGCATTTAACGCATTAAATTCTACCAGATATCCCTGTCTGCCAAATCCGATTACCATGGCAATTGACTGTACAAGAGCCAGCACAATCGTTAAATAACGAGTGATCTTTGTAATCTTCTTTCTTCCCTCTTCACCATCTTTATGCATCTCCTCCAATTTCGGAATTGCAATTGTAAGAAGCTGCATAATGATGGATGAGGTAATGTACGGAGTAATATTCAGTGCAAATACTGACATGTTCTCGAAAGAACCGCCAGTAATTGCGCTGAAAAATCCCAGTGAGTCACCCACATTGTTTTCCAGCCAGTTAGAAAAGAATTCGCCATTTACGCCCGGAACCGGAAGCTCAGTACCTATTCGTATGACAACGAGCATCAATAAAGTAAAAATGATTCGGTCTCTGATTTCCTTCACTTTAAACGCGTTACGGACTGTCTTTAGCATTAGATCACCTCTGCTTTTCCGCCAATAGCTTCAATCTTTTCTTTAGCAGATGCACTGAACGCATTTGCCTGAACTGTAAGTTTCTTTGTTAATTCACCGTTTCCAAGGATTTTAACACCATCTCTTGGGTTTTTAACAATACCTGCTTCGATTAAAGTTTCAACAGAAACAACGGCTTCGTTGTCAAATGCTTCCAGTACGGAAAGATTAATTGCAACAATGTCTTTGGAATTTCTGTTTGTGAATCCTCTTTTTGGGATTCGTCTGTATAATGGCATCTGGCCACCTTCAAAGCCTGGTCTTGGAGCTCCGGAACGAGCTTTCTGTCCTTTATGGCCTTTACCTGCTGTCTTACCATTTCCTGAACCGTGTCCACGGCCTCTTCTGAAATTATCACTCTGTTTTGAGCCTTCTGCTGGTCTTAAGTTCGATAAGTCCATCATGACACCTCCTTATCCTAAATGATTAGATTTCTTCCACTTTTACTAAATGTCTAACCTGCTGAACCATTCCTCTTGTTGCTGCATTATCCGGCAGTTCAACAGTTTTGTTCAGTTTTCTTAAACCTAATGCTTCTACTGTTTTTACATGTTTTGGAACAGCACCAATTGTTGATTTCACAAGTGTGATTTTTAATTTATCTGCCATTGATCTTACCTCCTTAACCAAGGATCTCTTCTACAGATTTACCACGGAGTTTTGCTACTTCTTCCGGAGATTTTAACTGTCCTAAAGCATTGATTGTAGCAAGAACAACGTTCTGTTTGTTATTAGATCCCAGAGATTTTGTACGGATGTTTTTAATACCTGCCAGCTCGCACACACTACGTGCAGGACCGCCGGCGATTACACCGGTACCTTCCGGAGCTCTTTTTAACAGTACAGAAGCGCCTGTATGTTTTCCTGTAGTATCATGTGTAATACTGTTGTTTGGATCTAACTTAACTTCAATAAGTTTTTTCATTGCATCTTCTTTTCCTTTGCGGATTGCCTCCGGAATTTCAGTTGCTTTTCCAAGACCTGCTCCCACATGTCCATTGCCGTCGCCAACAACAACTAAAGCTGTAAAACGGAAGTTACGACCACCTTTAACAACTTTTGTTACACGTTTAATTGATACTACTTTTTCATTTAATTCTAACTGACCAGCATCAATAATTGTACGTTTCATGAATTCGTTTCCTCCTTGTTAAAAGTCTAATCCAGCTTCTCTTGCTGCATCGGCTAACGCCTGAACTTTACCCTGATAAATAAATCCGCCTCTGTCAAAGACAACAGTTGTAATACCTTTTTCTAACGCTTTTTTTGCGATTGCAGTACCTACTAATGCTGCTGCTGCTACGTTATTAGTCTTTTCGCATGCTTCTTTTACTTCTTTGTCTAAAGTAGAAGCTGCCGCTAATGTATTTCCAACTGTATCGTCAATAATCTGAGCGTACATATGATTATTACTTCTGAATACTGCTAAACGTGGTCTAGCTGCAGTACCTGATAAATGATTACGAACTCTTCTGTGTTTTTTTACACGAGTTTCTGTTCTAGATTTTTTATTAACCATTCCTGTCACACTCCTTTAATTATTTCTTACCAGTCTTACCAACTTTACGTCTAATAACTTCATCAGCATATTTGATACCTTTTCCTTTGTAAGGTTCAGGTCTTCTCTTATCTCTGATTTCAGCTGCGTACTGGCCTACTTTTTCTTTATCAATACCTTTTACAACGATTTTATTTCCATCAACAACTGCTTCTAGACCTTCCGGATCAGTCATTTCTACCGGATGAGAATATCCCAGGTTTAATGTTAATTTTTTACCGGATTTGGATGCTCTGTAACCAACACCGTTTACTTCCAGTGTTTTTTCATAACCAGCTGTTACACCGATTACCATGTTGTTGATTAATGTTCTTGTTAAACCATGTAAAGATTTCATTTTCTTTAAATCATTTGGTCTGCTAACGATGATCTCAGAACCCTCAACTTTGATATCCATCTCTGTTGGAAGCACTCTTTCTAGTGTTCCTTTAGGACCTTTTACAGTCACCTGATTATTTTCTGCGATTGTTACGGTTACTCCGTCTGGAATCGCGATTGGCATTCTTCCTATACGTGACATGCCCGTACCTCCTGTTTTTTTGTATTGGTCAGCTTCTGCTGACGTGCATCTGGTTACTATTTGTATGTTCCACCTTACAGTGGAGTTATACTCTTCGATAATTCATATTTCTTCGCCCTACAGCATCGTCTGTAACGCGACCTTCGATTCTACTGATAAGAATCAAGGAAATAATTCAATATTTTAATATGAATAAATTTTCAATCTGCGCCTTCGGCTTGATTTCATTAAGTTGCACACGGGTTGGTTCTCTCAACTATGCTCAACTTCGTTTCGCTAAGGTTCGAGAACGGCCTCGCACTAAATTCAATCTGCGCCTTCGGCTTGATTTCATTAAGTTGCACACGGGTTGGTTCTCTCAACTATGCTCAACTTCGTTTCGCTAAGGTTCGAGAACGGCCTCGCACTAAATTCAATCTGCGTCTTCGACTTGATTTCATTAAGTTGCTTTCGGCCTACCAAACGAATGCTAATACTTCTCCGCCTACCTGAAGTCTTCTTGCATCTTTATCTGTTACGATGCCCTGGTTTGTGGAAAGGATTGCAATTCCTAAACCGCCAAGTACTTTTGGAATTTCATTTTTGCCTGCATATACACGAAGACCTGGTTTTGAAATTCTTTTCAGACCTGTAATAATTTTTTCGTTTTTATCAGCGCCGTATTTTAATGTAACACGGATTGTGTTAAAGCTTCCTTCTTCAATGATATCGTATTTTTCGATATAGCCTTCTTTGAAAAGAATTTCAGCAATTGCGTTTTTCATTTTAGAAGCAGGAATATCTACTGTATCATGTTTAGCAGTATTTGCATTACGGATTCTTGTAAGCATATCTGCGATTGGATCACTCATTGTCATAGTGTGTTTCCTCCTTTACAAATTGTATGTGTCAAGTAAATTCAACTAATTTCAAACTTCGCTTTCTGCTCGTTTTCGGTAAGTTGCCTGGGGGGTGGTTCCCTCAACTAAATTCGTGCTCTGCACTCATTAAGGTTCGCGAACGGCCTCGCACTAACCTCAAACTTCGCTTTCTGCTCGTTTTCGGTAAGTTGCCTGGGGGATGGTTCCCTCAACTAAATTCGTGCTCCGCACTCATTAAGGTTCGCAAACGGCCTCGCACTAACCTCAAACTTCGCTTTCTGCTCGTTTTCGGTAAGTTGCTTTCGGCCTACCAGCTGGATTTCTTAACGCCTGGGATTTCACCTTTATATGCTAATTCACGGAAACATACTCTGCAGATTCCGTATTTTCTAAGGTATGCATGTGGACGGCCACAAATTCTGCAACGATTATACTCTCTTGAGGAGAATTTCTGTTTACGCTGCTGTTTTACCTTCATAGATGTCTTTGCCATTAAAGTTCCCTCCTGTTCTTATTTAGCGAATGGCATGTTGAATAAAGTTAATAACTCACGTGCTTCTTCATCAGTTTTAGCTGTTGTTACGAAGATAACATCCATACCTCTAACTTTATCCACTTTATCATACTCGATTTCAGGGAAAATTAACTGTTCTTTAATACCAAGTGCATAGTTACCTCTTCCGTCAAATGCATTAGGGTTTACACCTCTGAAGTCACGTACACGAGGTAAAGCCAGATTGATGAGACGATCTACGAATTCGTACATTTTCTCACCTCTTAATGTTACTTTACAACCGATAGGCATACCTTCTCTGATTTTAAAGTTAGCCACAGAATTTTTTGCTTTCGTTGTAACAGCTTTCTGTCCTGCAATTGCTTCCATGTCTTTCATTGCTGATTCCAGAATTTTAGCATTTTCTTTTGCTTCGCCAACGCCCATGTTGATAACAACTTTATCAATCTTTGGCACCTGCATCACATTTTTATATCCAAATTTTTTGATCATAGCATCTACGATCTCATTCTGATAAATTTCTCTCAGTCTACTCAACTTGATGGACCTCCTCTCCTAATTAATCAATTACGTCGCCTGTTGATTTTGCGTAACGTACTTTTTTGTCTCCATCCATTTTGAAACCAACTCTTGTAGCAGTTCCTTTATGAACGTACATTACGTTAGACATATCAATTGGTCCTTCCTGCTGAACAATACCACCATTCTGATTTGCCATACTTGGTTTCGTATGCTTTGTAATCATGTTGATACCCTCAACAAGTACAGTACTTTTCTTCGCATTTACAGCGATTACTTTACCTTCTTTACCTTTATCTTTACCGGCAATGACTTTAACTGTATCACCTTTTTTAATTTTTAACATCGTCAGGTTCCTCCTATAATACTTCCGGAGCCAGAGAAACGATTTTCATGAACTGTTTCTCACGAAGCTCTCTTGCTACTGGTCCAAAAATACGGGTTCCTCTTGGAGTTTTATCATCTCTAATAATTACAGCAGCGTTTTCATCGAATTTGATATAAGAACCATCTTTACGACGAGCGCCTTTTTTAGTACGAACAACTACAGCTTTTACGACATCGCCTTTTTTAACAACACCGCCTGGTGTTGCATCTTTAACTGTAGCAACAATTACATCACCAATGCTTGCATATCTTCTTGTAGAACCACCCATAACACGAATGCACAGTAATTCTTTTGCACCTGTGTTATCAGCAACTCTAAGTCTGCTTTCCTGTTGTATCATGCTGGCAGCCTCCTTTTATCTTGCTTTCTCCATAATTTCAACAAGTCTCCATCTTTTATCTTTAGATAAAGGTCTTGTTTCCATAACTCTGACTTTATCGCCAACGCCGCATTCGTTGTTTTCGTCATGAGCTTTTAATTTATAAGTTCTTTTAACGATTTTGTTGTAAAGCGGATGTCTTACGTTGTCTTCTACTGCAACAACGATTGTTTTATCCATCTTGTCACTTACAACTTTACCTACACGTGTTTTTCTAAGATTTCTTTCTTCCACGATTGGATCTCCTTTCCGTCAGGATTGATTATGCATTTGCCTTTTCAGTGATAACGGTCTGAATTCTGGCAATATTTTTTCTTACTTCTTTGATTCTTCCAGTGTTGTCTAACTGATTTGTAGCATTCTGGAATCTTAAATTAAAAAGTTCTTTTTTCGCAGCAACTAACTGATTGTTCAGTTCCTCTGCGCTCTGTGTTCTTAATTCTTCTAAATATTTACTAGATTTCATTTTATTCACCGCCTTCTAAGTCTGCACGTGAAACGATTTTGCATTTGCATGGCAATTTGTGTGTAGCCAGACGTAATGCTTCACGGGCGATTTCTTCGGACACACCAGAGATTTCGAATAATACGCGACCTGGTTTAACAACTGCTACCCAGTATTCCAATGCACCTTTACCGGAACCCATACGAGTTTCAGCAGGCTTAGCTGTAACCGGTTTATCCGGGAAAATTTTGATCCAGACTTTACCACCACGTTTGATATAACGGGTCATAGCAACACGGGCTGCCTCGATCTGGTTTGATTTGATCCAACATGGTTCTGTAGCAACAATACCATATTCACCATTTGTGATTTTATTTCCTCTTAACGCCTTACCAGCCATAGAACCACGGAACTGTTTACGACGTTTCACTCTTTTTGGCATTAACATTATTTATCGCTCCCTTCCGCTGCTTTTTTTGGAAGAACTTCGCCTTTGTAAATCCAAACCTTAACACCTACTTTACCGTAAGTTGTGTCTGCTTCTGCAAAGCCGTAGTCAATGTCAGCTCTCAAAGTCTGAAGTGGAATAGTTCCTTCGCTGTAAAATTCTGTACGAGCCATATCAGCACCGCCAAGACGGCCGGAAACAGAAGTCTTGATACCAAGTACTCCGGCTTTCATACTTCTGCTCATGCAGGATTTCATTGCACGACGGAAGGATACACGGTTTTCAAGCTGTGCTGCAATGTTTTCAGCAACAAGCTGTGCATCTTTGTCCGGTCTTTTTACTTCTTTGATATCTACAATTAATTTTTTATCTGTATATTTCTGAAGTTCAGCTTTTACTTTTTCGATTTCAGCGCCGCCTTTACCGATAACAACACCCGGTTTTGCTGTATAAATGATAACTTTTACACGATCAGATGCTCTTTCGATTTCAATTTTAGCGATACCAGCACTGTATAATTTCTTTTTAAGGAATTTTCTGATGTTGTAATCTTCTACTAACAGATCTGCAAAATCAGCTTCCGCATACCATTTGGAGTCCCAGTCTTTAATAACACCGACTCTTAAGCCATGAGGATTTACTTTCTGTCCCATTTTTTACCTCCTATTTTTCATCGAGCACGATTGTAATGTGGCTCATTCTCTTTTCGATTCTATAAGCTCTACCCTGTGCTCTTGGTCTGATTCGTTTCATTGTCGGTCCTTTGTTTGCATAACATTCTGCAATATAAAGGTCTTCCACTTTCATACCATTGTTGTTTTCAGCGTTTGCGATAGCTGATTTTAATAATTTTTCAATTACGCCGGAAGCGTATCTTGGATTGTAAGCAACGATTGCTAAAGCTGTTGTAACGTCTTTTCCACGGATTGCGTCTAAAACGAAGCAGGCTTTCTGTACTGACATTCTAGCAAAAGATAATTTTGCTGAAGGTCTGGTATCTTTCTGAGCGTTTCTTTCTCTTTTAATTTGGGATCTATGTCCTTTTGCCATGGATAAAACCTCCTTTCAAAACTATCTTACTTTGGATTTCTTTTCGTCTTTTCCATGTCCTCTGTATGTTCTTGTAGCAACAAACTCACCGAGCTTGTGTCCTACCATATCTTCTGTCACATATACAGGAACATGTTTTCTTCCATCATGAACTGCAATTGTATGTCCAACCATCTGCGGGAAGATTGTAGAACGGCGGGACCAGGTTTTGATTACCTGTTTGTCGCCAGCAGCGTTCATAGCGTCTACTTTTTTCAGTAAGCTTTCATCTGCAAATGGTCCTTTTTTTAATGAACGAGCCATATTTTACCTCCTGATTTTCACCCGTGCGGCGGGCTGTTAAAAGCCTGCCGGGTGTCCTTATTTAATTGCTTTACCGTCTCTTCTTCTTACGATAAGTTTGTTAGACTGTTTGTGTTTCTTTCTTGTCTTCAGGCCGAGAGCAGGTTTACCCCAGGGAGTACATGGACCTGGACGTCCGATACCTGTCTTACCTTCACCACCGCCGTGTGGATGATCATTGGGGTTCATAACCGAACCACGTACTGTGGGGCGGATACCCATATGACGTTTACGGCCGGCTTTACCAATATTGATCAGGCTGTGATCTCCGTTTCCAACAACACCAACAGTCGCTCTGCAATTAAGAGGTACCATTCTCATTTCTCCAGATGGTAATCTTAATGTTGCATATTTTCCTTCTTTCGCCATCAGCTGCGCGCTCATGCCTGCGGAACGAACTAACTGTCCGCCTTTTCCGGCATACAGCTCAATGTTGTGTACCTGTGTACCTACCGGGATATTTACCAGCGGGAGACAGTTTCCAACACGAACTTCTGCTTCCGGTCCATTCATAACTTTCATTCCGTCTTTCAGGCCTTCCGGAGCAATGATATATGCTTTTTCACCATCTGCATAACAGATCAACGCAATATTTGCGGTTCTGTTCGGATCATATTCAATGCCTACTACTGTAGCAGGAATACCATCTTTTCTTCTTTTGAAGTCGATGATTCTGTATTTCTTTCTTGCACCGCCGCCGCGATGTCTAACTGTAATTTTACCCTGATTATTTCTTCCAGAATGTTTCTCCAGTGATACCACCAGTGATTTTTCAGGAGTTTTCTTTGTGATTTCAGAGAAATCAGAACCTGTCATATTTCTTCTGGAAGGTGTATATGGGTTATATGTCTTGATTCCCATAATGAATCTCCTTTCGTCTCTAATAAGGAAGTTCTTTTCGCTAAGCTCAAGCCTCGCTTTTGCAAATCTCAAAGAACGGCTTCGCACTAAATTCAAACTTCGTTTTCATTAAGTTGCTCTCAGCCCGCACTTTACTGTGCCTAGTTCCAGCGTGGATTATAATCCTGCAAAGATTTCAATCTCTGCGCTTTCTTCTGTCAGCTGAACGATTGCTTTTTTTGTTTTAGCAGTTTTTCCAACTGTCATTCCACGTCTTTTTTTCTTGCCTTCGCAGTTCATCGTTTTCACATCTGCAACTTTTACGCCGTCAAACATTTTCTCAACTGCTTCTTTAATCATTGTTTTATTTGCTTCCGGATGAACAAGAAATGTATATTTCTTTTCTGCCATGATATTCATGCTTTTTTCTGTAACAACCGGTTTGAGGATTACATCATAATACTGAACGTTTGCCATTATGCATACACCTCCTGGATAGATTCAACAGCAGCCTTTGTTGTAACCACTGTGTCATATTTCATAATATCATACACATTTAATGTGTTTGTTACTGTAGTTTTGATACCAGGAACGTTTGATGCAGATTTTACTACATTCACGTCATTGTCATTCATAACTACTAAAGCTTTGGATACGTTTAAGTTGTTCATAACTTTTACGAAATCCTTTGTTTTGATTGCATCGAATTTCAGTTCATCTAATACGATAAATTTGTTATCTGCAACTCTGGATGTTAAAGCAGATCTTAATGCTGCTCTTTTTTCTTTTTTATTGATCTTAAAAGAATAATCTCTTGGTGTCGGAGCAAATACAACTCCGCCGCCTGTCCACTGAGGAGCTCTTGTTGAACCCTGTCTTGCATGACCGGTTCCTTTCTGTCTCCAAGGTTTTCTTCCGCCGCCGCGAACTTCAGAACGTGTTTTTGCCTTCTGTGTTCCCTGACGATTATTTGCAAGCTGCTGAACTACTGCCATGTGTACTAAATGCTCATTTACTTCTACGCCGAAGACTGCGTCATTCAGTTCCATGCTGCCAACTTCATTGCCTTCCATATTATAAACAGATACGTTAGCCATCTGTGTGTCCTCCTTTCCTAATCAAGAATCCTATGCTTTTACAGTTTCCTTGATTGTCACTAAAGATTTCTTAGGTCCTGGTACAGCACCTTTGATTAAAAGTAAATTGTTCTCAGCATCAACGCGAACTACTTCTAAGTTCTGAACAGTGATTTTTTTGCTTCCCATATGTCCAGGCATTCCTTTGCCCTTAAATACTTTACTCGGGGAAGAGCAGGCACCGTTTGAACCCTGATGACGATGGAATTTAGAACCATGAGCCATAGGTCCTCTGTGCTGACCAAATCTCTTAATGGCACCCTGGAAACCTTTTCCTTTGGAAATAGCAGTTGCATCAATTTTATCGCCTGCAGCGAAAATATCTGCTTTGATTTCATCAGCCAGTTTATAATCAGCTGCATTCTCGAATTTGAATTCGCGAACGTATCTCTTACCGGATACACCAGCCTTGTCAAAGTGGCCTTTTTCTGCTTTGTTCACACCATGTCTGTTTCTTACTTCTTTTTTTCCTGTTGCATCTTTGCTGACAACTTTTTCTTTTTTGTCAACAAAACCAACCTGTACTGCGCTGTAACCGTCGTTTTCAACTGTTTTGATCTGTGTTACATAGCAAGGTCCTGCCTGCAATACAGTTACCGGAATTAAAACTCCGTCCTCGTTGAAGATCTGAGTCATTCCGACTTTTGTCGCTAAAATAGCTTTCTTCATTCTTATTTACCTCCTGTTTTCTCTACAGCGGAACGCATATGCGTTCATCCTAGAACAGTCGTATATAAGTGGAACACTATAAATTCTTTCGAACATGTTGATTCCTTCAAGAATGTGTTGCTTCTATATATAACCCTTCAGGATTTTACCTTATTTGATGTTTGCCTGTCGGCTTGCCAATCGCTAAGTGTTTTTCGGCTTGCCAATCGCTAAGTGTTCTATTTCATCTTGATGTCGATGTAAACACCAGCCGGCATTTCTAATCTTGACAGTGCATCAACTGTTTTCTGAGTTGGTGCTACAATGTCGATGAGTCTCTTATGAGTTCTCTGTTCGAACTGTTCTCTGGAATCTTTATATTTGTGAACAGCTCTTAAGATGGTTACTACTTCTTTCTTTGTAGGAAGTGGTACCGGTCCGCTCACCTGTGATCCATTTTTCTTTACAGTTTCGATGATTTTCTTTGCAGATGCATCAACTAATACGTGATCATATGCTTTCAATGTGATTCTCATTTTTTGACTTGCCATAAAAAAAGTCGCCTCCTTTTCGCACTTTTAAATTCAGTACGACAAGCGGTGACTGTACACTCTCCCGTGTGTATCCTAATGGTTCTCACACGTCGTTTCTGCTTTACACAGACGATATTTACGAAGTACAGTGACTTGCCGTCAGTTTCCTAACTTGACATTCGCTCCACAGAAAAACCTGCCCCATGGGCAGCAACCTCATGCTTCATCGCTATCATGCCACAGCAAAATCTAGTATAATAGATATATCTTTCCATTTCAAGCATTTTTTTACCAATTCCAAAAATAAAATTGTATTTTTTTTAATACAATTTATTTTTAGCATTTTATACGAATCTGACTTGTGTTTTTTAGATGGTATGCTGATTTTTAGTTGACGCTCCATCCGTTCCCCAATATAATAAAAAAGTCAGAATGGCATCCTGCTATTTTGTACAATCATTTTTCGATTATATTCGTTTTATTTTTACTACTATATTATATAGAAGAAACACATCTCAGGAAGGAAATAAAAAAATGTGGATTGCAGACCAATGGAATGATTATGAAGTAATAGACTGTTCAAAAGGCGAAAAGCTGGAACGCTGGGGCAGCTATCTGCTTGTCCGCCCGGATCCCCAGGTTATCTGGGATACTCCCAAAACACAGAAAGGCTGGAAGAAAATGAATGCCCATTATCACCGAAGCAAAAAGGGCGGGGGAGAATGGGAGTTTTTTGACCTGCCAGAGCAATGGGCGATCCATTACAAGCATCTGACCTTTCAACTAAAACCCTTTAGCTTTAAGCACACAGGGCTGTTTCCGGAACAGGCGGCAAACTGGGACTGGTGTTCTAATCTGATCCAAAATGCAGGACGCCCTATAAAAGTATTGAACCTATTTGCCTACACAGGAGGCGCAACATTAGCTGCGGCAGCTGCAGGAGCCAGCGTTACCCATGTGGATGCTTCCAAGGGTATGGTTGCCTGGGCAAAAGAAAATGCTGCTGCATCCGGTCTTTCCGATGCCCCCATCCGCTGGCTGGTAGACGACTGTGTGAAATTTGTAGAACGTGAAATCCGCCGGGGAAATCATTACGATGCTATTATTATGGATCCTCCTTCTTATGGAAGAGGGCCTAAAGGTGAAATCTGGAAAATTGAAGACGCTATTCATCCACTGGTAAAATTATGTACCCAGATCTTATCTGATCATCCGCTGTTTTTCCTAATTAATTCCTATACAACAGGACTTCAGCCTGCCGTTCTTGCCTATATGCTTGGAACAGAAATGAAGCGGTTTTGCGGAACAGTAGATGCACAGGAAGTGGGACTTCCCGTCTCCTCTAACGGTCTTGTACTCCCCTGCGGTGCCTCCGGACGCTGGCAGTCAGATACAACCGTTCATAATTAAAACAGCTGCATTTTTCTTCCAAAACCGGATATCTATAGTTGAAACCCGAATCTGCACCCCATACAGCCAGTCAACGAATCATTGATTAGTTGGCCGGCTTTTTTTATCCCCGTATTCTCCACAGTATATCTGCAGCTGATATTTCCACTGTAAAATTCCATTGATCATTACCATCTGCAGGACATATTCAGGCTTTTTCCCGGTTTGCATTTCCACCTTTTCCAGCATTTTTTCTAATACCTGCTCCCGGTCTGCTTCTGTACATTCCCCACACAGATATGTCCCCGCCGGCAGTTCCTGCAGCCTTGCATCCTCAGGATACTGGCTGCACACCGCAAACATTCTTGTTTTTCCTTTTGCCAGAAAGATTCCCGCCAGATCTTCAAACTGATACGGTTTTCTATCCTGCTCCGGTATCTGTCCATAGAAATGCCGGAGGTAACTCCACAACACATCCAGACTTGGATATTTAAGTGTATCGGATATCATAATGATTCTCTTTTCAAACTGCTGCAGAAAATATGCGTTTACCGGCCCTTCGTTATGTTCTGCCGCCTGCTCATATTGTTGTCTTGCAAGATGTATTTTTTCTTTTGCATGCAAAAGTTTTTCCATTTTTTTATCCGCCTGGGCCTCGGCCTGCTTTAAAAATGCACTTACCTGTTTAAGATTGTCATATTCCAAACAGGTTTTGATTTCTTTTAGAGATAAATCCATACACCTAAGAGCCTGAATGGTATTCAGACGGATAATATCATCCTTCGAATAATACCGATATCCGGTCCAGGGATCCTTCTTAGCTGGTTTCACCAGCAAAATCCGGTCATAATGTCTCAAGGTTTCAATAGTCAATCCCGTTTTTGCAGACGCCTCTCCTATAGAATAATAATTCTCCATACAATACCTCTTGACTCTTGTGTTACACAAGACTTTATAGTTACTATCGTAAATCATTTGAAAATAAATTTCAATTTAAAGGAGGAAGACCCCATGAAAAAATTACCACTGCTTTTTGCAGGTTCCTTATTCTGTCTGATTTTACTTGCCGGATGCAGCCCCCAGCAGTCAGACTTTAAAGAAAAAACATACTCTGCAGACACAGCCGGGATTTCTGCGGTAAACATTGATGTCAAAGACCGAAAGATAAATATTTCGCCATCTTCGGATGATCAGATTCATATCACATATCATGAAAACGAAAAAGAATTTTACGATATCACAACAAAAGACAGCACGTTATCCATGCAGACAGAGACTGATAAAGAAGCCAAAGATTTCTTCGGCAAAAATGCATCTTTAGAAGATCGCACTATAGATCTGTCCATTCCCGACAGCCTGATCTCTTCTCTAAAGATAAGTACAACAAACGAAAATATAAATCTTCCATCCCTCTCCATCACTGATTCGGTCTCAGCCTATGCTAACAATGGCAGTATTACGTTTGAATCCTTAGCGGTGGGCAAAAGCATTCAGCTGGAGACAAAAAACGGCTCCATCTCAGGCACTGTCGTTGGGGGATATGATGATTTTCTTATTACAAGCAATATCAAAAAAGGGGAAAGCACCCTCCCAGAACAGGCCGGAAATGGTACGAAAACATTAAACGTCAAAGTCAATAACGGAGATATTCAAATTGATTTTCAAAAATCAAGATAAAACCGGCACCTTTATATTTTTTATTATCCTTACCGTTATACCTGGTAAGACCACAGATTCCGCACCTGCCCCATAATCCTTTGTAAATCCCAGGTTTTCCCGCTCCGGATTTTACTGTTAGGATCATTTACGTTTACCGTTCCGTCATTATTTATACCCGTTAATACAATAAAATGCCCCGAACTTGTAAAGTCCCCAGGCCCCAGAACACAAATAATAGGGTGACCTGCATGTAACTCTCTGCGGATAACGCTCTCATCCAGCGAAATTTCATTTGCAGTCAATCCAAGTTTTTGCGCTCCCTCTGACATCAGACTCCAGCTAGAACCGCTCCCTTCCACATAGAATCCTTTCTGTTCTGCAAATTGGGCAGCTTTCAGCGGACTAAAGGACGCATCCTGTGTCAGCCCGGCCACAACCATGGAAAGGCATGTGGGACCGCAGCCATCCACTGCAATCATGTCGTTCCCGTAATATTCATAGCCCCAGCGCTGGTCCCACTGCAGAAACAGAGGAATTTCTCCTTGTTTTACTTCCTTAGTAAGATCTATCTTATGATGTTTTCCGGCTTCGTTTCCATAATTTTTCACAAAGTCCGCTGTTTCCGGATTATTTTCCAGCAAAGTTTCCAGGGATTTGGGATAATCTGAATGTTTTCTTAATTCCTGTCTTGCCTGGGCAACGTTTCTGCCGCTCCCAAAGCTTCCGCCTTCCTGATATTTTAAGGCAGTAGTAAAAAGAACCGCCGCCGCAATGGCTGCTATCACCAGACCCATTCTTCTTTTTTTACGTTTTCTATATCTTCTTCCCATCTTATTGTACCTCCAACTGTTTTGTGTATGCCGGCTGCATATCAACCGTATGTTAAAATTATTATTACACAAAAAAATCTTAAAAGTATATAGAAAACCTTAAGGCTTCGTGAAGCTGCACTTAAACCCCCAGGGAATTTCTTCCATTCTCATAAGTAATTCATCTTACGGCTCCTGAAACAGTGGTGTAGAATAATACCGGTCACCACTGTCCGGCAAAATAACAACTACCGTTTTTCCCTGATTCTCCGGCCGTCTTGCCACCTGGACAGCTGCATACACAGCGGCCCCAGATGAAATGCCTGCCACAATCCCTTCCTTTTGAGCCAGTTCTCTGCCCATGCAAAAACAGCTTTCATTATCAACCGGAAATACTTCATCATAAGCTTCCGTGTTCAACAGCTCCGGGACAAACCCGGCCCCGATTCCCTGTATTACATGTTTTCCTGCAGCCTTGCCGGACAATACTGCTGATGTTTCAGGTTCCACTGCCACAATATGAACGTCAGGAAACATAGATTTTAAATATTCTCCTACTCCCGTTATGGTTCCTCCGGTTCCTACTCCGCCCACAAAAATATCCATGCGGCCGTCTGTATCCATCCACACCTCCGGCCCGGTAGTTTTCAGATGTATAGCTGCATTGGCCGGGTTTTCGAACTGGGACGGCATAAAGCTTCCCTTTGTTTCCTTCACCAGTTCTTTTGCTTTTTCAATAGCTCCGGACATCCCCTGATCTCCCGGAGTTAATACAATCTCTGCTCCATATATTTTCAACAGATTGCGGCGCTCTTCACTCATAGTCTCAGGCATAGTCAGAATTAAATGATATCCTTTAATAGCCGAAACAAGAGCCAGACCAATCCCTGTATTCCCGGAAGTTGGTTCTATAATCGTTGCTCCCGGTTTCAGCAGACCTTTTCGCTCCGCATCTTCAATCATAGCTTTTGCGGTCCGGTCTTTAATACTCCCCGCCGGATTCATGTACTCAAGCTTAGCCAGCAGCCGCCCCTCAATCTGATAATCCTTTTCTATTTTTGAAAGCTCTACTAAAGGTGTTTTTCCAATGAGTTCCATAACATTTTTGTGTATTTTAACCATTTTTATTACTCCATTTCTATTAACTATATCCCAAATAGTTTCTGCAGGCATATCATATGATACAGGCCATTTTTAGTGTTTCTTATTAATATAACCAAAAATGCATTCATTTTCCACACCATTTCAGGATTTCTGTTTAAAATACACTATTTCTTTTTATAATATACTATAATAGTATGTAAACCCAAATGACAAACAGCATTTACTATACTATAAAGGAGATATACAATGCACAGAATATTAATTGTAGAGGACGACCTTGTGATCGCCCGGGCAATCAGCGATCATCTGGCGGTCTGGAATCACGAAGTCCGTCTGGTAACTGATTTTCAGAAGGTACTAACTGACTTCGTTTCTTTTGATCCCCATCTTGTTCTGCTTGATATTTCTCTTCCTTTTTTTAATGGCTATTACTGGTGCGAAGAGATCCGTAAGCTTTCCAAAATTCCTGTTATTTTTATCTCTTCGGCGTCAGATAATATGAATATTGTCATGGCCATCAATATGGGGGGAGACGATTTTATTTCCAAACCCTTTGATTTAGACGTGCTGACCGCCAAAGTCCTGGCGCTGCTGCGCAGGGCCTATGATTTCGGACAGCACACCTCTTTTCTGGAACACCGGGGCGCCATCCTGAATATGAGTGATACCACTTTAACTTATCAGGATCAAAAAATTTCCCTGACAAAAAATGATTATAAAATCCTCCAGACACTTATGGAAAACAAGGGGAAAATTGTCAGCAGAGACACTCTGATGACAAAACTGTGGGAAACAGATTGTTACGTTGATGAAAACACGCTCACCATCAACATCTCCCGTCTCAGAAAGAAACTAGAGCAGGCGGGTTTATCCGATTTTATTACTACAAAAAAGGGACTTGGTTACATAATTGAAGAATCAAGTCCGGGCAGTGGAGATTTTTAAGCTATGAAAGAAGAACATAAACTTAAGATTTTTTTATCATACCTTGCACAGCATAAATTTACATGGAGCTTTTTTCTGCTGTGCGTCGGACTGTTCCTCTGTGTTTTTTCTCTGTACAGTCTGGAGCTTGAGGCTGTGCTTTATGCTGCCGTACTTTGTCTGATTCTTGGTATCATACTGGCACTGCTGCGCTTTCCCGGCTGGTACAAGCTCCACAGACAGCTTCAGATTGCCAGGAACAGTATTATTCTGATGACAAACCAGCTGCCACAGCCCGGATCCCTGATTGAAAAGGATTATCAAACCCTGGTCCATTCCCTGAACCGCCTTTATTCACAAAAAATTACAGCGGAACAGATGCAGAAAAATAACCTGATTGAATATTACACAACCTGGTGTCATCAAATTAAGACTCCCATTGCCGCAATGAGCCTTTTACTTCAGGAAGAAGATACTCAAAAAAACCGTCAGCTGAAATCCGAACTGTTCCGCATAGAACAATATGTGGAAATGGTTCTGTGCTATTTCAGAATTGACAGTCCCTCATCTGACTTTATTTTAAAGCCTTGTGACTTAGATACGGTGATCCGCATGGCTGTCCGCAAATATGCTGGACAGTTTGTTCAAAAAAAGCTCCGCCTGATCTATGAACCGACACATCAAAGTGTACTCACCGATGAAAAATGGCTGTCCTTTATTCTTGAGCAGCTGCTGTCTAACGCAGTAAAATACACAAAGGAGGGCAGCATCACCATTGCAGTAGATCAAAATCAGGTTCTTTCCGTTTCCGACACCGGCATTGGAATTGCAAAGGAAGATCTTCCCAGAATTTTTGAAAACAGCTTCACCGGCTATAACGGACGCACAGATAGAAAGTCCACCGGTCTGGGGCTGTATCTGTGTCAGCAGATTGCCCGGAAGCTGTCTCATACATTGTCTGTTAAATCCCAGATCGGATGCGGTACTACTTTCTATCTGGACTTAAAAACCCGCCCCCTTAAGGTGGAATAACGCACCTTTCATTTTTGCAAGGTTTTTCCCTGAATTGTTAGATACAGTTATGGCAGCAGATTTCTCCTCTTTGCTATACTAAACCCAGCAAAACAAAAGGAGGTCATACAAATGGCAATATTAGAAGTTCACAGCCTGAAAAAAATATACACTACTCGATTTGCCGGCAATCAGATTCAGGCATTGTCGGATGTTTCTTTTTCCGTAAAGCAGGGAGAATATATCGCAATTATGGGCGAGTCCGGTTCCGGTAAAACTACACTGCTGAATATCCTGGCAGCTCTGGATAAACCCACAAGCGGTATGGTTCTCTTAAACGGAAAAGACATCACAGGCATTCCCGACCGGGAAATGTCAGCATTCCGCCGGGATAACCTTGGCTTTGTCTTTCAGGACTTTAATCTTCTGGACACTTTTAATCTCATGGACAATATTCTGCTGCCTTTAGTTCTTTCAGGAACTCCTTATCAGGAAATGCGTACCCGGCTTTTGCCCATCGCCGCAAAACTTGGGATTAACGATCTTTTAAACAAATTCCCATACGAAGTTTCCGGCGGGCAGAAACAAAGAGCAGCCGTGGCAAGAGCCCTGATCACAAAACCTCAGCTGATCCTGGCAGATGAGCCTACCGGCGCACTGGATTCCCGTTCTACAGATGAACTGCTTTCCCTGTTTAATGAAATTAACCAAGGGGGACAGACAATTCTGATGGTGACACATTCCACCAAAGCCGCCAGTCATGCCGGGCGCGTTCTCTTTATCAAGGACGGAACCGTCTTTCATCAGTTATATAAGGGCGAAAGTACAACAGAAGAAATGTACCAGAAAATCTCAAATGCCCTGACGATACTTACCACAGGCGGTGCAAAAAAATGAAAAAAGGTTTTTATCGCAAATTCGCTGTAGACTGTATCCGAAAAAACAGGAAAATGTACATTCCTTACCTTTTGACCTGTATCATAATGGTTACTCTGTTTTATATCATCCAGTCTCTTTCCACAAATACAGGGCTTGATGATGTATATGGCGCTACCGGTATTATTTATATGTTAAATCTCGGCACCCGGCTGCTTGTCATATTTTCCGCAATCTTTCTGTTTTATACAAATAATTTTCTTACCAAACAGCGCCGGCATGAATTTGGTATCTATAATGTGCTGGGACTGGAAAAACGGCACATTGCAAAAATTATTTTCCACGAGACAGTGATCATTGCAGGAGGCAGTATCATATGCGGTATTCTGGCGGGTATACTTTTATATAAACTGGCCTTCGCCGGGCTGATGAAACTTTTAAATACAGCAGTTCCTCTTGGATTTGAAATATCCGCTGATGCGGTAATCCACACTGTTATATTATTTGCAGTAATCCACCTGATCCTGTTTTTAAATGCTTTCCGTCAAATCCGATTCTCCAATACCATTGCTCTCCTTGGCAGCAGCAATATAGGCGAAAAAGAACCGAAAAGCAAATGGCTGCTGGCTGTTATCGGCGTTATTTCCCTGGTACTTGGCTATGGAATCTCCATCCGCATGACAAACCCTCTTGGAGCATTTTCTTTATTTTTCCTGGCAGTGCTTCTGGTGATAATCGGTACTTACTGTCTGTTCACAGCAGGAAGCATTATCTGGCTGAAGTCCATGCGGAAAAAGAAAAGCTTCTATTACAGAGCTGACCATTTTATTTCCATATCAGGTATGATCTATCGGATGAAGCAGAATGCCGCCAGCCTTGCCAGTATCTGTATTTTATCCACCATGGTAATCGTAGCCATTTCCACTACCTTATCCATGTACTCCGGATGTGATAATATTTTAAAGGCAATGTATCCCCGGGAAGTAAATACCAGCGTTACCTATAACAGTGACAATTATTCAGATCGCTATTTTACCAGTACCCGTACTATACTGCAGGATATTATTGATCAGGAACAAATCTCTGTGTCCGATACGTTCTATATTACTTATCTGGGACTTGGAGCCCTGCAGGAGCAGGACAGTTTTCTGACAAACAGCAGATCTCAGGTATCCTTCAATGATCTGTGCGTTCTGGATTTTATTACCCTGGACGATTATAACCGGATTACCGGGGAGCAGCAGACACTTGACAAAAATGAAATCCTGCTTTACCAGGAATCCGACGCAGGTTATCCTTATGACACCTTAAAAATTATGGACAGAACTTATAAGGTAAAGCAGCAGCTGGATCATTTCCCTGACACAGATGTATTAGCCTCAAATAATGCTGCGGTAGAAACTTATTATATTGTTACAGACAGCCAGAATACTCTGCTGGATTTATACTATAAAAATCGTGAAATATACGGGGAAAATGCTTCTGATCTGGATTTCTATTATGGTTTTGATCTGCAGGATGATTCTAAGGCACAGCAGATAGCGGATAAGTTTAATCAGGCATTCCAGGCAGAAAAACAGGCATTTCTTGCAGAGCACAAAACTGCCCAGGATACAGATAATTCTGATCTGTTTGCAAGACTTACGATTAGAGACCAGCAGCGAGGCAGCTTTTACTCCCTGTACGGCGGCATGTTTTTCATCGGAATTTTCTTAAGTATGATTTTCCTAATCGCTACCATTTTGATTATCTATTATAAGCAGATATCCGAAGGGCTTGAGGATGCCCGGAGATTTGAAATTATGCAGAAGGTTGGCCTTACCAAAGCAGAAATCAAAAAGAGTATACGCTCTCAGGTTTTGATGGTATTTTTCCTTCCTCTTGTTATGGCCGGTATCCATTCCGCTTTCGCATTTCCCATTATTTCAAGAATGCTGAGAGTTCTTGCCATGACAAATGTTACTTCCTTTATTTTCTGTCTCATAGGTACCTTTGCAATCTTTGCTGTTATTTATATCATAATTTATATGATAACCGCCAAAAGCTACTATAAAATCGTAAGCAAATAAGACAGTAAGAGGGACTAAAAAACACCCGTTGTTTTTTAGTCCCTCTTTTTTTAACAATATTGATATTTTTTTCGTTTCCATACAAGAAATAAAAATGTCACAATAATTCCACAGGCCTCTGCAGCCGGCACGGACAGCCAGACACCGTTTTCACCCAGAAGATTTGGCAGCAATAAAATAGCTCCCACCAGAAATACAAAGGTTCTGGCAAATGAAATTACCGCTGAACTAAAACCGTCTGAAAGTGCAGTAAACAGCGCCGAAGCAAAAATACTGATTCCCATTAACAAAAATCCAATGGAGAATACAGAAATCCCGCCCAGTGTCAGCTGATAAACCGGACTTTGTTCCGGGGTAAAAACTTTAATTACAAGCCCCGACAGTATCCTGGAAAATATAAAGGCCAAAACTGACCCGCAGGAGACAATCCATACACTGTTTTTGAATACCTGTTTTAGCTGGCCGGTATCCCCCTGTCCATATTTAAAGCTGATTACAGGGGCAATCCCATTGGAGTATCCAAAATAAAGCGCTGTAAAAATATATTGAAAATATAAAATAATTGTAATGGAAGCTACTCCGTTTTCCCCAAAAAACTTCATAAATGTATAGTTAAATAAAAAAGTTGTAACCGCGTTTGATAAATTTGTAACCATCTCCGAAGAGCCATTGGCACAGGTTTTCAGCAATACCCTCCCGTCAAATTCAGGTTTTACAAAATACAGCGTCTTTCCGCCTTTTCGCAAAAAGAACAAAATTCCCGAAAGAGCCGGTATACAGGTACCAATACCGGTTCCCAATGCCGCTCCTAAAATACCCATCTGAAGAGGTACAATGAAAACATAATCCAGAACAATATTAGTAATACCTGCCACCACTACTACAGACAAGCCTATGGTCGGCTTTCCCGCAGTTACGAAAAATGTTTCGAATCCTGTCTGAAGTGCAAAGCAGGGAGCAAACAAAAAAATAATCCTTGCGTACACCCGGCACATTTCAAACTGGGCGGCGCTAGCTCCAAGCAGTGTAACAATCTGATCTAAAAACAAATTTCCGAAAATCATTACCAAAATTCCGAAACAAATTTCCACCAGCACAAGAAATGACAGGTTTGTCCTGGCTTCCTGTTCTTTTCCTTCTCCCATCCGCCGGGCAATAATAGCACTTCCACCAGTGGCAATCATAATAGCCACAGCAAGAATAATACTCAGCGCCGGAAAGACCATATTTACAGCGGAAAGCGCTGTTGTTCCCACAAATCTCGAAATAAAGATACCGTCCACAATCACATACATGGACAAAAAAACCATCATTATGGTATTCGGCAGTGCAAATTTTATCAAAGAAAATAAATCAAATTTTTTTGCTAATGTATTACTCATGTTCCACCTCATATTTGAATGCATTCATAAATGCAAAACTTAACTCCACATAGCGCCCGCAGGCCTCCGCTCCAAGCCGCCTCATAGCCCGTTCCTCCGCATTGCGCAGCCCCTCCAGCAAAGCACCCGCATATGTTTCTCCGGCCTCTGTAAAGGCGAGAATTTTTTCTTTCCGATTCATTTTCGCTGGTGTTACCGTTACATATCCTTTTTCTTTTAAATCATTTAGTATACTGTTTACCGTCTGCTTTGGAATCAGCCACAAATCACTGATTTTTTTCTGGGTACAGTCTTTTACTTCATCAATGGAATAAAGCACCATCAAAGAGTTATAATTAAGCCCTTTTTGTTTTGCCCACAGCCCGTATAGTGCATTTGTTTTCCCCACTGCCTCATTCAGCTTCACAATCTGCTCCCGAATCATCCGGTTCATCAGACCACCTCCAAATTTACTAGTCCGTAATCGGACTACATGAGATTTTAGTACGATATCAGACTATTGTCAAGTACTTTTTCCCTAGTTTCGTTTCGTTGACAATCCTGTTCTCAAAATGATACTATTCTAACGTAAAATATTAACTGATTGCAAAGGAGATTCCTATGGATGAAATTCTGAAAATTAGTAACTTTTCAAAAATATATGCCGGAGGCAAAAAAGCAGCCAATCATATCAACCTTACTGTTCTGGCAGGTGAAATCCACGGTTTTATCGGACACAACGGCGCCGGAAAGACAACTACAATCCGGGCAGTTGCCGGTGTTATGGACTTTGAAGAAGGCGAAATCCTCATTGACGGCCGCTCCGTGAAAAAGGAACCTGTGGCCTGCAAAAAAAAGCTGGCCTATATCCCTGATAACCCCGATCTTTATGATTACATTACCGGATTTCAATATTTAAACTATATGGCCGATATGTTCGAGGTTTCTGCCCATGACCGGTCTGAGCGCATCCACAGGTACGCACAGCTTTTTGAAATCAGTGACAGTCTGGGGAATCTGATCAGCTCTTATTCCCACGGGATGAAGCAGAAGACAGCATTAATCGGTGCTCTTTTGCACGAACCAAAACTTCTGATTCTGGATGAACCATTTGTAGGCCTTGATCCGGAAGCCTCCTTCCACTTAAAAAAAATTATGAGGGAACTTTGCCAAAGGGGCAGCGCCATCTTTTTTTCCACTCACGTGCTGGATGTCGCCGAAAAATTATGTGATAAAATTTCTATCATCAAAAACGGCGAATTAATTTCCAGCGGAACTATGGAAGAGGTAAAGGGTTCCAGCAGCCTAGAAGACGTCTTCATGGAGGTAGTAGAGCATGAACAGTAAATATTTTATTTTACTTAGAATACAGATGTACGGACTGTTTAGCTTAAACCGCGCCCGCTTCTCAAAGGACCCAAAAGAAAAACGACGCAGCCAGGGAGCTGTTGCCGTAGGCTGTCTTCTTGCGTTTCTGCTGTTTTTTTACAGCGGACTCTACAGTGCGGGCATGGCCAGCCTGGGCCTTGCTGCAAGCCTTCCGGTGACAGCTGTATTAATCTGTTCTGTTATTATTTTAATTTTAACCTTCCTGAAAAGCTCCGGCGTCCTGATCGGACTGAAGGATTATGATATGGTGATGTCCCTTCCGGTGAAAAACTCAGATGTCATTCTAAGCCGTCTGACTGTAGTTTACCTTCTAAACCTGGGCATCTGTCTGCTTGTGTCGCTTCCTCCTGCCATTACATATGCCCTCAGCGTTCCCGGGGGTAAGGCAGGGGCAGTTATTTTTATTTTATGTACGCTGTTTATCCCGGTAATCCCTATGATTATTTCCCTTACTCTGGGCGTTTTGATCAGCGCAGTTACTTCCCGCTCCAGGAAAAAAAATATTTTTTCACTGTTTCTCAGCACAGCAGTTATTGTATTAATTGTTGTTGGAAGTATGCAGCTCCAAAATATTTCCGCAGACCAATTTAAAAATTTCGGAACCTGGCTTTCAGATATTGCCAGCCGCTTTTATCCTCCTGCAAACCTGGCCGCCCTTGCAGTAACCGGCACCAGCCCGGGATATTTCCTCTTATATGCCCTGCTCTCTGTTCTGATTACATTTTTGTTTGTAATAGTTGTATCCCGCTTTTACAGACGTATGAATACTTCATTTTTATCAACCCGTACCGGACGCGCAAAAAATATCCGGCTGAAAAGCTCCTCCCAGGCTATTGCCATGTACAAACGGGAAATCAGCCGTTATTTTTCCTGCACCGTTTATGCGCTGAATTCCTCCATTGGTATGGTTTTGCTGCTGGTGCTGGCTATCGCTTTGATCTTCGTCTCTCCTGACTCTCTGGAAAACCAGACAGGCATCCCCGGTTTTCAGCTTATGCTAAAACACGCTCTGCCCATGATTGCCTCCGTTTTAGTCAGCTTAAGCTCCACAACTTCCGCTGCCTTATCCATAGAAGGCAGACACCGCTGGATGATGTATATGCTTCCGGTAAGAGCCATAGATATTTTCCGGGCAAAAATAGCCATGAACCTCACCGTCATCCTTCCTCTGCTGATCATCAGTATTATTCTTTTAGGCATCCGGATGGATGTAACCACTGTGGGAGCAGTATTTTTAATTATTGTACCAGTTATTTATGCACTGTATATCTCGGTACTGGGCATGTACCTTAACACAGCCTTCCCAAAATATGACTGGAAAAATGAGCAGGAGGCGGTAAAAAATTCTGCCGCTGTGCTTATAACCATTGTTTTAGGAGGACTCAGCAGCGTTATTCCATGTATTCTCTGCTTTATCATTCCCAAAAGCAGTTATATAATTATGAGCATTGCCACCGGAATCGTACTGATTATTACGTTTCTGCTCTATAAAAAGTTATATTCCGTAAAACTATTGGACAAATAAAAAAGAATCCTGCCACGACAGGAATTTCCTGGAATCAAAAAAGATCATTGCCGCCTTCACAGCAATGGTCTTTTTTACATCATTTTTTTCTTCTTCATAACTATCAGCGCCACAATACATATAATCAGAATAATTCCGCAGATAATGGCAAATCCATTGGGGGCATTGGCCAGAGGCATCCCCTTACTGTTTACATTCATACCGTAAATACCGGAAATAATTGTAGGAATAGCCATTACAAGAGTGATGCAGGTCAGATACTTCATAACATTATTCAGTCTGTTGTCAATCACAGAAGACATCAGCTCTCTAGTACCCTTTATAATGTCTCGATAAATAGCCGTCATCTCTATCGCCTGCTGATTCTCAACGATGACATCCCCCAGAAGCTCTTTATCCTCCGGATACTGTTCTAAACGTTTGTATCGGGACAGGCGCTCTAGCACCACACCATTTGCCCGCAGGGAAGTGGCGAAATAAACCAGTGTCGACTCCAGCTCATGGAGTTCAATTAAATCTACATCCTCTGTATTATCACCCACACGTTCCTCAATCTCTGTTCTCTTTTTATCTATAATTCTCAGGTTACTCTGATACAGCGCCGCTGTGCGGAAAAGTATCTGATATACAAAACGCATCTTTTTCTTTGTGCTGAATTCCCTTACCCTCCGCTGAATGAAATGCTGAAGAATGGGAGTCTCCTCTGTACATACTGTAATCAAATTTTCAGGTGTCAGAATAATACCCAGAGGAATTGTTGTATATGTCTTTGACTCATGTCTGATTTCTGTTGTGGGAATATCCACAAGAATCAGTGTATAGCCGTCTTCCAGATCAATACGGGAGCTTTCTTCCTCATCCAGGGCAGCCCGTATATCTGTAATATCAATGTCAAACGCCTCTGCAACTTCCTGGCTCTCTTCCATTGTAGGGTTTACCAGACTGACCCATGCTCCCTCCTGAAACTCTTCCATTTCATGAATCACACAATCATCTGTTCTGTAAATTGCCAGCATACACGCCACACCTGCCTTTCTTAACATTCGATTCCGGAAATTTTTCTCCAGAATACATATCAGTTTTTATTATAACAAGAATTTCTGTATTTTTATAGTTATTTTGTAAGCAAATTCAAAAAGATTACAACAAAGAAAAAGGGACTGCTTGATGATTCTTACAGTCCCCTGTTACATTTAGGTTATACCAGATTATTCATTTATATGCAGCTGAGATAAGTGCACGGTACAATGGTGCTCAATGGGCTTCCACTCAACCTTTTTAGCCAGCGCTACAAAAGCAATGGGCGCGAATGTGAACATAAATGCCGGAAAAGTAATAATAGAAAGCATCTTTTTTCCTGCTCCGGCCCGGATACGTTTCCACTCGGTAAATACGGTGTATGCCCCTAAAAGAGCCATAAGTCCATAGGTTTTCAGGAAATTCAGTCCGGCATTATACAGCACAAAGGAAATATCCTGATCGGCCAGTATTCCAATTATAATCAATGCAAGACTTGCCGCAATGGTAAATGCAGTTACAAAGAATGCCGGCCAGATGGACATGGTCATATCAAAACAGGAAAAATTCTTTTCTTTAAAAATTCCTTTTGCAATCTGTTTTCCATATTTCTGAAACACCTGCTGATAGCCTTTCACCCAGCGCTCCCGCTGATGCCAGGACTGTACAAATTTCTCAGGCTGTTCATCATAAAATACTGCATTTTTATTGTAACCAATCTTTTCTCCCTGCAAGATCTGAGAAACAGTAAACTCAATATCTTCTGTTAACAGATAGCAGTTCCATTCTCCCATCCGCTCAAGGATTTCTCTGGAGAAAAAGAAACCGGTTCCGGATACCGCACAGCTGCTCCCGCAAAGCATTCTGGCACGGTTCAGCCACTGCGCTTCATGCAGAAACCATAAGCCGTATCCTGAAGTCAGCCAGTTAGAACCAAAGTTTTTTGTATTTCTGTAACTTGTAATCACTCGATAACCGTCACAAAACGTTTGATTCATCTCCTTAATGTAATTCTTTTCAAGCAGATTATCAGCATCAAAAACAAAATAACCGTCGTAATCATTCAGACCATCTTCTTCCATATTGTTAAGCAGATAGTTAAGAGCATATCCTTTCCCAACCTTCACTTTGTTAAACCGTTCATAAACAACGGCCCCTTTTGACCTCGCAACCTCAGCTGTACTATCGTCACAGTTATCCGCCACTATATATGTATCAATCAGTTCTGCCGGATACTTCTGCATTTTAATGCTTTCAATCAGCTGGCCAATCACTGCCTCCTCATTTCTTGCCGCTATTAAAACAGCAAAGCGATGTTCCTTTACTTCTTTATGAGGTTTATCTTTCTTTATATAAAGAAAGAGCCAGTATATTGCCTGATACGCAAAGCATATCACCAAAACTCCTAATATAATCCAGTTTGTTATCTGCGTAGCTAATGTCATAAACAAATCCCCCGCTATTCTTAAGTATCTTTTTTCATCTTGACACCAAGTATAGCAGGGGTTTCTTATCATTTTCTTATTCTGTTTATTAAGAATTTATTATGATGGTCTTATGGAATTTAAAAGTATATTACTTTCCGTATTTCTCATCACGGGCACGCTGGATTTCTTTAATTTCTTCCTGACGCTCATTCCAGAGTTTATCTGCTGTTGGCTTCCAGTTCTCAGCATACGGAATGGTTTTTGCAATCAGATCATCTACTGGTTCCGGCACCTGCATATCTGTAGATTTTGCACCGGAAGCTTCCACCATCTTCTTAATCATTTCCGGATTCTCAAGCATCGGGCATGGACGCAGCTGATTGTCATTAAACGGCATATTGTCGTGATACTGCATAAACAATGGCTGCTGTAAACATTCAAGCAGAGAATGCTCTTTAATATTAACGTTAGAGTAATGAATAAATACGCATGGCTCTACATCACCGTTTGGATTAATGTGCAAGTAGTTCTTACCGCCTGCGATACATCCTCCAACAAATTCTGCATCATTCTGGAAATCCAGAGTAAATAATTTAATGGGGCATTTTCTGCTTCTGACAAAACGAACACGTTTTACCATATACTCTCTTTGTTCCGGAGAAAGCAAAAGATCTGTAGATGCGTCTTTTCCTACCGGCATGTAATGGAAGAACCATGCAAGAATCGCACCTTTGTCAACCAGCATCTGTAAAAACTCATCAGATGTTACTACCTGATAGTTTTTGCTTGTATAGCAGATAGAAACGCCGTATAACAGACCGTACTCTTTCATAAGCTCCAGTGCATTCATAACTTTCTGATATACACCAGGACCACGTCTGTCATCATTTGTCTCCTCATATCCTTCTACAGACACTGCAAAGGAAAGATTTCCAAGTCTTTGTACCTCTTTACAGAATGGTTCATCAATAAGTGTACCATTTGTAAAGATATGGAATGCACAGTCATTATGTTTTTCTGCAAGCATCAGAATATCTTTTTTACGAACCATTGGTTCTCCGCCTGTTAAAACAAAGAAATGAATACCAAGCTCTTTTGCTTCTGTAATAATTCTATCCAGCTCTTCATTGGTAAGCTGAAGCTGATGTCCGTATTCTGCGGCCCAGCATCCGGTACATTTCAGATTACATGCGCTGGTAGGATCCATCAGAATAACCCATGGTACATTACAGCCATATTTTTCGCGGTTTTCTCTAACCTTTTTAAATCCTGTAAGTCCTGCTTCATATCCCATATTTAACACATGCTGTTTTATTACATTTGGATGAAGTCTCTCTAATGCATTGTAAATCATCTGTGTCCATTTTTCTTCCGGGTTTCCAAGAATTTCATCCGCATTATCCCAGAAATAATCAGGAAAGTTCTTGCCGGCAACTTTACGTGCCAGGTTCATCAGCTTTACAAGATTTTTTTCGCGATCTTTATTAATAAATTTATATACTCCGTTAAAAGCTACTTCAAAAGCTTTTCTTCCTGCCGCATGTTTTGCGTTCATACTATCTCTCCTTTTATCAATTGTATTTTGAACTTCCATATTTTACACAGTTCAAAGCAAATATACAGTTGCAATTACCACATTCCAGTTTTTTCCGTACTTCATTATCCATAGCTGGACCTTCTTTAGCAACCCACTGCTTCCAATAATAATATAAAGAATCCAAAAATTCAAGGAAATATCGTATTTTTCCCGACTACATTTGCACCGGATTGTATTATTACCGGGCAGAATATATCCGTTCTTCGCATTTTTATTTCACTTTACCGGCATTTTCCTGCTTCCCTGAAAGCCCCAGGCTATTCTATTGCATCCTCTCCCGTCTGCCTCTCTAAAGCCGGAATGACAATCTCCTGCTCCCCGGAACCATCCATGCGAACCTCAAATCTGTAAACCGGCTGTGCATAGCCTTTAGAATCCATTGCCAGCTCCATATCCACACCCAAAACTGTAATCCGCAAAACTTCCCCCGGATCATTAAAGTATCCCTGCTGCAGTTTTTCATATGCCTGCTGCTCCGACACAATCCCGCAGGAACGGTACGGCGTATATGTAATTAAGTGGTTATTAATACTTTTTACTTTTCCGTCTTTCGTCAGTTCACAGCGAAATTCCCCTCCAAAGGTGCTGCTTCCGTCTGCTGACGGCCGGGCTTTTATCCGGTAACTGTCTGTTCCGTCCGCTTCTAAGGCTGCCCCTGCCGGTAAATTCACAGAATAACTGCCAAGCAGCTGCGCAGCTTCCTCACCAGAAAGCTCTGTGGCACTCTCGGTTTCCAGCAGATCAAAATCTGTAAACTCCCAGGTCATTCCCGCATAGTGAACCCAAAAGCTGTACTTTCCATCTGCCGACCAGTACAACACGCTTTCATCGTAAGGGTCTGTCCTGGTCTCATCAATCTCTGTATTCAAAGCTGTAAAAAATGACTCCGCCATCTGATCTGCATCCTGACGGCTCCCGGTCTTGGTCCGGTAAATCCAGGTATTCTGAGTCTGATCTGAAAATGTAATTTTACTTTCAACTGTGACGCCTTCCATATTAACAGGAAGTATCTGCCTGTAAGCCAGATTTCCCAGTTCTTTCTGATTATAGATTGTAAATATTAAGAGAAAAGCTGCAGCTGTAAAAATCAAAGGAAGTTGGAGACAAATCCCGTTTCTAATAGTTTTCATGGGCTTTTGCTGATTATTTTTCTTCCCTGCAGATGCAATCCCCAAAAGGACCAGCATAACCAGCCCATAGCCAATCATGGTTCCCACTGTATTATTCAGAATATCATCTGCTTCCATCACGCCTCTTCCGCTGATTTTCTGAAATAATTCAATAAAAACAGTTACCAAAAATCCGGTCAAATATACTTTAAAAAACCTTCTCATTCCAGGAAAAACCAGCGGCAGCAAAATCCCCATGGGGATAAACAGGCAGATGTTTAAAATCAGATTTCTCCATTCCACTGTTGAGAAATGCTGCCATGCATCCAGATAAGAACGAAACAGCCCCTGTCCGGACAGCCCTCCATATCCGATTCCCGCTCGTCCCAGAAAAGTTGCACCGGCAAGCACAACCAGGTAAATTAAAAACAACGCTGCAAACAAAAGCTGTACTTTTGAAAAAGTCCTGGTTCCCTTCATAGCTTTCCGGTAAACCAGGCCATACCCCAGCCCCAGTATCAACGCCGCAGCTACTACAGCACCTATACCTAATACTACATAATCTCCCGCCATATGTACAATGTCTGATAGTCTCATCGTGTCCCTCCATATATAGATTGTCTATATATATCTTATGTAGATTATCTATATATGTCAACCACATTTATACAATTTGTTTCAGCCACTGATCCCAGAGCCGCCACTGGGGCAGAAAACGATCCATATATCCGTAAAACCGCTTATTATGCCCTGCCTCCAGCAAGTGCACCATCTCGTGCACAACCACTTCCTCCAGACACTCTTTTGGCTTCTGCGCCAGCATTAAACTCAGCCAGATGCGCTTCTTGGCGATATTGCAGCTGCCCCATCTGGTTTTCATCTTTTTTACATTCCACTGATAAACCTGCACACCCATTGCAGGCTCCCACTTGCTTATCAGACCAGGTATCCTCTTTTTCAGCTCCGCTCGGCAAAAGTCCTGCCAGATTTTTTCCCGTTCTTCAAATGTACTGTCTACAGGGGCTTTTAAAATAACTTGTTCTCCCTGAACACAAACCTTACTGCCGGAGATCTTTGGCTGGACCACAAGGCTGTATTTTTGTCCCCACAGCTTCACCGTATCTCCCGTCAGATAATTAATTTCCTTAGGTATTTCCTTTTCTTTTCCAGATGCCAGATGCTGACGAATCCAGGGCAGCTTACTGTAAATAAAACGGACAATCCGGTCCCTGTTCATAGATAAAGGCGCAGAGATCTTTACCTCTCCCCTTTCAGCCTTTACCCGAAGATACATATTTTTAATATTTTTTCTCTGAACAGAGACTTTAATATCTTCTATTTCAATAACTTCCAATCTGCTATTTTTCATATGACCTATCCCCGGTACCGGTCAAGCATCATGTAAATATCCTGAATCCGCGGTTTTGCATAACCACAGACGAGATCATGTCCAAGAAATGAAGCAAACCCGTCCTTTTCCAGAGCATCCCATGCCCCTTTCACAATAGTATGAATGGAAGCAGTTCCGGGATTTTTTACGATATTTTTTAAAATTCCCGCCAAAGATGCTACCTGTTCTGTGTTTATCAGCTGCTCTACATACCGCAGATCTACCTGCTCAAACCCTACAGAAAAACCGTCAGTTCCCTGAACTCGTATTTTAATACGCGATGACTCCCGGTTACGTCCCCGGCCTTCAGGGGTTTTTATCTGAAAGCATCGGTCTGTATCCGGCAGCTTAAAATCATCTGCGCCAAAATCCGGCAGAGGATAGCAATCCAGCAGCTGATTTACTCTGGTGGTAACATCCTCCGGCCGGTAGGCATCCATCTGAATGACAAGATCTGCCATATGGAAAAACGCTCCGGAGCTTCCGGCTACAAGCACAGTAGAAATCCCCGCCTGTTCATACAGTTCACGTACTCTTGCAAGAAATGGTGTAATTGGCTCTTTTTTCGGATTTACAATCCGCTGCATAAACTCATCCCGCACCAGAAAGTTAGTGGCAGAAGTATCTTCATCTATCAGAAATGTACGGCAGCCCGCCTCTGCACCTTCTATGACTGCTGCAGCCTGAGAAGTGCTTCCGCTGGCATCCTCTGTTGAAAAGCATGAGGGATCCCTGCCATTGGGCAGATCATGAATAAACAAGGATAAGTCAAGGCTTCTGACAGATCTGCCGTCCTCCGCCCGTATTTTTACAGCTGTGTCATCTGTAATTACAAACTCTCTGCCGTCATCATTTATATGATTATAAATTCCAAGCTCAAGGGCCTTTAATAATGTAGATTTTCCATGATAGCCGCCCCCTGCAATCAGAGTCACTCCTCTGGGAATGCCCATACCTGATATCTCTCCATAATATGGCAGCTGCAGAGTAATCCGGCAGCTTTCGGGAGACGCAAATTTTACGGCATCCTTCATTGGCTTTTGTGAAACTCCGCTTTCTCTGGGCAGAACAGAACCATCTGCTATAAAAGCGGTGAGATTCCTTTGTTTTAACTCTTCTCTGACTGCTTTCTGATCCTGGGAAAGCTCATAAACTTCCCTTAACTTCTGCGGCTTCCAGTTTCTATAATAAAGTGTCCTCTCCACTGCCGGCGGAAGATCCCGGAATAAGATTTTTTCCAGCTCAAAAGCATTAATAGTGCGGCCGTTTGCAGGGAATCCAACCTCAAACCGGACAGTCACTCTGCCTTTATCAATCTCCATTGCAGATCTTTCAAGTATCTCCTGTCCGCATCTTGTGACAGAAACCAGACCGCTTTTCCCGGAACCTTTTGCCTGAAAACTGATTTTTGATACTTCTGCATAAAATCTGCGCAGCAGCGCATCCTCAAGAGCCGTCCTGGCCATCCTGTCATGGTAATACTCCTCAGGAAATCCCGTTGCTTTTAATGGAACTGATACACTTACATTGGACGGTGAAGCAAAGGGATCCCCCTGCACATGATCCACAGACAATTGAAATTTTCCAAAATCATAGGCTCCCCGCAGAGATTTATAGGCGGGGTAACTTTTTTTATGTATCTGCTGTAGTTTTAACTTTAACTCTGTACTGCTCTGCATATCCTAGCCTTTCCTTTCCTCCTGCTTTTTCCTTAAAATCACATGTTCCAGTATCACTGTAATAATCAGTCCCATAATCAATCCATTAGATACAATATAACGCAGCATCTGAGGCAGGTCCATAAATGCAGCTGTATCCAAAAACATAATACCGGCTCCAATCATAAAGGATATTCCTACAATAAATCCCTCCCGATTAGTAAATTCCACTTTTCTGAACTCTTTGATTCCCTGCTCCAGCATCAGTGCAAAAACAATCATCATAGCCGAATATCCCACAGCCGGCGGAATCGCCGCAAAAAAGGTGCATACCGGAGCCACCAGCCCCAGAATCATCATGAAAACTCCTCCAAGAATAAACGGTGATCTGGCCGCCACTCTTGTAAGCTTTGTAGTACTTGGAGCTGATGCAAAAGGTACAAATCCCGGCACCGGAAATATCCCGCACAATGCTGCGGTAATCCCAAACCACACGGTACTTTTTCTGACAATTCCGGGGGTATTAGGTCTTTTCAACAATTCCGACATACCGTTGATACTGGTGGCAAAATTAGAAAACAATGCAAATTCCCCGATCAGGCAGGTAATAATAACACTTGGGTCTACAGTGGGAGTTCCCCAGGCAAATGGCTGAGGTACTGCTAAAAGGCCGCCGCCGTCTGATATAAACTCCGGAGATACCCCCAGTGCATATGCCAGAATCCATCCGCAGACAACTCCAATCAGTGTGGCAATAGACTGAATAAATCCTCTCGTTTTTAAGTTAATGATAACGATAATTGCTGTAGTCACCAGAAATATAACTACAAATTCAGGCTGAATCGTACTATAGCCAGATGAAATACCGGTGGCTCCCTTAATAACAGTAGCACTCATCTGCAGTACCATCAAAATTAAAAACGTTCCATTTACAATGGGATTAAATATCTTTAAGATCTTCTGCATAAACCCGGTAAGTCCTACAATGATAACCATTACCCCCGCACAGATCATTCCCAGCTCCATATCCGTACGCAGGGTTGATAAATCCTTACCAAAGGCGGCAGCCGCTCCGGCAAGAATAATCAACAGCCCCATCCAGAGCCCTGCAGGCCCGTCTATAATCGGAAAACGATGCCCAAATAACGCCTGCAATATGGAAATTCCGCCGCTTAACAGAAAGGTTCTTTGCAGCATCTGCGCAATCTCAGCCTGGTCCAGTCCCAGATATACTCCGATAATGGTGGGCATAATGGCACTTCCCGCCAAAAAATATACTAGATATTGAATCCCGTAAATACTGCATTTCCCGGCCGGAACCTTCTCTTCCAGCCCGTACAGCATTTCTCCTGAAGTTTTCTCAGAATCGTGATTTATCTGACTCATAATTTTCCTCCCGCAATTTTACAAATCTTTTTTTATAATACCATATCCCGGTCAGATCAGCCAGAAGCCATCCTATGGGAACTGCCGCCCAGATGCCAGTTACACCCACACAGGGAATACCGGACAATAAATATGCCAGCGCAACCCTTGTGCCCAGCGAAATTATTGTAAGAATTAAAGACATTCCCGGCCTCTTTAATGCACGATACAGCCCGTAAAGCAAAAACAGGCAGCCAATACCAAAATAGCAGGCTCCTTCAATCCTTAAATAATGAACTCCCTCCGCTATAATCTCTGTCTCCCCGGGCTGAACAAAAATCAGCATTAACGGTCTGGCAAACAGGCATACAATCACTGTAATAACCGAACAAAAAACAAATACTGCCCCAAAGGCACTTTTTATCCCCTTTTGAATCCGCCGGTTCTTTTTAGCCCCGTAATTTTGTGCAATAAAAGTAGAAAAAGCGTTTCCAAAATCCTGGACCGGCATATAAGCAAAAGAATCTATTTTTACAGCCGCCGCAAAAGCAGCCATAATAACCGGGCCAAAACTGTTCACCAGCCCCTGAACCATCAGAATGCCAAAATTCATCACAGACTGCTGAAGGCAGGTCATAAAAGAGAACTGCGCAATTTCCCTGACCTCTTTTTTTACAAAATATAAATGCTTTCTTTCAGGGCGCAGATTCGGACATTTAAATAATGTATAAACACATATTCCAATTCCTGATACATACTGTGCAATTACAGTAGCTGCCGCCGCCCCGGCCACTCCGGAATGAAATTCCAATACGAACAAAAGATCCAGCACAACATTCAGCACTGCTGAGATTCCAAGAAATACAAGGGGTACAACAGAATTTCCTACAGCTCGCAGCACACATGCAAAGAAATTATATAAAAATGTGGCTATAATACCTGCAAAAACCACCTGCAGATAGCTTCTCATAAGCGGACTCACTGTTTCCGGAACCTGCAGAAGCCGGATAATCAGATCCAGTCCCCCAAACACGATAAATGTCAGTATCAAAGTCACAACCGCAATCAGTACAAAAGATAAAAACAAATTATTTTTCAGCCGGTCCATAGCTTTTTCCCCATACCGAATAGAAAAAACCACGCCGCTTCCCATACAGAGCCCCAGTATAATGGACGTTATAAATGTCATCAATGTATACGCCGAACCAACTGCTGCCAGTGCATCGGCCCCCAAAAACCGTCCCACAACCAAGGTATCCGCCACATTATAAAACTGCTGCAGCAGATTTCCAAGCATCATGGGAAATGCAAATGCAAGCAGTGTCTTTGTAATTCTGCCTTCTGTTAAATCACGCTGCATAAATCAGACTCCTTTAGTAATTACTGGTTTTTGTTAAAATCAAACACAAGAATGTATTATAACATAAAATGCATCTCCCGGACACTCCCTAACCAGTATTGAGAAGCATTCTGACAGCATTGCCAAAGGGGAATATTTAACGTAAAATAATAATATTGGAAACAAACTGCCTGGAGGAGCGATATGTATAAGATTTTAGTTGTGGATGATGAAAAACTAATCCGGACGGCCATCTGTGAATTTGCAGAATTTCTCGGATATTCCGTAACGGAAGCTTCCAACGGAATTGAAGCTGTCAATATTTGTAAAACAGAAAATTTTGATGTTATTATTATGGATATTATGATGCCGGTTTTAGACGGTTTTTCTGCCTTTCAGAAAATAAAAGAAATCCGTGACATTCCAGTTTTAATGTTGTCTGCCAAGGGACAGGAATATGATAAACTGTATGGTTTTGAACTGGGTATTGAAGATTACGTCACCAAACCTTTTTCCATGAAGGAATTAATGGCCCGGGTAAATGTCATTATCAAACGCCGTGAACGCATCCTCTCACAAAGCAGCCGGCCAAAACAGATGATTACTATAGGCGGTCTCATGTTGGATCCCGCAGCCAGAGAAGTCTCTTTAAACGGCACCCCGCTGGATCTCCGTCCGAAAGAATACGACCTTTTATTTTTTCTGATACAAAATAAAAACATTGTCTTTTCCAGAGACAGCCTTTTAGAAAAGGTATGGGGATATGATTACCAGGGGGATGACCGTACCGTGGATTCCCAGATTAAACTTCTTCGTCAGGCTCTTGGAGAATACCGGTCTCACATTGTTACCTGTCGTGGAATCGGCTATAAATTTTCAACGGATGAAAAAGAATGAAATACAACTACCTGAAAAATTTTTACAACCGGATACAAAAAAAACGGGAAACCTGGCGAAACCCTACTTTTAAAAACCCCTGGCAGATGCGCAATGGCCTGTGGGTTGGATTTCTCTTTTTTTCGGCAATCGCAGCTTTGCTGTTCTGGGTCGTCCTCTATATGTATTTTGAAGTCCATTACCGCAGGCAGGTGACGGACAACCTCACCAATATTGCCTGGGAAATTACAGAACAATACGGCAGCTCCAATTTTGAACAGTCCATTGCAATTCTGGCTAAAACGAATCATTATTTTGCGCAGATTATCTCTGAAAAAGATCATAAAGTACTTTTAAGCTACACAAATGAGGGGACACCGGGAGAACCTCAAAGCAGCCAGATCGCAGATGAAACATTGTTTTCACGTCTGGATGAAACTGACGGCTACTGTTTTTACTACACCGGCGATTCTTCCAGCCGCTCCCAATGGGCTGTACAGGCAATCGTTATAGCCAATGAAGGCGGATACCGGCATGTCCTGGTCTTAAGCTGTTCCACTGCCGAAATTGATATGGTAAAGCATATGCTGTTTAACCGGGGGGGAATTTCACTGGCCATTGTACTTGCCCTTTCTGCAGTCTTCGCATTCTTCTTTTCTAACTTTTATGCCCGGCCATTTCGCCACCTGAATGACGCCGCAGTTTTAATGGCGGCAGGAAAATTTGATACAGACTTTATACAGGAAGGCCCCCAGGAAGCCGTACAGCTTGCAAAAACCTTAAATCAGGCAGAAAAAGAATTCCGGGCAACAGAAGCACTGCGCCGTGATTTTATCGCAAATATCAGCCATGATATGAAAACGCCCCTTACTGTAATCCGTGCCTATGCAGAAATGATTGACGCCTTTTCCGGGGAAATTCCGGAAAAAAGAACGGAACATGTAGAAAAGATTATCGGAGAAACAGACCGCTTAACAGATTTAATTAATGAATTGATGGATTTGTCCAGACTTCAGTCAGGAACCCTTCAGCTTCATTATGAAACCTTCTCCATAAACGGCCTGATCCAAACAGTAATCAGCAGAATACGGATTAAGGACATGGCGGAAGGTTTTCATATCTATCTGTGCGCTCAGCGGGATTATACGGTCCGTGCTGACCGCCAGCTGCTTTTGCGGGCGGTTTATAACCTGCTGCACAATGCCGTTAAATACTCCGGCAGCAGCAAAAAAATAGAAATTAATCTGATACCCCAGGGACATGAGCTTCTTGTTCAGATAACTGACCATGGAATCGGCATCAGTACCGCAGAAGCCCCTCACATATGGGATCGTTTCTATCGTTCTCCCAAACTTGGCAGCCAGATTCACGGCAATGGCATCGGCCTGAATATTGTAAGCGAGATCTTTAAAAACCACCATATTCCTTATGGGGTGGAAAGCAAGACGGGAAGGGGAAGTACATTTTGGTTTATCATATAAAACGAAAGTTATTACAGATTTTAATATTGGCGGTCTTTGCCGGCCTGCTGCTGTTACCGGCAGTCCGGGATAATTCTACTGCCAACCGCTTTCAGCAGGAACTAAGGGAACAGACCAAGGATACCATTCCTATTGTCTTTTTATGTCCCACAACCGGATACTACTCCTTTGTAGGTGAGGATGCGGCCTGGACCGCCCGGTATGCAGTTGAACAGATCAATGCCTCCGGCGGCATCAACGGAAAAAAGGTGCAGTTATTTCTGAAGGATACACGTTCCTCCAAAAATCTGGCTGTCAGCTATTTTCTTGGAGCTTCCCGGGAAACTCCGGCGGTAATCGGTCCGGTAGAAGCCCCTTCCTCTTCCAGCATCGCACCTCTGCTGGAAGATTCAAAAACTACCAGTATTGCCAGCTACTCTTACAAAGATATCAGAAACACATATCAGCCTTATACCATTGCATATATGAACGATTCTGAAACAGGCGAATATCTGGCTGTAAAAAAATGGTCCCAGCATAATCCTGATATTAAAAAGGTTGTCATTTTTACTGATACTACTGATGAAGCTAAAAACGATTCCGTTACTTTATTAAAGAAAATGCTGCCCGAACTTAACCTTCAGCTTTTAGACGTCATTGATCTTTCCGGTACAAGAGATCAACGCCATTTTGAACAGTGCGCAATCCAGGCATTAAACAAGAAAGCAGACGGTTATATTTCTCTTTTGAGCGCCGATGACTATACCAACATTCTACATGAGTTAAAAAAACGCGGTATCAGTGAAGGGCGGCGGATTACCGCCTCTTTTTCTTCCATGTCCTCACAGCTTCTTACATCCGCCAAAGATAACCTGGACCAGACTTTTATCTGGAATAAATTTGACCTCAACTATAATGAACAGCAATGGAGAGCGCTGAAAACTGCTTATCAACGTTCTCATAACGGAGAGCAGCCTGTAAACACTATAATTCCTGATATCTATAATGCCATCCTGGCACTCTGCCAGTGCTACGATGAGCTAGACCTTTCCGGCACAGAAACAGACGATGCAAGCCGGCAGAAGGTAAATGAATGGTTTCAGAATCCACCGGTAATTCAGGGCATTCAGGGTGATTTCACCTGGGAAAACGGACGTAAGATTGCCGATTACTACTTTTTTAAATTTGAAGGCCAGAATTTAACTCCTCTATCCTAACTGCCCGGCATTATAGCTCGGGTCCTCTCTGCCGCCTGCTTTCAATACCAATTTTAATTAGCCGGTATTGAAGACAGACGCATATTGCAGACCATGCTCCATAGTCATACATTTTTCCTTAAATTCCACACTCCTTCCACAAAACTATCATTCCGCTTCCATAAAAAAATGATAAAAATAAGTCAGAAAAAATACGAAAAGGAAAAAGGAGGATGTATCATGGTTTTAAGCATGATCGGTATTATTATCGGTATTTTATTTCTGATATTTTTTGTCATGAAAGGCTGGCCCCTTCTGATTATCGGCGCCTGTGCCGCAATGATTGTTGCCGTATTCAGCGGGCTGAATGTAACAGAAGCCTACCTGACCACCTACATGAGTGGTGTTGGAGACTTCTTAATCGGCCAGATTCCGATCTTTTTATGGGGTGCGGTCTTTGGAGAATGTTATGGTGTTACCGGAGGTGCTAAATCTCTCGCCAAATTTATCTCTAAAATATTCCGTGGAAAAAACGAAAAGTTAAGCCCTCTGGTTGCGATTATTATTGTATTTCTAGCAGGTATCCTGCTCTCTTACGGCGGTGTCAGCGCAATTGTTTTAATGTTTGTTATGGCTCCTCTCAGCATGGAACTGTGCCGTGAGGCCGGCATTCCCCGCTATATGGTACCTGGGATGATCCTGGGATGTATCGCAACATCAGCATTATCCATGCCCGGTTCTCCTCAAATCCAAAATGTTATGTCAACTTCAACTGTTGGCGTATCTTCAACGGCAGCCGCTATTCCGGGAATTATCGCCGGCATTATTATCTTAATTTTAAATATTATATACTTAAATTTTGCGGCAAAAAAGGAAATCGCAAAAGGCGCTGTATTTGAGGACGCAGCAGGGGATTCTGTTTCTGTTACAGATGAAAAGCTTCCTCACCCGCTAATAGCGCTTCTTCCAATGGTACTGGTTTTTGTTTTATACAATGGCTTTCAAGTAGATGTTAACTTTTCATTAATGGCCGGAATTATCCTTGCGATTATTCTCATGCATAAAAACTTTAAATCAATGGATTCTTTCTTAAAATCCCTTGGAAACGCTGCTATGAATGCTGCTGTTGTATCCTGCGGTGCGGCTGCTGTTTCAGGCTTCGGAAGTGTTGTGGCTCAGACTCCTGCATTTGCCGGACTGACTGAAAAACTGGCTGCATTTAACGGACACCCGCTGGTAGTTGCTATGCTGGCAATGATGATTATGACATTAATCGGCGGCTCAGGCCCCGCAGGTCTTGGCGTTGGACTTCCGGTATTTACTCCCCTTGCACAATCCATGGGAGTTAACATGAATGCATTCGCCCGTGTTTCTGCCTTCTGTGCAACAACCTTTGACACACTTCCCACCAATGCAGGATTTATTGCCGCAAATGAAATCTGTAAAACCCAGGCAAAAAAGTCCTATAAATACGTTGGTGTATGCACCGTTATTAATACAACAATAGGAACTGTCATTTTATGTCTGATCTGTATCTTAGCACCGGGTCTGTGTTAAATTAATAAAATTAGAAAATAACGAAAATATTATACTATCTGCCAAAAGGAGAAGCAGACCTTGAGATACAAAGGTATACTTCTCCTTTTTTCTTGCTCAAATTTTCTCTTTATAATAATATAGTAATCTCTAATTTACCTTTTCTGCAGTACGCAGAAATTCTGCCTTTATGGCCTTCTACAATAGCCTTCACCACAGACAGACCGATTCCAGAGCCACCGGTTTTAGAATTTCTGGAACTGTCCAGACGGTAAAAGCGCTCAAATAGAATATCCAGGTTTCCCTCTGACAGCTCAGGTGCATCATTTAAAACAGAAATCATACACTTTTTGCCCTTCTGCAAAACCCTCAGCTCTATATTCCCTGTTCCGGATGAATATTTCACCGCATTATCCAAAAGCTGCACAATCAGCTGCCGTATAGCCTTCTCATCTCCATGACAGGTTATACCGCTCTTAATTTGAAGATTCAGACTTTTTTTCTTTGTCTCTGCCATAACCTGAAACGGAAGCGCACTCTCCTCAACAGCATCTGACAGAGAAAAATCTGTCATCTGCTGTTTTGTACGTTCTTCATCCATCCTTGCAAGTATAATCAACTGCTGGGTAAGGTTGACCAGTCTATGAATCTGATTTTTTGTACTCTGGGTCCACTGGCTTTCTCCGTATTCCATCTCAACAACTTCTGTGTTTGCGTCAATAATAGCTAGTGGTGTTTTTATTTCATGGCTTGCATCCGTAATAAACTGCTTTTGCTTTTCAAAACTTTCCGCCACTGGCCGCAACACAATTCTCGAGAAGAAAACAACTAACAGGAAAACCGCCAGAAGTCCAAACCCGGATACAAAAATACTGGTCAGCGCAAAGATCCTGATGGTATCAAGCTCCTGGCGGCAGTCAACAAAAATCAAAAGCGTTCCTTCATCTTCTGTTACCATCTTATACCGGTATACACTTAAAAATCCCGACTTCTTATTTTTCTCAACCACATCAGCCGCATACATTTCAGCCTGTTTATCTGTAACTGCCGCAATGTTTCTTGTATTAATCTGAACCACATTCTGATATTTATCCAGATTTACAGTAAAAAAACGAGTCTCATAAGGCGTTTCCGGTGAAAATGTATCCTTCGGATTCTCCTCCGGTCTCTGCCCCTTTATTGACTCCGGAAACTGACCATCGTGATCTGCCAGCATTTCCAACAGACCGTCAGTCCTCTCCAATACTTTTTGATAATTTGTTACATTTATTGTGCATATAACAGCTGTTAAAACCGCCAGCAGAGAACACATAGCCACAAGAATAAAACGTCTGCGCAGCGCTGCTATCATTTCTTTTCCTCCAGAAAATATCCCTGATTTCTTACTGCCTTAATAGCTACATCCGCTTTCAACACCAGCAGCTTCTTTCTCAGATAGGACAGGTAAACCCAGACAACTCCAAGATCCGCATCACTATCATATCCCCAGATCTTTTCCATAAAACGCTGAGTAGAAATCAGCTGTCCCGGATGAGCCATCAACATTTCCAGCATCTGAAACTCTTTATTTCCCAGTCGGAAGCTCCCATTCTCTGACATCAGTTCAAAGGTCGAACGGTTCAAGCTGATATTGCCAAAAGCAACAACGGTACTATTAATATCCGTCTGCCTGCGGGTAACTGCCCGAATTCTGGCCAGAAGTTCTTTCACAGCAAATGGTTTCCCCAGATAATCATCTGCGCCAAAGTCCAGTCCCTTTACTCTATCATCCACTTCCGCTTTTGCCGTCAGCATTAACACCGGAACATGATTTCCCTGATCCCGAATCTTCTTTAATACACTGATCCCATCCAATCCCGGCATCATAATATCCAGAATCACTCCGTCATAATTTTTACCGCTCTCCAGATATGCAAGCGCATCCAGGCCATTATAAACAGTATCCACCGAATAGTTATTATTTTTTAATATGACCTTTAGTGCATCTGCCAATTCTGTTTCATCTTCCGCCAATAAAAGACGCATTTTACCTTCCCTCTTTCTTTCTGCCAGAGTCAGCTGCGCAGCATTACAAATTCTGTTATCCAGAATACCTCAATGCATCAATTGGTTTTTTCTTTGCGGCCTTATTTGCCGGATAAAGACCAAATACTATTCCAATTATACCTGAAAACAAAACGGAAATCCAGATAACTCCTGGCGATATTGAAAACTCCATGGAAGCTCCCATAAATATTCCGGCAATCTTCAAAATTCCAAAAGAAACCACAATTCCCAGCAGACACCCTGCCATACTGACAATAAACGCCTCCAGCAGAAACTGCATCATAATCATCTGTCTTCCTGCTCCAATGGCCTTTCGTATGCCAATTTCTTTTGTTCTCTCTGTAACTGATACCAGCATAATATTCATAATTCCTATCCCGCCCACAAGCAGAGATATCGCTGCAATGCCTCCAATCATAAGTGTCATTGTTTCATTTACTTCAGCCATAGTCTCCATAATCTCAGACTGACTTTGAATGGAAAACGCTTCCTCATCATCTTCAAACCGTTCCAGCATAATCTGCTGGACCGCCATCTGGGTCTGATCCATAGAGTCCCCGCCGGCCGAAGATACATAAAATTGTGTAATATCCAGCATATTATCAGCCATTCTGCTCAATGTGGAGTAAGGAATATAACCTTCCAAAGTTACCGCAGAAGCAGAATCAGATGAATCCGTTTCCTCCTGACTGCTCCCGGTCACAACAGTTGATGCCGATGTAAGAGATGAGTCATCTGCAAGTACTCCTGCCACAAGAAAGGCTTTTCCATCCAGTGAAACCATTTCCCCGGCAGCATTTGTATTTCCGAACAATTCCACTGCCGTATCGGCAGTAATAACTATTACATATGACGCATTGTCCGTATCTGTTTTTTTCAGACTCCGTCCGCTGCTTATATCAAGCCCCATTATTTCAAAATAACTGCTTGTAGTTCCTGTAATCGTCATTCCGGCGCTGGTATATCCGCTTTTTGCAGTAACGCTGGTTCGTCCCGCCGGAGCTGCGGCTCCTATAAACTCATCCTGAAACAGCTCTGAAAACTCTGACAGCCGCAGAGGATTCTCTTTATCGTCTGTAATCTGTACTGTCAGATAATCCGATCCCATATCTGAAATCTGACTGGAAACAGACGAAGAAGCTCCACCGGCAATAGATACAAGTACAATGAGAGCGGCTACACCTATCACAATCCCAAGCATTGTAAGAAATGTCCTGAATTTATTAGCACAGACAGCTGACCACGCCATTTTCCAAGTCTGCATTACCATGAAACCACCTCTCTTGCCTTTCCATCCCTCATTGCTATTTTTCGTTCAGCCTCATCCGCAATCTTCGGATCATGAGTAATCAATACAATTGTATTTCCCGCTAAATGAAGTTCATGAAACAACTTCATAATTTCTTCCCCTGTTTTGGAGTCAAGATTTCCTGTTGGTTCATCAGCCAGGAACAAAGACGGCTTTGTTACAAGCGCCCTGGCAATTGCCACACGCTGCTGCTGCCCTCCTGACAGTTCCGCCGGCTTATGTCTTATTCTATGAGAAAGCTCTACCTGCTCTAAAGCTTCTTTTACTCTCCTTTTTCGTTCTGCCGCTTTTACCCGCTGGTAAATCAGCGGCAGTTCCACATTCTCTTCAGCTGTTAACTTATACAGTAAATTGAAATTCTGAAAAATAAATCCTATTTTATGATTCCGGATACGGGCCAGATCATTCTCGCTATATTCCTCAATGGAGATTCCATCCAGAATATAACTTCCGGTATCCGCTGTATCCAGGCATCCTATAATATTCATAATTGTTGATTTTCCGCTTCCGGAAGGCCCTGTAATACTAACATATTCGCCTTCCGCAATGCACATATCCACATGATCCAGGGCTCTTACTTTCTCCTGGCCCATCTTATAAATTTTAGACACTTCCTTCAGCTGTATCATTGTCCGCCTCCCTGTTTTGGGGTTCCTGATGGCATGCTGTCCATATTACCGCCTCTGTCTTCTCCAAAGTCCCCCGGCATTTCACCGTTCATACCATTGCTAGGACCTCCCTGACCACCGCTTTCCGCAGTATTTCCGGTTTTCTGATAATAGACAGTATCCCCTTCTGCAAGGCCATCTGTAATTTCCACCGTTTCTCCGTCTGACAAACCGGTAGTTACTTCCTGTTCTCCAGACAGATTTCCTTCTGAATCTTTCTTGGTATATACAAATACCTTATCTCCCCGTTCCTGCAGCGCATTTACCGGAATGGTAATTACGTTTTCCCTGCTCTCTATTTCTATAGTGGCAGAAGCGTTCATGCCGGTTTTCATTTGATCGTCCCTGGGAATTGTAATTTCCACACTGTATTTCGCCACGCCGCCGCTGGCACTGGCACTGCTGCTCACTTTGGTAACTGTGCCGGTGAAGGTTTCTGATTCAATTGCATCCAGGGTAACCTCCGCCTCCTGATCCACTGACACAGAATTTATATCCAATTCGTCAACATCTACAGAAACAGCCATATTCTCATTGGAGGCTATCGTAAAAGCGGTAATATCCGTACTATATTCAGAACTAGCCTCCCCGTCACTTTCTGTCGTTTCCGCTAACAGTGACGACGTTGAATTCACAGAAGTTCCCACAGCCTCATCCGATGTTTTATCAGAAGATGCCACAGATGCATTGTTTTGTTTTTCTGTACTGTTTTCCTTTTGTGTACTTTCAGAAGATGTTTCGGTCTTGGCAGAATCTTTTATAACCGTTGTCTCATCACTTTCCGTTTCTGGAAATGTCAGCCGGAGTGTCAGCGTCTTTTTATCCTGTGAGACGCTAAGACCGGAAATCAACCCCTTTTGCACACCGCTTATGCTATCGCTGGAAAAATAGTACCCCTCATTTGCTGTTAAAGTTATATCTGCCTGATATACTGTCCCTCCCTTAAATATGCGGTCTGACGTATTCCATGAAATTGTTCCTGAATAATAACTGCCTCCGCTTACAGAAGTCTGGGGCTTTCCCCCTTTTTCCGGAGCTTCAATTATCAGCGTCTTACCATCGTTAGAAGAATCTGCAATCTTAAATTGAATCTTCTCCGCTTCCTCATCTGACTCTTTCTGATCCTCTGATTCAGAATTATCTGTATCTTCATTCACAGTCTGGACTGCCGACACCTGCAGACTGGTGAATCCTGACAGGGTTTCCTGAGTATCTGCTGACATATTCATCCCCTGAGCGGTACTCACTGTATCTGAATCGCCGCTTTCTGAGTCACCGGATACATTTACAGATTCGATGATACCGTCCGTGTCAGCTGTAATAGTACCCTCTCTGGACATAGCCACCAGGGACCTCATGGACTCCGTCAGTGCTTCACGATAAGCCACCTGTTCCTGATACTCTGCGGAAACTTTATCGCTTAAATGAAATAACGCACTCCCGGCGGAAACTTTATCATTTTCCGACACATAGATTTCATCCACAGTTCCGCTTGCAGCGGTAACTGCCAGCTGCTGATGAATATAAGTATTTCCGCTTCCCAGTTCTGTTCCTTCTTCTGTTTTTACAGTTACCTCATCATCTGCAGACACTCCGTTATCTGTCATTGTTACGATACATGAATTTGTATTTACACTTTCTATACTTCCGTCTGTCTGACTTCCGTCTGATAAAACAACGATAACTGATTCTCCTGCGGAAACATCCGTTACATTCTGTAACTTTACTGCCATTTTTCCGTCAATAGACAGCAGCAGCACTGCGCCGTTTTCTTCCATACAAGCCGCTGCATCATCACCTTCCTCCGCATAGATTTGCTTCACCCGGCCGCTGACATTGGTTTTTACCGTCTCCTGGTCCGTATCATTTTTAGAAGAATTAATTTTCTTATCTGTACTCTCAATCTCATCCTGTACAGACTGAAGTGTATTCAATACTGAAACCTGATCTACCCTGGCCAGTACATCCCCTGAAGACACCGTGTCCCCGCTTTCTACACAAACCTCCTCTATCACAATCCCGGAAGGAATTTTAACAGCCGATGCTTCAGCGTTTTCCAGATTCCCTGTCCCTACAATAGTATCTGAAATAGAACCATTTTCTGCAGATGCCTCCTGTATCGAACCTGCACCTGCATTTTGGGAAATTTTCTTTCCATAAACTACATAAAAAACACTTCCGGCAGCTACACATCCTGCCAGAGCCACCCCGGTCACGCATAACACCTTTTTTCTTCCGGATATTTTTTTTAATTCCGTCAAAAACTGTACTTTTTTCATTCTAACAATCCCTCCTAAACATTCTCCGATACTGAACCGCTTAATTCTTCACTTACCGCTTTTGCAGCATCAGCAGCCGCTTTTGCGATAGTTAACGAATCTGCATCTGTTGTATCTGATGCAGCCGATTCATCATCGTTCTTCGTACCGGGCTGTGAAATAACCTGAATCTCTGCCGCCGTCCCATCATCATTTAAAGTTATGGCCACAGAATCTCCTGCCGCAAGATCCTGAAATGTAATTTTCTCGGTTTCCGGTTTTGGCTGTTCATCTGCCGGTTCGGCATCTGAATCACTCATTGTATTGTCATCCGCTCCCTCCTTTTCAGGCGAAGGCAGCTCCTTTTTATCATCTTCAGATTTGTCAGGTTCTCCCGGAAAACCCGTCTCATATTCGGTATCTTCTGTTACAGTTACTACTTTTTCCTCACCGGTTAGCTCCAGAACAGAAGGCTGTTTCTTTTCGTCTGATCCACTCTCAACCTGATCATCCTGCTGATCATCAGCACTGTCGGAATCACTTTGTTCCTGATTCTCTGCTTCTTTTGGCTTCTCCATTTTTTGTCTTGTTCCTACATTTATCGTAACAGAGTCTTCTCCAATCTCCGTTATTTCTCCATAAATGGTATTCTCCTCTGTCTGCTGTATACTGCTCCCGGAACCTGTATCAGAACTGCCCTCACCGCATCCGGCCAGTATGCCTGCTGCCAGAACCGCCGCTAATATAATTACCAGATATTTTAATTTCATATTTTTGTTTCCTTTCCTCTTCTATTTTTAAACTTAATTTGATTTACCCACAGTATAAACACCCAACTTTAAAAGAACCTTAAAGTACAGGCTGTAAAACTGTGATTTTTCTGTTAATTCTTCACGTACCAAGCCAGCCAGTCCATGGAAATCATTCAAGTCTCGCTCTTGCGTTCTTCCATGCGTCCGCCATCCTGCAGTGCAAATAAAAAGAACATTCCCAAAGCAGTCAGAGATTTTTACATCTGCTTACTTACGAAAATGTTCTTTTATTGTTAGATCTCATAAATGAAGAAACTTCCAGTATTTTTCAGAGAAGAGATATGACTGCTCAATGCAGGCTGCGAAATACATAATTTTACGTAATATTTAATTACTCAATAATTGCAGCAACACTATAACAGAGCAGCTTCTACCTGCTTTATCGCCTGTTTTCTGCTGTATTTTAACTATTTTCTTCTACACGATGCATAATATTTATATTCTGTATGAGTTTTTAGTATCAAATTAGTATCACACTTCCAGCCACAACGCCGCCCGCTCCGTACTGCTGGTCCATGTCCTGTTAAATGTACCCACGCCGCTGCCATAATACGCCATACTTCCTATTTCTTCCGGAAGAAACTCTATCAGCACTTCTCTTCTGCCTGGCATCCTTAATTCCCTCAGCGCCTTTTGTTCCAGACGGCGGGCCTTTTCAGCCTTTAAACCGATTTTCTGACCGGATTCTTTCAGAGACTTTCCTTCCATGTACCGCATTCGGATAACAGCCGCTTGCATATCAGGCAGGCCATCCACCAATGACCACACAGCAGATTTTAACTCTTCCGCTTCCATTCGATTTAGAACCTGTATTTCTATATTTTCATCATTGGCCAGATTATCCCCCAGACAGCAGATCTCCCCTTCATCTTTGCTGTTTATTTCCCGGTTTAGGCTATCCACATACTTCATATTCAATCCGTGCTGTATACTTTTTAGCTGCTCACAGCTGATATTCAAAAGATTCTGTATTTCCCGGTCATCAGGTATTCTGCCATAATACTGCCGATATAAGGCCTGTATCCGCTTATACTCCTTTATTTTACTATTCATATGAGAGGGAATACGCACACAGGAACCACAATTCTCTATATAGCGAACCATTGCCTGCCTGATCCAGAATGCCGCATAATTTAGAAAGGGGATTCCCGCATCGGCCCGATACCCATCTACAGCATTGCACAACCCGATAAAACCTTCCTGCTCTAAGTCCTCTATTTCTTCGTAAGCAGCATATTTTAGTGCCAGCAGATGGATAAAGGCTTTATTCTGCTGCCATAACTGGTTCATATTTTCCGCTGTATCTTCACGGTTCTTTATTCGGATCACAAGTTCTTCATTTCCCATAAAATCCTCCTGAAATCTTATCTGAATCATACAAAATACCCCGTCCAATCAAGATAGAAAGTCCGGGGCAAATATAAACCGGCAGTGTCACAGTATACGAAACTCTGCTGCCTTTACCTTACTGCGCTTTATTCGCCTGATAGTAGATGGCTTTGCTTTTATTATCCAAAACAAAAGCATCATACACAATACGGCCTTCCACCAGTTCACCGCTTATTCCCGGCGGATCCTGATGGACTTTATAATCTTCCAGCTTTGTAGGTGCTACTGTCGCCACCGGGTGGGCAATCATAAACCCAAAATCGTCCGGTAATCTTACAGACGGTACCTTGATTACAGTAAGACCGTCAATCATAGCAATTACGCCCTTCATACGCATTTCATTACTGATATCCGTTTCCATAACAATATCTTTGCACTGTTTCATAAGAAGATAAGTATCTGGTGTCACCACCAACACACGGCCAGTTTCCTCAACCTCCGCATTATCAAGGATATTGTTTCCTTTTATAATCTCTGTATAAATATTTTCATCTGTCAAGGTTATGGCCTCAGGCTTTGTTCCAGCTCCGCTGCACATTTTGCCATATACAAAAGTATCTACTTCCGGAATAATAACTTCTCTCTGCTGTCTAGCCAGCGCTGAAGCTCCGGCAAGTACTCCGTCGGTTTCATCATTATCCATTTTATCAATTACAAATGTAAAAGAACGATCTTTTGTAAGGGTAAACTCTTCCAGAGTATTACCGACATTTCCCAGTACACCATATCTTGACCAGACAACAGCTCCGGTATCTTCACCTGCCATACCTGTTCCATTTCTGTCATAATCGGTCATTGGAACCGTATTGACTTTATGAACTTTTACTGTATGTGCTCCAGTCCAGGAAAAATCCTGGTTCGTAAGAAGCGATTTTTTGCTTTCTGTTGTAAAGATTTCATCCACATAAGGAAGAAATTTTGTCACTAAATTAATTGCCATTTTATTTTCCTATTGTCTTGATTTAGGAGAAAAAGCATGTAACAATGCCCGATCCTGGTTAAACGAAGCACCTGCTCTTGGTTCAGGTCCCCCCAATCGTCTTTTCAATTCTTTGCTCATGGCCTCCCTGAACACCGAGGTTATCTCTTTATAACTTCTCTCGCACGCTTCTTTAGTACTATAAGTCATAACATCTGCCAGAGAAGAGGGAAATCCATCGCGGATCAGAGCATCCTTTGCATCTGCCTTCAACTCTCTTTCAAGCACTTTCCTTTCTCTAATTTCCAAATCACTTTCCTGCTGTTCTTCCTGAAACAGCTTCTGCATTTTCCTGCGCTCAGCGGTGATTTTTTTTGCAATAATACGGTCAACATCTTCATCGGTATATTTTTTTTCTGCTTCCCTTTTTGATGCCTGATTTTGTTCACCCTGGGCTCCTTCCTTTTCTTCTGCGGTAGAAGCATCCGCTTTTTTCGCATCTTCTGCACTCTGATAATCCAACATTTGTTCATCGCCCATGTCCTGGCTCCTTTCCGTTTTACGACCGCAGTCGGTACTTACACAGTTTTTGCCGTGATGCCGCACGCTTGGGGATAAAGGATTCTTGTACAATATAAAAGCACGCAAAAAGGACGCAGAAACAACAATAGCATACACATTGTCATTCCCACGTCTTAAGACTTACACCGCAAGGAGAGCACCGGTGCGGTACTTTTATATTGTTATATGTATTCTAGCACAACAACATCAGTTTTACAAGCCCTTTCCGCTGCCGCACTTTCCTGACCAGGATTAACAAAATGCTTGATATTTATCTATTTAACTTCAGGTTTTTTCAGGTTTTGCCTCAATATGATATACGCTCTCCGGTAACGCCCCTGCTGTCTCTTTGGACTTTTCCATGAGAGAACCGTATTGCCAAGAAGTTTTAAAATACTTTTTAATTCTGCTTCATCTTCATAAGACAATTTTATTTTCACTGCCATATTTCACCTTCTTTCCAGATTTCCGCTGCCCAGGAAACATAAAGCCGCCAAACAACATTATATTTTCTCCCATCCTGCCCCTGGTATCCTGCCAGCATTCAAAATGACCTTTCTTCACTGGCACAGCAGCATTTTCCCCGCTGTTTTAGGCCCTCTTCCCGCCGGCCATCCTGGCACAGCGCAGCTCCCACGATATTTTGGTGGTGCCAGTTTGGCACAACCACTCAAATGCGAATTATAAAACACACTTCCCCGTTATGCCAGCTTTGAAATATTCTCTAAAGAAACTATTTTATCTATAAATTAAGCCTTTCCTGTTCCGGCTCCCGCTGCTTGGTCTCATGTCCCGGCAGTACCCAGACTGCCTGGAAGGGAAAAACATTTTCTTTTTTACTGATAATACCCAGCTCTTCTCTGGCCCGCTGCAAAGTTCTTTCTGAAACCTTATTAGCTGCTGCCAGATTTTTTAGTTCCCTGGCCAAACGTCTTCCTTCCGGCATATTATTTATAAGAAACATCTTCGCCGCTTCTACCGCTGGAGCACTGGTGACTCTTTTTTTGTTTCTGATAGCTGTATAATCATCCATGGTCAGATTATTTTCTCCGGCATAAACAATGCCTCCCATTTCAGGATTGATCTCAAATAGTATTGTTTTTCCCCTCCTGTCCAGACTGGATTTCTCATGGGACATAAACTTCATATTATCTTCCCCCGGAACCGGTCCCAAAGCAATATAACTCCGGCAGATTCCCATAATATCAGTGGAACCCAGCACCCTGGTAATAGCGTCTCCTTTTCCGTTTTTATTAAAATGGCAGATGAGCACCACCGCTACACCATATTTCTCCGCCAGTTCCGATATATGTCCCAGCTTATCCCTTGTCTTATTGGGCGCGTTCATATCCACTTCAGCACCTATGTAAGCCTGAAACGGATCAAAGATCATAAGATCCGGTTTATAATCCCGCATGTACTCTTCAATTTCAGGGCTGTCAAATAAAAGCTGTGTTTTTGAAGTCACTGTAGCAATATTTCTCATATCCGCCCCGCATATCTTTAGACGCTTCTTTATGGTATCTCCAATTCCGTCTTCTGCTGTTAAATAAATGGTCTTTCCAGGCTTTGCCTGAAATGGAATCTGATTAAAGAAACTGCGCCCGGTTGAAACACATGCCGTCATATAGCAAAGCAGATATGTCTTCCCGGTTCCCGGATATGCCGCGCATATTGTCACTTTCCCCCTGGGAACATAGGGCTGATACAGCCATGTAATTTCTTCTTCCTTCACATCAGACATACATACAAGAGAGATTTTATCCCGTTGCTTTTTGGCTGACCGGGCTTTTTTTACATCACAAACAGCAGTTTGCGGCCTTCCGGAAATTTCTTTTTCCTTTTCGGTATAGGCCGCCTGCCCCGGTCTCTTCCATTCACTGAACGCCTGATCAAACTGAATCCACAATCTGTCTGCCGTCAGTGTATTGCGAACCGTATTAAAATGCTGAAAATACAAAGGCTCCATCTCCGAGAAAAAAGTATCAGTCCAATTATTGGGGTCTCTGATTTTCTGAATCATATCTTTTACTTTCATTCACCCCTCACAGCCCCCTTTTCTGCTTCCAAACCAAAAAATCTCTGCTGTACATATGCCGCAGATATCTTTCCTCTGCAGATCAGATATCCCTTTTCCTGCAGCTCATCATTCATTGTGCGTATATATTTATAACTTGCGCTTTCTGATACTCCTAAAAGCGCTGCCAGTTCTCTGGCTGATAAAAATTGTTTCATCACACCGGCTCTCCTTTCTTTTTGTTTTATCCTTTTCCCATCCAATGCCCCGCCCGGGCTTCTTCATTTTTTACTGTTCTTCTGATTTCATAATATCTAACACATCAACACCTAGCGCTTTGGCAATGCGGCCCATTGTGGCCGTGCGTACATTTTTACCAACAATCACATTGTTAACTGTTGGCCTTGGCATTTCTGCAGTTTTATGCAAATCGTCTGCATTCATACAGGCTCTTGCCATTGCAAGTTCAAGCTTACGTCTGTCTGCTTTCATTTCTTCACCTCGCTTTTATAGATTGTTTTCAATCTGTATTTTGAATGTATCAGATTATTTTCAATCTGTCAATAATATTTTTAGATTGTTTTCAATCTATACTTTTCTGTTTTATTATGTTATTCTATTTTTGATAGAAACGAGGTGATTATCAAAATGTCATATACAGGGGATATGATACGAAAATACAGGAAAGAAAAAGGATTGACCCAAAAAAAGCTAGGGGAACTGTGCGGCATTGCCGATTCAAACATTAGAAAATACGAATCAGGAGCACAAAACCCTAAATTAGAAACGCTAGATAAAATAGCTAATGCGTTTAATATAGATGTTTGGGCTTTATACGAAAATTACGGACTGCCAGATCCACTAGAATCTAGTCAAAACACCAGTGCCTTTCTGAATTATCTTGAAAAATTAGGATATGAATTTATTGACGGTTCCTTTTATGATGCTGATGCCGAAGAAGTTGGATTGCTCCATATAAAAAGTGACAATGCAGATATTCCTCTCACTCGAAATGATTTTGACAATTTGGAAAAAGCCATCAAAGACAATATAGAACTTGAAATATACCGATTGCGAAGGGAAAAACACATTTAAAGAGAATATCCCCATTACTCCACGCCCCGCCCGGCAGAGTATAAGGAGGATATTAAAATGCCATCATATTATGATGAAAAAACAAAGTCCTGGTACGTAAAACTGTACTACACAGACTACACGGGAACCAGAAAGCAGAAAATGAAACGGGGCTTTAAACTTCAGAGGGAAGCAAAGGAATGGGAACGCCAGTTTCTAGAACGGCAGCAGGGCACGCCAGATATTACCTTTCAGGTGTTGTATGACCTGTATATAGAGGATATGAGCCACAGGCTCAGGCAAAACAGCATTGACGGAAAAAAGAACGTATTTAAAAACCGGATACTGCCTTATTTTAAAGATAAAAAGGTGAATGCTATTACTCCCATGGATATCAGAAAATGGCAAAATGAACAGATCAGTCTTGGGTACTCTGATGCTTATCTTGACCGGATCCAGAACATGATGACAACTATTATGAATTACGCAGTTTCTTATTACGGTTTACATACAAATCCCTGTAATAAGGCCGGACATATGGGGAAGCGCACCCGGTCATTAAAATTCTGGACAAGGGAGCAATATCTTAGTGTTCTGACCGAAATAACGGATATAAGCGCAAGAATGGCGCTGCAGCTGCTTTTTTACTCCGGTATGCGCTTTGGGGAACTTCTAGCCCTTACTTTTCAGGACTTGGACTTTGAGCATTGCACTATATCTATAACCAAGTCTTTGCAAAGAAAAGCCACTGGAGACCTAATCACGCCGCCTAAAACTGATAACGGCAATCGTACGATCACAATTCCAAGCCTTATTATGCAAGAGCTTAAGCAGTACACTGATAAAATTTATGGTATACAGCCAGAGCAGCATATATTTACTTTTACCAAAAGTTTAGTCAGGGGAAATATGAAACGCGGCTCAGAGGCCGCCGGTGTTCCTTTCATCCGGATCCATGACCTCAGACACCCTTATGTCAAGTCCACGACAAAAAAATATTTATTTTTTCTTGTCCCCACGTTCCAGCTTTCTTGATAGGAATTTTGCCGCCTCCCGTTTCTGTTCGGCGGCAAAAAACGCATGAAGTCGCTCCTTTTCTTCCGGCAGCATACACCCAAAAGTTGTGCCGCCTTTTCTGTAATAAAACGCAATCCGCATAACCAATTCCTTTCCTCAGTCGTGAGTTGTAAAGCTGTCCCTTATCTTAAAGGCAATATCTACCCGTTTATCAGGATAAACATAAATCTTATCAATCAGAAGATCAACTAATTCCGAAGTCAGCCCATCGCTTTCCGTCAGCATCCGGGAAATATCCATCTGCTGGCGCTGGTGCTGCCGTTCTTCCTGTTCGGCTTCAAGACGGGCCATGACAACCGCTTTGGTATTCTGTACTTCCAACAGTTTTTCACTGATCTGCTCTTTTTGATCCTTGTATTCCAAGAGCGGAATCCTGCCGGAAACAAGAGCTTCATACAGTTTCCGCTTTTCTTCCTGCAGTTCAAAAATCTGCCGGTCAAAGTCAGCTTGACGTATAGCAACGGTATCTACCTTACGGAGATCCGCTAAGCTGTCAATACCGAAGGCTACCTGAAACTGTTTGCATAGCAATTCATATACAAGCTGATTCAGTTCTTTTTCCCGGATATGAATGTTATAGCAGTCAAGTAAAGGAATCGTGCTGGAAAAGCGGCACCGGTAAGATGTCCCATTTGCCAGGTGCAAGGCATGTTTACAGCATCCGCAGATAACCTTCCCACGCAGGAGATAGTCGTGTTTTTTCCTATTTGGAATCTTAAAACGCTGAATAGAGGCATTGGCTTTTGAAAAGATTTCCTCATTCACCAGCGGTATATGATGGTCCGGTATTTTGATCCAGTCGCTTTCCGCTTTGCTCCGCATCTTGTGGCCGCCGATTTCTGTAACCTCTCTTTTGCCAATCACATAAGTGCCCATATATCGTTCGTCAGCAAGAATCCGAAGCACAGTAGAATTGCACCACATTCCGTGAGTTCTTGAAACATCGTGTGTCTTAATCCCTTTTCGGGCCTTATGCTCTCCGGGTGTGGGAATCTGCTGACGGGAAAGTTCCCGCGCAATATCGGTTGCGTTCATGCCATTTACGGCATATTCAAAAATTTTCTGTACTACTTCGGAAGTCTCCGGGTCCGGCACCATCCGTCCGTTTTCCCCTTTGCGATAACCGTAAGGGCAAATTTTACTTTGGTATTCGCCCCGCTGGAACTTCAGGTATTTGGCCGTTTTGGTCTTTACCGACATATCACGGCTATAATACTCGCTGATTAAATACTTGAAGGCGACTTCCATACCGCCGGTATCGCCTTTCAGCTTTTTGGTATCAAAATCATCATTGACAGAGATAAAGCGGGTATGGAACAGCGGAAATACCCGCTCGATAAAATAGCCTGTTTCCAAACTGTTGCGGCCAAAGCGGGAAAAATCCTTTACCATGATACAGTCAATCCGATTAGCCCGTACCAGGTCAAGCAATTCCTGCACCGCAGGGCGCTCGAAGTTTGCCCCGCTGTACCCGTTATCTACAAATTCCGTAAGTTCCGCATTAGCATATTCCGGCAGTTCAGAGGCATATTCCCGAAGGATGTTTCTCTGGCTGGAAATACTCATACTGTCTGTTTTGGCGTCCTCCAAAGAGAGACGGATGTAAAGAGCAATCCTGTACTTCTTCATTCTGCCTCCGCCTCCTTAAACGCCTCAAATTCTGCGCGGAACGTGAATTTTACATCTACCTGTTTATCCGGGTAGACTGTGATCCGCTCAATCAACCGCCCAATGAGGGCGGCGGTCAGGACGCCTCCACTCAAAAGTTCCTGTTCGTCTTTTTCCAGATCTTTGCACTTTTCAGCCTGCTTCTGGCGGACATCAGCCTGCTTTTCGTAAAAAGCAAGCTCCTTTTGCGCTGCCTGTATCTGCTTTTCATAGGTCGCTTTCAGGTCGAAGTATTCTTCACTGTCAATCGCACCGTTCATCAGATTTTCATAAAGAGTCTGCAAAAGCTCACGGCTTTGGTTAAACTGCAGCTTTGCCCGGTTGATTTTCTCACGGGAAGCAGCTTCTTTTTCGTGCTTTTGCATGTTGTCTTTCAGAAGCAGCGCGTAATCCCCCAGGACGGCGGCAAGTTCCCTTTTAAGAATATCCAGTATCGTTGCGATCAGCTCGGTTTCGCTGATGGAAACGCCAGTGCATTTATCTTTATGTACCCTGGTAGGTGTCAGGCAGTGGAAGCGATATGAACCATTGCATTGTTGGCGCTGGCGGTGCAGGCTTCTCCCGCAGTCTCCACAGAAGATACGCCCCTTGAAAATATTGGGCGTGTATGGGATAACGGGGTGCTTCTTGCTTTCCTCGGCCACTTCTGCCCGGTACTTCTGAACGGCATCGAAAATCTCTTTGGAAACGATAGGCTCATGGGTTCCAGTAACGACAATCAGGTTTTCCTCGCCTGCGGGCACCTGCCGGTGAAGGACCGTTTTTGTTCGCCCTTGCACCATGTCGCCGGTATATTTATCCTCCTTCAAAATCTTGGCAACTGTCCAGGTCTGCCAGTAGCCGCGCCCTGCTAACGCCTGATGGGTGATCTCCCCGGTTTGCATCTTATACTTTCCGGGAGAAGGGTAGTTTCCTTCATTGAGCAGAAGCACAATCCGGTTGAGGGGGACTTTTTCATAAGCCCACTGGAAAATCTGGCGTACCACAGGAGCCGCCACCGGATCAATAATCAATTTGTGGCAGTCATCAGGGTCTTTCATATATCCAAATGGCGCCCTGCCACCCACATACTTGCCCTCTTTCATATCCTGACGGGCCTGGGCCTTTATCTTACGTCCTATGTCCAGAGCATAGGCTTCGTTAATCATATTTTTCAGCGGAAGGATAATACCGCCGTGGAGATTATCAGGATTTTCAGAATCAAATTGATCCGTAACGCTGATGAACCGGACATTATGGGAAGGGAAATACCGCTCAATGTAATATCCCGTGTCAATGGCATTGCGTCCCAGGCGTGAAAGGTCTTTGACAATCACACAGCCCACTTTGCCGGATTCAATATCCGAAAGCATCCGTTGGAAGCCGTCACGGTTGAAATTCGTTCCTGTTGCTCCATTGTCGATATAAATGTCATAAAGACGCAGTTCAGGTTTTCCCAATAGGAATTTTTCGAGAACCAGCTTTTGCGTTTCGATAGAATTTCCACGTTTATTGTTATCCTCCACAGACAGCCGGATATACAGCGCCGTGCTGATAAACGGGGAAGCAGGCATGGCAGCCTGCGCCATAGTATGTTTCCTGCTCTTTCTCGCCATTTCAGACCACCATCCTTTCCTGTACCGGCGTAATCAGGGCGAGGGCTTTTTCATATTCGTCCTGATAATTAAATTGAATCTGCAATTCGTCTTTTCCAAGCACTGTAATCACCTGCACAAGCTGGATCACCGCCTTGCGGTCCAGTTCTTCCAGATCGGAAAAACGCCTGAAATTCTCAATCCAACGATTCCGCTCACTCCGGTTTTCCATTACATCGGTCCGTTTTTCCTTAAGGGCGGCAACCGCCTGTTCCAGTTGGGTGATACGGGCGCTGTAACTGCTTTTGTTATAAAGGAACTCCGCCTTGTCCAGAAAGCCGTTTACCATGCTCTCATACAGCTTCATCTTATATTGACGGATCTGCTCCAACTGCTGCTCGTTCTGGGCGATCTGCCGCGAATACTCTTTGATAAGTTCACGGTTGATACGGCTCTGGTCTATGCCGGATAAGATTTCATCCAAAGAGACTACATTGGCAATAAACCCTTTCAGGCTGTCCCGCACGCACTCCATCAGCTCATGTTCCTTTACCATGACCGGATGGGCGCAGCCGTTCTTCTTTCCGGTGGGACAATAGTAATAGTGATATTCTTTGTCTTTGTAGCGGTTCGTTTTGCGTACCATCCGGCTGCCGCAGCAACCGCAGACCAGTATGCCGGAAAACAGATAGACTTTATCTTTTTGGGGAGATGTACGGGTGTCCAGGTTGCGAATCCTTTGCACCAGGTCAAAATCATTCCGATCAATAATGGCTTCGTGAGCATTTTCCACGCGAACCCACTCGGAGGAAGGGCGGCTCTCCATTTCTTTCAGTTTGAAGTGCTGGGAACCCTTTCGGCCCTGGACCAGCGTACCGGTATAGGTTTCATCCTGCAAGATCCGGGTGACAGTATTTGCCGACCACCGGCAATCCTTCCGGTCTGTATAGCCTTTCTTGGCATGGGGAAGGCCATAATACTTTTTATATGCCAAAGGAGAGAGCGTACCCAGCCGGTTCAGCTCATTCGCGATGGCGTAGGGGCTGAATCCTTCCAGGCGCATCCTGAAAATGCTCCGCACCACCTGGGCAGCATATTCGTCTACTACAAGAAGATTATGGTTATCTTCGGATTTACGATAGCCGTAAACCGGGAAAGCTCCAACGAAATCCCCATTCTTACGCTTAGTTTCCAGGGAACTTCTCGTCTTAATGGAAATATCCCGTGCATAGGCTTCATTCATAATGTTCTTTACTGATACAGTCAGGTCATCGCCTGCGCTCTCATTGAGAGTATCGATATTGTCATTGATGGCAATAAACCTCACGCCATAGGCCGGAAAGACACGGCGCATATAGCGGCCAGTCTCAATATACTCACGGCCAAGACGGGAAAGGTCTTTGACGATGACACAGTTGATCTTTCCCTCCATGATGTCATCCATCATTTCTTTAAAAGCCGGACGGTCAAAGATAACCCCGCTGTACCCATCGTCTACCTTTTCGGAAACCAGCTCGATTTCCGGGTGACGGCTCACGAAATCTTCGATCAGCTTTCGTTGATTGCCGACACTGTTGCTTTCATTTGATTTGTCATCCGTATAAGATAAGCGGATATATTTGGCAGCTTTATAAACCTGCATAGAAAAACACTCCTTTCATCACGGAAAAATCCCCGCAATTCAAGGAGTGCAGTCTGCGTATCGGTATTCAATTCCTTTTCCATGTTTATTATAACGCTCCATGCGGGAAAAATCAGCCCCCAAAATAAAAAATATCAATAATTTTCAGCGTAGGATTCCGCGGAGGCATTCTTCCAGGGTAGCGCCTCCCTGGGAAAAACTTGCCCTGACAACAAATCCACCGCATTTGAAATGATACGGGTCCCGGATCTGCCGGACAAACTCGGCAATCCTTTCTTCCCGCGGCAGGTCCTTATTGACAGATACATCCCGGATGTCGGCAAGTCTGTCTGCTTCCGGGGTATGTATGACCGTATAGGCCGGTGTTTGAGTCATAACAACAGCTCCTTTCTTTTCATACTGGATCATCAAAATCACATGAATAAGGCCGGACACACGAAAAGAGCGGCCCGGCCTCATGGTATCTGATTTCGATTTTATAAGAATCCATGCCGCTGCTCGAAAATCAAAACAACGGCATGGATGTTTTCTTGGTAACTTGCCGTATTTGCCACGCCCCCCGGCAGGCCCTTTTCCGGGCCGGGGATGCCACAGGCTGCGGCCAGCTTTACCGCATCATAGCCCTGCTTGTGCCGTCGCTTCGCCAGAGCTAACGAACACAGAAGGGACTCCCCCCAAGTCTTTGACGGGTCGTGAGAAAGTATCATTATACCCTGTATCAGTCATCGCGTCTGGCCTGCCACAGCCAGATCAATGGATAGCGTAGATCGCTCGGACGGCTGGGCTTCATCACCTCCTTAAAGCCGCCTGTCATCGCGCCGCTCCATTTGCCGCTCGGAATACAGGGAAAGTACCTATGGCACCGTATATGCAGTTTTCAAGGTCCAGATGAAGGATTGGGAGCTTGTCTGCATATACAGGTGGGTGTGGCACCGTTGAAGGTTCTCACTCACCGAAATGGCATTGTCCCAAAAAATTGTCCTTCTATAAGTCGTGACATTTTCGGGGGTACATTTATAGGGGGTTTAGAAATTTTCTTCTAAAATTTTTTCCAGACGCCGAAGTCCGCGCCGAATACTTTCATGGACAGCATGGAGAGAAACACCTTCCATCTTGGCAATATCCATCAGGGTAATGCCGAGAATATAGTGAGCGTACACACGCTGGCGTTGTTTCTCTGGCAATGAAGAAATCGCCTGGTACAGCCGTTCTTCCTCCAGGTGCCTTTCTACGATCTCCTGCAGCGTTGGGGTAAAAAGAACAGCTTCGCGTTCAATATCATCCCCATAATCAAGAGAAAGGAATGCCTTATGCCGGTATGTACGGCGGCGATATGCCACTTCTTTCCGCTGATATTCTACCAGCACATCCACAACCTCATCGGGCAGGCTGATAAACAGATCCGTTTTATATATTTCCGGGTAAAATTCCCGCAGATTGATTTCTTTCATGGTAATCCTCCAATTTCGATTTTTGAGTGGGTAATGGGCAAATCGAAATCAGAGGGGCGGTGATCTACACCGTACAGGTCCGGCGGCAGGCTTGTCCTGCGCCTTATTTGTAAAAAAGAGCGCCCACCGTACAGCGGTAAGCTGCGCCTGTCGTATTCCGTCACCATCTGACGGAGCAGAATGGAAAATGCAAAATCCTGTCGAATGGAAAAACCCCGCAATCCATCGCAGGATTACGGGGTTTGAATCTCTTTTATATGACCGGCTATGTCGAGGCCGGTATTCTGACCTCGGCAGCATTTTCCATGCCCTCCTTTATTGAAGGAGAGCAGAGTTACCTATTATGTCCACCTCCCTCATTTTGGGGCATTATATAGGGATAAATGCTATAATTCTTCCAGAAGCGTCATGGTTTTACTGAATTTAATCAACAATACATGACAAAATCAGGCATTATCCACACAGCAGAAAAAACGAAAATTTAAGGGTGCGGCAGAAATACCGCACCCTTTCTATACTTCAAATTTATAACCTACACCATAGACGCTTTTCACATATTCCGGCAAATCAGGGGCAACCCGGAGTTTCTTTCGCAGGTTGCTTATATGGTTGTTGATCGCTTTCCGGGAATAGTAGGAATAATCCTCATGCCATACCAGATCCAGGAGCATTTCATAAGTGAATACCCGCTTTGGGTTCAGTATGAGCAAAGCGAAGATTTCAAATTCCTTGACCGTCAGCGGAATTACCTGGCTCCGCACGGTAACAAGGTGCTGCTCCAAGCAGAAATACAAATCACCTTCCCGGATTTCCGTCAATGGCTGATCTGCCTGCGGAGGGATAAAATACTGGCCTCGAAGAAGTGTTAAGTATGGGACATCAGCCGGAATATTGCCAGCCTCATAATCACGAACAAACTGAGCCAGCTCCTTCTTTTGGCAGGGAGAAAGCAGAGTAAATAGCTTTTCACCAATCTGCCTGCCGGAATCTTTTAAATCCAGTACGGCTAATTTCCCATGTTATCACCACCTCCTTAGTCCTCTAAAGCATCTTTCAGTTTTTGAAAAGATTCTTCGCTGATAGCATGTTCCAATCGGCAAGCGTCTCTTTCCGCTGTTTTTGGATCTACACCAGCAGCGATCAATCGTTTGGTAAAAAAACGATGGCGTTCATAAATCTTTTCTGCCACTTCCTTACCCTTAGTCGTTAAAGAAATCGACTTATTATCCTCACGCACTAAGAATCCGCTTTCGCATAGTCTTGTAACCATATTTGTAATAGTCGGCTTTGAACGCTCTAAAAAGGTTGCAAGATCAACGCAGCGAACATCACCTTTCTGACGATCAAGAATCAGAACTGCTTCTAAATAATCTTCACCCGTAGCCCGAAGTTCTTCGGCATAAGATTCGGAAGGTGAAACCGCCTCCTGAGTTTTGTGTTTTTCCCATGCCATCTTTGCGATCATTGAAATCAATAGAGTGCGTCACCTCCTTTTCAGTAGATTCGTGATTATCATTTACCGCGCTGTAACGCAACCAAGTGAGCATATAGCCCGTTCTTTTTCATAAGCTCCTGTGGTGTACCCATTTCGCTTACCTTTCCATCATCCAAAACCACGATTTTATCCGCATTAGCAACTGTCCTCATACGGTGAGCAATCACCATAACGGTCTTATCTTTCAGCAAGACAGAAAGAGCATCCTGTACCAATGTTTCACTCTCAGCATCCATAGAGGCTGTAGCCTCGTCCAAAAGGATTACCGGCGCATTTTTTAGCAATGCTCTCGCAATGGAAATCCGTTGCCGTTCTCCACCGGAAAGGGCGCTGCCATTTTCGCCAATATTCGTCTGATACCCCTGTGGCAGCCGAGAAATAAATTCTTCGCACTGTGCAGCCCTTGCCGCCGCTTTTACTTCTTCGTCAGTTGCACCGCTTCGTCCAAGGCGAATATTCTCCATGACAGTTTCATCAAAGAGAAGTACATCTTGGAAAACAATAGCAAAGTTTTTGAATAATGTTTCCGGTTCTACGCTCTTTACATCGACACCACCTAAAGTGATTTGGCCGGAATCTGCATCCCAGAACCGTGCTGCCAATTTTGAAGCAGTAGATTTGCCGCTTCCCGACGGACCTACTAAGGCGGTGACTTCACCTTGTTTTGCTGTGAAGGAAACGCCTTTCAACACCGGTTCCTCATTATAAGAGAAATGGACATTCTTAAATTCAATGTCAAATCCTTTGTTATTGCAAACATTACTTCCTGTCTGTTCCGGTGTTGCGTCAATCTGTTTCATTCTCTTTACGCTTACCAGTGAAGAAAAGACCTCGGCCATCAACATAAAGCAGCTTGTGAAGGGGTCATAAATTCTGCCAGCAAAAATAAGGTATAAGATAAACATGGGAATCGTGAGGGAGCCAGCCGCCACAAGATAGCCACCTACCAGCAGTACCGCAACAAGGCCAAAGCGCAGAATAAATTGTGCTGTTGTAGTCGCTGCGCCAGGCGCGATCTCATTTCGGAAAGAGCATTTCACCACATAGTCCAGCTTTTTTTCCAGACCGGCCAGATATTCTTCTTCTCTGGAGCAAGATTTCAATTCCTGAATCGTATCAAGATATTCCTGTACTCCATCATAGGCTGCACGTTTAGCGTCCATATTAGCACTTTCTGCCTTAGCCTGTGCCTTTCGTGCTGCAAAGACCACCAGTGCTGCTACGGGAACAGGAATCACAATACAAAGCCCTAACCGCCAATCCATTACAAGCAGACCTATCGCCGTAATGATAAACATGAAAATGGTTCCAAAAAGTTGCGGAAGGGCATTAGAAAACACACGCTCCAGCGCCGTACAATCACCCATGATAGTTGTGGTCAGATCGGAAAGATTTTTCTGCCCGAAGAAGGACAACGGAAGTCTGCGAAGTTTTTCAGCAAGAACAATTCGGCGGTTCGCACTTTCCTCATAAGCCACGGTATAGGTTTTGTTATATTGAAGCCATTGGGTACAAAATACAATAATAAACAAAACCACCGTCATAATGCAAAAAACAGGAATATATTCTGAAATTCCAGATGATTCGCCCGATATTACATTCAGCAGTTCCCAGATTACCATGATTAAAAGGCTGGACGGGATAATTAGGCAAATATTGCTGAGAGTCGTTGCGGCAATCCCTTTATTTAAGTCTTTTGAGCCTTGGTCGCTCAAAGCAAACAGACGCTTTAGCATACTTTCACCTCATTTCCAATATGCCACTGTGTTGTCTTGGTATAGTTCTCCCACATACGGGCATATTCACCATTTTTCTTTACCAATTCGTTATGCCTGCCGCTTTCAACAAGCTCTCCCTGCCGCATGACCAAAATCTGATCGGCATCCTGCACCGTTGAAAGCCGGTGAGCAATCATAATAACTGTTTTTCCCTTTGTAAGCCCCTCAAATGCCTGCTGTATCTGCTGCTCGTTTTCGGGGTCAGCATAGGCTGTAGCCTCGTCAAGTACGATAATAGGTGCATCTTTCAAAATAGCTCTTGCAATCGCAATACGTTGGGTTTCACCCCCCGATAAGTACACACCTTTGCTGCCGACTACTGTATCGATTCCTTTAGGGAATTTAGCCAATATATCATCACATTGAGCCAAATGTGCTGCCCGCATGACTTCTTCTCTTGTTGCACTTGGGCGTCCAGCCCGAATGTTCTCAAATAGACTATCCTTGAACAGTTTTGGGTCCTGGAATACAAAGGCGACCATCTTCATTAAATCTGGATGGGCAATGCTGCGAATGTCTACACCGCCAATTTTAATGCTGCCGGCCTGTGCGTCATAAAATCGGGGAATCAAGCTGGCAGTGGTACTCTTACCGGAGCCGGAATGTCCCACAAGGGCGGTTGTTGTACCGGCTTTTGCACAAAAACTAAGATGAGAAACTGCCGGCTGCTCTGCGCCTTCATAGGTAAAGGTTACTCCTTCAAAAGAAATATCATAGCTTGCAGGGCGTTTCGGTTGTGCAGTTTCTTCCTGCGGTTCTGCGTTCAAAATCATATCAATACGCCGCATGGATTCTTCAGCCTGCATTTTGTAACTCGTCATATAGAGAATCTTGTTCAGCATTACCGCACAGGCCGGTGAAAAAATCACATAAAACAGAAAACTTTGTGTGAACCCAACAAGGTCAGAAGATACCAACCCTATAATCAGTGCAGTAGGAACCAATACAAGGAAGCTGGAATTGATAACGGAATTAAAGGCAACCATACCCTTTTTACAAGACATCGTGTAAGCTAAAGCAAATTTTCGATAGGACTTGATTGCCTCATTAAATTTTGTTATGGACTGCACCGTTTGCCCAAACACCTTCAAGACGGAAATTCCACGGATGTATTCTACCGCCTCGTGATTCATCGTTTCCAACGAGTCCTGATAGGTCTGCATCAGTTTCATGCCTTCCTTGCCCATCAGAGATTTTTGCAGGAAAAAGCCGATTCCAAAAAGCAGAAGTAGTGGTACACCAATGCGCCAGTCAAACAGAAGCATTAAAATCAGGCTTACTACCATAGTTACTTGTGCGCCAACCAAGTCTGGAAGTTGATGGGCTATAAAAGTTTCTGTTTGAAAACTATTTTCGTCAATGATTTTCCGCAGTTTGCCGCTGGGATTGGTATCAAAATATCCCATAGGCATTTTCGCCAGATGTTTCAGCGCAGCCATTTTTAGATTCTTTTCGGTATGAAACGCCGTCACATGAGAGCATAGCAAAGCACAGAAATATAATGCCAGACCGATCAGCTCCAAAACTAAGGCAATCATTCCCCAGCGAACTAAACTTTGCGTGTCCAAAGCACTGCCGGTAAAGACATTTACCAATTCACGTGCTGCAAAATAGACGCAGAGGAATGGTCCTAAAATAAAGATGGCACTAACACCGGATAAAATACGGGATATATTCAATAAACTGCGTTTTTCTCCTGTAAATTCGAGAAGCCGCTTTATCCCGCCGTTCTTTTGTTTCATCGAAACAAAGCCTCCTTTCAAATTGGTTAGCAATAACTAACCTTTTCTTTCATTATAATTGGTGGAAAATATACATTCAACGACCTATCAGGTATATTGTTACTCCAATCAGCTCACGATAAAAGGTGAAAGAAAAGGCGGCTGGCGAAAGCCGCCTTTTCCCACAGGCAATCAGTTTACTTTTATGTTTTGAACGGATGTAAAATTAGAATCCATAGGGAATGTATAGTCGGTGATTTTATCGCTGTAAATTGCCAGTTGGTGCATATATACAAGAGGGGTTGTCAGTTCTTCATCGGCGATTGTTGTTAAAATCGTTTGATAAATTTCCTGAATCCTCGTTTCATCGGTAGAAGAATCCAATTCAGCAACCAGATCCGCAAGTTCCGGCTGGGTGGAGCCTAAAAGCATCACAATAGGATCCATGGAAGTCTGAGGGTTAATATTCGTAACAACATTAGCCGGATCATAAAAACCGCCTTGAGTTTTGAATACCGTCAAACCATAATCCCCGCTTTGAACCATAGCATACCAATCCATCATTGCGGCAGACTGGGGTGTTAATTCAATGCCAATTTTCTGTGCTTGATTGCAGATGTAGACAACCAAGTTATCGTCCGAAGCAGAGCCGGTCTGATACAGGAAAGCAGCCGAAATATTTGCCCCATCCTTTTCCCGGATTCCGTCACCGTCTGTATCAACATATCCAGCTTCATCCAACATTTGATTTGCCGCATCAATATCAAAGGTTGCCTCTGAAAGCTCCAAATCACAATACGGCAGGTCTGTGGAGAAAAAGCTGTCTGCCCGATCATGCAAGCCACCATAAATGCTGTCTGCTACGGCATCTTTATCAATAGCAGAGGCAATCGCCTTTCGGATAACCGAATCGCCAAAAACAGTATCGTTCAGGTTATATCCCACATAGTAAGTCTGCAAAGCCTTATCATCGATTTGTGCTCCAAAGCCTTCGGTCTGGCTGATTTCGTCATAACTTTCAGCAGAAACATTTTTGATACCGGATATAAAATCAACTTCTCCATTTTTCAGCGCAAGAATCTTGGCATCATTATCAGGGATGCTCTTAATAGAAAAGCTATCTACTTCCGGTGTTTCACCCCAATAGTTGGGATTGCGTACAAAATTCCATGTCTGGCCATCATTGTCCCCTTCGTACATATATGGGCCGGTTCCATAGGTGGCTGTCCGAAAAGTATCTTTAGCGGTTAAATCATCATTCAACTGCTCGCTGGAGACAATACCAAAAGGATTGGCAAGGCAAAGTTCCCGCAAAGTATTATAGTAAGGCTGCGTCAGCCGAAGTTCTACTGTATAATCCCCGGTGGCTTCGGCACTTTCAATGATTGTAGAAAGGCGTCCATACCCTCCGTTATACTGGCCGAGATTTACAGGCACAGCCATCAATGATTTTGCCACATCTTCGGCGGTCAGATCTGAGCCATCCGAAAACTTAACGCCTTCTCTGATCTGGAAGGTATACACCAGTCCGTCATCACTCATAGACCAATCTTCGGCCAGAGATCCGACCAGTTCATTATTTTCATTGTATGTCACCAGCGTATCATAGAAACTGGTGAGGTAATAGGTAATATCGTACTGGCTGGAAGATACTTCGGGAGTGAGGATCGTATAGAAATATTCAAATCCCCAGCTTTCAGCCAAATTAACATGTACGGCCTCTGTTCCTGTTGTCCCTGAACCGGATTCTGCTGATTCCTTATTGTTGGAGCAGGCCGCAAGGGAAACAACCATCGCTGCGGACAGCAGAGCTGCCGCTAATCGTTTGAATTTCATCGTGTGATTTTCCTTTCTTGATTTTTATTTACCCAAATTCATTGGATTCCAAATTAAATAATTCCACTGGCTTCTAACAGCACTTTGCTATACGGCTGCTGAAATACCGAAGGATCCCCGGAAAAAGTGACCTGCTCAACCAGTTTCGAACTCCGCATCACAAGAATTTCATCTGCCACTACTACAGCAAGTTCCATGTCGTGGGTAATGAAAATCAAAGTGAAGCCGACCTCTTTTTGGAGATCAATGATTTCCTCCACAATTTTTTTCCGAAGCGGCAGGTCAAAACCGTTTGTAGCTTCATCGAAAATTAAGCACTCCGGTTCCGCAGCCAACGCTCGTGCTATCGCAATACGCTTTTGCTCACCACCGGACAATTCCGAAGGAAGCCGTGCATAGTAGGACACCGGAAGATTACAAAGTGTCAGCAATTCTTCGCACCGCTTTTTCCGCCGCGCTTTGTCCATACCAAAAAAGCAGATCAGCGGTTCCTCAATGGATTTTCCTACAGACATCTTTGGATCCAATGCCGAAGCGGAATTTTGTTGGATAATCTGCACTCTCTTAAAATGTTCCTTCCGGGCTTTATAGCGCCTGCCATATAGCGGCATATTATCAAAATATACATTTCCGCCATCCGGTTTTTGCAGTCCAGCAATCATCCGTGCAAGTGTTGTTTTCCCAGAGCCAGATTCACCGACAATCGCATAACGTCCTCCATTTTTGAAAACGGCACTGATCGGCGATACCGCTGTAAATCTGTTTTGTGAAAACGAGCCTTCTGAAAAAGTACAGCTTAAATCTCTTGTTTCAATCAATCGTCACCCCTCCTTTCTAAACGGCACGCACCTAAGAGATAGGCGGTATATTCTTCTTTGGGAGCCTTGATAATTTCCTGAGTATTTCCAGCTTCAATTACTTTTCCGTGGTTCATTATCAGCAAATGATCGGAAAAGGAGGCGGCACGCAGATCGTGGGTAACAAAGAGTACAGACATACCCTCTGTGCAAAGTTTTTTCAGTTCCTTCATCAGCTCCATACGATTACAGGCATCAATAGCCGTGGTTGCTTCATCCGCAATTAAAATCTGCGGTTCATTGATAAGCGCAGCAGTTATCATCAACCGCTGCAGCATGCCGCCGGAAAGGGCAAAAGGATAACTTTTCAATATCCTGTCTGTATCCTCTAACCCCAGCCGCCGTAAAGTTTTGTCAAATAAAGTGTGCATTTCCGCTTTGGAAGAACGATCATGGTGCAGCCGATAGGTTTTCTCCAACTGCTTTCCTACACGTATCGAAGGATTGAAAGCTGTCATTGGATTTTGCATGATGAAACATATTTCTTTCCCATAGATCTGTTTTCGGTCCTTTTTGTGCAGGGCCAGAAGATCAATCCCTTGAAAAATAATCTGGCCCGTAGCCTGGTAAGCGGAACCAAGCAACCCCATAATCGCTTTGCAGATCGTTGTTTTTCCCGCACCTGAACTTCCGACAATCGAAAGCATTTCTCCCTTTTCAATTTGAAAAGATATGTTTTCTGCTACAGGCTCACCGGAGGGGAGAGAAATCGTAAGTTTTTTCACTTCAAGTGGCACTGATTTCGTCCTCCTTTCCAATCCTGTCACGCAGACCTTCGCCCAAGAGATTGAAACCGGCACAGCAGACAATCAAGCAGATACCGGGGTATATTATCAGGCTGGGATTGATGTAAATGCTGCTTCTGGCTTCATCCAGCATGGCGCCCCATTCCGGTGTGCCTGCAATCAAACCCACCCCCAAAAATGCAAAACTGGAAACAGACATAATCGCAGTTGCAATTCCGGTTGTAAAATAAACAATAAACTGTGGAAGCACATTTGGAATCAAATGGCGGGTCACAATACGAAAGTTAGAGGCACCGGAAATTTTGGAGGCTTCTATGTATTCTTTTCCACACTCTGTTTTTGCGTAAGAACGTACCATCCGCAAAAACCATGAAGCCATGGAAATGCCAATCGCAATTATGATGCTGGCAACCGAATCATCCACAGCCGAAACCAGCGACATCGCAATGACGATTAAAGGAAAAGCCATTAAAATATCGCACACCAGCCGCATGATTTCGTCCAATATACCGCCTTTATAGCTGGAATAACAGCCAACAAAAAGGGTTATCGCCGCAATGACAATCAACACAGGAATGGACAGGCCGAGAGAGTATCTTGCCCCATAAATCAGGCGTGACAATTCACACCGTCCCATCTGGTCGCAGCCCAAAGGGTATTCGGCAGATGGTGGTGCATTTTTCAAGGCAAGATTTGTTGCATTGGGATCATTGGGTGCCAATATGGGAGCGGCAACAGCCAATATTACAAAGAGGGCAATTAAGGCGATTCCTATCATAATTTGTGGTTTTCTTTTCATACACGCTTCCTCCTATATGCCGGGCATATCATACTGGAAAGGATGTCTGCTACTGTATTAAATAGAACGAAAAGAACTGCACACACCAAAATAGCCCCGGATATTCCATATACATCCATGCTTTCGCAGGATTCCATCAGATAGATTCCAAGCCCATCAATGGAAAACACGCTTTCCACCAAGGCAGATGTTCCAAACAATGCGGCACAGTATTGAGCGAATAAAGTGATTGCCGCAGGCAGAGCGTTACGCAAAACCTCTCCAAAAACAATCTGTGAATTAGAAAATCCCCTTGCTTTGGCATAAAGCACATAATCGCTTTTAAGTTCATTTAGAACAGAGGCGCGTAGCACTCTTGTCGATATACAGATGATTGGCACTGCCATAGCGATTGAGGGTAGTATCAGCGATTTTATGCTGCCATCTGCAATGACATGAAAAATCGGAATGTTCACTGCGAAAGCCGTCAAAAGAATAAGGGCCAGCCAAAAACTTGGGACGCAGATTCCAATGATACAGATAATCCGCGTTACATTGTCAAAGATACCATTCTTCCGTATCACCGAAATCGCCGATAGGATGACTGTAAACAAAATTACCCACGCCATTGCCATGACTATGACAGTACAAGTGACTGGCAGGGCAGCTTTTATGTTTTCAATCACCGGCTGCCTGTTTGTAATGGCAGTGCCCAGATCACCAGTTGCCACACCGGTTATGTAGTCAAAATATCTTTCGTGGAACGGCGCATCCAAACCAAGCTGTTCCCTCACTGCTTGAATTTGTTCCTCTGTAGCAAAAATACTGTTTTTCCTTACAATCATTTCCGCTGGATCCGTGCCAGTAAACACCTGCAAGCAGAAACTTAAAGTTACAACGCCCCAGATCACGATGATAAAACTAACGAGGCGTTTCAAAATTCTTCTCCCAATACTTCCCTTGTTTAACACATCCATGTCACTCGCTTTCTTTATATAGTTAGCAACGCCTAACCCATGACTTTGAAAAAGAGCCGCAACACTGCGGCTCTTTCATTAACTCTTATTGCCACCGGCTATTGTTAATTATAGCAGGCCGAAAAGGGTGGCTTCTATAACCAAGCGGGTGAATTTTTAATCCAATTAGCTCACCACGATTTGCAGCGATATGCAAACGGAGTAACGCCCATAATTGACTTAAAAGCGGCGGAAAACTTGCTTTGATTTTCATATCCGGCAGCCTCGGCTACTTCGCAGATACTAAGCTGTGGTTCGGAAACAAGCAGTTCCGCAGCAGCCTCCATACGCTTTATTTTCATAAAGGTACCTATCGAGTTGCCAGCGATAGAAGTAAAACACCGCTTCATGCTGGATTCTGCCACATGGAACATCTCTGCCAGTTGAGAGATCGTTATTTTGGAAAAAGGGTTCTCAATGATATATTGGTATGCTTGTTGTGTCCCTTTGGAAACATCCTCAGAAAACTGTCGGGGTTTTTTCACATAGCTGGCATCCAATAGGCTTAAAAACAGCAAAAGTTCGATCACTTTAATCCAGAAATACGGAATCCGGATTCTCTCATCCACCCGATAAAGTTCGCTGAAAATATGATCTATTTCATGCTTAGACTTAATCAAAAGAGAACGTCCATCACCACATAGAGTATCACGGATTTGCTGCAGGTTAATATCTCCTTGCCGAAAATCTGTATTGAGGGTCTTTTGAGCTCCTTCCATTTCTAAGAGAACAGTAATACCACGATATTTTTTTAACGGAATCCTTGAACCAACAAATAACTGTTGCCCTTTACAAAGATTACTAACCGATAAATCTCCTTCACCTAAAAAGCTAACAGAGCCACCGGCCAATTCACACTCATAGCATCCTTCCAGACAGTGATCGATTTGAAGAAAATCCTCTTTCGGAATTAAAGGTTGATAGCAGGAATCCATATTGAGATGATTATATGTTATCTGTATTCCAGGGGCCACATCATAACAGGTCATTTCTCCGGTTCCGGTATCTGTGCTTTGTTGAAGAATCAAATTTGCACTTTTTTCTTTTTTTTCAGGAAAATATATATCGTGAAGCTGTGATTGTTTCATCGCCGCTTCCATCAAATCACCCCATTTCATTCTTCTTGATTAGCCACAACTAACCACGATATATACTACTACATCCTCATTAAAAATGCAAGGTGTTAGCAAATCGGCAAGCAATGCAATCTTACGTAAGATTGCGTATTTAGCAGAAATCCCGTTCCCGGAATTCCTGCTAAATGCTTGTTGGTGACATATCCCCAAACCCCTGAAATCATTGCCGGTGGCAATGGCTGCGCATTCCGTTGGAACGCTGAAAGCGAAAAGCAGACAAACCTTATTGACGGGATTTTTCTGTGCTGCGCTGCGGTTGTGGCGGGGAAGAAATCTCCAATAGATATTCCACATTGGCCCGAACATTATGAAGTTCTTTCATATCATTTTTGGCCTGCTTATAGGCAGAATAGGCTTTCCGTTTTTGTTCCAGAAGGTCGGTGTATTCCTCCCGGAGAGATTTGACAGAGGGGAGCTTTTTGATTCCCAACTCGTCAAAATGATTCTTTGCCGCCTGGTGCAACAAAATTTCAGCCTCATGTGCTGTTCGGAATTTTTTGCTGTACCCGGCTTTGCGATATTCTACATAGACAGCCCTCGTTTTCGCATAGTTTACGATCTGCTTTTGCAGCTCGGCATTGGCATTCATTCTTGACTCCAGATCTTTGATCTGAACGGATAAGGTATTGAAATTAGTGGTAGTGGCGTTGGCTTTTTCCAGAAGATCCTCATAACCCATATCGCCATGTTCTTTTAAATAGAGCACTGCCTGAGAAAGCTGCTTTAGATTGAACACTTTTGCCCAGCGCTCATAACCAGGCCCCTTGCCGGAACGGATTGCAGCTTCAATATCAACCAGCAATCCAACTTTGGAAACCGTTTTTTTAGAAAAGGCATGGCGGGGTTTTACTGTCCGTGTACCGGCAATCCGTTTTTTGATGGCCTGTTCTGTATAATCGCCTTTGAGCGTATCGCATCGGGTATAATTTTCTTGTCCCGGAACTCGGAACCGAAGATGTTTTCTTTCACGGTTGACTTCCAGCCCAGCAGTTTCCAGCTTCTGTAGAAGTTCCTCAAAATCTTTTGGCTTTTCCTCTAATGCAGCATCAATAGCAATGCGTATCTGCTCCTGAAAGGAAGGCTGCTTTTTATTTCCCAGCCATGTGCCATAATGCTCCCGGCTGGGTTTCGGATTTTCTACAATCGAAAGTCCATGCTCCAAACACAGCTTGTCATTCATTCGCCGGATTGCCCAGGTAGAGCCCCAGAAGTTGCGAAATTTTTTCTGACAGTCCAGTGTAGTAGAGTTGATAATGATGTGATTATGGACATGGTGCTTATCCACATGGGTGCAGACAACAAAGGCATGGTTTCCTTTTGTGAGCTTCAGTGCCAGATCCCTGCCGATCTGATTAGCTTCTTCTGGCGTAACTTCGCCGGGCTTAAATGCCTGACGGAGATGGTAGGCGATCACATCATCTGCACCCTGATTTCTGCCGGTCAGATTTGCATACTGTCGTTTGGACAGAAGAAACTCTGCATCAGCAAGCCGGGTATCACACTCATAGCCATAAATGAATTTTCCAAAATCGGTTTTCTGCGGATTTTCTACATAATCAATAATATCTGAGATCGCAGTAGAGATATTCCGACCTTTTCCTACATGCAGAGGCATCAGTCTTGTGGTCGCTATTTTCGTCACCTCCTTAACTTAATTCCAATCAGAGAAGTTATAATTGCAGAAAAAGAGCGGGGCTGCCTATGCGCCCCGCCAAATCTGCTTAACCAAATATAAAATCCTTTAAGGCACTGTTTGCCCCGCCAATGATCCCTACCAGCCATGCAGCCGCCAGAGGCAGACCGTATGGACTGATAAGAAAGGCGATCATAAGCCATGCAAGACCCGGCAAAAATCCTGCGACAAAGAACAGCACCAATGCCGCCAGAAAGATGATCCCAGAAAGAATCCCAAGTACCGCACCGGAAAGAACCACTAAAAATTTACATACCAGATAAAGAATCCCCGTAACCAGCATAAAGGGAAGTGCCAGTAATTTACCTATCAAACGCATACGCTTTGCCTCCTTTCAGAAGGGCATCTGCCCTTATAAAAATTTTACCGTGACGGCAAAAAGAAAGCAACGGCTTTCCGGCTGTTTATGAAATGTTTGCAAATCCCCGGATCAGTTTGTCCATGCCATCCCAAAGGCTGTCCAGACGGGTGCGGATGTCATCTATATCTGCGGCATAAATATTGCCGGTCTCATTGGCCCGTCTGGTATATTGGTTTAAGTTATTGGAACAAATGCGGAGAAGCCGGATCATTTCCTGAATATCTCCCATATCAAGGTGAATGATGTAACCGTCTACGGCCATCTTTCGCAGATATGCCGACAGGTTGGTAATGCCAAGTTCCGCCATGCGTTCTTTTACCAGTTCGGCCTCCGGTTCGGACATGACAAATTCGACGCGGACGGATTTTTTGTTATGCCCGCCCTTCATCGTTCCAACCCTCTTTTATGAGATGAGACCTCCTGTGTTGAAACCACCGTCTTTGCTCTTTTGAGTTTTTCCCGCAGGGTGGTCTTTTCCAGCTTATCAAGATATTCCTCCAGATTTCCGGCTGTCGCATGATAGCTGCGTTTGAAGCGTTCCCGTTTTAGAATCATCATCAGCTCCGGCTCATTTTCCGGCAGATAAGTCATTGTTTTAGGGGCTCCATGCTCTGGCATAAACCGGTTCATAAGCTGTCTCCGTTCCTGATAGGGAATCGTGATAACATTTCCATCCGCAAATGCAACGGCTACATTTCCGATTGGACAGGTCAGCTTTTTCATCCGTTCCACATGTTCTCTATAATTTAGCGGATAGAGATTGCCAAATATTTTTCCGTCCCTGACTTCTTTCAAAGAGATGGCATAAGCCAAAACGGGATCATTTGTCTGTTCCTGGTAAAACCGCCACACTTTATTTTCATGGCTTCCATCCAGATAAACTTCCCGTTCGCGCAGGGTATAGGTTCCGCAAGGGCGTGACATCCAAAGAAGCTGTTTATCCTCTGAACGGTCTGACACAGCCAGTTTTGAAATCAGTTCCTTATCCAGGTCAAAGTCCTCTTTATAATGTTGGGTATGAAGATCTACGATACGGGAAAGAGCACCCAAAAGATCTACATCCTCAAATCTTACCCCGGCCATCAGCGTTCCCTTTCCGACACAGGAGGGATCATCTGCCTTGCTTCATGCTCCGGTTTGTCTGCTTTCAAACGGTCCATCAAAGACGGCTTTGCTTCCGGCACCAGCTCCCGGATTTCTTCATCCGTCTGTCCGTCTGTCAGATCCGGGCGCACAGGAGGTTCGTTGTTCAGCCTGCCATCCAGCATATTGTAGTTCCCGGTTTGTCCTTCCTCATAAAGTTCCGCATTGCGAAGATAACTTTCCGGCGCCTGAAACGGCTGTCCGGCAAACAGAATTTCTCTTTGGGTGGTAAACTGTGCAAGGACCCCATTTTGCAGTCTCGCAAATTCTTCATACTGGCGCAAGGTAAGCCCTCGTTCCAACATTTCCGTCTGGGTATGCGCCCAGCCTTCTCCATAAAGAAAATAATACATATCGGGCTGATCACAGACAAAACACAGGGAACCGTCCTGATTGTCATAGTAAGATGGCTGCATATCCTGGTAATGGCAACGTTCCTCACGCCCCAAATACACACGGTTGTCCGCACCCAGCATAGCGACCATACCCGCGTAATTACTATGGACCGCAGAGCGGATTTCTACCAGCGGATCTGTTTGAGAAGGAATCTGTCGGCCCGGAATCTCGTTTTGTTTTTCCGCTGCATCATTTCTTGGTATTACTTCTTCATGGCTGCGCGCATCCAGTTCCGGTTGAGATGTTCCTTTCCGAACAGCGCCGGGTTCCGGTTCTTTTTCTTTCACATAGTATCGGACATTTGCTGTCGTATGCTCGTTGGCTTCCTTTGCATAGTTTTCAGCGTCGGCTTTGCTATCAAACCCCAACGGTTTTCCATTTTCCTTGCACCAGCTTTGTGCCGGTCCGAAAATAGAAGTGCTGCTTCGTACTGCCCATACACCATAGGTCCGTTTCCTTTCCATTTCGCATCCCTCCTTATCGTTCCTGCTGTTTGGAAGTTTGTTGCTTTTTTACTGGGTCTGCCGGTTTTGTTGCCTTTAGCTGCTGACGGAGAGAATTCTTATGCTCCGGTTCGGAATCTGTGATGTTGACATATTCGCCAATGATACAGAGCGCTTCTCCATAACTGCCGGAAGCAAATACCCGGTCAGACATTTCTTTTGCCTGTTCTTTTAGACCATGCTCCCGCAAAGTACGGGAAGCAATACCAAGCAGATTAAAAATGTTCCCATCTGCTCCGATCAGAGGGCAGTCCGGTTTATCTGCCAATGGTTCCGGTGTTTCTATAAATCCGCCTAAATAATTCGGCACAAAGTCCGACAGCCATGTGCCGCCATAGACTTCATGGGTCTGTAAACGCCACAGGGCAAGTTTCCCTATATCCAGTTTCACATCATCAAAAGGGTAAAGCAGACAGGTCAGTTCTCCGTGCTGAAAAGCAAACACATTTTCAAACTGGCTGCCATCTTTCAATATGCCTGCATTTGTCAGCATTTCGTTGATCCCGTCCACCCATTCTGTCAGATCTCCGCCGCAGCCCTGTAAAATCAGTCCTTCCTTATCCGGCATACGGCGAAGATCCTCTGCAGTAATCGTGTTGATATTCAAAAAATCGCCTCCTATCGTTTTTGTTAAAATATAAGTTTTGTCCGCAACTTAACCTCATTTCAAAGCACCGGAGTATTCTTATACAGCTCCCTTAAAAACAGATGCGAATAGCCATTGAAAATCAAGGACTTTTGGGGCTAAGTTGCGGACATATCATGGTTGGTTTTGCCGCTGCCGGCGTTTGCGTTTCCGCTCGGATTTCCGTCTTGCATAGACCCGGCAGGCATCGGAGCAATATGCCTGGCTGGTTATAGGAAGATATGATTTTCCACACACAGAGCATATTTTCTGTCTCATGGAGGTGTCCCCGCCGGTAATGGCTGATTCCAGTGCTGCATCCACCGGCAACACCGCTTTTTCAAAGTACCGGCAATAAGCACCGGTCCACCATTTATTCAGCATGTAGCAAGGGCTGTCCAGGGGAAGGCAGATCTTATCCTGAGAGTCATAGTTGGCGCAAAGCTCTGTAACCAGCTTTCGGATTGCAGACTGCTCCGAGCGTTTTAATTCCCTCTCTGCCATAATGCCTACCTTTCCGGGTCACTGCTTTGTCTGCCGCCGGAAATTCCGGTTGCATCAGTAACATTCCTGGACTGTGAAAGGGCATCGGCGATAGAGTTCCGCTTTTTCTGTTTTGGTTCATGGTAAATAAAAAGTTCGTTTTTTCCCGGTACATACAACAAGCCATTTTCTTCGCAGCGGAAAATATCACATTCTTTGTCAGTTGAAACAGCATAAAACCCTCTATAATCAAAGGGTACCTTTTGCCGCTCCTGATAGGTACACAGCCCTAAGTTGGGGTCACTTGCCAGCCGTTTCGATATGGCGAAAAAGTCGCCTTCTTTTTTGTAAAATTTTCGTATGGGCGTGAAGTGATAACCTCCATATTCAAAGGTTTTTCGATCAATCATTTGCGCCTGCCTTTCTTTACGGGAAATTCCAGCTTGAAATTCACATATTTACCGCCGGTATCATCCAGGATCACTTCCGCATCATAGGTCCTTCCTGTTTTTTCACTGTAAAGCCCGGACATAGAAATGCGGCCCTCTTTCAAAAGAGCCGCTGCCACAGACTTTGTGATAGATTTTTTCTTGCTGGAAAAGAAACGGTTATCTTTCCAAAGAGCAAAAGAACATTCCCTGTTGCCGCAGAAAAAACCTTTCTTTCCTTCAAATACCGGGGCACCGCAGCGGGGACATACCCCCACGGCTTCGTGTGCAGTTCCTTTGGAAGAAGGAAACAGATCCGCAAAACGTTCTTCCGGGGTAGTATGTTCTTTTACCAGCGTCCGGCTCATATCTGCAATCTGATCCATAAAAGATGTTGCCGACAGTTCGCCATGTTCCACTTGTTTCAGCATGGATTCCCATTCTGCAGTTAAGATGGGAGATTTGATATTGTCCGGCAGGACTGCGATCAGGTTCTTTCCTTTTTCCGTAGGAATGAGCTGCTTTTTCTTTCGCTGTACAAATCCGGCAGAAACCAGCTTTTCCAGTGTTGCCGCACGGGTAGCCGGAGTACCCAATCCTTTACGCTCGGCATCTTCCGGCATATCTTCCGCACCGGCAGTCTCCATAGCGGACAGCAGTGTGTCCTCCGTATAGTGTTTCGGCGGTGAAGTTTTCCCTTCACGGAGACTTGCTGATACAGCTTCAAAAGTCTGTCCTTCCTGCAGCACAGGGAGAGCGACAGCTTCATTTTCTTTGTGTTCCGTTTCACTCTGCCTGATACTCATACGGTGAATCCGTTCCACCTCTTTCCAGCCGGACTGTAAAATAGTCTTTCCTTTTGCCGTAAAAGTATATCCCTGGCAGTCCAATATAGCGGTGACCGCTTCAAATCGGTGTACCTGCGTTGTGGCACAAAGCAGTCTGACGGCAAGCAGGGTAAGCACATCCCGCTCCCCGGAAGGAAGCTCTGACAGGTCTGTCCGTGCGATTTCCACAGTTGGGATAATGGCATGGTGGTCAGTCACTTTGCTGTCATCTGTTACCCGGTCAATGTCCGGCTCTCCGGCGTAGCCTTTTCCAAAGATCATATTGTCACGCAGCCACAGGATCAGGGAAGCGGCGGTTGCCTGCATGTCCTTCGTCAAATACTGGCTGTCCGTTCTCGGATAGGTTGCCAGCTTCTTTTCATAGAGAGATTGCACATAATCAAGGGTCTGTTGAGCCGTATAGCCATAAATACGGTTACATTCCCTTTGCAGAGTTGTAAGGTCATAAAGGCGGGGAGGCTGTATAGTTTTTACCTGCTTTTCCACAGAACGCACAAAAGCGGAGTTGTGGTCACAGTCCATACGGATTTTTTCAGCCTCGGATCGTTCCGTCATTTTTTCGCCGGAAGCAGTAAAACCTCCGCAGGTGATTTCCGGCACATAAAAAGGCTTACTGATGAAGGATTCAATATCCGACTCACGCTGTACCAAAAGTGCCAGTGTCGGTGACATAACACGGCCGACATTTAGGGTGACACCATACAGGACAGAAAAAAGCCGGGTGGCATTGATCCCGATCAGCCAGTCGGCTCCTGCCCGGCAGACCGCCGCATCATAGAGCTTATCGTAATCACTGCCGGGGTGGAGATGGTCAAAGCCCTCACGGATCGCCGCATCCTCCATACTGGAAATCCAAAGGCGCTCCATAGGCTTTTTACATCCGGCATATTCATAGACCAGACGGAAGATCAGTTCTCCTTCTCGTCCGGCATCCGTAGCGCATACCACGGAATCCACCCGTTTGTCCTTCATCAATCGGCACAAAAGGGCAAGCTGCGTTTTCTTATCCTTTGGCACTTCATATTTCCAGTTTTCCGGTAGGATCGGAAGATCCTCATACCGCCATTTGGCGTACTGTTCTTTGTAAGCCTCCGGCTGTGCCAGTTCCAAAAGATGTCCCACGCACCAGCTCACCAGATAGCCGGAACCCTCGAGATAACCGTCTTTTCTTTCCGTTGCGCCTAATACTGCTGCCAGTGACATAGCAACAGAGGGCTTTTCTGCAATCACAAGTTTCAATTTTTATTCCTCCTTCATAGTTTCAAATTCTTTATCCGCAAGTTTTCCGGTTTGCATAAGACACATCAACATAACGCCGGAAGCCATTCCTCCGGCAAAGGTAAGGAAATGTGAAATCAGGTTCCACATAAGCATTCCTCCTAAAAATGGGTAAAGAAAAACGCCCACTTCAAAGTGAGCGCATCAACAGGTATCTATTTTGTTTTTGGTTTCAAGTGATCCGGCAGGACGATTTCTCCAACTGGGATTTCCCGCAGTTCCTTCTTCATCCGATGGGTAAAGCGGATCGTCTTTGCTGTACCTCCGGTTTCCCGTCCGTCATATACAGCGATCACTCGGTCGGAGTGTTCCACCATATAACGATTTCTGTGGGAGTAGACGCTTGGGAGATATTTTTCCTGTATCACAACAACATCCGCACAAGCCTCCAGCAGTTCACGGGTTCTTGTTTTCTTATTTAGGCTGTCCAGACGCTTGCGGTAAGGGATCACTGCGATCAGCTCCAGTGCCGGGGTGGTCTGCTTTCTTTCCAGCACCAGCTCCACAAAATACTGGTCTACGCCATCTGCAAAACCGCTCATAAAACAGGTGAACCCATCTGTAACAGCAGCATCGATCTCATGTGCCAAGGCTGTTTTTATTTTGTTGATCTCATTCTGCGGTAAATCCCTGTGTCCGGTAACACAGCAAGTTTTTCCTTTCATCGGTCATCCCTCCATCTGATAGGTAAAATTCTTCACTTTTCATATAGTAATAGATTTAATTTAGCAAGTCAACGATAATACCCTTTTTCCTTTTGCGGATAATAAAGGGGGCGTGAGGTACAATCTATTACAGAATGGGAGGTGAAGGCGATGTATGAAGATTTTGTCCCGGAACGATTAGCGAAGCTGCGGACACAAAAAGGAGTTTCCGCACGCGATATGTCTTTATCGTTAGGTCAGGCAAACAACTACATCAATAATATTGAGAATAAAAAGTCACTTCCCGCTATGCAGTCTTTTTTCTACATCTGCGAATATCTGGGTGTGACACCGCAGGAATTCTTTGATGAAGGAAATACCTACCCGGAAACCTTAAAGGAATTCATTGCAGAGGCAAGACAGCTTGATCCTCAATCCATGCAATATATCCTCGGTATTATGAAAGAACTCAATAGCAGAAAGTAAGCGGTCACGGTAATGGCCGCTTTTTTCGTGACTTTCTTTATTATATTTTATAATGTTCTCGAAATGTCCGCTCCCTATACCGATAAGTATTCAAAAACTGTTCTCCAAACAGCCTTTTTCTATTCGCCGGTACTGCCAAAGCTGCCGGTTCCTCGTTCTGTTCCCAGATCGGTTACAAAATCCGCAATGACGATCGGCGTGATCACAAGCTGCCCGATACGGGCTCCCTTAAAAAGAGACTGCGCCTGATTGCTTACATTGCTGATGATCGCATGGATCTCTCCACGGTAGCCGGAATCCACAGGCGGCAGTGCACAGACCAGACCTTTTACCGCCATGCTGGTACGGGGAAAGATATATCCCGCATATCCATCCGGTATTTCCAGTCCAAAACCCAAAGGAATTTTGGCGATTTCTCCGGGCTGTAAGGTACAGTCATAGGGCAGATAAACATCCGCTCCGGCATCATTGCCATGCGGACGGTAAGGACGCTGGTGCTCCGGTACGCCAAAGTCGATCAGTTTTATTTTCATCGGCAGTCTCCTTCCCAAAGAGCAGGATAATCTTTTTCCAAAATATCCTCTGGCGTCATATTTGCCTGCAGTTTTCGTCCGCAGGTCATTTTCCCTTCCAGACATCGATCCATCTGACAAAAAGGCCCGGTCAGTGATGGGGCAAACAAAGTAGGGCTTAGTTCATAAAGTTCTTTCCAGACCTTTAGCAGCACGATCCTTGTTTCATCTGTATTTCTCCGGCATACCCGCTGGCTGATGATATGTTTCCACTGATAAGGGGTGGCGCTGATGAGCAGTACATTCCGCAATCCCTGGGGCGTGGCATAGCCGGCCGCATCGTGCCCGCTTCCGGCAGTGCACAGGGCTTCATAACATTTCATGCTTTCATTACAGCTTTTTAAGTACAGTTCCCGTACCACTGCCGAAGCCGTCATAATAGAATACGGGACAGCGAAATCCGCCTGTCCCGTATAGTTGCTGTACTGCAGCGATGCACTCATAAATTTTACTTCGTTCTGGTGGCGGGTGATCTGCGCCAGAAAACGCCTGCTGGCGCCGACAATGGCTACCGTGATCACCGCAAATTTCTGGATGGTAGGATGGGGAAGCGCCCCCATAGCTGCTACTGTCTGAACGCTGAATGATTTTTCGTAGAGCTCCATCAGGTCGTCCATTGAGGCAATCTTATGTCCCTGCTGGGTAAGCCTTGCCGCAAAGACCATGTTTTTTTCTGCTTCCGCTACCGCCTGGCAGTTCAAAATTTTTACTTCAATCTGTTTAATTGGTATGTCCCTCCTTTACAATCGCTTTCAGTAAGAACAGATAGTTAAGACTGTCTGTGATCTTTTCGTCCCATGTGTCCATCGGATAAACCACTTCTTCGGCAAAGCACATATCGTATAGAGAAACAATATGCTTTGCCAGCATACCGGCAAGGGCACGCTGGGGCGTTGTGTGCTGTAAAGCTGCCGCTGCCTTAAATGCACCCAGCCGGTCCGGGTCATCCCCGGTGTATTCTTTGGTTTTCCGTTTCAAGGTATCAGCACAGAGCCGCACCTGTTCGTCAAAAACGGCATTGACTTCATTTTGCGTAATATAGCATCCCTCCTTTGAAAACAAGAAACCGGCTATTCTAAAGCATCTTAGAATAGCCGGCAAATAAATGGATATGTAATTGTTTATAGTGTATTGATCTCTTTTTCCAGTTCCTGGACCGCTGCTATGACTGTCTCAAATGTCGGAACATCCCCATACAACATATCCTGCATAGAGTTATAGTCCGCTTCCAATGCTGCAAACCGATATTCCGGCGGGAGTAATTTTAATGTGCCCGGCACAGCCTCCGGGTACTTCGCCCATGATCTGGGATAGAATTTCATTTTGAAATCTACAACTTTCTTCAGGAGGTCAAGCCTGGAAAAAGCAGCTTCTTTAACCGGTGTTGCAGCCATGCGGTAGAGATCATAATAATGTCTGGAATACCGCTGCGGCATTTCCAAATGTTCCGGTCTGTTCGCTTCATGGTGCAGGATTGTGGCTTTTTCCCAGAAGGTCCGTTCCGGGGCAACGGTAAGGATTGCAGTTTCTTTTTGCTCAAAAATCTTCGGATAATATTTTGCCGCGTAAGGTTCGATCTGCGCTGTTTTTGCAGGAGTCCACGCTGCCAGCGCACCAATCTCTAAACGGATCACCTGTAAGGTCGCCGTATTTGTAAAAAGGTGCGGATAGGCGAAAATGACCGTCTGTTTATCCTTTTCATCTATGTAGACATTTGCTTCACAACCGATTTCCTGGGATAAGCCGGCTTTGACTGCCGGGCAGAATGTTTCGGACAGAAATACCTCCGCACGCGCATTGGCTTCTTTGTTAAAAGCATCCTGTTTTGTATTGGAACGTTTCTCCCATGGTTCATCTTTGCCATATCCCAATACACGCCAGTCCAGAATCAAATCAATATCTTCTGAAAACCGGCTGATCAGGTGAAAGGCTTTTGAAAGGCTGGTACCTCCCTTAAAGGTGATGGACTCTTTCCATGGTGAGCGGTGAAATAAATAATCCAGCGTAAAACATACCCAAAAGTCTTTTTCTACGATGGCATCATTCAGTCCCATTTTATCTGCTGTATTTCTGAACAGCTCCCTGCGGTCGTTATCTGAAAGTCTTGCTATATTTCTCATTGTACCTTTTCACCTCCACAAATCTGTCGTATCGTATCGTAAACCCAATCCGTAGACTCTGTTGCTTCCTTCAAACAAGCCTGTTTATCCTTGTCTGTCAGTTTTTCGGAAAGCATCTGTATGACTTCTGGCGTAACATTCGATTTGCCAAGCGTTTTTAATGCCTGTATAACCAAACTTGTCATATAGGACAATCCGGTAATCTCCTTATTGGTCCGGTGCTTAAATTCCAGCTTTGTAGAGTTCCACTCGTAGGTCTTATATGGACCATCGCTGATATAGGACCATACTGCTGTTACCTGTGTTGAAAGACCTAACAGGTTCAATGCTGTATTCCCACATGGGGCAATCGTCCAGTGATAACTTCGTGCCAATGCGTTCGCCACCGCTTCCGGGTCTGCCGCCACATATTCATCCAGAAGTTTGCTATATTTTGGTTTTTCATAAACACCTTTCAAAATGCGGCGAAGCATACCTGCCTGTGTAAGCCGGTTTAAGTTCCGTCTTATGGTTTCCGTATCGGCAATATCCGCAAAATCAGAACTGATGAAAATAGTTCCTTCCGCCGCTGCTTTTATCTGCTCCTGAATCTGTTTGGAATAGCCATTTGCCATATTGCTCACCTCCTTTTGTCCCGAATATTATATATTATTCGGGACAAATTTTCAATAGGCTTCAAGAGTTTTAGCAATAGTATTCCACATAGAACAGAATTTATACATCAGTTTCAAATTTTATATCAGGAGATGGGAACTATCGTATTCTTATTTTGTCCCGAATATTGTGTATTATTCGGGACATTTTAAGCACTCGGCAGGTAGATCCAGTCGTGCATCAGGCACACGCTGGGTTCGTCCTCCCTTGGAACCAGACGGTAGGTACATTCCCCATAGACCGTGCGTTTGTCCTCGATCTCCATGCCATAGGCTTTATAAAAGCGGTATTCCAGATTGGAGATGATACAGCGCAGGGTTTGCAGAGCCTCCCTCTGAGCTGATACGATCAGGTCACGGTCAATGCTGCGCTTCAAAAACAGCAGCGACTTGTAAAGCTGTACCTCTGTGCGGTAAGGGCGGCAGTCTTTCGTTTCCAGCCATCCGCAAAAAGCGACCGGTCCGCTCTGGATCACACTGCGGTCCGGGTGATAATACTCGTAGCAGTCCAGGTTTGCCGTATTCAGAAGATAGAGCATTTCCCGGACTTCATTTTCCGGCATGTCGTAAAACCGCAAAAGTGAGCGGTAAAGATGGACATAGCCGGGAATGGAAATAATGGTATTTACCATAAAATAAAATCCTCCTTGTAAACAGCAGGTGCGGGAGCTTTTGCCCCCGCACCGTCTAAAATCTATATTTCGTTATCTACTTTCACGAGTTTTCCCATGACAAGGAAGCGTCCTGTGCCGCCCGGCGTACAGGTAGAAAGGGTCAGTACCTTATCGCTGCAGGTCACAGTCACATCACTTTCCACCGCAGAACGTTCCTTCATAGCTGTAAGCCAGGTAGTATAAGCACCGTCATCCTTCCAGGAAAGCTGCCAGGGAGAAGTTTCACTGCCGGATTCTTCCGGCTTTGCTGCAAAAGCCGCAAAGATCTCCATGACATAACCACCCTTCGGAGTAACGAGATACATCTGCCTGTGAGCATCAAAGTAACTTTGTTCATCGTACCGGTTCAGCAGCGCAAACATGGAACCATCCCGCATATTATGACCATAAATGATCGTATTGCGGTCTGAAAAATCTGCCCGGTTTTCATAATCGGCAAACAGGCAGCCAACCTTGTTATAGGTTCCGTCATAAAGATGGTTCAGGTAATATTCGTTGTTGTCGGTCTGCGTTACCGGATAATTGAGCACCGTATCAGGAAGGGAAAGCCATCCGATGATGTCCGGTCCATTTTCACGGAGCGTTTCAAAGTCTACCGAAGGCAGGACAATATCGGTATCGTCCCGTTTTGGTTCTGTCGGATCGGGTGCCGACTCCGGGGAAGCTGTCTGCTCCGGTACTTCCACATATCCGGCAAGATCTCGATAGGCATCTTTACTCTCAGCATACTGGTTCAAGTCACGGAACACCAAAAAACCGCTGCCAAGAGCCACCAGAACGCAGAGTGAAAGGACAGAAACCCCGACAGCCGTTCTTTTCAGGGAAGTCCTGCTGTATTTTCCCTTTTTGAAATAATACACAGCAAATACGCTGCCGCCGATCAGTGCGGCTGCCAGCAGTCCGCCATACAGGAAAATATACGGATCATCCCCGGTCTGCGGTACCGGCTTTTGAGGGGTGGAAGGATTGGAGGGAACAGAAGGCTTTTCCGGGTTCTTTGGGTTATCCGGCTTTTCCGGTTTTTCATTAAAGAACTGGACCGTAGATGTCTGATCTGCCTTGATCTCCACCGTAGCGGCATCAGGAATGATGTAATCCTTGCTTGCCCGGTTTGCAACTTCTGTTACGGTATAAATACCGACACGAAGGCCCTTAACTTCAATCACGCCGGATTTTGGAGTGGTGAATGTCTCGCAGTAGGAGCCGTCCGCACTCTTAACCTCGATGGCAAAACCATCTTTGCGCCCGTCGCTGGAATCCTTTGTGATCTTTAAGTTGCCGCGGTAAGCCTCATTGGTAAATCCGTGCCCGGCTTCTCCATTTTCCACAACTGCGACCTGTCCATCTTCTGTGATGGAAAAATAGTAAGCGTTTGAGTCAGGCTGATAGCCCTCCGGCGCTTTGCTTTCTTTGATAAAGTAGCCGCCAGCCAGAAGGTTTTCCGCCGTATGATAGCCTGCATCGGTTTCTTTCAGCGTACCGATCTTTTGATCGTCAGGATCATATTCCTGGTTGGCGTTGGAATCCGCATACAGGTCAAACACTGCACCGGACAGGAAGCGCAGGAAAGAATTCTTGTCTTTCTTATCCTCCTTTTCCACAGGGGAAGGTTCCTCCACAGCTTCGGTTTTGGTTACCTGAACACTGCCGCGGATCAGGGTGTTTTCCACACGGATCTCGATATGCTGTCCGTCTGCACCGATATATACATGGTGCTGCTGCGGGCTTACCGTATAAAGGTCAGGGGCAGAGATCTCCTTGACGATCCAGTGTCCGTAAGGAATGTTCTCAAAGGAAAAACTGCCGTCTTTTCCGGTAATAGCAGTAAGCAGCGCATTTTCTTCAGTAAATTCTTCGGTATCAGGTCTAAACAGACCCATGAGCGCACCGGCAAGCGTGACATCCTCGCCGCCTTCCGGGTTTTCCCCGACTTTTACACCGTCTACACGCCCACGGAGAAGTTCATTGGAAACAGCCTCGCCTTCATTGACAAGGATCTGTACCAGGGCGGTTTCCTGACCAGCATACTCAAAGACAACCGGATATTCCTGATCCGAAAGGATATAGGCGCCGTTGGTTGTGCGTTCCTTGACATAATAGCTGCCAAAAGGCAGGTCGGAAGCGAAGGAAGCGCTGTAACCGCCGGATTCCACAGACGAAACAGAGACCACTTCCAGAAGTCCACCTGCCGGGATCACGCTGCCATCTGTCGCCGTCAGGTCTGCGGAAGCATAAAGTCCAAAGGAAATATCCTTATATTCCTCGTTCATGCCAAGACCGAACAGGTCATCGGTCTCCATTGCCTTGAAAAGTGTGACATCCACTTTCTGGCGTTCGTCATAAAGACCGGCCGCTGTCTGTGTAACCTCTACGGTCTCACCCGCATAGGTCAGTTCCACATATTCCGGTTGAGGATTCAGCACACAGCCGGAAGGAGCCTGACGTTCCTCCAGCCGGTAACGGCCGAGATAAAGGGGCCCGCTTTTTGCTGAACCGTCCTCGCCGGTCGTAAGTGTTTCCACAACCGTATCTTTTGCTGCCCGCAAGGTACCGTCACCGGTATAAATATCTTCATCTGCGATCACATCATAGACCGCTCCGGGAAGTCCGGCAACCTCATATACCGGTTGGTACAGTCCGTCGTTTTCCTGGACAGAAGCAAATACTTCTCCGGTCTTTGTGATGGTAAGCTGGCCTTTCTGCGGCATATTGTACTGCGTGACCGTCACAACCGCCTCGCTGCCGTCAATGGTAAACGGTACCGGCTGGTCGGAAAGCACATAGCCGTAAGGAGCAGCTACCTCATAAAGTTCATAATCCCCGGCGGCCAAAGGCTCCGGCAGCATCAGCCAGCCCTCGTCAGAAACATAGAAGGTATCCAGTGTTTCCGGGTTCGGATAGTAGACGGTCTGGGTGATAAATTCCCCGGTGGAAAGATCCTTGATCTGAAAACCGGTTCCGGTCACAGGGATAATCTTTCCGGTCTCTGCGTCACATTTTTCAACTTTCAGACGGGCTGTGATGGTGCGGTTGTTCAGGATATAGCTGTAAGTCTTTCCGTCAGAGGAAATGAATACCGTAAAGTCCGGGACAAAGGCTTTGCCTTCCTCGCCTGCGATTTGATGGACCGTATAATGCCCATACGGAAGCGGTTTACTGGAAGCAAAACCATCCGCATCCGTGGTAAGAAGGTCGCGTTCACTTTCCTTTGCCGCGTCATAGCTTCCGGCTGCCTTTAAGTAAATTTCAAAGACTGCGCCTGCTTCCGGGCGTTCGATGATACCGGCATTGGGATCGTCGGTATTTTCGCCCTCAGGCACATCCGGGTCCAGGTCATCGGTGTGCTTGACAAGCTGGATATTTCCGTAAATAACCGTTTCCGTCACCTGATTTTCTGTGGTATTGAGTTCCACTTCATACAGGGAAGGGGATGCACCCACTTCATAAACGGTTTCATTCAGAAGATACCCGGTGCTCGGTTCGATCTCCCGGATCGTCCAGCTATCCCCGCACACATAATAGCGAGTCATAAAGCTGCCATCCGGCCCGGTAGTATAAGTGTCGATCAGTTCGCCATCACGGAAGATCCCATAGGTCGCCCCTGCAAGCGTGGCGTCCCCCTGGGCATTTCCGGTATCAGCGTCGCTCTTTACCACATGGACGCGGAACTTCTTCAGGATATTGCTGAAATGTACCGAAGAAGTTTGCCCGCTTTCAATGGTCACGTACTGTGCGGAAGGGGTCACATAGCGGTCCACCGGCAGCTCTTTTACCAGATAGGTTCCCGGCAGGAGCTTCTTTTCAATCTGGCCGTTTTCTCCGGTCGTGACTTCCTCATTGACTTCATTTCCCAAAATGTCCGTACCGGAAATATGGAAGGTGATACCGGAAACAATGCCGTCCTCACTGGTCTTGACAAGTTTTGCAGTACCGTAAGTTTCCGTTTTGATCTTTACAAAGAAGGAAACCGGATCGCTGGCGCCGGTCATCATGGTCTGGTAGCCTGGTCTGCCCCAGATCAGCATGTCATTTGCCACCGGGATATTCTTTCGGAATTCAAACAGCACCGGATCCATCATCATCTGCCTGCTGGTAAAGGTGTATTCATTTCCGTTTCTTGTCACAGAAACGCCGCTGCCTTTCAAAGCCTCCAGGTCGATCTTCAAGTTGTTGGTATCTGTGACCGTCAGGGTATAGACCTTTTTTTCTACATCCCATTTCAGTTCCAGTTCCGGTGCTTCGCTTTTCTTAGAAGAAGTAAAGGAAGGGACTGTGGAATGGGAAGCGACCTGTGCCAGAATCCAGTCATAGGCTTTTTCAGCCGGTCGTCCGGCGATCACGCTGAAATACTGGTCACCATCTGCGTGGCCGTTTCCGTGGCGGTTGTACGGATCGCTTCTAAGCTGCTGCTGGTATTCCCAAAGGATGATCTGGGTTGCCATCTTATAGTCATCCTCGTTGATTCCGGAAACAGGGAGCGCCGCACCGGGTTTCCAGCCATAGATCGCAGTCAGGGTGATCCCCCTCCTTGCCTCGGCAGGAAGCAGGTTCAGGTATTGGCTGTTGGTCCCGCTTTCCGAAACATAGGTATTTTCCGAAGTATGGTAAGGAATCCCGCTCTCCACACAGTAAACCTGGTGGCTGATCCCGTCAGAATCCGTCAGCATATAGTGCCGGTAAGCATTGCCCCCGGAACTGGTGTGTACATCGATGGTTCCGTCTGCATGGTAGGCAAGATAGGTGTAAGGCGCCGGGGCACGGTAGTGGTTCCCATCAGAGCCCACATACTGGTCGCCCAGCCAGGAGCTTGCCGTCTGTCCGACAGACATGGCAAAAGCCTGAGCCGGAAGAAGCCCCAAAATGCTTGCCATACAAAGCAAAAACGCCAACAGCTTGCGAAAGCCGCGGCGTCTGGTTATGATATGTTCCATGAAAAAATCCTCACTTTCATAAAATCTAAAAGGACAGCCTTATTTGCTGTCCTTGTCGTCAAAATCATCCTCGGAAAGATATTCCGGTTCCCCGTATGCCTCATCCGGGTCAAAGCCTTCGCCATAACCGTCATCCTCAAATTCCGCATCGTCCTCGGCCTGCTGTTTCGGACGCACGATTTTTACATAGTAACCGATCCCGCCGACCGCAAGTAAGGCAGCAAGGATAAACAGGATCGTGCCGACGCTGCCGGTTTCTTTCTTCGGCTTTTCCGGTTCTGCCGGTTTTTCAGTTTCCGCCGGCTTTTCTTTTCCTTTGCAGCCATTTAAGTCATTTTTGCAGACCGGACAGCCAGTATTAACCTTTCCTGCCTCACATTTTTCTGTGCAGTTGCAGCTTTCTTCCTGGGGAATCATGCTCATGCTGCCATTGTTCTTTTCTGCAAGCGCCATCAGGTCGGACTCTGTGACGCCGTTTAAGAAGTAGACATTGTTATCTTCCCGTTTCCCGTCGATCACCAGATAAAAGACATTGCCCGCGTCCGTAGTGATGGTGTAAAACTGCTTTTCCCCATCCGTACCGCTGATGTTGTCCTGTACCGTTCCGGTGCCTTCCGGGGTAAATGCACCTTCCGGGATCGCAGAAGTATTTTCCTGCTGTCCGGTACTGTTATCTGAACCGGAAGAATTTCCGCCGCCGGAGGGGGTTGCAGCGTTTGAGCCGGAAGGTTTTTCTTCCTTAGGCGGTTTTGTCTGTGTACCGGACGGACTCTGGGGTGCTGCCGTAGCAGGTTTCTTTTCAGGAGCCGGTTCTTTGTAATACGGATTATCCAGCTTTACCACATCAGAACGGTTGCCGGCATAATCTTTTGCGTATATGCTTACCTGTTTTTCTGTTCCGGCATAATCTTTCAGTGCGACCGACGCTTTCCCGTCGGTGAGGGAGTTGATACGGTTTTCATCAACAAAGACCGCCTCCACGCCGGATAGATCGTCACTGCTTTCTATTTTCAGGGCATCGCCCTCCATGGAAGCAGTCAGCGTTGGCGGTGTGGTGTCTTTGGAACCGCCGGCATGAGCCGTTACAGGTAATGCGCTGACACTTACAAGAAGCGTAAGCGCCAGCAGCAGGGAAAGTTTTTTAAGCCTCATGCACATCCTCCTTCTCCTGCGGTAAAACAGTTTCCGAAGGGGCTGCCTGCTGTGATTTCAAAAAATCCGCAAGCTGCTGGGGCGTCAGTTTGAAACTGCGCGCCACCGCTACATAATCGGTATTTTCCAGCTCTGTTTTCTGTTCCTCCAGCTTATGGAGCTTTGCCTGCATTTCCGCAATCTTTGTTTTGGTCTTTTCAATTTCCTTTTCCAGTTTTTCAATTTTAGGATTCAATTTATTACCTCCAATCTGTTAAGGCAGACGCCCAAATGTATAAAAATGCTGCTGCCAGTAGCTTGTATTGATGTTTGCATAAGAAATCGGGTCTCCACAGTGGATCATCATTCCATTTCCCACATAGATCCCTACATGGCTTGCGCCGCTGGTGTTGTAGGTCCCCTGGAAGAAGATCAGGTCGCCCGGTTTTGCATCCGCACTTGATACCGGCGTACATACACCTAAAAGACCATCCGCGGTCAGCCTTCCGAAATTCCAGCCAACGCCGCAGTTGTTGATCACCCAGGACACATAGCCGGAACAGTCAAAGGAAGTGGAAGGGCTTGCGCCTCCCCATACATACGGATAGCCAAGATATTTTTCCGCCTCGGCCATCATTGCGGCAAACTGTTCATCCGCAAGGGCTTCCGGTGGAATGTCATAATCGAAGTAGTTTCCTGTGCCGCCTGAACCAACTTCCGGCAGGTGCCGTTCGCTGGTATCGCCGGTACCGGCAAAATACAGGGGATTCAAATACTGGCCGTCAACCAGGACTTCTAAGTGCAGGTGGGCCCCGGTAGAATTTCCGGTATTCCCGACCTTTGCGATCACATCCCCGGCTTTGACCTCCTGCCCGGCAGAAACAAGGATCTGGGAACAGTGCCCGTATTTGGTCGTCAGGGTATGTCCTTCGTATGCCTCGCCTTCAATAGCGACACACAAGCCATAACCGCCGGCATTTCCCGCAAGGGTGACCGTTCCGTCATGCCCGGCAAGGATCTCTGTGCCCTCCGGCATCCCGATGTCCACACCGGTGTGATAGTTCTTTTCCCCACTGATGGGATGTACCCGGTAGCCGTAATAACTGGTCACATAAGGGAGCCAGTTGGTGCCAAAGACATTTTTGACATACTGGCGGTTTCCTTTTGTCTGCAGCAGGATCTCGCAGATCTCTTTCTGGTCTGCGTTCATCCGGGAAACGACCAGGTTTTCTAGAGGTGTGACTGTGAGCTTGACATTTAAGATGCGCCATTCATAAGGCACTTCCTTCTGGGTTTCTTCCCCGGTTTCCGGATCAACGGAAGTTTCGGTGCGGTAACGGATCTCGGTTTCTTCTGAAAAGGACAGGGTATATTGTTCCTGGAAAAGCTGCCGCAGCACGCTTTCCACTTCATCGTAAGTAAATCCCTGATAAGCAGAAGTCAGATACCCCATCAGCACATACGGGTCATGCTCGATTGCGCCCAGGTTATACCGGTATTCGTCATAGCCGGGGCGGTCTGATTCCACCCGGTCTATTTCCATTTGCAGATCCGTTTCCCATTCGGTATAGGTAAGCTCCGCCTGGTTGATGTCCTGATCATCTGCAAGATAGGTAGAAGCAGCCAGACTTCCCAAACCGCCGGTCCCGATATTGGAGAACGTGGAAAACAGGGATGTGATCAGGAAAATTACCAAAAGGAGAAGCAGGAGGACAAGGCAGATTACAGGGTGCCGTTTGACCGCATGGACAATACCGACGCTGACCCTCTCTGTTGCGACTGCGGCATTTTTTGCCTGTTTCCCGGCTTCACGGGCAGCCTTGGCATACTGCCTTTTCAGTTTTTGTTTCTGCCATATCCGGGCAATCGCATGTTTCTTCAGCTCCGGGTGGTCGCTAAGAGCCTGCCGGTAAGCAAGTCTTGCGTTTGCTTTTGCTGATTTTTGCTGTAATTTCGCTGCCTTTCGGTAGGGGGCAGTTTTATGCCGGTGATATGCCGTGCGAAGCCCTGCCTCGCCCACAAGTTCAGAGCGGTGGGCTGCCTTGATGCCCACATTTTCATCCTCTGCCTCATAAATCTTTTTATGAGCGTAACCAATGGCAGTATTGGCGCCCGCCTTGACCGGACGCAGGGGTACAGGTCCTTTTACATGGACCTTTTGGGATTTGACCTCCTTTTCAAATTTTAAGTGTTTTTTGGCTTTTCCGGTCTCCGGGTCGGAAACCGTCTCCATGCGCAGTTTCTTCCGGGCAGGTAGACGATTTTGCGCCTGCTCTGCTTTTTGTGCAGTCCGTTCCGCCTTCCGTCTTGCATGGGTGAGCTTTTTATCCTTTGTCTCCGGCGGTAGTTCATCCGCAGTAAATTCCAGCTTGGATGTTTTCGGCGGTTCGCTATCCATACCCTTTTCCTTCTGCGCTGCCTGTTCCTCCGCCTGTGCCGCTTCCTGAAAACGCTGCTGATATTTGTTCCCATGCTGGTGTGTTCGGTAACGGTGTTCCTGACCGGATCTGTCTGTGCCGTTCGGTGGGGCTGAGCCTTCGGAAGAAGGAGCATATTTTCCGGTATCATGGTCTGTCACATCCTCTGTTACAAAAGAACGCTTGGAAGCCTCCTGCCGGAAATTGCTTCGCACGTTGTCCTGTATCGGGGGCGCTGTCCTGGTAGCATCCGGTGTCTCAAAGTGTTCCGAAAAACCATCCAAAGCGTTTGCATACGCTTCGCCCTGTTCCAGCAAGGACGCCGGTGTTTCCGGTGACAGATGGGAAAATTCCGTCTGTACAGGGATGTCCTGCCTGTGTGTCTTGCCGTTGACAGAAGAAGGGGTGTCCCGTGCCCTGCGCAGGTCAAAATCCTGTTCGGTCTGCCTGGCTGCCGGTTGATCCTCCCCGTGGGAATCACGCACCGGCATCCGGGTATCTTTGCGCTTCCTTTGAAATTCCCTGTCGTGTGCCATTGTTCTCACCTCCGATCCATTTTAATTTTTGTCTCACGCTTTGGTCCCCGCTACTTCATCCGGTCTTGTGGTAAGCACGCTGTACAAGAGTGTGTCCTTCGGGAAGTGGTCCACAAAGGGGATGATCACATTTCCAAAGAACAAAAGCCCCTCGCCGGGACCGGAATGGGTCACATACGAAAGCTGGTGCGGGGAGATTCCCAACTGCTTTGCCAAAATCTGACGGTCTCCCTGGGCCTGGTTGAGCATATAGATAAAGTCCGAGTTCTCAAAAATATTTTCGATCTCACGGGAAGCCAGAAGGTCCTTGACATTCTGCGTTAAACCTGATGGGATTCCGCCCCATTTACGGAAGCGTTTCCAGATCTCCACGCTGAAACTTCCTGTCTGCCCTTTCAAAAGAAGATGGAATTCGTCGATATAGAACCAGGTTGTTTTATGTTTGGAGCGATTGGCCGTGACACGGTTCCACACCGCATCCTGCATGATCAAAAGCCCGATTTCCTTTAAGGCTTTTCCCAGTGACTTAAGCTGGAAACACAGTACCCGGTGTTTATCCATCTGGATATTGGAACGGTGGTTGAACACGTTAAGGGAACCATTGACATAGATTTCCAGCGCCGTTGCGATATTCTGTGCCTCCGGTTCAGACTGTTTCAAAAGCAGCTCGTAAAGATCACCTAAGATCGGCATATTTTCCGGGCACGGGTCCTGCAGGTATTCCCGGTACACCAGTCTGGTACAACGGTCGATGATCGTCCTTTCAATGGGGGAAAGTCCTTCTTTGCCGCCGATGATAAGGTCACACAGCGACAGGATAAAATCACTTTTCAAAGTGATCGGGTTTTCATCATCGGAATAGTCCAGATTGATGTCCATCGGGTTGATGTAGTTCGTGGAAGTAGGGGAAATATCAATGACCTGCCCCTGGGAACCGAACTGCTGTACCAGCGGCCCATACTCATTTTCCGGGTCGGCGATAATGATGTCGTCCTCCGTCAGAAGGAACACATTGACGATCTCACGCTTGGCAGAGAAAGATTTGCCGCTTCCTGGGGTACCGAGAAACAGCCCATTGGGGTTTTTCAGCGTTTTTCTGTTCGCCATGATCAGGTTATTGGAAAGGGCGTTCAGGCCGTAATACAACGCCTCGCCCTCCTGGAACAGTTCACAGGTCGTAAACGGTACAAAAATCGCTGTGCTGCTGGTCGTAAGCCCGCGCTCAATTTCAATCTGGTTCGTACCAAGAGCAAGCGAGGACATAAGCCCCTGTTCCTGCTGGTAATCCAGCCGTTTTAAGGCACAGTTGTATTTCTGTGCCACACCCGAAGCGGCAAAAATATCATTGAACAGCTTTTGGCGTTTGGCAGTGATATTTTCCACCAGTACCGTCACAAGGAACATGCGCTCATTGCGGCTCTGCAAATCCTGCAAAAGATTTTTGGCTTCCTCTCCATAGGTGGCAAGGTCGGTGGGAATGATGTCCATGTCATACCCGGATCGGACCGCTTTCTTTTGTTCCTCAATGGTCATTTTCTGCAGGTCCGACATTTTGCGCTTGATGTTTCGGATCGCCTGCGCCTGGTCGATAGACTGGATATGCAGGTTGACGGTCACGGCGTCGTTTAAGTCAAGAAGATCCGCTAAAAGCCGGTCAGTAAGCTCCGGCGCTAGAATCTGCAAAAAGGAGACAGCACCGGAATGGTCGCCTACCCGAAATGTCTTTCCATCCTTTGAAAAAGACAGCCCGGATGGGGAAACGAAGTCTTTGGTAGAAAGACCGGTCTTAGGCAGATCCGACCACTGGAAATGAAACTTTTCCTGGCCGTCCGGGTGAAGCTGGCTGTGAAGAAGTTCCAGACGTTCCAGTCCGTTTAAGGATCTCGCCTGAACTCCCAGAGTCTTGAAATTTGCCAGCACATCCGTTTCAATGCGTTCCAGACGCATTTTCGCAGTACGCAGGTCATCTGCCTCGATCCCAAAGGTAATGTATTTGCGTTTGGTGAGACCGTTATTTCCTTTCTGCAACTGGTTCTTTAACATATCCCCGTATTCCTTGCGGATTCCGTCATACTCGTCGCCGCGGGGAGGGATGTCAATGCTTTTGGTAAAATCCTGCATATTGGCCCGCTGGTTGATAAAGGTAAGCTGCACATGGATCGAGGCGTCGAAGTAATTTAAGAAATCGCAGTAACCCTCGAAGATCTGTGCTTTATCATCTGCCTGTGCAAGCTGATAGTTAATATCAAAAAACTGCACCGTTTTGGTGTAAAGGGTATCGGTCAGCCGGCAGATCCCATCCCGGTACATTTCACGGTAGGGAATGCTCTGCTGGACCGTCTGCGGGGCATCTGCTTTCAGCCCGGCAAAAAAGCCGCCTTTTTTAGACGGCTTGGAACGGGCAGACTTAGTCTTGCCCTGCTTTGCATCGGCTCCGGTCTTTTTGGCCTGCCTGATGTTTTTTTGCAGACGCTTTTCCTGAGCTTCCTGCTGCTTGTTTTTTGGCAATCTTTGTAACCTCCTTCTTTGACATAGATTTATACAGGTTATCCGTCCTGTATGGACGGTCCTTCGGCCAGAGCTTATAACGGAGCCGGTTCTTCAAGATCTTTTCTGCCGGCTGCCCGTCACGCTCATACATGGCGAAGAAGAAAAAGGGCATCATCAGCCCGATCATCAAAAGTACAGCCGCCGAGTTCCCGATCGCCCCGCGGGTAAAGAAATACACCGGAAGGCCGACAAGCCCGGCAAGGCTGAAACAAATAAGCTGGCGCTTCGTCAGATTGAAGGCCAGCTTGGTCTTAACTTTGGTTAAATCCTTTGGTACAGGTACATAAGGCATCTATACACCTCCCATCGTAATATAGTTTCCGGTCCATTAGCGTGCACCAAAATCGCGTACCGCTTTCTCCGCAGCCGGACATTCCCGCACTTCCTGAGCCGCATTTTGCAGCCGTGCCAGGACAGAAACAGCCGGTCCTCTCTGACACAGGTATTCCTGGCTGTCTCGGATTCCGGCAATATTTTCCCGAATATCCATATCCACGTCGAACACATCCGAAACTGGCAAAAGCCAACGGTCTGCAAAGTATTTCAAAGGATTCTCAAGCGCCAGCACATCATCCAGCATTTCATCCCCGAACTCAAACTTTGTTGTCAGATAGGAATACGCCTCCTGCATGGCTGTAATTTCAGCAGCTTTTTCAATTAAGGATTCCTTATCCTTTGACATAAGGCTTTCCCGGTAGGCAAAGTAATTCTGTCCCAGTCGTTTCATCAGGAGCGTATATTTGTCCTGTGCGGAAGGCTCGCTTGTGAAATGTTCAAATTTTTGCTCTGCATCAATTTCTTTGAGAAGATCGCAGATCGGGAAACTGTGTTCATGGTTATTTTCTTCCCAGCACCATCGGGCTACATCCAACGGGTCCTGAAAAGAAAGAAGTGCCTCTACTTCCGCCGGAGTAAATACATGCTCAACCTTCAGATAATAGTGGAGTTCCGAAAGTCCCTGCAACTCGTAAATGCTGCCGATGTTCTGTGCATCCAGCATATCCGCATGAACCTTCAAACACTCGTCCAGCCGTTCCATAAGCAGCCGCTTTGCATCTTGTTCTATCAAAATCACCCCTTTCGCTCCGGCATAGTCAGCGTACAGTTCACTTCATTGCCCCACACATCCCAGCCGGGTGTCTTTTGTCTTGCAAACAGTTCCACTCTGGGCTGATCGCCCATGAGTTTTACGATCTTATCCCGCACCTCGTCCGGTTTCTTGCTGTGCTGCTCAATATGGGAGATTACAAACTGATGGATTCCCGCACACTGGCGTTTCGGTCGGCCTCTGGTTGCCAGCAGGCAGACCTCCGCATTAGATCGGGTCCAAAAGCCCATGCCATAAAACCAGCTATCCGCTTTCCGGTTCTGTTTGAGCCATAGAAAAGCCAGCGTTTTATATTTGAATCCCCAGGCATCGATCACCCGGAAGGCTTCATTGAGCTGCGGGAAGGTCGCCCACAGAAAAAGGGTGCTGTCTTTTGCGGCAAGTTCCGATACCGGCAGGGCACAGATTTCTTCAATGCTCATTGTGGGGTAATGGTTCTCCGCAACGCCGCTTCCATGTTTCCTATCATAGCGCCAGGGCGGATCGGCATAGATAATGCCGTACTGTTTCGTTTCCGGCATTAGCGAGCCTGCTCATTCTTAGATGGGGCAGGTTTGGCCGGCTGTTCTTTGACCTTACCGGCATTTTCCTTCAATGCACCGGTCAGGGAAGGTTTTTCCGCAGCTCCCTTTGTTGCTTCAAGAGTTGCTTGCAAATTTTCAATAGCCTGCCCATACCCATCGATCAGAGCGTCATTAAGCTGTTTGCGGAACTCTGCCGTAACCGGCCAGCAGACATCTTTCCAGTTGCCTCCCTTATCCTGGGTTGCGGGCATATTGACATACAGCCCCTTTTCACTGGAACAGATACGGAAGCCGTCAATCTTAAAGCATCCGCCAATCGTAACATTGGCAAACGCCAGCAGGTTTCCCATTGGGGCGATCGGACGCACGCGGACATCCAGCTTCATGCCGTTTGTCATTTCCGGCGTCTGTGTCTCCGGCGCCATTTTTTCTGTATTGGTTTTACTCATATATAAAATCCTCCTTTTTAGAATTGGTTTTGTTCATGCTATCTTGCATTAAATATGGATTTGGATAACGAACCTGTCTTAAACAGGGCAAAGGCCAGCAGTACCGTATAACCCGCCGTTCCCCAGATCGCGCCGTGCACGTCGCCGGACGATGGGATAGACTGGACCAGCACTGCATAAATGGCAACACAGATCAGAATCAAAAAACCCTGAAAACCCAGGGCAAAAAGGGAACGCAGATACCCGGTTCCCATTTGTCCCCATTCCCGGTTTGCCATTGTGGAAAACGGGATCGGTGCAAGGCTCACGGTTAAATAAATCTCGATCATACGGCCATATACAATGACAAAGATCACGATGGACAGTACCCACATACACAGATTGATGATGTTGGTTTCCAGCCACAGTCCAATCAGTTCCCACATTCCCATTGCTTCAAGCTGGGTTTCCAGATCAGACAACGCCGCCTGCACATCCAGGTTCCCGTTTATGACACCGGCACTTTGCGACACCACATTTTGGGCCACATCAAAGACCGCCATCACAATCGTAAAACAGTTGGTGAGCAGGTAAGTGGCAACAAAAGTCTTGAAAATCCACTTGAAGATGTTGAATGTATCGAATTCGTGCATGTTGTTCTTTTCGAGAATCATCTGGATCAGTTCATACACCAGAACAAAGGTCAGGATCATGCCCGCAATGGGAATGACGACAGTTTCCGAAAGATTTTGGATCATGGAAAATACGCCGCCATTCCAGCCCTGCGGGGTCTGTCCTACTTGATTTGCCACATCCGCAACCTGATTGTTGACGGAGTTGAAAATGCTGGTGTACTGTCCGGTGATCGCATCGATCAAGCCCTCTTTAATCCAGTCTGTTATCCGTTCAAACAGACTGCCCATAAATCAGCCCTTAACCGAACAGGCCGGAAAGCAGCGGAATCAGCGTTGCACCAACCAGAGCGATACCTCCGCCTGCCATAAGCTGCTTGATCCCCTGGGATTTTGCACCTGGGTTATCATTTCCGTAACCTTCGAGAAGGTTTACAACACCCCATGCGCCCAGACCTGCGCCCAGGGCGATCACAAGGATCTTCAAAGTATCAATCGCGCTTGCAAAAAATGCCATAATGTTCCTCCTTTAATTTCAGAAATTTTAATTTGTGATATGGCCGTATCAGGCCGGAAACAAAAAAAGTCGCCGCACTGTTTTTAGAAAAAAATCTGTTTCAAACAGCACGGCGGCATGGGGCAGGAAGAATCCTGCGGTTATTTACTTTTCAGGGAGAATCACGAATCCTCAAAAAATCCTCCTTTCATCGTGACAAAAACAAAGCCTGCCGGGGCATCATGCTTTGACAGGCAGGAACAACTCTATAAAGTCTGGGAAGCCAGATCTTCGGCTGTGACTTCATAATTGCGGTATCGTTCACCGGGACGCATCGGCATCCGGGTAGAAAGAAACTTTTCGATATTAAAAGCGTTCTTCTCATTAAAATCGGAAAGCAGTTTGTAATTTGGGTGTTTGGTTATATCGTATTTCCGGGAGAGGAACGGCCGCACACCCCTGATCTGCAGCAGACATTTGCCCCCGTCCATAACTGCCAGTTCATCCACCGACATCAGATCCTTTCCCAGCTTTTGAAAATTTTGTCCGTGGGATTCCTGATTGCCCTTTGTGACACTGGTGTTATACAGGTCGATGGTCTCTTTCCCCAATAGGGAGTTCCAGCTTTTTAAGGTGGTTTCTTCTTTGCCTCCTAAGAAAAGAGAGGCGTCACAGTTACCGATGACGGTGTCCATGTTGTCTTTATACAGGGCTTTGAGCTGGCTTTGCGCCTGCAGCACCAGGCAGGCAGAGATCTCACGGCTTCGGATGGTCGCCATAAGACGCTCCAGGTTCGGGATCTGCCCGATATTTGCCGCCTCGTCGATCAGGCAGCGTACATGGATGGGAAGCCTTCCGCCATATATATCATCTGCCCGTTCGCACAAGCGGTTAAACAAAATGGAATAGATCAGACTGATCAAAAATGCAAAGGTCCCGTCCGTATCACTCATAATAAGGAAAAGAGCAGTCCGTTCATCCCCCAGCATATCCAGATCCAGTTCGTCATACATGGTAATTTCCCTGACTTCTTTAATGTCAAAAGGAGCCAGTCTGGAAGCACAGGAAATAAGGATCGACTTTGCTGTTTTTCCGGCAGCGAGCTTATATTTCTTATATTGACGCAGGGCAAAATGATCCGGGTCTTTTTGTTCCAGCGCGTCAAAGAGAAGGTCAACGGCATTTTTGAACGATTCATCATCCTCACGGACCTCCATTGCGTTCAGCATTTCTACCAGTGTGGCAAAATTCTGTTCGTTTGCCGGGGCTTCATAGTAGATATATCCGATCAGTGCCGTATAGAGCAGGGTTTCTGCTTTGACCCAGAAATCGTCTCCGGCTTTTCCTTCGCCTTTGGTATTGGAGATCAGAGTCGTGACGATTTTCAAAATATCTTTCTCGGAATGAATGTAGGCGAATGGGTTAAAGTGCATACTTTTCTGAAAATTGATCGTATTGAATACCCGTATTTTATAGGGCTCATAGATGATCTTTCCTTTTTCATTCCGCACAGGCTTTCCGTCCTTGTCCAGCTTTGGCGTGCCTCGCTGTAACATCTTTTCGCATTCCACAAGGACTGTACCTTTCGGATCGGTGACGACGTAGGAACTGTGCATTTGCATCAGATTGGGCTTGATGAAAAAGCGCGTTTTTCCCGAACCTGATCCTCCGACTACCAGTACATTTTTATTTCTTGCATTGGCCGGATTTTTGGGCCTTCCTTTTAACATCAGTCCTTCACTTTGGGTAAGAATGATATTGTTTTCCGGCTTTGGGTCCATAAACGGGGCAATATCGGCTTTATTTCCCCAACGAGCTGAACCGTATTCCACATTTTTGCGGTATTTCTTAGCGTCTTTCCCTCTAAGATAGACTGCCAGCCGCATAATGGCTGCACCGCATAAACCGATCAGCCAGTCCATTGCCGCCCCCGGCCACATACTCTGAAACGCAAGGGCAAAGCCTTCGGACAGTCCTAACAGCTTTTGGGAAGCGTCCGCTCCGGGAGCCAGACGCACCGCCTCGCCCAGCTTGGCAAATACCAGAAGGAGCAGAAGATACGGAAGATGGAGAATAACCTGTTTTTTCAGTGTTTCTGCATCGATCTTCATCGTTCCGGTCCTCCGTGTTCTTTGTTCTTTACACGGTCACGGCCAAGCGACTGTGCCAGTTCTTTGAACTTATGAAGCTGTGTAAGCAGCGACGGTCTGCTGCTGCGTGTAAGGTCTTTCTTTGTATATTCCTTAAAAGCTGCCGTCAGTGCATCCGCCTGGTTTGCCTTGAAATATACCATCCATTTTGGGGGATCGGTCCCAAGTTCCTTTTCTATATGGTAGCGTACCTGATGTTTCCTGGCATACCGTTCAAAAGAGCGGATTCGCCCTGAAACTTCAATGGTATTGGCTCCGGGGTCTTTATAAGTCAGCCGCTTCATGCTGTTGCGCCCGACTTTTGGCATTGTGCGTTCCTGTTCCATCTTTTGGAGTACCGCAGTAATAGCCGCACGCAGTACCCGCCCTGACAGTTTTGCTGCCTGTATAGAAACAGAAACCGTTCGTTGTTCGAGATCTTCCTGCAAGAGCATCCTCCTTTCTGATAAAATCGGTATTTATAATATGGAAATAACTTTTTACCGGCTTTCCCCAAGAACCTGCTGTCGGGAAGCGTGTTCAAAGGCTTTTGCTGCCTGATCGACCTGAATTTTAGCATGTTTCAAAAGCGTCTTGATGATCGTAGCCGGGCGTTCCTGTTCCTCCAGATGATCGACCATCCCTTTGCACTCATCCGGGAGGTATGCCGCCATATCTTTCAACACATCGGAAAAGTTACCCATAAAGCCCCAGCAGCTATCCGACAGCTCCCCGTTTTTATAAAGCTCAAACCCATAACATTCGCCACGCAGATAGGAATCATAAGCGGCGACTTCGCTGCGCATCAGTGCGTCCGCTTTCTGCCGGATGGCGCCGGTCATCTTGTCAGCGTCAAATTCCTTTAGGGCATCTTCTTTGGAAACATAGATCCAGCCGACCTGTCCGCTGTCCCATTCTGCATGAGGAGCCCTGCCTGAGAAACTTTCTGTACTCATGGCAAGACCTGAGTGGTCGTAGAGATAGAGGGGGAGCATCAGATACTTTTCCGAAATTACTTTCTGCATTGCTTCATCGATCGCCCGTTCCTCTGTCTTTGGTCCATGCCGGAAACGGCTGCTTACAATGTTTACCATCCGTTCATAGCGTTTCATGCCGGCTTCATCATGTCCTACGGTATCTAAATACATTTCCCGCAGGAAGTCATCTTTGTCCATATGGTTGTGATGGTCGCCCAGCGCATAGCGGGGATGAAAGCATACCATCGTCCCAAAATGTTCATCTACCTCACGGGGAGAGATCAGAATATCGTCCGGCTGCACCATAAGGGCATAAGGTTCATTTACTGCCATTAACATAATTGGCTCCTTTCTTTCTACAAATCCGGGCCGGAATGGTGCATCATCGGTTTTTCCCGGTGCTCATTGGTTGCAGGCTGCTTGACTGCAATGATCTCGCCGGCAAGCCTTGCAAATTTTTCAGGGTACTTGAATTGCTCCCCATATTTCTCCATCAGATCCGGGGAAAGGTCTGTAAAATTTTCCTCGCCAAGACCAACGATCAGAAAATTCCCGGACACAATATCATAGATGTGACCGTCATCGTCAAAGAGAGCTCGGTTCAAAGGCAGCCCCATCAGCTTGCCTTCTTCATTGCAGATCAGAGCCACCGGGTCCTCATACGGATAGACCGCCTGAATATCTCCGCCCACTGCCGCCTGCAAGGATTTCAGACCACTTTCGATCTCCGCAGCATAAGGGGACTTGCCCGGCTCTACCATTAACACTTTCATAATTGTATATCCTCCTTCTTTTTCATTGCCGTACCGGGAGTGGTTGGCGTTTTTTCCTGAGTTTTTGCCACAGAGAGCTTCCCCAGGACGGAAGGCTTCTCCTGGTTTTCGGGTGTAAAAATACCGCCCTCCGAAACCTCGGCGGCGGCATGTTCCGTTTTGGCCTGTTCCAGTCCTTCAACCGTATAGCCAGGTAAAAGAGTACCGTGAACCATAAAATGGTGCTCATATTCTTTCGGGATTGGCGGGGAAATTTCCGTGAATAAATGGGAATAGGCTTTCTTTCGCCCATCCAGGTATTTTATGGCTGCGTTCTTATCTGTATATCGTTTCTGGTTTTGTCCGGCAATCTTTGCTCCATATCCCTGCTTCGGGGAATGAATACGGACTTCCCATGTCACATACCAGGCAATCGGAACACTCTGTTTGGTTTCTCTGTCATATTTCGTATCTTCCCAAATACTGCAGGTCATCTGATAGACCCGGTTGCTGATTTTCTGATCCGCCCTCCAGTTATCGGTGTCTTTCCACTGGTTGCCGGTATGTTCAATCTCCGGTGTACGAAGATATTCCAAAGCCCGGTTGATCGTCTGTGTTGCCGCTGCCTGCTGTTCCCACTGTTTTGCGGCAGCTACTACGATTTCATAGGCTTTCTGCTCCCCGTCGATACTTCCTTGGCGCATAGCTTCTAGGCTATCTGTTCCCATTGTGATCAGAGTAGAAATGTCCACATTTTCACAAACTACGCTGTGTTCTATTTTAAGCTCTGATCCCGGCGTCAAGTGGTCGCCATACCGGTAGGCATGGTAATCCCTGTTTTCTTCCAAAATGCTGTTCACCTCCTGCTATATTTCCGGCTCATGGTTTTTTCTGGAAACCGTCTGTGCCGGTGATTTTTTATCTGCCGGTCTGTTTGCCGCAAGCTGATCCATCACGGAAGGACGGCCGACGCCGAACATGGATAGCTGACCGTCCGCTGCCTCACGAAGTTCAGAAACAGAGAGGGGAAGCGTTACATCGGCATGGGTCAATAGCTGTTCCCGTTTCAAATCCTGAATAATCTCGTCAAAAACAGCGTTGATCGCACGGCGTTCTTCCCCCACAGGGAAGGCTTTCAATACCTCCATTTCTCCGCCTTTACCGGAAACCAGGGTAAGGGCACAGTCGGCATGGCCTGCCAGATAATCCGATGTGTAGGGCAGTTTGTCCTTGATATAACAGGCAAAGGCTCTGGCTGTCATTTCCACGTTGCTGTCCCAATAACCGCCGTCTTTTTCACATTCTTTTCCCATGCGTACCGAATTACGGTAAAAATCAGTTTCCGTCCGTCCAATCTGCGGAGCTTCCTGCGCCTGCATCCCGGAAAGCATACGCTCAAAAATTTCCAGCCGTTCCCGTTCACTTTTGGGAATTACCCGGCCGGTAACATTCTTTTTAAATGCGCTGATCTGTTCCACAGAGCCGGGTTCGCCGGACAAAAATGCTTCCCGCAAGACTGCGTAGGTTTCCATCTGTTCCTCATTGCCATACCGTTTCAGGGAAGCAAGAACCGAGGAATCCAGCCAGCTTGCTGCATTTTTCCGGGTGCGTTCTGTTTGTGCTTCCGTGCGCTTTGCTGCCTGTTCCGGTGTTTCCGGTTTATACTTCATGGTGTCAATGAGTTTTTGGAACGGCGCATAGAGGCGGGGCTGTTCTGACAGCATCCCTTTTGCGCCCATCTTTGTACCAAGATAATCGTCAAGTCCATGCCACCATTCATGTGCCAGCGAACCGGCTCCGTGCATTTTCGTAAGATTGATGACTGTACGCAAAGGTTCATAATGAGCCGCAGCATTGCCGCTGCCTCTTGCACCAAAAGCGATAGCAAGCGTTCCCTGATAAGCAATATCTTTATCGCTGATCTTAAGGGCTGACGCCAGATCCTTTAGTGCTTCAAATCCCATGTTAAGGGAGGTCTGACGGTCGTTCTGGTTCATCCAGTTTCCAAACTCGCCGCCGCGAAACCCAAAGGTATCAAGATAATGCTGTCCGGTGATCTCCACACCATTCCGGTAATCCGGCCCGGTACGTTTGACATGGGCGAGCTGGGGAGGGACAAACCGGATCTTTCCGTTTTTGTTCCTGCCTTTGGCAAGTTCCTGCACCCATTTCAGGGCAGCTTCTTTGGTCTCAAAATTGGTCCGCAGGATCGAATAGCCTTTTGTCACATAGTAGGTACCGGGTTTCCAGTCCTCATTTTTAGAATAGGTATGTTTCCCGTCGTTGAAGTGGATCGCATAACCTTTCGGTATTTTCTGCTCTTTGGAAACACAAAACTGTTCCTTTTTTGCTTTCTGAGTAAAGTTGCGCTCAAAATATTCAGCCGAGCGGATCAGCATGGTATTGGACAATTTGTTTGTGATCACGGGATTGTCCTGTCCCTTTTTCGTTGCCCGGTAATGGATTCCGCTTCCCCAGCCCTGTACCTTTTCTAAATATCCATTGTCAACGAAAAAGCGGTCATAGGCTCTCACAGTATCCTCCACAGTACGGACATCTGAAAGCACTGCCTGCAATTCCCGGACTGTTTTTATATATTCCTTTTGTCTCGCAGTCCGTTTTTCCGGGGTGTCATCCGTGCGGTAATACTGAGGGGAAGCGTTTAAGCCGTCCCTCGCTTTTTTGATAAAATAGACCACGCCAAGAGGAATCCCTTCCTCCAGCATGGCTGCATAGTCCGGCTTTTTCCAGACATTATCCTTTTTCACAAATTTTTCGGCTTCGCGCTCATTCATGGCTTCCAGATCATCCGCATACAGCCCGCGGTCTTTCCACAAGTCTTTTTTCGCACCACCGATCTTTTCGCCGAAATCTTCATGCACTCCTGCCAATCTTCATCACCTCCAGTCAGTGTAGAATTCTTATCGCTCCGGGGCAGGGCGGCGTTCTTCGTTTTTGTAAAGTTGTGGGAGGTTTCCTGTGAGCCGGTCGGTTTCCCTGCGGATCAGTTTGTCCAAAGCGCCTAAATCCTCTGGTGCAATGGCAAACTCCCGGTAATTTTCATACCACAAGCCCGTAGAGATTGCCGCGATGGGCGCAATTTTCTCCGAACCGGATGGAAGAAGGCGATACACAGGGGCTTCGTCATAAAGAAGCATCTGCTTTGCCGTTCCCTGTGGTATGCGGTACTTATCCATATCCGGGTTCTGGGCTGCCTCCATATATTGCATATTCAGGCGTTCTTCTAAATCCTGGGGCATATAACGAAATGCCTGATCCATCCACTGTCTGAACATCGTGGAATAGTGGTACTGCCATTCCGTAACTTGATTCGGGGCATAAGAAAATCCCCAACTTTTCAGAGCATCTTTTTCGTAAAGCTCCATTTCAGTCCATTCTTTCAGGCTGACCATAGCTGCTGAACCACCTTTGCGTTCGACATTGACGCCGCAGGGATAGAGGATATTTCTTTTTATATCCTGCCGCAGCGTGCCTAAATCCATCATTAGGACATCCCCGTACAAGTGACCGCCCTCTCTGCGGTCCGTATGAAACAGGAAAGCCCTCGCTCCGATAAACTCCGTTGTTGAGATCATTTGATGAAGATCCGCCGTAGAACAATAAGCAAACAAGGCGTCGGAAAGCCACATGTGATTTTTCCCCATGATGGCAATGGAATCAGCCCCGGTATTTGTCGCCAGAGAACGCATATTGAATTCGCATTCCCTAAGAAAATCTCCGGCAAAAATATGGAGCTCATACGCAAAGACGGATAAGTCTGTATCACGGATCAAATGAATCTGCGGTAGTGGTTCCTGATTCAATCAAATTCCTCCTTTCATGTGAAGCAGCTCTTTGACCTGCTCATTTTCCGCAAACGGCTGGCTATCTGTCCCCGCCATTTAATCAATCCCTCCCATCTGCCGGTAGCTGCCCGCCGGCAATCTTGCCGACAATCTCCGGACCGGTTTCATAAATCTGCATGAGGCGTTTTGCTGTGCCGCAAGGCTGTGCAGCTCCGCTGGTCCAAAGACGCACTGTGGATGGGGCAACATTCATCAAAAGCGCAAAGCCCTTTTCGTTCATGTCCAGCTTTTTCATCAGCGATTTAACCATATCGGGGCCGTAGTCTGGACACCGGGAAGCCTCGGCAATCATCTGCAAAGCGGTATTTTCAATTTTTTTCATTTTCAAATCCTCCTGTTATTTGTTTTCCAGCCTTATGCCGGGGCAAAGCTGATCTGGTTGTGTTTCATCCTTTTGGCAAAGTCCGGCATCGAATAATTTACCCCGTCAATTTCTGCATGGGTGTCATCCAGACGATGACAAACAGCAAAGTGCCTGTCCCCGTTTCCATAGAACAGGCAGAGTAAACCATTGTCGGGAATGGAAAACAGCGCTTTTCCGGCGCTGTCTGTAAAGCAGATATGTTGAGATCCATTCATGTTGAAATCCTCCCTAAATTGAAACAGCCGCCTCTTTTGGGCGGCGTTGGTGCTGGCTGGTTTGCAGTTGTTCCCGAACCAGCAGCAATTTCTCATTGTAATCTTTTCCCATCCGGGGAGGGTTGACACTTACCCGGATATGACGGAAACGTTTATCCTCGTGAAGCATGGTCTTGATTTTCCGGGCATTGACAAATCCGGCAAGGTCGTGGTCCATATAAAGGGTAACACGCCGTATCTCCGGGTGGCGTTCCAGGAAAGAAGTCAGCGCCACATGGGAAGTACCGCCCAAAGACAAGCGATAACCATTCCATTTCCATCCCTCCAGCTCTTGAAGTGTCGCATGGGAAAGCGCATCAATAGGAGCTTCAAAGACTGCCACATGCCGGCTGCCCGGACTTTGCGGGGGATAACAAAAGTTATATCCTTTGTCGCTGCCATAGACATCCTTTTTGAGATTGCCGCTGATACTGCGCATACAGGCAAACTTCGCTTTCCCGGAATCATCTTTCCCAACAAACACACAAACCGGTTCTCCATGATACCGGGCTTCGTAAAAAATCCCGGCTTGTAAACACTGGCGAATGACTTCTGAGCTGATCCCCCGTTTCTGCAAATAGAAGACCGCAGCGGTCGCGCAACGTCTGGCCCAGGGGAGAGCGAATGTTTTCTTTTCCGGCTCTTTTGATACCTGTATTTCTGCCGTACTTCGGTAAGCCGGTTCCTGTGGGATTTCGCCACCTACCAGAGCATGAACCGCATCCACAAGACCATATCCCCGAATCTGGATCAGGTAGTCCAGCGCATTGATACTCCGTCCGCGGCTGTTCCAGTACCAGTACCTTTTCCCGGTCACATATACCAGACTGTCATGCTCCTTATGCCGGAAATTAGGTCCATCCTGTTTCAGCACGCCGGGTTCATGGAATTGCAGGTAAGTAAACAAGTCAGCTTCCCGCGCTGCCTGAATCTGTTCTTTGGTTACGCCGGGCATAGTACCGGCACAGTGTTTCTTTTCATTGTGCTTTGCCTCCTTCCTGTGATGAAATGAAAAAAGACACCCAAAGGTGCCTAACAGCCGTACAGGTCGTGATTGACCTCGGCACGGTAATAGCTGTCCATTGTAGCCGGGGCATTATACAGCGCCGCCAGCAGATACGCTTTGATGTTTCCGACCTTCGTTGTGTTCTTGTCGATACAGTCAAAGACATACTCTAAGTGGCCGGAATTGATCTTCAGGAACCGGCTCTTGACGATTTCCCTCGGAAAATCATCTCCGGCAATGCGAATGTAAGGGCGTTTCGACAAAATCACTTCAAGCATAAGTTCAAGGGCTTCATCCAAACGTTCCCTGCCATACCGTAAGACCAGTAAGTCATATTCAATATTTTCTTTGATGATTTCACGATAGGCTTCTATCAGCTCTATCCGATCCATCCCATCCGTGCGGTTTGCCGCTTCCGGCTCTGCCGGATAGATTGATGGATAAGTTATTGATTTATCTTTTTTTGATTTTTTTGTTTTTAATGGATTAGTATTTAATTGTGCCGGATTTTCCTGTTCAGGTTCCGCCTGTTTAGGTTTTGCCTGTTCTGGTTTTACCTGTCTTGGATTTTCCCGTTTAGGTGAAAGCCCTGTGTTTTCGGTACTTACAGGCTGCTCATGGATCGTATATTCAATGTCTCCCAACTGCCCGTTATCATAGCGGAGGCGCTGTCTGGTGAGATAACCATGCCGCTCCAGTTCCTTCAGGGCAGTAGTGATAGAATCCACACCATCCTTGCAGATATGGGCGAGTCCCTTTGTGGTATAATCCCAATCTTCCGGCAGCGACAACATAAGTGATAAAAGCCCCTTTGCCTTTAAGGACAACTCCGTATTGCGCAGATGGTGATTGCTCATTATCGTAAAGTCCTTTGTTTTCTCTACACGGAATACTGCCATTGTACCGCCTCCTTTCTTCGACTATTCCGTTACAAGGCATGATCCCTGCGGTCATAATGGAGATGACCGTCAGAGACCTTCGCATGGTTTTTCAGTTTCACTTCGCCCCGTTCCTGGCTCTCTAAAAATTTCTGATAGCCGGCATCTGTAAGGAACAAGCGCATCTTATCGCCTTTGTCGCCAACAGGGGAATCGTAAGACAATACATCAAAGACGATCATGTGCTTTACTTCTGGATCAAAGCGTTCAAGTGCCATGATGTCATGCCCCTTCAATTTTTCTGCCCCTGATTGTTGTCTGGCCTCGGCGATCTTTTCTCCAATCGTCCGGGCTGGATAGGGCAGACGGTAATTCTTCTGAATATCTTTTACCAAGTCCATGCACTCTGCATTTGACAGAACACGAAGTTTTGCCATAAGACCTTCTGCCGCCTCCCGCTGTTCGGAATTATTTGAATACCGCACGGTCATATAAAGTTCATTCAGGATCTTTGTCTGATAATCGCCCTCCACTTGAAAGAGCAGCTTTTTTTCCATTTCGTTTAATTCCATGTGGATCTCCTTTCTCTCGAAAATGAGTATGAAAAAAGGGCGTCCACCTATAAAAGTGAAACGCCCACGGCAACCAGCGGTCAGACATAAAGCCGGACCGCTGGCACTATTAAATTTTGTCGTTAATAAAACAGCCTCCTTTTTTCTTTATAGTTTTCGTCAATTTTCAACTTGGAAAAGGAATTGAATAAAAGACGACAAACGCTCAAACCCCTTGAAAATAAAGGCTTTTTCTGTTTGTCGTTATTATACCGTAACGGCATTCCCACGTATCACTGTTGATTGATATGGGGTTTACTCCCCACCTGATAGCGGAAAGAATTGGGGATACCGTCCAAATGGTAAATAACACATATGGACATCTATATCCAAATAAACATGGAGAAGTAGCAGAAAAGTTAAATCAGTTAATAGTATCAAAATAGTATCAAAAAAGGGTTCCCCATTTCGGGAACCCTTAATTTTACGTAATATTTAATTACTCGATAATTGTAGCAACACGGCCTGAACCTACTGTACGTCCGCCTTCACGAATAGCGAATGTAAGACCCTGCTCCATAGCGATTGGGTGGATCAGTTCGATTGTCATTTCTACGTTATCACCAGGCATACACATTTCTACACCATCTGGTAAGTTGCAGACACCTGTTACGTCTGTTGTTCTGAAGTAGAACTGTGGACGGTAGTTGTTGAAGAATGGAGTATGACGGCCACCTTCATCTTTTGTCAGAACGTAAACCTGAGCTGTGAATTTTGTATGGCATGTTACTGTACCTGGTTTAATAAGAACCTGACCTCTTTCGATGTCTTCTCTTTTAATACCACGAAGTAATGCACCGATGTTATCACCAGCCTGGCCTTCGTCTAACAGTTTACGGAACATTTCGATACCTGTAACTGTTGTTTTCTGGATATCTTCTTTAATACCAACGATTTCAACTTCGTCATTGATATGGATAACACCACGCTCTACTCTACCTGTAGCAACTGTACCACGTCCTGTAATTGTGAATACGTCCTCTACTGGCATAAGGAATGGCTGATCTGTAGCACGCTGAGGATCTGGAATATAGGAATCTACTGTAGCCATTAATTCCATAATCTTGTCTCCCCATTCTCCGTTTGGATCTTCCAGAGCTTTTAAAGCAGATCCTTTGATGATTGGGCAGTCTGTGAAATCATACTCTTCCAGAACTTCTGTGATTTCCATTTCTACTAATTCAAGTAATTCTTCGTCATCTACCATATCACATTTGTTCATGAATACAACAATGTAAGGTACACCTACCTGACGGGAAAGTAAGATATGCTCTTTTGTCTGAGCCATAACACCATCTGTAGCAGCTACTACAAGGATAGCGCCGTCCATCTGAGCAGCACCTGTGATCATGTTTTTAACATAGTCAGCATGTCCTGGGCAGTCAACGTGTGCATAGTGACGATTTTCTGTTTCATACTCAACGTGAGCTGTAGAAATTGTGATACCACGTTCTCTTTCTTCTGGAGCTTTATCGATATTTTCGAAATCTACTACTGCGTTACCTTCAACTCTAGCTGCTAATACTTTTGTGATAGCTGCTGTTAAAGTTGTTTTACCATGATCTACGTGTCCGATTGTACCAATATTACAATGCGGTTTCGTTCTTGTAAATTTTTCTTTAGCCATTTGAATTTCCTCCTTCAACATAGGCCTTTAAGGCACATATTATTCAATCTTTTTTCGATTTTTTCTTCTTTACTCGGCTATTTCGATTATATTAAAGATACGCCGAATTTTCAAGATTTATTTGCTTTTTGCTGAAATAATTTTTTCCTGTACAGACTTCGGTACCGGCTCATATTTCTCAAAGAACATTGAATAGTTACCACGTCCCTGTGTTTTTGAACGCAGGTCTGTAGAATAACCAAACATTTCAGCAAGCGGAACATAACCTCTGACAATTTTACCACCGCCAAGATCGTCCATACCTTCAATACGGCCGCGGCGTGAGTTAATATCACCGATTACATCGCCCATATATTCTTCAGGCATAGTAACTTCCACTTTCATGATCGGCTCAAGCAGTACTGGATCTGCTTTCTTCATAGCTTCTTTAAAAGCCATAGAACCGGCAATGTGGAATGCCATTTCAGATGAATCGACTTCGTGGTAAGAACCATCGTATACATTTGCTTTTACACCAAGAACTGGGAATCCTGCAAGGATACCTGCTTTTGCTGCTTCTTCAATACCTTCGCCAACGGCAGGGATATATTCTTTTGGAATAGAACCGCCCACAACAGAAGATTCAAATTTGAAGGTTTCTTCTGCATTTGCATCCATTGGCTCAAATTTAACTTTACAGTGACCGTACTGTCCACGACCACCAGACTGTTTTGCATATTTGTATTCCTGATCAACAGGTTTTGTAAAGGTTTCTTTATATGCAACCTGCGGAGCACCAACGTTAGCTTCTACTTTGAATTCACGAAGCAGACGGTCAACGATGATTTCCAGATGGAGCTCACCCATACCTGCGATAATGGTCTGGCCTGTTTCATGATTAGTATGCGCACGGAAAGTAGGATCTTCTTCTGCAAGTTTTGCAAGAGCTTCACCCATCTTACCCTGTCCTGCTTTTGTTTTTGGCTCAATTGCCAGCTCAATAACCGGTTCTGGGAATTCCATGGATTCCAGGATTACCGGGTGCTGCTCATCACAGATGGTATCACCTGTTGCAGTCATTTTGAAACCTACAGCAGCTGCAATATCACCGGAGTAAACTTTATCAAGCTCTGCTCTCTTGTTTGCATGCATCTGTAAAATACGTCCAACACGTTCTTTCTTTCCCTTTGTAGAATTCAGTACATAAGAACCGGAGTTCATTGTTCCTGAATATACACGGAAGAATGCAAGCTTTCCAACGAATGGATCAGCCATGATCTTAAATGCCAGTGCTGAAAATGGTTCGTCATCAGAAGAATGTCTCTCCACTTCATTTCCATCCATATCAGTACCTTTGATAGACGGGATATCAATTGGAGAAGGCATAAACTCAATAATAGCATCCAATAATTTCTGAACACCTTTATTTCTGTATGCAGTACCACAGCATACAGGAACTGCTGTACATTCACAGGTAGCTTTTCTTAAAGCTGCCTTTAATGCATCTGTATCTGGTTCTTCGCCTTCTAAATATTCCATCATCAGATCATCATCAAGCTCACAGATTTTTTCTACAAGCTCTGTACGATACAGCTCTGCATCATCTTTCATATCTTCCGGAATATCCTCGATAGAAATATCATCGCCTTTATCATCATTGTAAATATAAGCTTTCATTTCGAAAAGATCAACAATTCCTTTGAAATCCTCTTCTTTACCGATTGGAAGCTGAATGCAGATTGCATTTTTACCTAATCTTGTTTTAATCTGATCTACTGCACCGTAGAAATTTGCACCAAGAATATCCATTTTGTTAATAAATGCCATTCTCGGAACATTATAGGTATCAGCCTGACGCCATACATTTTCGGACTGTGGTTCAACACCGCCCTTAGCACAGAATACACCAACAGCACCATCTAATACACGAAGGGAACGTTCTACTTCTACTGTGAAGTCAACGTGTCCTGGGGTATCAATGATATTGATACGGTGTTCTAATGCACCTGGTTTTGGCTTGCAGTTTTCCTGCAGTGTCCAGTGACAGGTTGTGGCAGCTGATGTGATGGTAATACCTCTTTCCTGTTCCTGCTCCATCCAGTCCATAGTTGCAGTACCTTCATGAGTATCACCAATTTTATAGTTAACACCAGTATAATAAAGGATACGCTCTGTTGTGGTAGTTTTACCAGCATCAATATGAGCCATAATACCAATATTTCTGGTTCTCTCCAATGGGTATTCTCTTTCAGCCAAGGTAACTTCCTCCTATTAGAATCTGTAATGAGCGAAAGCTTTGTTTGCTTCTGCCATTTTGTGCATATCTTCTTTACGCTTTACAGATGCGCCTGTGTTATTTGCTGCATCCATAATTTCATTTGCCAATCTTTCTTCCATTGTTTTTTCTCCTCTTTTTCTGGAGAACATTGTTAACCAACGGAGTCCTAAAGCCTGACGTCTGTCCGGTCTTACTTCGATTGGAACCTGGTATGTTGCACCACCGATACGTCTTGCCTTTACCTCAAGTACTGGCATTACGTTGTTCATTGCTTCTTCGAATACTTCGATAGCTGGTTTGTCAGTTTTCGCTGCAACACGTTCAAAAGCTCCGTATACAATTTTCTGAGCAATACCTTTCTTACCGTCTAACATAATGTTATTGATAAGCTTTGTTACCACTTTATTGTTGTATAACGGATCTGCTAATACATCTCTTTTCTGATTATGTCCTTTACGTGGCACGTTACTTCCCTCCTTAATCATCCTATTTTTATTTTTCGATTAATTCAACGGTACTCACATGTGTCTCTCTAATGTGTTCGTGCAGGAACATCGATTTATCTCAACAAGTGAATCAATGAATTCCAACACTAACCATACATAGCTCTGTTTGTGATACTATTGGTTTTAAAAACAGATATTATTTACCTGCTTTCGGTCTCTTAGCGCCGTATTTGGAACGAGCCTGACGTCTATTAGCAACGCCTGCTGTATCCAGTGTACCTCTGATGATGTGGTATCTTGTACCTGGTAAATCTTTTACCCTGCCGCCACGGATCAGAACAACACTATGCTCCTGTAAGTTATGGCCTTCACCTGGAATGTAGCTTGTTACTTCGATTCCGTTTGAAAGACGAACTCTGGCAATTTTTCTAAGAGCTGAGTTAGGTTTTTTAGGAGTTGCAGTTTTTACTGCTGTGCAGACACCACGTTTCTGTGGAGCAGACTGATCAGTAGGTCTTTTCTGTAAAGAGTTATAACCTTTCTGAAGAGCTGGTGCTGTAGATTTTTTTACAGCTGTCTGACGTCCTTTTCTTACTAACTGATTAAATGTTGGCATTCTTTTCACCTCCTGCTTTATTTGTAAAAAATGTGCATTCTCATGCACACTAATCCAGTATATTCGAGTGTATCCCGGATGTCAAGCATGTTTTTCTAGATTTTTTCCAGGTTTTACAGAATTTATACAATGAGTGTATTACTTCTATAATAAATACTATAAATTCTAAAGAGACCCCTTTCCGAAATTTTCTTCTTCCACAACCGCTCTTACTAATTAAGCTTATCTCCCCTTAATATCATATTGCACAAATTGTATTCCAGATTTATGGGCAATCCGGCTGCTGTTCTATATAAAAAGTGAAATACCCTGACAGTGTATCGGCATCTGTTTAAGATACGTAACTGTCAGGGTATTTTATCTCACATCACTAATTATTTTCCAGTATAATTTCGTCTAACATTCCGCTTTCCTGCATTTCCGGAATCTCACTGAAATCCTCAAATTCTTCTTCAAACATAATATCATCTGTTTCACTGATATCTGAATCCAGTGTGATAGACCGATATCTCTTAAGCCCTGTTCCGGCCGGAATCAATTTACCGATAATTACATTTTCTTTTAATCCAATCAGAGGATCAACTTTGCCTTTAATTGCTGCATCTGTCAGTACTTTTGTTGTTTCCTGGAAGGAAGCGGCAGACATAAAGGAGTTGGTTGCCAGTGATGCTTTTGTAATACCAAGCAGAACCTGTTTTCCTTCAGAAGGCTCTTTTCCTTCTTCTAGAAGTTTCTCGTTTGCGTCTTCATAATCAAGAACATCCACCAATGTTCCCGGAAGGAATTCAGAATCACCGTTATTTTCAATGCGGATTTTCTTAAGCATCTGACGTACGATTACTTCAACGTGCTTATCATTGATTTCTACACCCTGAAGACGGTATACACGCTGTACCTCCTGAATCATATAATCCTGTACAGCACGAATGCCTTTAATCTTCAGAATATCATGAGGATTTACGCTACCTTCTGTCAGCTCATCGCCTGCTTCCAGAACAGCTCCATCCACAATTTTGATTCTGGAGCCATACGGGATCAGATATGCCTTTGTTTCCCCGGTTTCCTGATTTGTAACAATGATTTCGCGTTTCTTCTTGGTATCCTTAATAGCTGCCACGCCTGCAAACTCAGTAATAATCGCAAGACCTTTCGGTTTTCTTGCCTCAAATAACTCTTCCACACGGGGAAGACCCTGTGTAATATCGTCGCCGGCAACACCACCGGTATGGAATGTACGCATGGTCAGCTGTGTACCAGGCTCACCGATAGACTGAGCGGCAATAATACCAACTGCCTCTCCAACCTGTACGGCCTGGCCCGTAGCCATATTGGCTCCATAACATTTTGCACAGATACCAATGTGTGAACGGCAGGTAAGAATCGTACGGATTTTCACTTTATCCAGCGGTTCTCCGTTTTCATCTACACCTTTACTCATAACAAGGGCCGCACGTTTTGGTGTAATCATATGGTTTGCTTTTACTAATATATTGCCTTCAGCATCACAGATATCTTCACATGCCACACGGCCTGTAATTCTTTCCTGAAGACTTTCAATCTCTTCTTTTCCATCCATGAATGCTTTCACATACATACCAGGAATCTCTCTGTCTGTACCTTCACAGCAATCTGTTTCACGAATTACAAGTTCCTGTGAAACGTCTACCAGACGTCTTGTCAGATAACCGGAATCGGCTGTACGAAGAGCTGTATCAGACAGACCTTTACGTGCACCATGAGCAGACATAAAGTATTCCAAAACGTCAAGACCCTCACGGAAGTTTGACTTAATTGGCAGCTCAATGGTTCTACCTGTTGTATCAGCCATCAGACCACGCATACCGGCCAGCTGTTTGATCTGTTTGTCAGAACCACGGGCTCCGGAATCAGCCATCATAAAGATATTATTGTATTTGTCCAGTCCTGAAAGCAGCTCATGTGTCAGCTCATCATCGGTTTCTTTCCAGGTCTCAATAACTTCTTTATAACGCTCTTCTTCTGTAATCAGGCCTCGTTTGTAATTCTTTGTAATCAGATCCACAGTATCCTGTGCAGATTTAATCAGTTCCGGCTTTTTCTCCGGCACAGTCATATCAGAAATAGATACTGTCATAGCTGCTCTGGTTGAATATTTATAACCCATTGCCTTAATATCATCCAGTACTTCGGCAGTCTTTGTTGCACCATGAATATTGATAACTTTTTCAAGAATCTGTTTTAAGCCTTTTTTGCCCACGTGGAAATCAACTTCCAAAACTAGTTCATTTCCGGGAACTGTTCTGTCTACAAATCCCAGATCCTGAGGCAGAATTTCATTAAAGATAAACCTGCCCAGTGTGGATTCTACAGTATCTGTCATTACAGTTCCATCCGGCATTGTCTTTGTAACACGCACATGGATTCTGGAGTGCAGAGTCAGCGCTTTGTTTTCATAAGCCAGGATTGCTTCATTTACATTCTTAAAGTAATTGCCTTCTCCTACAGAGCCTGGTCTTTCCTGTGTCAGATAGTAGATACCAAGTACCATATCCTGAGAAGGAACAGCTACCGGACCACCGTCTGAAGGTTTTAACAAGTTGTTTGGTGAAAGCAGCATAAACCGGCATTCTGCCTGTGCTTCCACTGATAACGGAAGATGGACAGCCATCTGATCACCGTCGAAATCGGCATTATAAGCAGTACATACTAACGGATGCAGCTTGATCGCTTTACCTTCTACCAGAATCGGTTCAAATGCCTGAATACCCAGTCTGTGCAGTGTGGGGGCGCGGTTTAACATAACCGGATGCTCTTTAATTACGCCTTCCAGCACATCCCATACTTCCGGCTGAAGTCTTTCTACCATTTTTTTCGCACTTTTAATATTGTGTGCGGTTCCATTTGCCACCAGTTCTTTCATAACAAATGGTTTAAATAATTCTATGGCCATCTCTTTTGGGAGACCGCACTGATAAATCTTTAATTCCGGACCTACCACGATAACGGAACGTCCTGAATAATCAACTCGTTTTCCAAGCAGGTTCTGACGGAAACGTCCTGACTTACCTTTCAGCATATCAGAAAGGGATTTTAATGCACGATTTCCAGGACCTGTAACAGGTCTTCCCCGGCGTCCATTATCAATGAGCGCATCTACTGCTTCCTGGAGCATACGCTTCTCATTACGAACAATAATATCCGGCGCCCCCAGTTCCAGAAGTCTTCTCAAACGATTATTTCTGTTAATAATTCTCCGGTACAGGTCATTGAGATCTGAGGTTGCAAAACGTCCGCCGTCCAGCTGAACCATAGGACGAAGATCCGGAGGAATAACCGGAATTACAGTCATAATCATCCATTCCGGTTTATTCTGTGATTCCCGGAATGCTTCTACAACTTCCAGACGTTTAATAATTCTTGCACGTTTCTGTCCTGTTGCTCCTTTTAAGCCTGCTTTTAATTCTGCCGCATCTTTTTCCAGATCAATGGCCCGCAGCAGCTCCATGATTGCTTCGGCTCCCATTCCCACACGGAAATCGCTGCCGAATTTTTCTCTTGCTTCCTGATACTCAGCTTCTGACAACACCTGTTTATACTGTAAATCAGAGTTTCCTTTATCCAATACGATATAAGAAGCAAAATACAGAACTTTTTCCAGGGTACGGGGAGACAGATCAAGAATTAAGCCCATACGGCTTGGGATCCCCTTAAAGTACCAGATATGGGATACAGGAGCTGCCAGCTCAATATGTCCCATACGTTCTCTACGTACGTTTGATTTTGTAATTTCAACACCGCATCGATCGCAGACTACGCCTTTATAACGGATTTTTTTATACTTTCCACAATGGCATTCCCAGTCTTTGCTGGGCCCGAAAATACGCTCGCAGAATAATCCGTCTTTTTCTGGTTTCAAGGTTCTATAGTTAATGGTTTCCGGTTTTTTAACTTCGCCCCGGGACCAGTCTCTGATTTTTTCCGGTGAAGCCAGACCAATACGAATCGCGTCAAATGCAATCGGCTGGTAGCTTTCTTTATTCATTGTTTCTGGCATTTAGAACACTCCCTCCTTCTATTCTTCTTCGTCAAGAACTTCTTCCTGGAAATCTTCTGCAAGATCGCTCTCTTCTTCCTCATCTACACTGACAAGTTCTTCGTTTTCATTAAACTCCTGCTTACTAAAGCCCATAGCCCCGAAAGACTCATTCTCTTCATAATTAAAGCTGCGGTCTCCTGCTATAATTGCATTAATATCGGTATTGCCATATTCGCTTGTCTCCAGAAGTTTTACCTCTTCCCCTGCTTCGTCCTGTACAATCACATCCAGACCCAGAGACTGAAGCTCTTTTAAAAGTACTTTAAAGGATTCAGGGATTCCCGGTTCCGGAATATTGTCACCTTTAATAATCGCCTCATACGTTTTTACACGGCCTACAACGTCATCAGATTTTACTGTCAGGATTTCCTGAAGTGTATAGGATGCGCCATATGCTTCCAGAGCCCATACTTCCATTTCTCCGAAACGCTGTCCGCCGAACTGTGCTTTACCGCCCAGAGGCTGCTGTGTAACCAGAGAGTACGGACCTGTAGAACGTGCATGAATCTTATCATCTACCAGGTGGTGCAGTTTCAGATAGTGCATGTGGCCAATGGTTACCGGACTGTCAAAAAATTCACCGGTACGGCCGTCCCGCAGTCTTACCTTTCCATCTCTAGAAAGCGGAACACCTTTCCATAACTCTCTGTGATCTCTGTTTTCATATAAGTAATCCAGAACTTCCGGCAGAAGCTCTGCTCCATGTTTTGCTTTGAACTCATCCCAGCTAAGGTTTACATAATCATTAGCCAGATCCAGAGTATCCATAATATCTATTTCATTAGCGCCATCAAATACCGGTGTAGCAATATTGAATCCCAGCGCTTTTGCTGCCAGACTTAAGTGAATTTCAAGCACCTGACCGATATTCATACGGGAAGGTACACCCAAAGGATTCAGTACAATATCCAGAGGACGTCCGTTTGGAAGGAACGGCATATCTTCTACCGGAAGTACACGGGAAACGACACCCTTGTTACCGTGACGTCCGGCCATTTTATCACCAACAGAGATTTTTCTCTTCTGGGCAATATAAATGCGGACAGCCTGATTTACTCCCGGTGATAACTCATCGCCATTTTCTCTTGTAAATACTTTTGCATCTACAACAATACCATATTCACCGTGAGGTACTTTTAAGGAAGTATCCCTTACCTCTCTTGCCTTTTCTCCAAAGATTGCCCGCAGCAGTCTCTCCTCAGCCGTCAGTTCTGTTTCTCCTTTGGGAGTAACTTTACCTACCAGAATATCACCGGCACGAACCTCGGCTCCGATACGGATAATACCTCTCTCGTCCAGATCTTTTAATGCATCATCACCGACACCCGGAACATCTCTTGTAATTTCTTCGGGCCCCAGCTTTGTATCACGGGCTTCTGCTTCATATTCCTCAATATGCACAGAAGTATAAACGTCATCCTGAACAAGTCTCTCACTTAACAATACAGCATCTTCATAGTTATAGCCTTCCCATGTCATAAATCCGATGAGAGGATTTTTACCAAGAGCCAGTTCGCCATTGGATGTAGACGGACCATCTGCGATGACCTGACCGGCCTCCACATGCTCGCCCTTGAATACAATCGGTCTTTGATTGTAGCAGTTAGACTGATTGCTTCTGGAGAATTTAGTCAGCTTAATAACTTCTCTTGTTCCATCATCGTCATATTTAATTGTAATCTCGTTTGAAATAGAACGTTCAATGGTTCCTGCCCGCTTTGCCACAACGCAGACACCAGAGTCAACAGCTGTTTTCGGTTCCATACCGGTTCCAACTACAGGAGCTTCTGTTGTTAAAAGCGGAACCGCCTGACGCTGCATGTTGGCGCCCATCAGCGCACGGTTAGCATCATCATTTTCCAGGAACGGAATCAGGGCAGTAGCCACAGAAAATACCATTTTCGGAGATACATCCATATAGTCAAACAATGTTCTGTCGTATTCCTGAGTCTCTTCTCTGTAACGGCCTGAAACGGACTTACGTACAAAATATCCATCCTCATCCAACTTTTCATTGGCCTGTGCCACATGGAAATTGTCCTCTTCATCCGCAGTCATATACACTACTTCGTCTGTAACACGCGGATTCTTTGGATCTGACTTGTCAATCACGCGATATGGCGCTTCCACAAATCCATATTCGTTAATTCTTGCATAAGAAGCCAGTGAATTGATCAGACCGATGTTCGGACCTTCCGGAGTTTCTACCGGACACATTCTTCCATAATGTGAATAATGGATATCACGCACCTCGAATCCCGCACGGTCTCTAGAAAGACCTCCCGGTCCCAGTGCAGACAGACGTCTCTTATGTGTCAGTTCGCCCAGAGGGTTATTCTGATCCATAAACTGAGACAGCTGGGAAGAACCAAAAAATTCCTTCACTGCGGCTGTAACAGGTTTAATATTGATGAGATTCTGCGCTGTAATATTTTCCAGATCCTGTGTTGTCATTCTCTCACGAACGACTCTCTCCAGTCTGGATAAACCAATACGATACTGATTCTGAAGCAGCTCACCAACAGCACGGATACGTCTGTTGCCCAGATGATCAATATCGTCATCATTGCCCAGACCATATTCCAGATGCATATTATAATTGATAGATGCCAGAATATCTTCCTTTGTAATATGTTTTGGAATCAAATCTGCAATATTTTTGCGCACTGCTTCTTTGATATCTTCTAAATTATCATTTTCATTTAAAATCTGCTCAAGCACCGGATAATAAACCAATTCTGTAACGCCCAGTTCTTTTGGATCTGCGTCCACATAATCGGCAATATTTACCATCATGCTGGAGAGCACTTTTACATTTCTTTCCTCTGCCTGAATCCACACAAAAGGAACAGCTGCATTCTGGATACGGTCAGCAAGGTTTCTGTCTACTTTTGCTCCTGCTTCTGCCAGAATTTCACCTGTTGTCGGATCAACCACATCTTCAGCCAGAACCTGTCCACTGATACGGTTTTTCAGCAGTAATTTTTTGTTAAATTTATATCTTCCGACTTTCGCCAGATCATAACGTCTCGGGTCAAAGAACATAGCCATAATCAGGCTTTCTGCGCTCTCTACAGAGAGAGGCTCACCCGGACGGATTTTCTTGTAGAGTTCCAGCAGACCTTCCTGATAATTTGTCGCAACATCTTTCCCAAAACTTGCAATAATTTTAGGTTCTTCACCAAATAAATCTATAATTTCCTGATTTGTACCAATACCAAGAGCACGGATTAAAACAGTAATTGGTACCTTTCTTGTACGGTCAACACGTACATAAAAAACGTCATTGGAATCTGTCTCATATTCCAGCCATGCTCCACGGTTTGGAATAACGGTACAGGAATATAATTCTTTACCTACTTTATCGTGTGCAATTCCATAGTAAATGCCAGGAGAACGCACCAGCTGGCTGACAATTACACGCTCAGCTCCGTTAATTACGAATGTTCCGGTTTCTGTCATCAGTGGTAAATCACCCATGAAAATTTCATGTTCGTTAATTTCATCCGCTTCTTTGTTGTAGAGTCTGACTCTGACTTTTAAAGGAGCTGCATATGTCGCATCTCTTTCTTTACATTCTGGAATTGTGTACTTAACATCATCTTCACATAATGTGAAATCAGTAAATTCCAGACTTAAGTGACCGCTGTAGTCAGCAATCGGGGAGATATCATCAAACACCTCACGAAGCCCTTCTTCAAGAAACCATTTGTAGGAATCTTTCTGAACTTCAATCAGGTTTGGCATTTCCAATACCTCTTTCTGTCTCGAATAACTCATACGTAAGCTTTTTCCAGTTTTTACCGGACGTATCCTGTTTTTCTCCATTGACGCTTCACCTCTCGTTTTTATTTGAATTTTAACAATTAAGCAATATAGGGTGTGATAATAACATAGGGCAACAACATCTTGTGCTATCATCCCGTGCAGAACACACATAAACCGAGCCCTTTCACTCCCTGAGCAAAATCGTAACTGCCTACTTAAAAAAGGGCGCAAGAAAGCCCATGACACCACAATAGTGCATTTACCATAATACCATACCCAAATATCAAAGTCAAGGAATTTTTTCCAATTCTTACCGATATGTGCTCACACTCGAAAATCCTGCCCGGATTTCCTCGTGCACGGGCTTCGCTTTTTCTCCTTTATTAACATTGGGCCTGGATAACCTCAAAAACACTTCGTATTTTCTCGGTTACTGGCTTTCGCCAGTTTCACTGAGACGTGCTCACACTCGAAAATCCTGCTCGGATTTCCTCGTGCACGGGCTTCGCCCTATATCGAAATAAAGAAACACCCCCGAGATTAGAAAGAACTTTCCATCTCGGGGGTGTTTCTTTATTTCGCTGCACGTCTCATTTAATACGTGACTATTTTAAGGTTACTTTTGCGCCTTCTGCTTCTAATTTAGCTTTGATATCATCAGCTTCTGCTTTTTCTGCTGCTTCTTTTACTACTTTAGGAGCTCCGTCTACTACTTCTTTAGCTTCTTTTAATCCTAAGCCTGTTACTTCACGAACAACTTTGATAACTTTAACTTTGTTTGGACCTACTTCTGTAAGTTCTACATCAAACTCAGTTTTTTCTTCAGCTGCTGCTGCGTCTCCGCCTGCTGCTGCTACTACAACACCTGCTGCTGCAGATACACCAAATTCTTCTTCACATGCTTTTACTAAATCGTTTAATTCTAATACTGTTAACTCTTTGATAGCTTCAATAAATTCTTCAGTTGTTAATTTTGCCATTATAATTTACCTCCAATTTAAGATTATTTTTGTATTATTTTTATTTACGCCGCGAATCTTATGCTTCTGCAGGAGCTTCGCCGCCCTGCTCTGCGATCTGATTGATAACGCGAGCAAAGTTTGTAATAGGAGACTGAATGCTTCCAAGGAATTTGGAAAGCAGTTCTTCTCTGGATGGAATTGCAGAAATAGATTTCATTCCTTCTGCATCATAGAAATCTCCTTCCACAACACCAGCTTTGATTTCAAGTGCTGCTGCTGTTTTAGCAAATTTCGCCAGGATTCTTGCAGGAGCTGTTGCATCTGTTTTAGAAATAGCGATTGCGCTTGGTCCTTCAAGTACCGGAGCAAGGCTTTCGCAGTCAGTTCCTTTGAATGCAAGGTTCATTAAAGTATTTTTATATACTTTATAAGTAATTCCAGCTTCTCTTAACTCTTTACGTAACTGTGTATCTTCAGCAACTGTCAGTCCACGGTAGTCTACAACTACTACTGACTGAGCGCCTTCAATGTGTTCAGCAATTTCCTGTACGATAGGTTGTTTCAGTTCTACTTTTGCCACGAATCGTGCACCTCCTTTTAATATTTTTTCCTCAGACAAAAGGGGTATCTTCGATTTATGTTATATCGAAAAAAACCTCTCTGTTGGAAGACAGAGAGGTTTATAGTCTTTACACATATGCAGCACATACACTGCATGTTTGTAAATTCCCTGGGCAGGTACATACTGTTTATGCCTTTTGGCACCTGCTGTCTTCGGCAATTGCTTTGCTATTATAGCATTGTATTATATTGATGTCAATATCAATTCCGTCCCAATTCTCTGACACGGTTTACCAGCTAAAAATTAAACCAGCTTTGCTACGTTTAATTTTACACCAGGTCCCATTGTAGAAGCTAATGTTACGCTTCTTAAATACTGACCTTTCAAAGAACTTGGTCTTGCTTTGATAATGGCATCCATAAGGGTCTGGAAGTTGTCCGCTAATTGTTCTTCTGTGAAGGAAGCTTTTCCAATTGGCACATGGATAATGTTTGTTTTGTCCAGTCTGTACTCAATTTTACCAGCTTTGATATCATTGATAGCTTTTGTAACATCCATTGTTACTGTACCAGCTTTTGGGTTTGGCATTAAACCTTTTGGTCCAAGTACACGTCCCAAACGACCAACAACACCCATCATATCTGGTGTAGCAACTACAACATCAAAATCTAACCAGCCTTCATTCTGGATTTTTGGCAGTAACTCTTCACCGCCTACATAATCAGCGCCTGCAGCCTGAGCTTCGTCAAGTTTTACACCTTTTGCGAAAACTAAAACTTTTACAGTTTTTCCTGTTCCGTGAGGAAGTACAACCGCACCACGGATCTGCTGCTCTGCATGACGTCCGTCACATCCTGTTCTTATGTGAGCTTCAATGGTCTCGTCAAATTTTGCTGTAGCATTGGATTTTACAATGCCGATAGCATCAGCTGTATCATACTGAACTGTTCTGTCGATCTTTTTAGCAGCTTCGACGTATTTTTTTCCTCTTTTCATTAATTAATACCTCCTGTGGTAATATCGGGAGAGGTCCCTCCCACTACTACGTTACATATAATTCGGTAGATCTTTTATTCTGCGATAGTTACTCTTCTACTGTTACACCCATGCTTCTTGCAGTACCAGCGATCATGCTCATAGCTGCTTCAAGAGAAGCTGCATTTAAATCCGGCATTTTCAGCTCTGCAATTTCTTTTACTTTTTCTTTGGAAATTGTTGCCACCTTTGTTTTATTAGGTGTAGCTGAACCAGATTTGATATTGCATGCTTTTTTAATCAGTACTGGAGCTGGTGGTGTTTTTGTAACGAAGCTGAAGCTTCTGTCTGAATATACTGTAATAACTACAGGGATAATTAAGTCTCCCTGGTCAGCTGTTTTTGCATTGAACTGTTTTGTAAATTCTACAATGTTAACGCCGTGCTGTCCAAGTGCAGGTCCAACTGGAGGAGCTGGTGTAGCCTTTCCAGCAGGAATCTGCAATTTTATATATCCTTCTACTTTTTTTGCCATTTTAGATTGCCTCCTTTATAGTTTTTTCACTTCTGCGAAACCTATTTCAACCGGGGTTTCGCGCCCGAACAGATCTACATTAATTGTAAGAATCTGTTTGCTGTGGTTCATGGTCTGGATTACTCCAACGGTGTCCTTCCAAACACCGGCAATCACAAGAACACTGTCACCTTCTGTGAAGTCAACCACAACTTCTTCTGTTTTGATTCCCAATGGTCTCATTTCAGCTTCAGTGAGCGGTACCGGCTTGGATCCCGGACCTACAAATCCGGTAACTCCTCTGGTATTTCTGACTACGTACCAGGTATCATCATTCATAATCATGTTGATCAGTACATAACCCGGAAACATTTTTTTCTGAACCTGCTTTTTAGCACCATTCTTCAATTCAACCACATCCTGCATAGGAACTCTTACCTCAAGAATTTCGTTTTCAAGATGTCTGTTTTCAATTGTCTTTTCAATGTTCGCCTTAACCTTATTCTCGTAACCCGAGTAGGTATGAACTACATACCAGTTTGCCTCTGCCATACAATCACCTCCACTTTCCTTATAAGTTAATCAGGAAATCCACACCGTGCTGAATACCGAAATCCAGAACGGCAATTATAATACCCAGGATAATGCAGACAATAATAACCGCTATAGTCTGTTTGCCAAGTGATTTTTTATCCGGCCAAACTACTTTACCAAATTCAGCCTTCAGACCGCCAAACCAGCTTGTCTTTGGAGTTTTTTCTTGATTTTTTTCTCCCATTTTCTCACTTCCTTTGCGTATTCCGGATTATTTGGTTTCTTTGTGTAATGTATGTTTTCTGCAAAACTTACAATACTTGTTAACTTCCATTCTGTCCGGATGAGCTTTCTTATCCTTGGTCAGGTTGTAATTACGCTGTTTGCACTCTGTACAAGCTAATGTGATTTTAACGCGCACAACTTCCACCTCCGTTTAATTCTTTGTTTTTAGGCATAAAAAAAAGACCTACTTCCATCGCTAGTCTAATATAGCACACCAGTCAAGGTGCGTCAACACTTTTTTATTGCCATACGTCTAAGCATATATCATTTTCACAGTTTAAAAATATTCACTATACTATCACTATATAATGGTAGAAATCAAGTTTTTTTTAGTATATACTTTCTTAATGAATAAAATTGTGATTCTGCAGGGGACATATGTGCCCTGAAATACCACTTATAGACTTATTATTAAGAAAGGGCTAAGATATTATGACACAAAAAACGGAACTGGAAAAACAAAGGGCCGGAGAAGAATTTTTTAACGGTGATCCTGAGCTTGGTGCCGTAAAGAGCCGTGCCAGAGCATTATGTGACCGCTATAATCAGACTACTGAGGAAGAAAAGGGGCTAAGACTAAAGCTTTTAAAGGATATTTTTGGCAGCTGCAGTGATGACATCTTTATTAAACCTCCCTTTCACTGTGACTATGGATACAATATTCATGCAGGCAAAAACTTCTTTGCTAATTTTGATGTAGTAATACTAGATGCTGCAAAAGTAACTATTGGAGATAATTGTCTAATTGGACCTCAGACAGGACTGTATACCGCAGTTCATCCTATGGAATCCAAAAGGCGTGCCGCCAATTATATGCATGGAGAGCCAATCACCATTGGCGATAATGTATGGTTTGGAGGACACTGCACAGTTCTTCCCGGAGTAACCATTGGTAATAACGCCGTAATCGGCGCCGGTTCTGTGGTGACAAAGGATGTGCCTGACAATGCCGTCGTGGCCGGAAATCCCGCCCGCATTTTAAAATACACCACCTGATTTTGTCCAAAGCAGTTTCTTCTATATAAAAATAGCAAAAGTAAAAACAGATGCAAAAAATAATACAGCGGAACATGAATTCCAAACCAAAGTTCATGTTCCGCTGTTTTTATTTTCTGCCTTCTGTCACCCTTGCAAAATCATATTTCACAATTGTTTTCTGACCAGTCTTTATAAAAATTGGAGATATACATATCGGTCAGCGGCTTCGTATATGAAAACGTATCTGCAATCACATGATAAGGAACGGTAATTGCATCTGCACCAGCCAGAGCATAATCAATCATCTCCTGTGGCTTTTCAATAGATGCTGCCAAAACCTTTGTCTCATAACCGGATGCCTGAATTACTTCACACATTTCTGCCAGAGAATCAGTCCCACGAAATCCGATAATATCATTCTGTCCGGTATATGGAGCAACATAATCGGCCCCGGCCACCGCACACAAATATGCCTCTGCCGCTGTCAGCACAGCTGTTACACATACCCTGATTCCCTCTGCTGTCAGAATTTTTACGGCTGCCAATCCCCGCTGAGTACATGGAATCTTAACAACCATATGAGGTCCCGCCTCATGAATCTGGCGCGCCTCCTCAACCATCTCTTCTGTCCCTGCCGCTATTACCTGGGCAAAAATCTCAATATCGGGAAATTCTCCTGCAAGTTTTTTCAACGTCTCCGTCAATGACTTCCCCGCTTTGGAAGCAATTGTGGGATTTGTAGTAATTCCTTCCAAAATTCCCATCTCATCCATTTTTTTCAGCTCGTTTAAATCAGCTGTGTCCGCATAAAGTTTCATAAAATACCCCCTTGTATTTTATCAAATATTTATTGGTTACAACTTTATTATATAGCGCTTAATATTTATTGTCCACGACTTTCATATACAGATTTTATTTTTCATAAATTCTGTCTTTTTACAAAAATACCGCCAAAAATTCTCCACAGCAGTTGTATCAATTCTGTTTTACGGCATCCTGGCGGAGGTCCTCTATAGTAACCTTGGACTGGTGAGGAATTGTCTTCCAGCTGACCTTTTTAAATACCGCAATATACTTTGTATACCGTCCGATAATATCAAAGGTAGGCCATGTAAGACAAAACAATATTTTTTTCCTAAGCGGAATCCGAATCATTCGTTTATGCTCAATAATAAACAGGTAAACTGCAGTCAGAATATTTTCCAGATAATCTGCAATTCTGAAAAACAACCTCCTAAATAAGGTCAGCAAAAAGCCTGCCCAAAGAGCGCTCCAGCCCGAATCCACCTGCAGAATCGGATTTACAAATGTACGCACGATTTTCCCAAGCCAGGTACCTGTTGTGACAAGAGGCAGGCTGTCAATTCCCTGAATATAACAGGCACATCCGTAAATGAAGAAAGAAATTAACAGCCATCTTACGATATTTATTATTTCAAAGGGCGTCAGCTGCATTAATGTATCAAAGGATGCAAAACGATGCCTAATAGATTCAAGTATTGCCAGAAGTACTTCCTTCACCGTCCATTTTTCCGGTTTCCGCTTCGTTTCACGCTTCCACTTTGTCTTTACTAGAAGCTTTCCAAAAAAAATGTTTAAAAAAAGATAAGGTCCGGTCTCAACAAAAGCTTCCAGATGTCCTCTTGACCAGCGCAGTCTCTGCCTGAGGGCAATTTTTAACGAAACCGGCTGCTCATCATAAAATACCGCCGCATCATTATATGTAATCTGATACCCCTGGGCAACTGCATCGGCTGTCAGTGCACGGTCTTCTGTGAGCGAGGTATATTTCCATCCGTCCCGCACAATTTCGCTGGTAAACAAAAACCCTGTCCCCTGTATATTCGTGGCCAGTCTGAGAACCGATCTGGGCCGGTGATTATTACGAATGGAACGCAGCCAGTGGAGCGCATAAGTGGATGCAATCCAGTTTTCACTGAAATTCTTCGTATTTCTATAAGAAGTAATCAAATCACAGCCTGCGTCAAAGGAATCATTCATTCTGGAAATGTAATCCTCCTTCAGCAAATTGTCCGAATCAAAAATAAAATATCCCTCAAATGACATTCTTCCATAGTCTTCCTCAATCCGGTCTAAGAGAAACTGCAGGGCATACCCCTTTGTTTTGTGCTCTTCATCGAAACGTTCATAACAAACTGCCCCGCATTTACGAGCGATTTCTGCCGTCTTATCCGTACAGTTGTCCGCCACAACAAATATTGTTACCAAACTCATATCATAATCCTGCTTATGAATGCTGTCTAATAAATTGGCAATTACCGACTCCTCATTTCTGGCCGGTATCAAAATAGCATATTTATGGTTCCGCTTGGCAGGCTTAAACTTTCTTGTAACAAAAATCCCCATATATTTATAAAACTTTTTATAAAACAGCATGATTGTAAAAACCGTTCCAATCATAGCATAAATTGATTTATAGGTTGGATATGAGTTTCCAACAAAAGTAATAAACTGTTCAAACATTGAAATCATAATATTATTTTTCTTCCGTTCTATAAATTGATCTGTCCAAATAATCCAGACAGTTTTTGAAGCTACCAAAAAACAATATATCAAAATCTTCCCTAATTCAATATTTTGTTTCAACAATTAAGATTCTAATATCATTCTTAAGAAAATATTAAGAATTAATTCCTTTATCTTCCTGCACACTCTTAGTTCCTGGATGCTTCTGTTCATACAGTTGTATATGAATAGTAAAATATGGTGTATACTGTAATTATAGATTTATCTGATAAGGAGGTCATAAAATGCTGGAGCAAATTGATTTAACAAAAAAAATGTCCAAAAAGGAATTTAAAGCCCGTATGGAACAGCTGGAACCAGAACTTTCCCGGCTGCAGAGAACATGCAGGGAACAGAAACTGCCGGTTATAATTGTCTTTGAAGGTTTTGGTGCAGCCGGAAAGGGCTACCAGATCGGTAAACTAATTCACGCCCTTGACCCCCGGGGATTTACTGTCTATTCTGTCGGCAGCGAAACTAAAGAAGAGCGTATGCACCCGTTTTTATGGCGCTTTTGGACCAAAACCCCTGCCCGTGGACACATCGCAATTTTTGACCGCAGCTGGTACCGAAAGGTTCTAATTGACCGTTTTGAAAAAGTCACGCCTGACCCCGGTCTTTCTGAAGCCTACAAGCAGATCAATACATTTGAACGGCAGCTGACAGATGACAACACGGTAATCATCAAACTGTTTTTGTGCATTGATAAAAAGGAACAAAAGAAACGCTTTGACAAACTCCTGAGTTCAAAATCAAGCGCCTGGCGTGTTTCCCATGGGGACTTAAAAAGAAATGAAAAATTTGATGAATATAAAAACATGAATGACCAGATGCTAGAGCACACAGATACAGATTACGCCCCCTGGACACTGATAGAGTCTATGGACCGTGAATATGCCACCATTAAAATCTACACTGCCGTTATCTCTGCTATAAGGAGGGCACTTGCCGGACATTCGGAAACCATGCCTTCGGCAAAAACCACACAAAACAGACAGACAGTTAGTTTTCAGGATAATATTCTGCGCACTTCTAGTCTGAAGAAAGCAGATTTATCTCTTGACATCTCCAGGGATGAATACAGAAAAAAACTGGAACATCTCCAGAAAAAAATCGCCGCTCTTCACGGGGAATATTACCGCCGCAGAATACCGGTAGTAATCGGATTTGAAGGATGGGATGCCGGTGGAAAAGGGGGCGCTATTAAGCGGCTCACCGAAAAAATGGACCCAAGAGGTTATCAGGTATTCCCCACAGCATCGCCCAACGATATTGAAAAAGTCCATCATTATCTCTGGCGCTTCTGGGAGCATCTTCCAAAGGATGGGCACATTGCTATCTTTGACCGAACATGGTACGGCCGTGTTATGGTGGAACGTATTGAGGGGTTTTGTACCACAGCAGAATGGCAGAGAGCCTATCAGGAAATCAATGATATGGAACACCAGCTTTATCAGCACGGCGCCCTGGTCTTAAAATTCTGGATGCAGATTGATAAAGAGGAACAGGAACGCCGATTTAGGGAACGCATGGACAATCCGGATAAGCAGTGGAAAATAACAGATGAAGACTGGCGCAATCGTGAAAAATGGGACGAATATGAAAAGGCCGTGGATGAAATGCTTGTCCGCACCTCCACCACTTACGCCCCCTGGATCATTGTAGAAGGAAATTCAAAATATTATGCCCGAATCAAAGTACTTCAGACTGTAGCTGACGCTATGGAAAACCATTTAAAGAAGAAATAATTTTCCCCAAATATAATTTAATTAATAAAAAATTCTTATGTACAAAAAATGCTCCCTTCCGGCAGGCGGTTGAAATTATCAAAGTCCACCGCCGGAGATGAGCATTTTTTAGTCCTGAATAAAATAATTTTTACCTATTTATATAGGATTATATGGAAAATAATATTTTCCCCTTTTTCGCCTATTTAAATATTCTGCTGGAGACAGGATTTTAAATCGTCCTCTGCATTACTGATGGGTTTTAGATCAAATGTGTCTGATAAATACTGCAAAACATTAGGGCTTAAGAACGCAGGCAGGGCAGGCCCAAGATAAATCCCTTTAATCCCCAGAGATAAAAGGGCCAGAAGATCTGCGACGGCTTTCTGTTCATACCAGGATACAATCAAAGACAACGGCAGACTGTTTACATCCGTGTCAAAAGCATCCGCCAATGCAGTTGCGATCCGTATTGCAGAATAAACGTCATTACACTGCCCTACATCCAGCAGTCTTGGCAGTCCTGCTACTTCTCCAAAATCCAATTTGTTGAAACGATATTTTCCACATGCAAGTGTCAGTATCATACAGTCTTTTGGAACCATCTTGGCAAAATCCGTATAGTAATTACGCCCAGGTCTTGCTCCGTCACATCCGCCAATCAAAAAGAAATGTCTCAGCTGCCCGCTTTTTACTGCCTCTACTATTTTATCGGCATAGCTCAATGTGGCATGATGTCCAAAACCTACTAAAATTTCCTTTGGTTCCTGATCTTTAGGATACCCTCCAAGTTCAAGGGCCTGCTGAATGATTTCACTAAAATCCTTCTCTCCGTTTTCCTTTTTCCCAATGTGCTTTACACCTTCCCAGCCCACAACATTGGTGCTGTAGATCCTATCTTTGTAGCTGTCTCTAGGACGCATAAGACAATTTGTAGTCATCAGAATACACCCGGGCAGATTGTCAAATTGTTTCTGCTGATCCTGCCAGGCTCCTCCAAAGTTCCCAGCCAGATGAGGATACTTTTTCAGTCCGTCATATCCGTGGCACGGCAGCATTTCCCCATGTGTGTAAATATTAATTCCTTTTCCCTTGGTCTGCTCTAAAAGCATCTCAAGATCCTTTAAGTCATGTCCGGAAACAATAATAAAAGGTCCCTTTTTCATCTGAACATTTACTTTATGGGGCGATGGATTTCCATATATGGTCGTATTAGCTTCATCCAGTACTTTCATAACCTCTACTGCCATTTCACCGGTACGCATGGTCATCCGAATCAGTTCTTCCACTGACAGGCTGTCATCCGTTACGGCTTCCAGCGCCAGAATATAAAAATCATCTACCTGATCACTGTAATATCCAAGTTCTCTGGCCTGATGGCCATATGCGCTGATTCCTTTTAACCCATAGACAATTGTCTGTCTTAATGAGCGGATATCCGGATCTAAAGTTTTATCATACATAATCCCAGCCAAAGGTGCATCTTTTAACATTTCCGTCTTGCTTTCCGGCAGATTATAGGATACCTGTGCTGTATCATTCTTAATCTCACCTACAAGATTTCTCAGATTTTCTTTTATCTCCTGAGACTCCCTTAATAATGCCACATGTACGTCAGCATCAAAATTTACATTGGTGAGTGTAGTAAATAATACATTTTCAATAAAACTTACTACTGTTTTATCCATATGCTGTCCCTTTTCAATCAGCACCTTTCCATAACAGCTGATCCCTTTGATCTGAAAAATCAGCAAATCCTGAAGATTTGCTATTTCCGGCGTTTTTCCGCAGACTCCCATTTTCGTACAGCCTTTTCCATTGGCAGTCTGCTCACACTGGTAGCAGAACATCTCATAACCCAGATCCATATTATTGCCCATGTTGTCACCCTTCCTTTTTACAATATTTTCATACATAGTATTGACATACTGTCAGGAAGTATGCGCATGATGCCCTTCTATATATTGACGTTTAGAATCATCCCCCAAAAAATAAACAGCGGCCAGGCCTCTCACAAATTACATAAGTGTGAAACCTGACTGCTGTACATTTTATTCTGCCCTCAAAGGCTTGTGTATTTTAATTTTTATTTTCCCGTTTTATTTTTCTTTTATTCTTCAATGGCCTTATATCCGTCCGGAACCTTAATGTTCATCTTTTCACAGATCGTCTTATCATATTTCTTTACAAACTCCGGAGCATATTCTATTGGCATTTCTGAAATATCCCCTTCACCGGTAAGAATTTTCACTGCCATCTGTCCTGTGGTATATCCAAGATCATAATAACTGATAGACAGCGTGGCTACGCCGCATCCTCTACATGCCCCCTCTTCTCCGGCAATCACCGGTACCCCGGCAGACAGACAGATGTTTGAAATAATACCTGTATTAGATGCTACTGTGTTATCGGTAGGAACATAAATAACTTCTGATTCGCTTGCTGCATTGGTTGCAACTGTAGACAGGTCATTGGAATCAGAAAATGCATATGCCTTACATGTGATTCCCAGCTTCTCCAGAAAACCTGTAATTGTATCAACCTGATATTTGGAATTTGCTTCTGCGGAGCAATATAAAATTCCTACCTTTTTGGCATCCGGGAACAATTCATGCAGCATATTTGCCTGCTCATCCAAAGGTGCAAGATCTGAAGTTCCGGAAATATTTCCTCCTACAGTTCCATTAAAGTCTTCTATCTCAAGAGCTACCCCGTATTCAGTAATTGAAGTTCCAAGAATAGGAATTTCCGCTGTTCCGGCTGCTGCCGCCTGCAAAGCCGGCGTACCATTAGCCATGATTAAGTCATAATTGTTGGACACAAAACTGTTTACGATTGTTGAACAGGTATTAGAATCATTCTGGGCATTTTGAATATCTATCTCCACATCATCCCCAAATTTTTCTTTCAGTGCATCCTCAAAACCTTTTGTGGCCATATCCAAAGCATCATGCTGCACCAGCTGGCACACGCCTACTGTATATTTTGCCTTTCCCTCTTTGGCTGCTGATGCATTTTTATCTCCTGCCCCTTTGTCCTGACATGCGGTTAATCCAACTGCCATACAGGCCGCCAGAACTATTGCAAATATTTTTCTTTTCATCTTTTTCCCTCTTTATACTTTTCTGCGTTGAATCGTTACGCTTTTATGCGTTAAATAGTAGCACTTTAAATCAAAAAAGTCAATAGCTTAAAAAAGAATGTGCAAAGCACATTCTCCGCCTGCGGCGGGCCGCTTTTGCGACATGACTCCATTCCGCCGCAGTGCGATCATCAGCGGAGCGTTTTTTTGCTCTATAGGAATCGGTACTTTTCAGCTTTATCACAACACAGTATTTCCTATAGAGCAAGAAAAAAGATATGCCCACATTTAAGACATATCTTTTTTCATTGTCTTTCTTATTTCTCGGAAGTATATATGGCCTTTTCTCCGCTTTCTTTTGTTCTGATTCTCAGAGCACTTCTTATTTCATAAGTAAATATTTTTCCATCGCCATACTCTCCGGTATACGCAGCCCTTTGGATGGCCGCTATTACTTTTTCCTCCCACGTCTCATTAGATACTACCACTTCAAACTTTACTTTTGGTATCATCTGTATATCCACTTCCGTTCCCCGCACAACTTCTGTATACCCTCTCTGCTGTCCATATCCCATTACTTGAGATACCGTCATACCGTTAACGTGAATGGCGTTCAGCGCATCAATCACCTCTTCCATTCTGTCGTTTCTAACAATCGCCTCTATTTTTATTATCATAATCAGCGTCCTCCTTCTAATCCCAGCCATTAAATGACGGATAAGCACTTTCTCCATGCTGGGACTGATCCAGACCAATACGTTCCTCTTTCTCGTCCACACGGATTTTCGTAAAGGCTCTTACAAGTCCGTAACAAATCAAAGTTCCCACAACTGCTACTGCAATGGTAATTAATATTCCCGCAATCTGGACTAAAAACAGCTTTACATCTCCAAATACAAGGCCATCCCAGCGGGCAGCGCCGTTAATAGACTTCTGCGTAAACAATCCCGTTGCAATTCCTCCCCATATCCCGCCAATTCCATGACAGCCAAATGCATCCAGGGCATCGTCTATTTTCAGTTTCTTTTTAATCAAAGATACGGTGAAATAACAGATGGGGCTTACTAATATACCAATAATCAATGCTGCCCAGACAGGAACAAAACCTGCCCCGGGAGTAATCCCTACCAGGCCCACTACCAGACCGGTAGACGCTCCAACCAAAGTTGGTTTCCCGGTTTTTATAATATCTATTGCCATCCAGGATAGTAATGCTGCTGCTGCAGATACCGCAGAAGTCATAAAAGCATGAGCCGCCAGACCATTTGCTCCAAGAGCACTGCCTGCATTAAAGCCGAACCATCCAAACCATAAAAGGGATGCTCCAAGTACTACAAAGGGAATGTTGTGTACATGGTAATAGGTGTGTTCATAACCTTTTCGTCTGCCAAGCAGAATTGCAAGTACCAAAGCCGAAACTCCGGAACTTATATGTACTACATTTCCTCCTGCAAAATCTACAGAACCGATTTTTTCCAGAAATCCCCCCTGTCCCCACACCATATGAGCCATAGGGTAATATACGATTACAGACCAGAAAGCGATAAACAAAAATAACGCTTTAAATTTCATTCGCCCAACTAAAGCACCTGTAATCAGCGCCGGTGTTATCATAGCAAACATCATCTGAAATAAAATAAATACCAGATGCGGAATATTTTCAGCGTAAGGACCGGCTTCCATTCCGATTCCCTTTAACCCAAGCCATTCAAAGCTGCCTATAAGCCCGGCATGATCACTTCCAAAAGAAAGTGAATAGCCAAACAATATCCACATCACAACAGAAAGTCCCATAATTGCAACACAAGCCATCATTGTGTTACATACATTTTTTCTTCTCACAAGACCTCCGTAAAAAAAGGCCAGTCCCGGTGTCATCAAAAACACAAATGCCGATGCTATCAGCACAAAAGCAGTATCTCCTGTATTCATAAAATATCCTCCCTTATTTTTTGTTATTTAAAAAGAATCCTGCCACGGCAGGATTCTCCGCCTGCGGCGGGTCGCTTTTGCGACATGACTCCACTCCGCCGCAGTGCGATCCACAGCGGAGCGTTTTTTGCTCTATAGGAATCGGTACTTTTCAGCTTTATCACAACACAGTATTTTCGATAGAGTAAAACAGAATCCTGCCACGGCAGGATTCTCCGCCTGCGGCGGGTTGCGTAAACAACATGGTATTTCCTATAGACCAAAAAAAGGTGCCTGAAAGACAGTTATCCTGTCTCTCAAACACCTTTGTTCTGAACTTAATTTAGCAGAATCCCGAAGAAATTTCAAGTAGTTTTTTAGAAATTTATATATGATCTAAAATGAAATTTTAAATTCCACTCCCTTATTCCCCAGTGGAATTTACTCTCGCACAGTTGATATTTACTCTTTCATATATTAGTGATACGGTTATGTCTCCTTCTGACAGCAGTAGGAGGAGATTTTATGAGCAAATTTATTCCCGGTAACCAGAAACATCTTACCCTTGAAGACCGTATCTACCTTGAAAACGCTTTGAACACAGGCTGTTCTTTTAAGGACATCGCAAAATTCCTCTGCAAAGATCCGACTACTATTTCAAAGGAAGTCAAAGCACACCGTCTTTCTGATTGGTATCATAAGGGCACTTTTTATAATGCCAAGAACTTCTGTATCCACCGGTATCACTGCAGAAAAACTAATGTCTGCGGCAAGATCATTCTTTGTGGCATTAAATGTGCTTCCTGCCCCACCTGTAACCAGACATGCCCCGATTTTGAAAAAGAACGCTGTAACAGACTTGACAAAGCCCCTTATGTCTGCAATGGCTGTGATAAGAAGATTAGCCACTGTACTATTGCCCACAAGTACACCTATAATGCCCGCTTTGCAGACAGAAAATACCGTGAAAAACTCAGCGATTCCCGTGCCGGGTTCAACATGACAAAACGTGAACTTCATCAAAAGGATATGATTATCACTCCCTTGATTCAACAGGGGCAGTCACCCTATCAAATCGCCACGAATCATCCGGAACTGGATATGTCTGTCCGCACCATATACACCTATCTTGACAACGGATTATTCACAGCCAGAAACATTGACCTAAAACGTAAGGCGAAGTTCAAGCCGCGCAAATGTCATAAAACACAGATCACTGACCGGTCTGTTTTTGAGAGGCGGACTTATGTAGATTTTCAATCAGTAAACCCTGATGTTCATGTGGAAATGGACACCGTCCATTCTTCGCAGGAATCTAAAAAGACACTACTAACTTTCTTTTTCCCAAAAGAAAAACTCTTTCTGGCATTCCTAATGAACCGCTGTACAAAGGGCTCTGTACGCCTTGTTTTCGACCATCTGGAAAAACGTCTGGGAACCTATGAATTCCTCTCTCTGTTTGAATACCTGCTTACAGACAGAGGTTCTGAATTCGGCGCCCCAGAGGCACTTGAAACAGGTGTGGAAGGAATTCAGCGTACCAGCATTTATTATTGTGACCCTATGAGAAGCGGACAGAAAGGCGGTGTGGAAAATGCCCACACCATGCTCCGCATGGTACTTCCCAAAGGGACAAGCTTTGAATATCTGACCCAATGGGATGTGAATCTGATCGTGAATCACATCAATTCAACTCCACGGAAAAGCCTCGATGGCAGAACACCATATGATGCTGCCTTGGAATCATTCGGTAAAAATACCCTGAAAGCACTTCAGCTTAAGCGCATTTCACCCCATGAGGTTCATTTAACGCCTAAGCTGATTCGCTATAACCACTAACTAACTTACAAAAATCTGCTGTCGGACTGGAACTTAACTTTTCACGTTTTATGAATATGGCCGGTGGAATTTAGTCCTGCACACAGAATTCCAGTGGCCCATTTGCCATGCCCTAAAATCGGATTTTTTATAAGAAGTCAGCTTAATTATAGCAGATATCTGGAATCTTTACTTTAAAAACCTCATATTTCAAGCTAAATTTAAAAGGGCAGTGGAATTTAGTTCTGCACTGGAATTTACTTTTTCAATTCAGCAATTTATATATGACCAACTTCTCTGCTGCTTCCTATCAGATCTCCATATTCTAGTTCCAAAACCGGTTTATCTAGCTTGCGGATATCTGCTTTTGTACTAATCAGCTGATTCAAAATCCCTGCAAAATACAGATCTCCCTGCAAAATCATTCCAAATATCTTCCCTTCCTTGTGAATAACTTTTTGATAACTTCCGTTTTCCTTCTCTTTTATTTCTACAGTATAGGAATCATCAGGAGCCTTGGGCAGCCCATAAGCCATGGTTGGAATATTAAAAGTATGAATGGTAGCTTTCCCTTTAAAAAAATCTGTCATGGGAAATTTTGTTCCGGTCATATGATACGCAGCAGTCATGGCTTCTTTGGCAGCCGATGGCCATACCATATTTTTTCCGGTAATATCCCCAGCTCCATATACACTTCTGTCGCTTGTCTGAGAATACTCATTAATCAACAGCCCATATTGGTCCCTCTTTAAATCCGTCTGTTCTAACAGCTCAGTATTGGCTCGTGTCCCTGCCGCGATAATCAACAGATCACAGGGCAGCGTTTTTCCATCTGTTAATATTAATTCCCGGATCCGGCCGTCATCATCTTTTAACGCCTCTTTTATCCCTGTGTTATATATCTGATGTACTCCTCTTTTATCAAATTCTTTTTCATATATATCTGCAGCTCGCTGATCCAGCTGAACAGCCATCATATGGGAGTTTACATCCAGCATAGTAATCCGCTTCTTTAAATGCAGCAATCCATACGCCGCATCAACCCCTACAAGCCCGGCTCCAAGAATCACAATATTACGTGCAGTACAGGCCTTCTTTAATACAATCTCACAATCTCCCAGTGTATGAAATGCACAGACATTTTCTGCATTGTCAAGTCCTTTCACAGGCGGAAGATACCCACGGGATCCTGTGGCAATCAGCAGTTTATCATAAGAAACACCTTCTCCATCTTCCAAAAACACTTTCTTTTCTGTACAATTAATTTTTACTGCCCGCTTCCCCTTCTTCCAGCAAATTCTGTTATCTTTCAGAAAAGTTTTATTTATAAAGGAAATCTGCTCTTTTGTCTTATCTCCGGACATATAATAATGCATAATACATTTTGAATAAATCTCAGTCTCTTCAGAAATCAACAGAATTTCTGCTTCTTTATCCAGCTTTCGCAGCATATCTGCTCCGCTAATTCCCGCCGCGGATGCCCCCAGCACAACATATCGCTTCATGACCTTCCCCCTGTTTTTCTATTTTATATATTTTTGTTTTCACAAGAATGTCAACCGTCGCAGTCAAAGGGTCCATGCCCCGGATAGAAAAATCAATTAATTGATTGAAGTGAATCCCCTTTCCCCTGGCAACAGGCATTCCCTTGGCCCAGTGCCCAGATACTCCCATAATACCTATGCACTGTGGATGGATTCCCTGCCTGGTTTTTAAATATCCTTCCACCATATAGCCGGCAGCAGATTCCAGTTTTACATGATCCCCTGTTTTAAGTCCTAATTTTTTTGCTGTATCTTCATTTATATTTACAAAATATGAGTACGGATTACTTACTGAAACTTCATCTATCCATGCCAGTTCCTGATTATTAGAATTACTGTGAAAAGTATCTGCCCAGGAAAATGTGTAAAATGGATATTGCGTTTCATCGGCAAGATGTGCATCACAGGGTGTCCATTCCGGCATTGGCTGATATACATCCCAGTCCCAATAGTCTTCCAGCTCCAATTCAACTGCAATTTCATGAGTCTTTTCTTTTGCATTCAGCATAAACTCCCAATACACCATAGTTTTTACATCTTTTTTAAATGGTCTCCAGTATACTTCCTCCACTTTTTTAGGCCAGGATATAAAACCATGCTCTGTAAACCATTCCCAATTATACTGCTCTCCAAAGTGAGAACGGCAGGCACGGTCACAGAGATCTTCCCACTGGATTTTCTCATCCGGTTTTAGTGCAAGCGCACCCTCCAGCTTAAGCTCTGCATTATAATACCCGTTCAATTTCGGTGTAAGTCCCATCCGGTGAGCCAGTTCTACCACTACTTCTGCCATATCCCTCCGTTCATACATAGGCTCCACCACATGGTGGCTTGTATGAAAACACCAGGGCTGACCCACTCCTGTTGGAATATTATGATAACTGTGCTGAATCCCCATCCAGTCATCACGTTCCAGATAACAGGCGTCCGGCAGAAGAATATCGGCGAAAGCCTCATTAAATTCATTAGAATAAATATCACAGTCCACAACAAAAGGAATATCTTTATAAAATGCTTCTCTGATCTTAGGCGACGGCCCATTCATCAAAGCATTTGTGGCATAATTTATAAGTACTTCATGCCTAGTCCGAAGGTTTGCTTTCTCCAGAACCTCCATACGATCTGCAGCATTCACCCATAGCATTTCCATTGCTGTCGGAAACATTTCTTCCAGATCATGTTTAGGCTTTTGGGGATCTCTAAAAGGCCAGAAGCCTCCTTCCGGAAACAGCCATTTTCCTGCTGTTTGTGTAAAACCGTCCTTTCCCGCCTTACACGCAAGATACGGCCGGTGGGTATCAGGATGTCCCCAACATTCTACCCCGGCAGATACTACACCCCCCGGTACATTTGCCGCCCCCATAACCTGATTCAAAAGATCCATAGCAAACAGTGTATGAAATCCATTTTTATGAGTTCCTGCGGATCGTATATTATATGTTGCTACCGGACGAAACGGCAGTTCTTTCCCATCTATCGTAATTGTTTTTCCTATTTGGGCTGCCATTGCAAACTCTTTTGCGATCCGTCTTATAGTTTCCGGAGGAACAGACGTCCTCTCTGATACGTTTTCGGGAGTATATGCCAAAAAACGCTCCCTCATCAGCACCCAGGATGGTACACATTTTCTTCCCTCCACACAAAATGTTCCCTCCAGAGCATAATCTTTTATATCATAATCATCATATGGCTTAGCAGTTTTACTTACAGGATCCCATATATATGGTTTCCCGGTCTGCTGATTTCTCACATATTTACCAGTATGAATGTCAATCAGATAGGAAGCATTGGTTCTGCCCTTTAAATATTCAACATCATAGATTTCCAGCTCATTCACAATTACATTTAACATGGCCATACAAATAAGGCCGTCTGTTCCCGGAATAATGGGAATCCACTCATCCGCTTTTGCAGCAGCGGAATTACACATGGGATCAAAAACAACCATTTTCATTCCCCGTCTTCTCGCCTGAGCACAATTATGAGTGGCCCACTGCTGAAAACCGCCATTTGCGGCATTCGTTCCAAATACAATCATATATTCGCAATAATCAAAATCCGGAAAAATACAAAAAGCCCCGTACTGTGTACTGTTCAGGTAATGCCCCATATTTCCGCACATAGATCCCGCCGCATTAATATGTATGGGGCCCCCTTTTTCATTTGACAAAATTGCCATCATGGGCACAAAAAAATATGGAATAATCTGATTTCCGGCGACAATGCCATGCTGAATAATTATTTTAGAAGGATCGTCATCATACGCCGTCTTCGTTTTTTCGGCAATGGTCTCTAACGCTTCCTCCCAGCTGATCTTCTCCCATTTGGGATCCTCTCCGATACCTTTTTGCGGATTAGTTCTTTTCAACGGATAATTCAGCCGGTTCGGATCATATAAGACCTGCAGCCCCGCCATACCTCTAGGACAAACTCCCCCTTGAGAGCCCACACTAGAATCTGCCACTCCCTCCAGTTTCATGCAGACGCCATCTACAACATGAGCCCGCAGCCCGCATTCACTCTGGCATCTGTGACACTGTGTATAAACCCATTTATCCTTCTTTACCTTTTGATTCATAGCAGCCTCCCTACTCCATATAATACACAGATGGTTTTGCCTGTGTTTCCGGACAAAGTGTATAAACTTCATTTTCCCTGATTAATTTGGATACTTCACTATCCGGGTCATCTAGATCTCCAAACACACGGGCTTTTGTATAACAGGTATTTACGCACGCCGGTGTTGCCTCCCTGTCCCGCCCCGGTATCAGCCCCGCTTTTAACCCCCCGTCAATTCTTTCCATACAAAACGTGCATTTAACAACGGTACCTTCTTTATATGGATTCAATTGCTCTCCTAATTGCTCCCTTTCAGATTTTCCCTGCTCATAATAAGAAGTATTTGTTGTTTTAACATAATTTCTCTGGTGGTAGGGACATGCCATAATGCAGTACTGACATCCGGTACATTTATCAGCGTCCACTGCCACAATTCCATCCTCTCTCTGATAAGTAGCACCAGCCGGACATGCCTGAGCACATACAGGATCCCCACAATGATTGCAGAGTGTTGGTATCATAAGCTTTTTTACATTCGGATACTTCCCCTTCTCCGTTATAATTACATGATTAAAAAACATGCCAGGCAGCAGAAAATGCTCCTGCTTACATGCAAGTACACAGGCGTTGCATCCATAACACTTTTTTAAATCAATGACCATTCCCCATCTCACAATACAGCCCTCCATTTCTCTTTCTTTTCCTGAATTGTAAAGCATCTGAATCTCATACGACAAACATGACTTTTTGGTTTCTGACAGAAGTTTTTCTTCTTACCGGACCTCAAATCCCCATACGAAAGGACTTTACATTTCAGAAAAGCTCAGAATCTATTTTTTAGAACCAGGGTTCTAAATATCCGTTTTTACAAACGTCAAAAACGGCTGTTATGATAAGTACATCATAAAAACACAAGGCAGTGATTCACAGCACATCTGCCAAAGAAAGGAGTCGCAGGAAAATGAACTGATCTGCTGTGGGCACAAATAAACTTGTAATAGAAGGGAGAAGGAAAATGACTATTGGTATTATCGGAATCATCATCGCACTGGCTTTATTTATGCTGCTGGTATACAAAGGAATATCCTCATTTATTGTTGCACCTGTCTGCGCTATCATTGTTGCCGTAACAAACTCTATGGGAGCTGTGGATACATTTTATACCTTTGCCCAGGGACTAGGAGAAATGATTATTCAGCTTTTTGCTATTATTTTTCTTGGGGTTGTTCTTGGCAAAGTCTATACAGAAACCAAGGCTGCTGCATCTATTGCTAAAACGCTGACCACCAAATTTATCGTAAAACATCAGGGAAACGCTCAGGTACGTATTGCAATTCTTATTATGTTGATTATCGCCGGGGCAATGACTTTAGGCGGAATTGACGGATTTGTCCTTACCTTCACAACATTTCCAATTGCTTTTATCATTGCAGAAATGGTAGACATTCCGCGAAAATACATTCCCGCTATGCTCATGTTAAACTGTGCATTTATGGCCTGTCCCGGAGCGCCGCAGATTGACAATATCGCCATGGTCGGCGCGCTGACTAAAGAAGGGTATGATGTAAGCTCTACATCAGGCCTGGTTCCGGGTCTTATTGCAGTGGCGGTTGTAATCATACTAGGATATCTGACTTTAACTACCATGATTATTAAATCCAAAAAGAATGGGGAACATTTTGACCCGGGCGATATCAAAAAAATAGATATTTTCTCTGAGAATATTAAGCTCCCAAATTTCTGGATTGCACTAATTCCTCTTATACTGGTATTTTTACTTTATTCAGTAGCAAAGCTGGACGTTGCTATTGCTCTGGCCGCCGGAAATATCGCAGCTTTAATTCTTATGGGACGTTATATTGATAGGAAAGACGGCTCCTTACTCAAAGGTCTTATCAAAACCATTAATGACGGAGCAGGCCAGTACCCTCACGCCCTTGCAACAGTATCTACACCATCCGGACTTGCGACTGTTGTCACTTCAACAGCTGCCTTCGGTGCAATTGTAGGCGCTCTGTCCACACTCAGCCTGCACCCGGTCCTTCTTGGACTTCTTACGATCTGCGTTATCGTTGCCCTGACCAGTGCTCCCCCTGTAGCACTGTATGTGGGTCTCCCAATTGTAGTAGGGATTCTGGCATCTAAAGGTATTGACTTTAATGTTCATGGCCTTGGGCGTGTTGCCGCCCTGTCAGCTACCACCTTTGAATCCCTTCCGGTTAACGGTATGTGCGTGCTGACCATCGGGCTTGCCCGTACAAGTTATAAAGAATCTTACCTGCCGATGTTCCTGAATACCGTTGTTTATACATTCGCAGCCTCACTCCTGTGCGCTCTGATCTATATAATTGCTCCGGGACTAAATTAATACACACTGCCCCTTATAAAGAATAAAAACCCGTCGCTTTAAACTATCCTGTCAGAAAATTTTCCGACAAAAGAATTGTTCAAAGCAACGGGTTTTTATTTGAAGTACAACATAATCAGAGGTTAATTTTCTGATTAACAAACTGATTGACAAATAAAGGAATCGCAGGATTCAAATTATTTTTATTCCAGGCAAGATTGATCCCGACGCCTGAAATTTCCTCCGGCAGCTCTAAAATTTTGTAAAATTTATCATTGACCTGGTAAGTAAGCGGATCTAAAAAAATGCAGCCATTTCCAAGACGCACATTTAAAAGAGCAGTATCTATATTAGCCGCCTCCCTGGTGTTCCACTGTTCAATTCCATAAGAATGAAAGATTCTCTCTTTCCCCTTCATATGAGCCTGACAATCCCGATCCTTTACCGTCCAGAACACCTCGTCCCTAAAATCGGAAAAATGCGGAGACGATTTTTGGGCCAGCCTGTGATTTTTTCCATATAACAGAAACTGATGTGTATTACATACTCGTTCATATAAAAACTCAGAATTGTTAATCTCATCAAAATCATGCAGAAAAATAACATCAAAAAAATTGGATCTGATAAAAGAGTCCAGCGAACCGTTAGGCGCACATCCAAAATCAAGGATAATATCCGGATATGTTTCCCGAAACTGCATTACAATTTGATTCAAAAAAGACTCAATCTGCATATTGCAGTAAAATCCAATACAGAGACTGCCCTCTTTTCCTTCATTTAACCTCAAGGCATTTTTATGTCCCTGGCGAAATAATTGATCCATCTCCAAAAATGTCTGATACATGGCCGCCCCGGCAGGTGTCAAACGCAGATAATTATTTCCCCGTACAAATAGTAAAACTGAAAGTTCCTCTTCTAGCAGACTGATCTGCCTGCTGACTGTTGATTGCGATGCATAAAGCTTTTGTGCCCCATTGGATATATTCAGGCAATCTGCCACACATAAAAAACATTCAATTTGTTTCGAGTTCATACGGCCCTCCTGCTTGTATCATTTTCCTGTCAGCCAGCATGCAGCAGGCTTTACATATTTAATATTATACATTCAATTTCTTTACAATTATAGTCAAATTTTCCTTTTTCACATTTATCTGGATGCATTTTACGCATTCAGCTTCCGGTTTTTTCGACTGTACCTTCTTTTGCCCTAATGATATAGTAATTCTATCATAAGGTTATGCTTCTAAATTCTATTCATACAGAAAGCCGGTGATTTTTTGGATTATAATCATTATATTCATCTTAGACAGCTGCAGTATTTTATTGACGCGGCCGAATGCCTGAGCTTCACAAAAGCTGCTGAAAAAAATCACATTGCCCAGACGGCTATGAGCCAGAATATTATAAATATAGAACGCCAGCTGGGGCTGAAACTGTTTAAACGAACCAGGCATTATGTAGCCTTGACCGAAAGCGGAAAATCCTTTTATGCAGATGCCAGACATCTTCTGACTAATTTCTCTCAGGCTGTAGCCAACGCCTGGCAGATCGAAAATGGATGTACCGGCATTTTAACAATCGGTTTTCAGGGACTGCACGAAAAAAAAATCCTGCCAGAGCTCATCCGTAAATTCCGGGAACAGCATCCAGATATTCAGATTACTCTGATACAGGATTCCATTCAAAACCTCAGCCAAAAGCTTGAGACAAATAAATTAGATCTTATTTTTACAATCAGCTTTGAACCATTTCATACAGAAACAATTACTGAAAAAATTGTTTCCAGCGAACCAATCTGCGCCGTTCTTCCCCAGGACCACTATCTGTCCGGGAAAAGAAAGGTAAAACGAAATGTATTCTCCAATGATCCGGTGATTTTTGTCAATCCCAAAATCAGCGAATATACCTTTAAGGCAATGATACGTGATTGTCAGAAAACCGGGTTTATCCCCAACATAACAACATATACTTCAGACGTTGAATCTGCTCTGATGCTTGTTAGTGCCGGAATGGGAATTACCTTTTTTCCAAAGTGCTGCTGCGAAATAAATCCGGGACTCACCTTTATAGATCTGGATAAGGATTCCCGGGTAGAGATCGTCGCTCGTTTTAAAAAAGATACCTCAAATCCGGCAGTTTTCTTATTTGAACAGATTTTAAATCATAATGTTTCCCATTGAATTAAATTTTTGTTGTATAAAAAATTCTGACTGAAAGAACCGCAGTCTGCCATGCATTAAACTCACTGTATTCAAGCTTATGCAGATGCTATAGTAGCAGCATAAAATATAAATCAGAAAGGGGTTTTTCAATGAAAATCATGCTGGCCAACGTTGCCATTGCTAAAGAAAATGATGATTTTGCTGTTAATCATCTTTCAAAAATCTGGAAGGAAAATTTTAATTTAGTAAGACGTCCTGACACAGAAATTTTTTCAAAATTTAGTGACTGGGGGATTATTGGCATGGAAGGCTTTTTTTATCCGGCAATTGATCTCTTAAATTCCCAGGCAGTACTGCAATCCTGTCTCTCAGCGGAAAAGGAAGGGTTTGACGGTATCCTGATTACTTGTTTTGGCGATCCTATGCTTGATCAGATCAGAAGTCTTGTAAATATTCCCGTTATCAGTATTGGTGAAGCTTCCCTGTACATGGCAGCAATTATGGCTAAAAAATTTGGTCTTGTGGTTATTTCAGAAGCAAATATTCATGAAACCTGGCACAAAGTAAATATATTAGGTCTGAAAGATTTCTGTGCCGGTATTCAAGCTACACCGGAGCCTCCTCAAAAACAGCCAGAAGGACTTATTCATGCATCTGAAACTATAGATAGTTTTATTACAGCTGGAAAACCTCTAATTAATCAGGGCGCTGAAATTTTGATTCCCTGCTGCGGCCTGATGTCCCCTGCACTGCGGATTGCCCCCGGCTGTGAGAACTCCCAGCCTCATGGTCTGACACAAATTGATCAGGTTCCCATTATGGATGTTTTATCCGTTTCCCTTCAGTTATTAGAATCCATGATTATCTTAAAAAAATCCGGTTCCCCCTGGATCAGCCGCAGAGGTATTTACAGAACCCCTCCGCAAAGTGCACTAGAATCCGGAAAAATGGTTCTTAATGATAACAGACAAAAATTCTGGACATTACGGCTAACTTAATATGATTCTATTTCAGGGTAATCAAGCCGCTTCCGCACTGCTCACAGAAAAAAATAAGATGAAGCAGCTCTTTCCAGACTGCTCCATCTTATTTTTTACTATAATACCTATCCTTATTTAACTATTCTATTTATCTGCCGGTGCCGGACGATATGGTTTTACCGGTTTTACTTCATATGGATTTTCAGCTTCGCCCGCTTCTACTTTTTTGAACCACTCGATAGGCTCTGTACGGAACTTTGCCCATGTCTCACAGTTCTGAGGCTGCTGCATATAATCAAATGTATAACGCCAGTCATTGGTACGGCTGATATATTTTTCATCCTGCTGACCGGAATTCTGATCTCCCAGATCTCCTGCTGCAATACGAAGTAAAGAACCATACTGCTCGCTGACTGTATGTAATTTCAGATCTTCTACAAGCAGTTTCTTTAACGGACGTTTTGCAAGATTGGACATGATTGTACGGTTTTCATAAGACATTGTTTTCCACATACGGGCAATTTCCCATGCACGATCCATAACTTTGTCTTTTGGTACTACTTCACTTACCATTCCCCAGTCAAGCATCTGCTGAGCTGTCCACTGACGTGTTGTCATCATGTAATAATTGCCGCGTTTTGTTCCAAAATAATGCTGCGCCATAAGTCCCATTGCATCACCAGGTACTAATCCGCCGTGGGCATGAGGTACTTCCATCCATGTATCCTCAGAAGCAATTGTTACATCACTAAGCATTGCAGAATCCCAATGGAAACCGGATCCTGGAATTGCACCAATTGTAGGAACATCAAGGTCAAAAATCATATTTTTGATCAGGTTTGTGTCATCAAAATACTGATGCTGGAAACGCTCTGTAGGCAGTTCAGAATATGTCTCCCAGCCGTTAGGATCAGACTCTGTCATCCAGCTGTCACCGATATGTGTAAAAATGATAATTTCATTTTTAAAGTCCAGAGAAAGCATTCTTACCAGCTGTCCAATTGCACGGTGAGACATTCCGCTGTGATGCATCGGGCCGTCATTTGTTTTCCATGTTACCTGAAGGATTCCATCTTCACGGTAAAGATCTGCAAAGTCTTTAAACCATGCGCCATACTCTTCAAGTTCCGGTAATTTGGCATAAGGTGCCATAGGTTTGTTTTTTTCGTTTGCCATAATATTTTTCCTCCTGAAATTTCATTATGTAGTTCTTCTCTATCTGGTTTTGAGTATATCATCCACCTGACTGCAAATGGAAATTCTCAAAATTTGAACGGTTATGTCAAAAAGTTATTACCGTTTACCCCATACTTTTCGCTGCGAAATAAGTTGTTCCGTATTTTTCTCCGGCTTCTGTCTTCGCTGCTTCTAGTTGCTCTACACTGATTTCTTCCAGTGCTTTTACAACAGCCTCATGATCCAGAGGCTCTAATCCCAGCATCTTGCGGGCTTCAGCTGAAGTTGCCACTTCGTTTCCATAAGCTTCTACCGCTTTCACAGCCCGTTTTACAAGCATCAGATTTGTTGCCAGAATTTTTTTGCCATCTTTATCTCTTCCGTATACCACGTTATCTTCCATACCCACACGAATATGACCATCATTCGCCAGGGCAGAAAACATAACCGGCAGATGTCCTTTTCCGATTCCGAAGGCAGACCAAGTAATTTCCTCAGGAAGATTTCCTTCAGACTGCAGTCGCTGGATGTAAGAAAGCATTTCCTGTACATCTCTTGGAGTAGCCGCCATACCTCCTACAACCCCCAGACAGAGCTGAAAATGAAGAGGTGCTTTTACAATTCCTTTTTTCCAGTAAACGCCAACTGCCCGGATCATCCCCAGATCAAACACTTCAAATTCCGGTTTAATATTCTTTTCCTGGTACAGGTTTCCAAGATTTGTTAAAAAAGTAGGAGAGTTACTGAAAATTCCTCCTGGGATTCCCCAGTTAAAAGAACCGGCATCAAAAGTTCCCATTTCAATTCCCGGTACGTTTCCATGGTGAAGCATTCTTACTGCATTCCCATAAGGAGAGTCATCAGAAACACGGTTATCTCCTGACGAAGTACAGTTTACAATTACATCACAGTCCGGATAATTGGTCCGTATTAATTTAATTGTCTCGTAAAATTTTACAGGATCCATAACGCCTGCCCCGGCATCATCACGCATGTGAAGATGTACGATAGCTGCTCCTTCCTTCCAGCATTCATAAGCTGCTTTGGCGATTTCCTCCGGTGTTTCCGGAACATCATATCCATGAGGGGTAATCGCGCCGGTGAGAGCCGCTGTAATAATAGTTTTTGCCATAATAAGATCTCCTTTCGGGAATTAATTTTTATTTTTAGATTTGACATTCATAAAATCTGTGTTATACTTTCCACACATTCACTACAGGAGGGAACGACATGGAATTATTTGATGAATACAAAATGAAAAACGGATGTATACTGGTTAATCTAAACGGCTGCTCTGGAGAAGAAGACTTCTACCTGATGAATCAGATTATTGAAGAGCTTCTAAAGCCCGAAGACTCCGGTTACAGCGTGGATTCTATGTGTGTGGGCGGCTATCTGAAAAAGGACGGGATCCTGATTCGTACCAGCAGTGAAAGCCCTTACGACGGCTGCAGTTTTTATTATGACCCTGCTCCATTATCAGAGGCAGAAATCCAGAAAGTAAAAGACTGGATTTTAATGGTCACAAAGGAACTTCTTAACCGAAAAAATTAACGGCCGCATCCTGTGTTAAGCAGACTATAACAAATCGTCCATAAGAATGGAAATTCTCATTTTCCTGACGGTTATACAAAAAAATCATAACCATTCAAATCTGTTTTTTACACAAATCAGCCGCATATGGCTCCCATATCTGCTACAATTGCTTCACCATTGATCATACCGGACAGATCGGAGCCTAAAAACAGTGCAATGGCTGCTATCTCATCTACTGTCCCCAGCCGTCTCTGAGGAATCGTCTTGATTACGCTGTCTTTAAATGTCTCATTTTCAAACACAGCTTTGTTAATTTCTGTTTCTACATATCCCGGGCAGATGGCATTTACCTGAATCCCATAACGGCTCCATTCCATTGCCATAGTTTTGGTCAGATTAATAACGGCTGCTTTGGACGCCCCATACAAAGATAATCCATTAGAACCCTTTAATCCTCCTACGGAAGCAATCTGAATAATTTTTCCGCCGTTTTTTTGTTCCGCCATCTTCTGGGCTGCCATCTGGGAAGAGAAATACACGCTTTTAAAATTTGTATTCATTACCAGATCATAATCCTCTTCTGTTACATCCAGAATCTTTTTTGTTATGGCAGTACCTGCACAGTTAATCCAGACTGCCACCGGTCCCAGCTTTTGCTGGGCCTGATCTCTCAGCCAGACAATCTCATTTAATTTCTGCACATCCGCGCGGATTCCTTCTGCAATTCCTCCCAGATTTCTGATTTCCTGAGCAACCCTGCTGCATTCCTCCTGACTTCTGCCGGAAATCACCACACTGGCATGACAGCGGGCATAGGCCATGGCAATCGCCTTTCCGATGCCTTTGGTACTTCCTGTAACTACAACTGTTTTTCCTACAAAATCATAATCCGGCACTTTTACCGGCCACTGCTTTTTATCCATTTTCTTCCTCCATTTCTATAGCATAAAAAAGAATCCTGCGGCGGGTTGTACAAGCAGCATGATTTCACTCTGCCGCAGTGCGATCCACAGCGGAGCGTTTTTTTGCTCTATAGGAATCGGTACTCTTCAGCTTTATCACAACACGGTATATTCTATAGAGCAAAAATGCTCCGCATGAACGAAATCAATGCAGAGCACCTTTTAACTTCAAAGTTATCTAACTACTACCTTCCTGCCTCCGGACAAGAAGTATCCCTCGCCTTGCTCGGTCACTTAAAATTTGTGATGCAGCTTTAATATTTCAATCAGCATCTTATCCCGGTATTTTGCAATTTCGGGATTGGTGTGTCCAATCTCATCCGGGAAGTTCCGAATCATTTCATCAACAGACGCCTGAGCAATCTCGCCATATTCTTTATTTGGCATATGCTTCCAGTCCGCCATATCAGCCAGCCATACATCTCCGCCGTCTCCAAGCATTTCCATCATTGCTTTTAAACCGCCTGGATTTCCCAGCTGCATAATCATGTTATGTCCAAAAATTGCCCAGCGGATTCCGGGGCCATATACCAGGGCTTTATCTGCATCTTCCGCATTACAGATTCCCCGCATTACCAGATCAATCATTTCCCGGTAAACGGCAAGCTGCAGCCGGTTTGCAATATATCCCGGGCACTCTTTGTTCAATACCACAGCTTCCTTCCCAATTGACTGATAAAACTCTTTTGCCAGTAAAACATTGGCAGAATCCGTTTTTTCACTGTATGTAATTTCTACCAGCGGAATAAGATGCGGCGGGTTATATGGATGTCCTCCGATACAGCGCTCTGGATGAACTGCATTTGCAGTTACGTCAGAGATCAAAAGTCCTGATGAACTGCTGGCATAAATAGCATCCACCGGTGCAGCCGCCTCTATTTCAGCAAGAATGCTTTGTTTTACAGGCAGACGCTCCGGTCCGTTTTCCTGTATAAATTTTGCATCTTTTACTGCCTCGGCAATACTTGTGGTATAGGAAATACGGCTTTTAATTGTCTCAATTTCCTCTTCCTTCACAGCCTGAAATTCCAGTAATGACTTTAAGTTTCGGTCAATATTTTCCACGCATTTCTGAATACATTCTTCATTAATATCATACTGGTAAACCTTCAATCCCCTCATGGCAAACAGCAGTGTCCAGCTAGAGCCGATCACACCGCCGCCGATGGAGGCTACCTGTTTTATATCATCTATTTTCATTCTCCACACCTCACATTTATGCTCTGATTATAGTTATGTACCAATTAAAGTAATTCAAATATTCCGGCTGCACCCATTCCACCGCCAATACACATTGTAACCAGACCATATTTACCGTTGTTATCCTGAAGATAATCCAGCGCTTTACAGGTAAGAAATGCTCCTGTTGCTCCCATTGGATGACCAAGAGCCATAGCTCCCCCGTATGGATTCACTTTATCCGGATTCATATGCAGTTCTTTGATACAAGGAATCGCCTGAGCTGCAAATGCCTCATTCAGCTCAATAACATCCATATCATCAATGGTAAGCCCCGCACGCTCCATTGCTTTTGGCACTGCGTAAATTGGTCCCAGTCCCATCATAGTTGCATCACAGCCTGCCACAGCAAAAGCTTTCAGCTTTGCGATTGGTTTAATACCAAGTTCTTTTGCCTTCTCTGCTTCCATCAATACTACAAACGCTGCTGCATCTGAAGTCTGAGAAGAAGTTGCCGCTGTAACCGTTCCTGTTTCCTGGATGAAGCAGGGTTTTAAAGATGCCAGAGATTCCATAGAAGTATTTGGACGGATTCCTTCGTCTTCTGTAACAACTTTTTCATTTCCTTCCAGATCAATAACTTTAACCGGAATAATAGAAGGCGCCAGTTTTCCCTCTTTCTGCGCTTTCGCAGCTTTCTGGTGGGATTCCACTGCCATCTGATCCATCTCTTCTCTTGTAAGTCCCCGGTCTTTTACAATATTTTCAGCTGTAATTCCCATGGCCATATAAGCTCCCGGTGCATGTTCATTTAACCAAGTATCCTGATGTTCTTCCGGATAAGGTTCAAATGTGCCCGACATATCTTCCACGCCTCCGGCAACAATAACATCTCCCTGGCCGGCAGCAATAGCGTTAGCCGCTGTGGCAATTGCCTGAAGTCCTGAAGAGCAGAAACGGTTAATGGTATGTCCGGCCACACATTCCGGAAGTTCTGCCCTTGCCACAACACTTTTGGCAATATTCATAGATGTTTTATAGTGCTGAACCGCACATCCCATAATAACATCCTCAATATCAGCCCGGTTAAGCTGTGGAATTTTATCCAGCACACCCTTTAAAACCTGTGCGGAATATTCAATTGGATGAGTTCCCGCAAATGATCCTTTTCTTGCGCGGCATACGGCGGAACGTCCATATGCAGCAATCACTACTTCTCTGTTCACTATTTATATCCTCCTGTTCATTCAATTTCATAAAACATTCTTTTCTGGTTTTAGGATACCATAATTGTTTTTTTGACTGAAATTCCCCTTTTTGCTGTGCTTATACAAAAAAAACATAACCATTTCCGACATCTTCCAAAAAGCACACAGCCAGACTGCTGCACAAAATGCATTCGTCTGGCTGTGGCCTGTAAAATCAAATTTACTAAAAGGAGTTTTTAAATGGTTTTTATACTATTAACTTTATGTTAATTGTTGACTTATGATTCATAGCTGCAATGATAACGCTCTTCAAATGCCTTTATTAATTCAGGCTTAAAGTTAGGATGGGAAATCTCAATCAAAGCTTTCGCTCTTTGCTTTAAGGTTTTTCCCTTTAAATGGGCAATTCCATATTCTGTAACAACATAATCCACATCACACCTGTTTGTGGTAACTGCTGCCCCTTCGTCCAATACAGGAACAATTTTAGATATCTTTCCTTTTACAGAAGAGGGCATAGCAATAATGGCCTTACCGTGTTTCGCCATAGCTGCGCCCCGGACAAAATCCACCTGACCGCCTACAGCACTGATCTGCATCAGTCCAATAGATTCCGAGCACACCTGGCCGTTAAAGTCAATCTGTACAGCAGAATTGATACTTACAATGTGATCCAGCATAGAAATCCGCACCGGATCATTGGTGTAATCCACCGGCTGCATATTGATTTCAGGATTATGATCTACAAAATCATACATCTCTCTGGTTCCCATAATAAATGCAGTTGTAGCCACACCCGGATCAATCAATTTCTTTCTGTTGTTAATGACACCTGCCTTCATCAAGTTCATAACACCGTCACACATCAATTCTGTATGTATCCCCAAATCCTTTTTATCTGCCAGAGATGCGCATACTGCATCCGGAATAGAGCCGATCCCCAGCTGCAGTGTATCTCCGTCTTCTACCAGAGATGCACAGTTCTTTCCGATGCCAATTTCCACTTCTGTCAAAGGCCCTGGTTTCAGCTCCGGAATTGGCTCATTGTGCAGTACAAAACAGTCAATATCTGACACATTCAGACGTGCTCCGTCACTGATGGTAAATGGCCACTGATCATTTACCTGCGCAATCACCAGCTTCGCATTTTTCACTGCGGCCCTGGTATAATCACAGGACAGACCAAGACTTACCTCTCCGTTTTCATTTGGAGGTGTAATCGTAAGCATTACTGTATCAACGGTAATTGTTCCGTCCTCAAGCATCCCCGGAACCTCATGGAAGTAAGCCGGCGTATAGTCCGCACGTCCATCCATAACTGCCTGGCGGCTGAGACCGCTGACAAAGAAAGAATTATGTCTTAAATGGCCTTCCATTCCTTCTTCATTGCAGTAACGGTGCTTTCCGCTAGATCCCATGTGGCAGATCTCTACATTTGTAAACCATTCTTTATGATCGCACATATATTCTACCAGATATGTAGGCTCACTCATGGAATGGGCTAAAAACATGCGGCTGTTGGCGGGAACTTTTTTTAATGCATCTTCAGCAGACATAATTCTGCTTTCATATACCTCTTTCCAACTCATAGTTCTCTCCTCACTTGCTGTGTTTACTGTTTCCAATATTCTATCTATTAGCCAATAGCTGTAAGACCGCCATCAACGTAGAGAATCTGTCCTGTCACAAAACCAGATGCTTCTGATGCAAGGAACACTGCCGGGCCTGCACAGTCTGCCGGAACCTGCATTCTCTGAAGCGGTACGCTTGCTGCAATACCTGCTTTTGCTGCTTCTGGAACGATGCTTTCCATCATAGGTGTCATTGTAACTGTAGGTCCAATACCGTTTACAGTAACTTCCGGTCCAAACTCAGCAGCACACTGTCTGATTACCATATCAAGAGCGCCTTTTGTAGCACAGTATCCTGCATTTCCTTTCATCGGGAATGTAGCCATGCAGCTTCTTACAGAAGTGATATCAATGATTTTTCCGTAGCCGTTTGCTTTCATTCGTTTGCCGAAATGTTTATTGCACATCATAACGCCTTTTACGTTTACGTTAAACATGTCATCCCATACATCCATTGGGAATTCTTCTGCATCAAATTTTTTGTTAAATCCCTGAGAGCATACAAGAATATCTACTTTTCCAAAATCAGCAAATGACTTTTCTGCCATAGCTTCTACCTGTGCTTCATCTGTAGCATCACAAATATAATATGTAACGTCTGCTCCGCATGCTTCTTTGATTTCAGATACAGCACGCTGTAAAGACTCTTCTTTTCTGCTGGCAATGGCTACTTTTGCTCCTGCTTCTGCCAGTCCCTGGGCAATCGCCTGTCCGATACCACCTGCTCCGCCCACAACTACTGCACTCTTACCTTCCAGGTTAAATAAATTACTCATTATTTTATTTCTCCTTTTCTTTAAATTCTTGTTTTTTAATCTATGGCCAGTATAGCATCGGGGTTTTTTAAAGGGAAATTCTTAAAATTTGCACGGTTATGTAAAAAAGTTATAACAAAAAAGACGCCCTTTGATACAGGCGTCAATGTTTTCATTATTTACTATCTTTGTTTTCCAAGCTCCCAGAATGCCACAGCACTGGCCGCGGCTACATTCAGGGAATCAATTCCCTGTGCCATTGGGATTTTTACCGTATAATCACAATCTGCTATGGTTTTTAACGCAAGCCCCTCTCCTTCCGTTCCAAAAACTACTGCCAGCCTGTCTTCCCCAAGTAATTGCGGATCGTCAATCCTAACCGAATCCTCACTTAATGCCATTGCCGCAGTGCAAAATCCCAGCTCCCGAAGCAGAGAAATCCCCTCCTCCGGCCAGGATGTATTAGAGGTAAAAAAAGTCCACGGAATCTGAAAAACGGTTCCCATACTGACTCTTGCCGCTCTGCGGTACAGAGGATCACTGCAGGCAGATGTCAGTATAACTGCATCTATATGTAAAGCTGCCGCCGAACGGAAAATCGCCCCAATATTAGTAGGGTTTACGATATCTTCCAACACCGCAATCCGGTGAGCATGAGCACAAATCTTTTTCACATCCGGCAGACAACGGCGGCGCCTTTAGATCTGTAATTTCTATTATTTCCGCCATGCAGAAGCCTCCTTTACATTCACACGCATATATATATCTTTACCAGATCCTCACAATCTGATCATAAAGCAGAATTTCCTTATCATTCACCGCCCGGTCATCATGCAGATGACCAAAAAACCATTTTTTATACTGCACTCTGCAGCGAATTTCTTCCAGATAACTGCTCAATTCATCACATGCATAAGCACCATCGCCAAGGAACTCTTTGGTACTGTCGCTGCAGTCATGAGTCACAATATAATCCACCTTCCAGTTCCACTTTTCTAAATTCCGAATGCCCTCCTGCATTTCCTGTTCCGACGGCATTTCCTGCTTCCACCATGATATCCTGTTAATACGAAATTGTTTTTCCGGATCTCTTTTCCAGTTTCGAATCTTCACTGCATCTGCTGACGGATCTAAAATTCCATCTCTAATATCATGACTTCCTGCTCCCCCAAATGTAAAAATGCGGCATCCGTCTATAGAAAACACCTGTCCTCTCATCAGGTGGAATACAGATGAACGAATCTGATGTACACAGCCGCCATTCCAGGTCACTAAAGGGTATCTGTACAATCTATCAAAATTCTCATGATTCCCATCTACAAATAGAACCGTAAATGGTTTATCCTCCAGCCAGTTAAGCCAGTATTTTTCGTAAGAGGACTCCTCTAACGGCTCCCAGACTCCGCCAAAATCACCGCATACAATGATATAATCTCTCTTTGTCATTTCCTTCTGCTCAGGAAATGCTTCTGTTGTAAATTTGTGAAATTTTCCGTGACAGTCTCCGGTTATATAAATCATACTCCCTCACCCCTGCTGTAAAAAGTGCCTGAAACCCAATTCCTGTATACGTTTCTGAAAAAGGCTTACATGGGCGTTCTTACTTCTATTAAATTTCCATCCGGATCGTAAAACCTTACCATTTTCTGTCCCCAAGGATACTCTGTCAGCGGAGTTACATAATGAACCGGAACGTCATATGTTTCCAGCTTTTCTATAAAGCTTTCTATATCTATTTCTTCAAAATACAATTCTGATGCATGATTTTGAAAAACTATTTCTTTCTCAATAAACGCTTCCCATATTTTTTTATCCTGGAGAACCAGACCTTCTGTCAAAACAGCATTTTCCGTCTGATCTAAAATCACATTCAGGCCAAATAAATCTTTGTAAAACTTCTTTGCACGCTCTATATCTTCCGTTACAATTAAAACATTTTTCAGTCTCATAAAACTGTTCTGCCTTTCCTTTTATCAAATACCTCGCAGCTGTTTTTTATTTGTCCACTTCAAGCAGCCAATCTATCAAATTTTTAACCTTGATTCCATTGTAATTTCCCACCGTGAGTAAATCCGCCGTGAGTACGATTTTTTCATAATTATCCTTGATATTCTCAAGGGGGCACATCTCCCGTTCAAAGGTTTCTTTTGCAGTCATATCTGCCGTTACCTGAAAATATTCGTATGCGCCCTGTTTCTCCGCCACAAAATCTACTTCCATATTACCCTGCTTGCCCATTGCCACTTTGTATCCGCGGCGCAGCAATTCAAAATAAACGATATTCTCCAGTGAAAAACCAAGGTCATAATTTTTACGTGGCAGTATATGATTTCGCAATCCCAAATCCACGATATAGAGTTTCTTGTTTGCTTTCAAAAGCTGTTTCCCAACAATGTCAAAGCGCTCTACCGGGTAAAAAATAAAGGATTCTGTAAGTGCCTCCACATAGTCGCTCACTGTATTGGGTGAGATTTTTCTTCCACTTGAAATTAGGTAATCTGTAATACTCCGAATGGATACAAGACTGCCGACAACGCTGGACAGATACTTGGCGATAGTCTTTAACAGGACAATATCCGTCACTTTCCGTTTATCAGGATTGCTCTCTCTGCGTGACTGTCTGTCCTCAATATCCTTTACAATGACCGTATTATAAATCCCCTCTAAATAGGTTTCCACCTTGTGATCTGTGCGCTCCATAGAGGCAACATAGGGCAGCCCTCCGTTTTGCATATATTCTGCAAAGCCCTGCTGCTTTTCCAATTTGGTAATCTCAAGAAATTCCCTAAAAGACAGCGGCAGCATTTTGATTTCCACATATCTTCCGGTCAGCAGTGTTGCTAGATCTCCGGACAGCATATAGGCGTTTGATCCTGTCATATACACATCCACATCTGGTTTGACATAAATGCTGTCTACCGCCTTTTCAAAAAACGGCACCTTCTGAATCTCATCCAAAAAGATATAGGTAGTCTTCCCAGGAATCAACCGTTCTTTCAAATAATCATACAGCTTTTTGTAACTCAGCAGCTCCTCATACTCCAATTCCTCAAAATTAACAGATATGATTTGCTCCTTAGATACACCGTTTTTCAACAGCCACTCCTGATACTGTGCAAGTAATGTTGACTTCCCGCACCGGCGGATTCCGGTAACAACCTTAATCACCTGTTCTTCCTTCCACTGTATCAAAGATTCAAGATATTCCTTTCTCTCTACCAACACAATCACCTCCGTTCTATTATTCCCATTATAGTGTATTCGATGCATTTTTTCAATATTGTGTTCCAATTTCGGAATATAATATATTTATATTTGTATTTTATTCCAAATCCAGTTACCAAAGAACTAAAAAAACAAAACCTTTTGTTTCTGGAAATATTTGCAACATTGGCCGTATATATAATAAAGAACTGACAGATCATACATTACATTTACTGTCAGTTCTTTTTATAATTCGTTTTTAAATACCAACTTAATGACATTGCCTTGACAAAGAGCACATCATATCAATAGCAGATGGTTTTTTATAAAAATGTTATTGCATTAACCAAAGTTCAATTCTGTTCTTCCAATAATATCATCCTGAAGCTGTTTACTTAATTCTACAAAGTATGCGCTGTATCCGGCCACACGAACAAGAAGATCTTTGTATTCTGACGGATTCTTCTGAGCATCCAGTAAAGTTTCTTTGCTTGCTACTGTAAACTGGCTGTGCATACCTTTTCTCTGTACATAAGTATCCATCAGTGAAATCAGATTATTCAGTCCGCTGTCCCCTTCTAAAGCTGCCGGAGAGAACTTCCAGTTCAGCAGTGTTCCGTTTCCGGCTTTGCCGTGGTCAATTTTGGTAACGGATTTGCAGATTGCACTTGGACCTTTAATATCATGAGGGCAGCATAAGGTGTGCTGTGCACCCATACAGTCAGATACCGGTTCAAAGGATTTACGTCCTTCTACGGATGCCCACTGGGCTCCGCCCAGAGCTACGTTTACAGCTACAGAATAGAATCCCGCCTGAAAATGTCCGCCGTGAGCTGTAGGATGACCGTTTACCGCATCGCAGTATGTATCAAAAGCGAAGCATGCCAGATCGTCTGCGTAATCATCATCGTTTCCGTAATGATGTACATAATCGGAGTTTACCAAAGCATAAAGTTTCTCATAGCCTTCCCAGTTTGCTTTCGCTGCATCCAAAAGCTCTTTTCCTGTCACTTTCTGTTCTTCAAAGACAAGCTGTTTAATAGTGGAAAGAGCGTCTGCAACAGATCCTACTCCTACTCCCTGAGGACCGGAGAAGTTATAAATGGCGCCTCCCGCTGTTACGTCCACACCTTTTTCAACAGGCCCCTCCATCAGATTGGAAAGATATGGCAGAGGTTTGATGTCCTGATGGATCAGGTCGATTTTACTGAGCATGCCAACCATTGTATCTACCCAGTATTTCATTTGTTTTACATACGCTTCTTTGACTTCTTCAAAAGATGTAAAAGTTTCCAGTGAACCGTAATCCGGGGCATACTGCTCTCCTGTTTCCATATCCCGTCCGCCGTTAAGCGCCAGCTCCAGAACTTTATTAATGTTAAAGTATGCAGCGTCATGCCAGCCATACTCTTTTCCGGTAACATCCGGCTCTACACATCCAACTACCTGATAGTTTCTCGCATCTTCCAAAGAGCGTCCATTGGCAACCATAGAAGGGATCGTTACATCATCGTTAAATATTTTCGGTTCTCCAAGTCCCAGACGAATGAGGTTTGCTGTTTTCACTTTCAGTTTTTCCGGAGTCCCTGCATGAAGCCGTACTGCTGTCCACGGGGTAGGTATACGGGTATGCGCCACTGCATCCAGCACCATAAATGTCAGATCATTGGTTCCGTCTTTTCCGTTTTCCAGTACGCCGCCTACAGTAAGAGCCGGCCCGCCGATGCCGCCATTTGCGAATACATCAATGGCAATATGATTACGAACTTTATTTTTCTCCCAGATTTTAATATGGAAGTTTTCTATCAGTTCCTGGCAGAATTCTCTTGTAGCCGCACCTGTTTCAATATCGTGCTGATAGAACGGATACATATACTGGTCAAAACGTCCATAAGAAATGGAGTGTCCGTTGGATTCCAGCAATACCATATCGTTTGCAAATTCAACGGCCTGGATTGCTTCATAGAAGGTACGGGGCGGCTCTGTTGCGATCCAGTCACAGTTTTCGGCGATTTTCAGCAGCTCCGCTTTTCTTGTTTCATCCTGTGTCCGGGCTGCTTTGTCTTTTGCAGCCTCTGCATGACGTTTTATAAAGTCTGTAGCAGCCTGGTTCATAATTAACGCTGCTTTATAGAAAGTTTCTTTTTTGATATCTTCCGGATCGGAAAGATCCAGAGCAGCCATCTTTTCTTCAATTTCTTCTTTGATAGCCCGCCATCCCATCTTTAACAATCTGTCATAATTAATGCCAAGATGTCCTGCGCCGCAGGTAAGATAGGAATCACAGAAGAATATGCCATGATTCATATGAGATCCGTCAATCTCCGCTTTGGTAAGATTTGGCGTGAGGCGATCCTCTGCACAGTTTCCAACCCAGAATTCCTCACAGTCCTTTAACTGTTTATAGCAATCCTCTGTGAAATGAAAGTAATCATGGGTTCTGTTTTCGCTGTAGTCCAAAAGTCCGTTTTCCATCTCATCAATAAGCCAGTTCAGGCCGAATTCAGGAAAGACCGGAGCTCCTTTTTTCGGACACAGCATAGATCCTGCAATCAGTTCATGATCGTAAATCTGAACGGGGGCTTCTCTGAAAAACGCAGCCATGGCCTCTGCATTTTTAATAATCTGCGGATATCCCGGCATATCTTTCATTACTCTTGTCATAATTACACAGCGATCCGCATATACCTCTCCGTTAGTTGTTCGTTCTGTGTCATCAAGAATCAGATTAATCCTTTCAAATGGTGACGGATCTTTTACAAACCCTGACGCACCAACACCCCATACTTTGTCATAAGGTTCAATTGCGCTTGCAATATCGCTTACTCTTGCCATAGTAATTCCCTCCTTTTAATACATGTTTTTCATATATGATTCAGACTTTGCATTCAGTCTGTAACCGCTCTTAGTACTATTAATTATCCCTCTGTGAAACATTTTGTTTATACTGTCTGCCGATTTCATCTGCCAGCAGCACAGCCCCTATAATTATTTCTTCATCTATCTGAATAGGCAGATTGTGTGTACAGGGATCTTCCCGGGCTATCCGGGCTACTATCTGCAGCTGTTTTTGCGTTATGTTTTTCAGACCAAGCTCTTCCAGTGTCACAGGCAGTCCCAGTTTCCCAAACAGGTTAAGTACCTGATGGATAGTTTCATCCTTTTCTCCTGCCAGAACAAGCTGACAGATCAGAGCAAATGCTACCTTTTCCCCATGCATATACCTGTGTGTTTCTTCAAGTTCGGCCAAACCGTTATTAATCGGATGAGCAGCACAGATTCCGCCGCTTTCAAATCCAATCCCGCTCAATAGAGTGTTGGCCTCTATTACATGTTCCAAAGATCTGGTAATACATTTATTTTTTGCTGAAAGATACGCCTTGTATCCTTCTGCCATAATTGTTTTAAAACACTGTTCGCCAATAGCCTTGGCAGCCAGGGTGATTTTTCCTCCGCAAAAATTATCTGCATTTTTACTGAAACATTCTTTCATCTCAAACCAGGTAGCCAGTGCGTCTCCCATTCCCGCTGCCAGCAGATGCGCCGGCGCTCTGGCAATGACACCTACATCTGCCAGAACCAGATCCGGATTAGTGCGAAGCCATAATAACTGATCCAGTCCGCCGTCTTCCCGATAGACAATAGAAAGGGCGCTGCATGGTGCATCAGAAGATGCGGTAGTGGGGACAACTGCAAGCCGCAGTTTCATAAAATGAGAAACCGCTTTTGCCGTATCAATTACCTTTCCCCCTCCCAGCCCTGCTATCACATCAATTTTTTCTTTCCGGCATACATCGCACAAACGTCTGATTTCTTTCATTGTGCATTCCCCGGAAAAAATCTCCACCGTAACAGAAAAATCCTTTTCACATACCATCTGTGTGATTTGTTTTTCCATCCTTTTGCGGTTTCCTTCTGATGTAAGAAGTAAAAGTCTGTTCCCCAGTCCGTTCAGATACTCCGGTAATTTCTGTATAATGTCTGTTCCCTGTATGTACTTTGAAGGCGACAGAAATATTTTATTTTTCATTTTTTAATAGATTCCCCTCTTTTTTATGGCTTCATATTATCAGCCGCAATCCATTTATACACTGCCGGATTTGACCAAAATCTTTTTTGTGTCTGTGCAAATCTGACAGTTCCTTTTCAGGGCTTTCGAATTCCCAGAAAACAGAAAAATCCTATAACAGTAACCAGCAGAATCATGAAAACAGTACTGAGATAAGAACCGCTGGAGTCATAAAAAGATCCGGCTATAGTGCTTCCAAAGGAAGCGATAATCAAATTGGTATTAATAACAGAAAAATTCACAGGATAATGTGCTGCTCCATAAAATGAACGGATGATTGCAGAGTTAGTGGGAGTAACACATCCATAGGCAAATCCTCCTGTAACAAATCCTGCACAAATCAGAGAAAAGGAGCCGCTCTTTATAGCTGCCATAAGTATCAGGCCTGCTGCGATAAAAATCGCCATATCAAGAAGCATGGTAACCCGGTATCCTTTTTTATCAAACAGACTTCCGAAAAACACACGCCCAACACCGTTCATAATGGAAATCAGTCCAACCGCAGTAGCAATGGTTCCTGCATTTACATGCGCCCCTACTTCCATGGCAATTCCGCTTGCCTGGGAAACCAATGCCAGTCCCGCAGCACTTAAGAAAATTGCCCACAGATAATACATCCAGAATGACGGACGTTTCAGCATAACGCCAGGTCCCACATCCAGGCCTTCTACCTGATTTTTCGTTGTTTTCCTTACCCGGGATGCCGGTGGTTCAAAATCTTTTCCGGGTTTTTGAAAGAAAAACCCGCACACAATCATTACTGCAAATAGTATTACTGCGAAAACTTTAAAGGAGATTCTCCATCCCCCTGTCTCTGCCGGAGTAAAGGCCTGATATACTTTTCCGATCACGAAACTTCCAATGCCGAACCCCATTAATAAAATACCGGATATAAGGCCGCTTTTATCCGGAAACCAGGCCATCATAGTACTCATTACCGCATTATATGCAAGTCCTGATGCAAATCCTCCCAGGATACCGAATCCAAGATAAAGAACTGCTAAAGACTGTGTTTGAGAAGCAATAAGAAATCCCGCCAGAAACAGTACGCCGGATATCCATACATTGACTTTTGAGCTGGTTTTCCCTGCCAGCATTCCTCCTGCCAGACAGCCAATGCAAAACAGGATCATGGCAATTGTAAATGTCAGAGACAACTGAGCTTTCGTCCACTGGACAAATTCCTCAGAGATGGGCGATGCAAGTACACTCCAGGCATATACCAGACCGGCAAACAAAAGAACAATAACCCCTGTAGCAGCATATACCCATCGGTTTAAACTTTTTCCTTTCATATTTTTTCTCCTGTTCGGGGGGATGCAAAGAACTCTCTTGGCATCCCCCTGTATGTTCTTACTTTATACCTCCGGTGTAGGCAGCCAGTGCAATAGAATAATATTTATCAGAAGCTGCTGCTGCTCTGGACACCAGAATAATCGGTACTTTTGCCCCTACCATAAGTCCTGCTGTAGTGCAGCCGCCAAGCTCTGTCAGCGCTTTTACCATAAGATTGCCGGATACCAGATCCGGTACAATCAGCAAATCCGCATCTCCTGCCACAGGACTTTCAAATCCTTTTATTGCAGCAGACTCTTTTACCACTGCCAGATCCAGCGAAATAGGTCCTTCCACCGTGCATCCGGAAATTTCTCCTTTTTGATTCAATTCTTTTAATGCTGCGGCATCTACAGTTTCTTTCATTTTAGGATTGTATTTTTCCACAGCACAAAGAACTGCAACTTTAGGATCTTCAACGCCTGTTTTATGCAGAACCTCTACGGCATTTTCCAAAATAGCCCGTTTCCCTTCAAAATCCGGATATGTATTCATAGCCACATCTGATACGGCGAACATTTTATGATAATTTGGACATTCATAAAAACCAACCAGTGAAATCAGCCCGCCTTTCCGCAGATTATTTTCTTTATTCAGAATGGCTTTCATCAGCTGTCCGGTTTCCAGTTTCCCTTTCATAATAGCGCCGGCTTTTTTGTCGTTTACAAGTTTTACTGCAATTTCCAAACACTGGTCTATATCGGCAGCGGTAATCATCTCATAATTTTCCTTTTTCTCTCCCAATTCTGCCAGAATTTCTGCTATTTTAGCTTCCTCACCGATTAAAACTGCTTCCACCAGCCCATCCTTTACCGCAGTGGTAATGGCTTCCAGTGTATGCCGATCCTCAGCGGCAGCTACCGCTACTTTTGTTTTTTGCGGCATTTGTTTTACCAGTTCTGCCAGTTGGGCAAAATTTTCAAACATCATATTATCCGTACCTCTCCTGTTGTTCTTAATCGCATTTTTATAATAAGTAATTGCCTCCGTCAGCCATACAGAATCTCCTTCTTCTCAGGAAGGACTGAGGGCCGGTAACACCTTCTCCTGTAGGTGTAGCGATTGTAGGAGAATTTGTGCCGGAGCCGCCGATGCCAAAGGCTGCCATAGTTCCGCCATTTTGTACAAATACTGTTGTATTAATTACTTTACCAAAGGCAGTTACGTGATCAATATTTTTTGACCAGATAGATGCAGAGTGTCTGCAGTTATGCTCTGCCGCTACTGCCCGTTCCATTGCTTCTTCAAAATCTTTACATCTTACTACCGGAATAACAGGCTGCATCTGTTCTACCTGAACATAAAGATCCTCGTTTTTAGCCTCAAAAAATGCCATTCTTGGATCACTGTCAATCTTAATCCCCGCCGCCTCAAGAATCACACTGGCATGTTTTCCTACGAATTTTTTATTTGTTGCATATCCGCTTTCTGTTTTCACGATTCCTACCGCCGTAACAGCATCCGCCTGTTTTCTTGTAAGTCTGTAGTTTCCAAGAGCTTCCAGTTCATTCATAAATTCATCAAAAATTTCATCTAATACGAACAGTTCTTTTTCGGCAATGCATAAAAGATTATTGTCAAAGGTTGCGGATGCGCAGACTCCTGCGGCAGCTTTTTTTATGTCACAAGTCGCATCAATAATGGAAGGCGGATTTCCAGGACCGGCAGCTACTACTTTTTTGCCGGTGGCCATCAGTGTTTTAACCATTCCAGGTCCTCCGGTACCAACTAAAAGACTGATTTCAGGCGCATACATAATATCATCCAGCGTTTCCATGGAAGGCTCTGCCGGCATGGTGCAGATATTTTCCGGGCCTCCCGCATTGATAATCGCCTGGTTCACAGCCTGACATGCTGTAACTGCACATTTTACAGAAGCAGGATGTGCATTAAATACAACTGTATTTCCTCCTGCCATCATTACAATTGTATTTGCAATAATGGTAGCCATAGGATTGGTAACGGGAGTTACCGCTCCGATCACTCCAAATGGAGCATAATATTCCACGGTAAGGCCTTTATCAGAAGCGATCACATTCGTAGGAATTGCTTCCGTTCCGGAAGAAAGCATAATGGCTCCTGTGTCTTTCTGGATTTTATCTTCTACTCTGCCGTACCCGGTTTCCTCAAATTCCAGCTCTGCAAATTCCTGAATTCTGGGTCCCAATTCCTTTCTGATTTGAGCAATAAAACGTTCTCTGTCTTCCAGTGTATAGTTTTTTACAAAATCTCTTTGAGCCGCTGCTGCAGCCGCTACAGCTTCTTTTGCTGTAGCAAATACTCCTAATTTACTCATTGTATTTACCTCCATATTCATTTTCAGCTTTTCGCTTAAGCACTGTAAGTGTACTCATCTCACAGCCTTATGGTAAGAGTTTGTTTATCTCTTTCCAACGTTTTTTTTGCACGAACCCGTATTTTGATTTGTGCATTCACAACATTGCAGGTTTAACCCCTGATGCTATGATGGAAACATCAACAGACAGGAGGCTTTACATAATGACAAATACAGTAACCGGCATTGTTTACAATATCCAGCGATACACAATTCACGACGGCCCTGGCATACGCACGGAGGTATTTTTAAAGGGATGTCCCATGCACTGTAAATGGTGCAGCAATCCTGAGAGCATTAACCCCGCAAAGGAAATCGGCATCTATCCTTCCTCATGTATCGGTGTAGATGTTTGCGGAACCTGCATAGAAGACTGCCCTGTCACACCCGTTCCTTTGATTGTAAAAGAGAACAAAATCGTGGGGCTTGACAGAAAAGCTTGCACCGGCTGTCAGAAATGTGCTGATTCCTGTTTCCTTCACGGAATAAAAAAATGGGGAAATGAAATGACTGTGGAAGAAGTAATGCAAGAAGTGCTTCAGGATATGCCTTTTTACAGAAAATCCGGCGGAGGCCTCACCTTAAATGGCGGAGAAATCACCACGCAGCCAAAATTTTGCATAGCTTTATTAAAAGCGGGCAAGGACGCCAATATTAATACCGTGGCAGAGACTTCTATGTTCTGCAGATATGAAACCATTGAAGGTTTCTTTCCATATACGGATATTTTCATTGCTGATATTAAAAATATGGATAACGAAATTCATAAAAAATACTGCGGCGGAGACATAGGAGTAATCCTCTCCAATATAAAAAAGACTGTAGATGCAGGAGAACAGCTTATTATCCGTATTCCTGTCATTCCCGGCATTAACGATTCCTGCGGGAATATCCGCAAAACCGCAGAATTTATCCGGAATCAGCTTCATAACCGGGTTTTACAGGTACAGCTTCTGCCCTATTTGAAAATGGGAATCGAAAAATATGATTCTCTTGGGAAACTTTATCCCATGGGTGCTGACTATGAACCGGCAGATTTAAAAACGAGAACGCCCCACATCCGCGAACTGGCCGCTATTATGAGGGAATACGGAAATCCGGCGGTTATGGGTTCTTCTACTTTATATGATTATAAAATCAAGTAAATGCATCTGCCATGTATACCTTCAGACAGAAACATAAAAGCCCCCGGGCCCGCGCTGCCGCAAAGTCCGAAGGCTTTTTTCAATAGTAATTTTCAGTTATGATATGATTTATAATTCACTCATCTCTATTCTCTCATTTGAACCTGCCACAACAGGAATATGATATTCTTCCAGGAGCATATTCCTGATACGCAGTAAATTTGCTTCCCAAACACTTCTTTCAGGCATTTTATAGTCTTCTCCCATGGGATATGCAAGCCCTAAAGAAGCATATTTTTCCGTTCCCATTTTACGGTAAGGCAGAAGCTGTATCTGCACTACGCTGCTGCCCAGGTGATCCCGGATAAAAGCGGCTGTTTTTCTTAAGTTTTCATCACTGTCGTTAATCTGTGGAATTACAGGTATACGGATCACCATTTTCACTCCCGCTTTTGCAGTCTGCTCAATATTTTTCAGTATCAGTTCATTTCCTGCTCCCGACCACTGTTTATGTACTTCGCTGTCCATATTTTTTATATCCGTAAAAATCAGGTCTGTATATTTATAAAATTTTTGTATGATATCCGGAGAACAGTGCATACTTGTTTCCACACAGGTATGAATGTTCTTATTTTTGCATGCTTTTAATATCTCCAGAGCAAACTCCCATTGAACGGCCACTTCACCGCCGTTTAAAGTTATTCCGCCTCCGGATTTTTTATAATAAGTTTCATCTTTCATAACAGCTTCCATAACCTCTTCCACTGTCATGACCTCTCCCCAGGACTTGATAGCATGAGTAAAGCAGGCAGCTGCACATCTCATACAGGAAAGACACTGGGAGTTGCTTCCTGTAATAATGCCCTCCGGAGAAAATTCCAGAGGTTTTCCTTCTTTGGGGCAGGCTTTCAGACATGCTCCGCACTTGTCTTTCGAGATGCATTTGGCCGGATAAATACCAAGCTGCCGGTTTGGCTGAATACTTTCCGGATTGCTGCACCATTTACAGTGCATGGGACACCCCTTTAAAAATACCTCCGTGCGTATGCCCGGTCCGTCGTGTATGGTAAATCTTTGAATATTAAAAACAATTCCTTTTTTATCTGACATAGTCACCACCAGCTTATTGTTCACCAGCAGGTGTCCAGGGGCATTTTTTACGCCCCCGGGCATTTACTGCTGTTTTAGAAAGATAATTCAGTTCTTCCGATTAAATCGCTCTGAAGCTCCGGACTTAATTCTGTAAAGAATGCCGAATATCCGGCTACACGAACCATAAGATTTTTATATTTTTGAGGTTCTTTCTGGGCTTTCTGCAATATTTCTCTGCTTGTTACATTAAACTGGCTCTGCATACCACCTTTTTCAAAGTATCCCTGCATGAGATTCATGAAATTGTCCAGCCCAATATCTCCGCTTAGTGTATCCGGTGTAAATTTCCAGTTCAGGATAACTCCGTTTGCGATACGGGCCTGGTCTAATTTTGCCAGAGAATCCGCAACTGCCAGCGGTCCGTTTACATCATGGGAAACACCGCCCGGATGAGCAGGCCCCAGACAGTCGGACACCGCTTCACCGCTGACACGCCCGTCAGGAGTAGCAGTACATCCCATACCGCATGGCACGTTAATGGATACGGAATAAACGCCCGGTCTGAATTCGCCGCCCCTTGCATTGGGTCTGTGCTCAACAAATTCACAATATTTATTCATAACATACTGTGCCATTTCATCTGCGTAATCATCATCATTGCCGTAATGATGTACCTGATCACTGTTGATATATGCCCGGAGAGCTTCATGTCCTTCCCAGTTATCCTGGAGAACTTTCATCAGCTCTTCCCCTGTGATTTTCTTTTCATCAAACACAAGCTGTCTGATGGTGCTTAAAGCATCTGCTACCGTTGCAAGACCTACGCACTGAGGACCTGTATAGTTATAGCGGGCTCCTCCGGCGCTGATATCTTTTCCTTTTTCAATACAGTCATTTACAAGCAGAGACAGATACGGAAGCGGTTTGTTCTGCTGATGTACCATATCCATGGTATTAATAGTAGATACCATGCAGTCAATCCAGTACTTCAGCTGAACTTCAAAGGCTTCCTTTACTTCTTCAAAAGATTTAAAATCCGCCAGAGTTCCCCTGTCGGGTCCCGCCTGCTCTCCGGTTGCCGGATCACGGCCTCCGTTTAATGCGAAGGTAAGCACTTTCGCCGTGTTAAAGTAATCTGCATCATGCCAGCCGTATGTATAGCCCGGTACTTCAGGCTCCACACATCCGATACCAACCCAGTCACGGGCGTCTGAAAGCGGCACCCCATATTTTGTCATAGATTCCACTACTTTTTCATCGTTGTAGATCTTTGGTTCTCCTGTGCCGATTCTGATAACATTAAATGCTTTTATCCAGAATTCTTTGGGATTCTTTTCAGAGAGTTTTACCCCCATCCATGGATTTGTTATTCTTGTATGAGCGTGGGCATCCAGCACCATATAAGAAACATCATTTACAGCATCTTCACCGTCAGCGTCTACACCGCCTACGTTCAAAGCAGTACCTCCCCAGCCGATGCCGGAAGCAATAATCGTTTCTCCAAAACCTCTGATTTTCCTTAACTGATCCATTTTAATAAAAGAGCTTTCTATCAGTTCCTGCATAAATTCACGCGTCAGTATGCCCTCGTTAATACTCTTTTCATAATATGGACCCATAATTATGTCAAATCTGCCGTATGTTACAGAATGTCCGTTGGACTCAATGAGAATCAGATTTGTAGCCAGGTACCACAGCTGAACTGCCTCCCAGAAATCTCTTGCCGGATTTTCAGCTACCCAGCCGCAGTTGGAAGCCATGCGCAAAAGCTCGGATTTTCTGTTTTCGTCTTTGCAGGAAGCTGCCATTTCAGTTGCAAGCTGAGCATATCTTTTAAAGTAGGTAATTGCTCCTTCCAGGGAAATGAGCTGTGCCTGCCAGAACAGTCTCTGTTTGGATGCTTCCGGCGTGCTGCCGGTTTCCAGCTGAGCCAGTTTTTCTGCTACTTTTTTCTTAATGCCCCCAAAACCGGTCTTTAACAGCATAGGATAATCAATACAGATATGACCAATGCCATTATAAGAATACAGATCGTTGGCATACATTCCGTTTCCAAGCAGAGTGCTTCCCTTTGCCTCTTCTTCGGACAGGGCTTTTTTTATTAGATCCACATTGGATACGCCGTCCCATTTAGGAGCGATTTCACGCACAACTTTACGCACTTCATCGGAAATCACATATTTATCATTTGATCTTTCAGAAAAGTCCGGAATGGATGTATCATCCATTTCCTGAACCAGCCACTGAACAGAAAAGTCCGGATACAGAGGAGCATGCCACGCCGGAGCTGCAATTTCACCTGCAATCAGTTCTTCTTCATCTATATGGATGGTTACCTGAGAAAGAATATCACGGAATGCTTTCGCCACTTTAATAATCTGAGGATCTCCCTTATATTTCTCATAAGCCTTCGTAAGAATAACGGCTCTCTCTGTGTCCACCATACTTACGGCATCTTTTGTCTTTTCCAGCATGGAATTAATCCGGGGAAACGGAGAAATATTTTCATCCAGTCCGGAGACCCCTACTCCCCAGACTTTATCATAAGGTTCAATTGCCTCAGGTCTGTTGCCTTTCGTTAAACTTTCTGCTATCATAGCTTTTCCTCCTTACTGCTAATTGTTTAAATATTGCTATGCCTGTATTTGTAAATATCTGTATCTTCCCAGACATTAATGCTGACTGTTATGCTGCTTTTTTATTTCGCATATTAATAATCATAAATACGATTGCCAGAATCACTACAACGATTACCGCAAAAATCATAGACCACTGATTAGGAATCAGTTTTCCTCCTGCTGATACCGCCAAAGCAGCTCCTGCCGGAGTCACAATATACGGGCAGACAGCCATACCGGCGTTTTGCAGACAGGTTGCAATAGAAGTAGCCATTTCCGATGACGCCTGATCTACCGAGCTTCCTGCTCCCGTAAGAATACACGGCATACAAATAGAGAACGCAAGACCGCATACAAATGCGCCTACATAAGATAATGCCAGGTTCGGAGCAAATGTCATAATCAGATAAGAGGCTGCCAGTAAAAAGCATCCCACTGTCAGTGTCATACGTTTGCATGCGCTGAGAATTTTTCCGAAGATAAATCCCATAATCAAACCACCCAGTGCAAAAAGAGCCAGTGAGTAGCCTGCTGCTGCGGAACCTCCAAGCTTTAGCTCTGTTATAATGGAAGATGCTGAATTAGAATATGTCTGTCCGGCAATCATATATACGAAAAATGCAATACACCATACCCACATCATACCTGTTGGTTTGAATTTTACCTTTTCTCCGGTTTCCGTAACTTTTTCAGGCTTTTTATATGGGATACATACAATCGTGGCAATCAAAGAAATAATTGCCATCAGATGAACAAGGAATGCCACGTTCCAGCTTATGGTTCCCAGATTTCCTGCTACCAGAGAAAAAATAATTGCTCCAAGCATCTGAAATGCCGTCATATTACCCATAATTTTTCCACGCTCATTTGGATTTTCAAAATTCTCCACTACAAGCGCCGCGCATAAAGACTGTACCATTCCAAGGCCGATACCAAAGACAATACGCATAACCAGAATCATATTCAGGCTGTCCATAAAGAACGGCACAACGCCTCCTGCCAGCCAGAGCAGTACACCGATAAGCATCAGTGTTTTCTTTGGAATACTTCCCATAAGTTTTCCGGTTATAATTGTCATAGGGATTACGATTAAACACGGAATGGAAATCAAATAAGTAATAACCGTAGTTTGATTTGCTTCCGGAAATGCCCCGATAATGTTTGCGATGTTACTTGATACCGCAATAACCCCCATCATAAGAATTGCACAGAGATAAATACCCACCTTGACTCTGCCTTTACTAGTTTTTTCCATAAGTTTCTTCTCCTCCTTTCAATTTTTCACCGCTAAGTGCTTTTTACACTCAGGTGTTTGAAAACTTTTTGGTATCCATCTAGTAACCATGTTTCGCCCTCATTATAGCTGTCCCCTTCTCCTTTGTATTCGTATCTTTTTACCAAACAGATTTCTTTTTCGGGCTTTTTGCACAAGTCCAATTTGAATGCTTTATGCTAAAATAGCACATAATGAAATAAGTAGAAGCATTCTGCAGAGGAAGGGAAATTTCTATGAAACTCAGTATATCGCTTATTGCCAATGAATTATCGGGAATCATAAAGGATATCCACATATCCTGCAATTCAAAAGTGTCGGCCATTAAAATTCTTTACGACAACAATACGTCTCTTGACACAGAATACGTATACCTTTGCCAGCCCTTAAAGCTTCAGGAAATTCTGAATCAGAAAAACGTTCTGAAATGCCAGAATTTTATTATTTATGGCAATGAGCCTGAAAATCTGAAAGAGTCACTGACAGATTGTAACTATCTGTGCATATCAGAAACATCCAGTTTTATTTATTTCATTAACATGGTAGAGGCCATTTTTTCTTCTTACAATGAATGGGAAAACAGACTGATAGAAATGAGTGTTTCACAGGCCTCTCTTCAGAACATGCTGGATCTGGCCTTTTCCAAAATCAGAATCCCTCTATGTATTCTGGATGTGAATCATCAGGTTCTTGCAGTAAATCATCAAGTGAAAACTTCAGACACTCTGTACACCTATATGCAGCAGGGATATGGCTACCCCTGTGCGGAAATTATTAAGGAAAGCAATCCTACATTGCCGGAACTGGATAAAGAAACCGTTCGGGAGGTCATTAACACGTTCAGCCATAACAGACTGAGAGTTACCACCATTAAAGTCCGGGGACACTCTATCTTTTATCTGGGGCTGCACAAATCAGATGCACAGCCCTTTCAGCCGCATACTTTAGAACTCTATGAGCAGTTTGTTCAGATAGTAACCATTAAAGCTGCGCAGTTTCCCAAAAATATGTTTGTAAAAAGCAGTTTGTTCGAGCAGTTTATGGGGGATTTGATTCATAAAAAAAGTTTAGATCAAAAAATCGTACAGCAGCTTATTTCTTATTATCATTACAAACAATTTGACAGCTATTATTTGCTTACGCTTCACTTCCTCCAGCCTGCTGCAAAGAAAAATCCGGAATTTATAAATCTTGTAGAATCATCCGTTTCCAATTCCAGATGCTTTTATCTAGAGCCTTATATAGGGGTACTGATTCAGGATGAAATCCTGCCTTCTGATCTGCAGCGTCTAAAAAAAATACTTCATACTTACCAGGCCCGCTGCGCTCAAAGCTCCTGTTTTCATAATCTTTGCGATATCCCTAAAGTATGGGCTCAGATGCTTTTTATACTGGATAACTGGAAAGAAGAATATGGAGCGGTTCAGAACTATGATCACTATATTACAAGGCAGTGTATTCAGACTGTGCAGCAAAAACTGCCCCCGGAAACACTGTATCCTCCATGTTTCTCCCGGCTGGCCGAATATGACACAGAAAACAATACGGAATATGTGGCTACACTGATTGCTTACCTTCAAAATAACTGCAGTATATCAGCCAGCGCTAATGCCCTTTATATTCACCGCAATTCTCTTCAGTACCGTATTAAAAAAATTGAAGAATTACTGGGTTTCAGAATTGCAGCCTCTGAAGAACGCATAAATATGCTTTTCTCATCTTTTTTTATTTATCAATAAGACAAACGAGGAGGCATTCGGATTATGTTTATACGAATGGAATATATACAAAAAGAACTTCAAAATAATATTTCAGTCTGCCATATCCAAAATTCCGCAAATCTTCTGGCTTTTAAAATAATGGAATCCTCCATTACCGAATTAGAGGATTCTGTTATGTATCTTTGCAGACTAGAAGATATTCCAAATGATCTGCATCAGAAGATTGGGGAACATGGAAAAAATTTTATGCTGTTTGATGCCCCTGCTCTCCTGCCTTCCTGGCTGGGGCATTCTAATTATTTAATATGCAGTGAGCCATACAGTAATTTGTTCTCTTATGTTAATAAACTGGGAAATATATTTTTGATATATAATAACTGGGAACAGAAATTAATGAAAATTATAAGCGGTCATTCCTCTTTTCAGGATATGATCAATACCGGGTATGAACTGATTCAGGTACCTATGGCTATGATGAATGCCAATCATCAGATACTGGCAATCACTGATATATCTCCAAAAAATGATACGCTTTATTTTTGTCTGCAGAACGGATACGGTTATTACTTTCTCAATATTATTAACCGCAGCAATCCAACTCTGGACGAAGTAGAACAGACAGGCGTAGCAGAAGTTATAAATAATATCAGCGGCAAACGGCTTCGTGTTTACCGTATCCGTATCAATCCGTACATTTCTTATTATATAGGCTTTCACAAACAGGATAAAAACTCCTTTCATCCCGGAGACATTCTGCTTTTTGATTATTTTGTCCGTCAGATGGAAAAGCTGGCAGCTTTGCTTCTGCCCCGTCCTGACTTTAAGAAAAAAGACTATTCCACGCTTCTAGAAGAGATGATACTGGCAAAGGATATGGATATTGCCGCTTTGACACAAACCTTGAAAGACAACGATATTTCAAATCAGGGAACCTGGCAGCTTTTATGTCTGCGTTTTACTAATTATCTTAAATTTCGTACAACCAGACATTATGAGATTATGTCTCAAATACAGCAGCAGCTTCCTGACTGCCACTGCACTTTGATACAGTCTCATATAGCTATTTTGCTTACTACCAAAATTGACATACAAAAATATATTCTAAAACTGCAGTATATACTTATTACCAATGATGCAATCTGTGCCTGCAGTTTACGATACTTTCACTTAAGTGATACAAAACGCGTTTGGGAACAGCTGATGTTCATCCTGGATCAGCAGTCAGATTCCATCCGGACTACAGTTTTGTATTATGAGGATTACTGTAAACAGCATTGTATTTCGGAAATCTGTAATGAATTTCCGAAGGAAACTCTGATCCATTCTGCATTTTCTGTTATTCAGTCTTTTGATGAAAAAAACAATACCGATTATCTGAATACGTTAATCTGTTATCTTCAGAATAACTGCAGCATGAACAACACTGCGGAAATATTAAATATTCACCGCAATTCCCTGCTTTACCGAATCCGGCGGATTGAAGAACTGTTGGATTTTGAAATCTCCACGTCACCGGAAAGACCACATATGCTATTTTCCTCTTTCCTTATTTCTCAGTCATAATATTGCATAAAGAAAAGGCATCGTTTGTACTATTTAGCCGGAAACAAACGATGCTTTTCTTTTTTTCTCCGGCACCGGAGTTTCTGCACAAAAACAAATATTGTTTTGTGCTAAAACTTCGGTGTCTTCTGTTTTTTTCAATGATACTTTTAGTGTACAGACATGCAAATTACTACAGGAGGTTTTTTATGACAACTACATTTTCACAAATATGCCCGGTTTTCTTTAAGGAACACGCTTCTTGCCAAACCGGGGAAAAAGCAAAGGAATTTCACGGAACAAAGGCATTCTGCGTTTGTGATAAAGGTATTTCTGACTGCGGCATCGCAGATAAAATAATAGCTTCTCTAGAAGAGGCCGGTATTGAAACGAAACTCTATGACGGCGTACTGCCGGATGCTCCTGATACCATGATAGACTCCGCCGCCAATATTGCCCGAAACTTTGATGCGGATATTGTCATAGGCATTGGTGGAGGAAGCAGTTTAGATGCGGCAAAGTCCATCTCAGTTTTACTGGACAATCCCGGACCCATCCACCAGTATTATCTGTCAAAAAATGTGTCCTTTACATCCGATACCCCGCTGATCTGTATTCCCACTGCATCGGGCACCGGCAGTGAGGTAACAAATGTAAGTGTCGTCCACGACCATGTAACACACGCCAAAGAGACGGTTATAAAAAAACCATCTCTTGCCATTGTGGATCCGGTGCTTACACTGGGGCTTTCTCCCTTTACTACCGCCATTACCGCTATGGATGCCCTCTCTCATGCCGTGGAAGCTTATACAACCAAAATCCCCAATCCCCATTCAGACGCCCTGGCTCTGTATGCAATTCGTTTGATTACTTCTAATATTGTCACTGCATTTAAAGACGGCAGTAATCTTGAGGCCAGAATCAGTCTTTCTAAAGCAAGCACCCTTGCGGGGATCGCTTTTAATGACGCCATTACCCATCTGGGACATGCCGCAGCTCACGAATTTGGCATCCGTTTTCAAATGCCCCATGGGCTTGCCTGTGCTCTGACGCTGCCTGTGGTGCTTACCTTTGCAGGAGATGCCCTTCCCCAAAGAAGTATAGATATTGCAAAGAGCATGGAACTTGCCCTTCCCAAAGACTGCCGCGGAAAAGAAGCCGCAAAACTGGCTTCTGAACATATGAAATTTATTATGAAGGCCCTGGAAATCCCTTCTTTGAAAAAACAGGGAATTACAAGACAAGAGGCCGTGGACTGTGCCAGGGATGCTTATGAAAAAGCATTTTTCATTGCTTACACTCCCCGCAGGATTACCGTACCCCAGCTGGCAGAATTAATCGGTCAAATGTATGACACATATCAATAACAGGAGGAATACAATATGAAAATTTTTGCCATTAACCCCGGCTCCACTTCTACAAAAATTGCACTGATTCAGGACAATACCGTACTTTTTACAAAAAATGTATCTCACGATGCTTCCAAGCTTGCAGAATTTGACGGTATTTCAGCCCAGCTCCCCTATCGGAAAGAAACCATTTTGCAGATTCTTAAGGAAAATCAGATTTCATTGGAAGATGCAGATGCTTTTGTGGGAAGAGGCGGCGGTCTCATTGCCATGGAAGGCGGTATTTACCATATTGATAAACTGATGCTTGATCATGCCGCAAGAGGCGCAAACGGTATTCAGCATCCTGCTCAGCTTGGTCCCCAGTTAGCCCATGAATTTGCCCAACGCTACAGCAAACCGGCCTTTGTGGTAAATCCCCCTGATGTAGACGAGCTTCAGGATCTGGCCCGCATGACAGGCATCAAGGGCGTATATCGTACCATTCATTTACATGCACTGAATTTAAAAGAAACTGCCATACGCCATGCAGCTTCCCTGGGAAAAACTTATCAGGAATGCAATTTTGTAGTATGTCATATCGGAGGCGGCGTATCTGTATCCGCCCATAAATACGGAAAAATGATTGACGGTTATGATATTGTAGGTGGAGAAGGCCCTATGGCTCCTACCCGCTGCGGAAGCATTTCTGTATCCAATCTGCTCCGTTACGCAAAAGATAAAGACCTAAAAGAGATACAGTCCCTTTGTACGAAAAACGGCGGATTTGTCAGCCACTTAAACATCTCAGACGCCATCGAACTTACCGGACGGGCCAAAAAAGGTGATAAAGAAGCTGAAATGATATGGAATACTATGATATATCAGATAGAAAAAGCCATCGGCTCCATGGCTGTTGTTCTTCACGGAAAAGTGGATGGTATTCTTCTTGGAGGCGGCATGGTACACAGCGACGATCTGGTAAAACAAATCACAGAGGCCTGCCAGTGGATGGCTCCCGTCTGCCCTTATCCCGGTGAATTTGAAATGGAAGCCATGGCTTCCGGTGCAATCCGGGCCTTAACAGGAGAAGAAACCGTAAAAACTTATACCGGCAAACCTGTCTGGAGCGGGTTCGATTTTTAACCCTTCTCAATTTCCATAAAAATTAGAGCTGAGTGAACATCTAACATTTCACTCAGCTTTAACTAACACAAAAAACGCCCTTTAATACGAGCGCCAATGTTTTTGTTGTATTTACTTCTATATCAGTTTCTGCACCGGTTCTGTCATATGCCCTCCTGAAAATTTCCCAAAGATTTCTTCCAGCCACTCTCTGCTGTCACTCATCCAATGGCGTGCCCTTTTGCATAAATACTCTCCCTCTTCAAATACTGACGGATCTCCTGTGGAAAAGCCATGAGGACCATATGCATAAACATGACATTCAAAAGAAACCTGATATTTTTCCAGTTCAGCAATAAATTGCAATGTATTCTCAACCGGAACGGTGGCATCATTTCTGGTGGTAAATACAAAACACGGACATATATTTTCATCTACTGCATCAAGAACACCGGGGGCCGTTTTCTCCCAGTGTTTCGCATTTTCATCATTAATCACCGGATAGCCCAGAATCAACGCATTTGGACGATATTGAGCCTCTGACATCACCGCCCCGCAGGCCGCTAGATGTCCTCCGGCAGAAAAACCAATCACTGCAATTTTGTTTTCATAAAGATGCCACTCCCGGGCATGACTGCGAATCAGCTCCATTGCCGCCTTATAATCCTGCAGGGGATTGGGCCACCGGGCATGTTCTCCTATTGAATAACGCAGTACAAACACGTGATATCCCATCTGCAGATACACCGGCACAACGGAATCTATCTCATTTTCCGCACAAAGCTGATATCCTCCTCCGGGAATCAGCAAAACCCCTGGGCGGGTTGATGCGCTGGCAAATGGTGTCTGTATGTATGCCGTTATAGTTACATTTCGATCTTTGTTTAATATTATTTCTTCTGTTCTCATAAAAACCTCCCACCCACTATTAAATCATAGCTCTCTGCAATCATTCGTTTAATATCTGCTTTTTTCTATATATATTATAGCCATCTCTCCTGCATTTGAAAACTATTGATTCCTTTCATACGTTTTTCCCTCTGCATTTTTATTTCCTTTCAGAAATAACAAATAACATCCTGTTTTTCACAAAAAACAATGTATTTCATTCTCCCCGGTTATGTAATAATAGGTTCATAAAAAATGAAGAAAAATCTTTTAAGGAGGACCTTATGAAAACATTATTAGAAATTATAAGTACATCCACTGCCAACGATTATACTTCCACTGCCATTGCTTCCACTGTAACTTCTGCAGTTTACAGAGCTAACGGCACGGAAGAAACAATAACCGCAAAAGAAGGCTGCGCGCTGGTGTTAGTTGTAGACGGCGTGCAAAAAAATCTGCTTGCAGGAGCCTCTTACGAAGTAGAGAAAAACTTCTCCATTACTCCTGTGAAGATTTACCGTATCGGCGGTCCAAGTGCTGCTCCATGGTCAGGCGCCAAAGAAGAAGAAAAAGCGACCTATTATTTCCGCCAGGCACTGCTTGTTAATAACGGAGCCATTATTTCAGACGGTTCTGTTACAGACGCCATCACAGGGGGCACCTACACCGAAACATCAGCAGAAGGGATTACTATCAACGCAGGCGGCGCACATTTTAACGGTATTCTGCTGGACAATGGCACAAAATACGAGATTAAAAATTCCCGTTTTTATGCTTATGGAGACGGCGGAGATGATCTTGCCGGATGGGGCACTTCTATCATGGCAGACAATAAGTCCCTGCTTGATCTTAAAAGCACCTATATTGAAACCGCCGGCGCTATCCGCTGTGCATTGTATGTGGATAATACTTCCATTGCCAATGTTACAGATACTGTCATCTATACAAAGGAAACTCCGGATACTTATGAAGAATACAAAAATCTGGTTCCGGCTATGATGAAACGTGTTCCTTTTGCCCTTGGAATGGAGGGAACCGTACGTTCCCTAAACGTCATGGCGGACGGCCAGGGCCGATTTAAAGACTGCATTATCGTTTCAACCGGCTGGGGCGCAATTTCCACAGACTCAGGTACTGCTTATGATGTCTGCAAAACCTATGCTCTTGACGTTGAAGATACCCTCTCAGGTATCGGCACACTAGAAGTGGCACAGGAAGGAAAATCATATACTGCTGCCCGAAAAATCAACGGCGTTACTTACGGCTTTACCGTTGGAGGTTCCGGTTATGTTACCTATGCAGACTCCGGCGTACATAACCGTTATAAAAATGTAGAATTTTATTCACCGGACTATATTCAGGTTATGGGATCCGGACGAACCGGTTCTTCTTACATAGACTCCTATCTTCAGTCCGGACATACGGCCTTTATGACCCAGCAGACAGGAGGCGGAACCTTTGATTTTACAAATACAACCATTGATACAGTAGATGCACTGCTTCAGATTAAATCCGGCGCTGCCAACACCGGTTTCAGCAATATCATACTGGATCAGTCAACTGTAAATTTCTCCGGAACATCCACCCGCTGCAAAGATGGTATTCTGGTAGAGCTTGTAGAATCTGATGATGCCGGCAACCCCGGTATTACAACCTATACGATTAATGATCATGCAGAAGAAGCAGAAGCTACAAGCAGTACAGTTTCTGACTGCAATGCGGACTTAAGAAACGGCAGCTATAACGGTGATATTTATAATTGTATTTACAACTATAAACAGGTTTTAAATGTGTCGCTGGAACATGCATCTTTAAAAGGGCGCATCTCCTCCTCCACAGCAGTTCATGTTGATTTAAACGGCGATATTGTTCCAAACGGAACCGTATTAAATGCATTTATGGGCTCTGAGGAATATAACCATGCAGACTACAGCGCAAAAAACGGAGGACAGACCGGAGACTGTCTGATCATTGGCCGGTTCTGTCATACGGCTGCTCCAATTTTAAACAATCCAATTAATGTAACATTAAAAGACTCCAGCTGGAAGATCACCGGTGACGGCTATATTCATACCTTAACCACAGATTCCTTAGCAGACCTTTGGGCAGATACTCCTGTCACCGTATATGTAAAGGCACTGAACATTGGAGAAATCTCATATGCAGACGGAACCTACAAAGAAGGAAACGTCACTGTTGTTGTAGACTCTGCTGAGGTTATCGCTGCAGACAACGGAATTGCCGACGCCGGTCAGACTTATGGAAATGTTACTTATACATTCTACGCTGCAAACGAAGGCGGGGAACCGGATTCAAAAGCAATAACACTAAAACGCCAGAACTACATCGACGGAAACCTGTATTTCACCATGATTCCTTCTGAAGGTTACGAAATCCTTTCCGTCTTGGCAGAAGGAGGTTCTATTATCGAAAATACCGCAGGGGGTGAGCTTTCCGCGTATAAATCCGCATTGTGTCCTGCCGAAGGCGCCTCATCCATGAAGGTCTGCGTAACTGTAAAACACTAATACCATCAATACCTCTTACCCTTTAAGGAGAAATCGGTTCATGCCGATTTCTCCTTTATTTTATGACAGGAAAATAGATTTTCCACAAAAAGCCGCATCCAGGGAGAGTCTGTGCTACTCCCTATTGAAAACCCAAAACCGGAGCGGTATAATTAATTTCATCCACTAAAAATCAAGTAGCTGCAAAGCAGACATTCGATTTTTTACACTTTAGAAGGGTTAACAATTATGTCAACTAAATTTACTTCCCCGGCAGAACAGGCAATTATCCAGGCTCTTTCCGCTCTTACGGATGAGGAAGTTGAACTGCTGCTTACCCAGAGCCCCACAACTCCCGGCGAAATCATTGGTTCACAGCAGCCCGACTTTTCCAGGCAGTTTGCCATTGGAATCTGTATCGGAATCCGCCCTGATCTCGCAGAACCATTGATACAGAACTCCTATCAAAAACATATTTTACTAAACCTTCTGGTTTACAATCATGTACTTTCTGAATTTCATAAACAAAATATTGGTTTTGAGGTAGAACGCACTGCCCAGATGCTTCACCTTATGGGAATCTTTCCCCTAGAACACATGGAAGATTTTACAGAAGTTTATCTGAAACCAATTCTTGGCAGTATAGAAAGCAAATACCACACGCACTTATGCATGGGTATCGGCCTGCCCGCCGCCTCTCAGGCACAGCTGAAAAATTCATATAAAACTGCCCACTATGCTTTTAATCTGTATTTTTTTGAACAGACACAAATACTTAATCTGCAGAAAATCAATCAGACATTTGATGTTTCACTGGATGACTATGACTTTTATGTAGATGATGCTTTTCGTTCTCTGTTAATGAAGTCTCCTGATGTTCTGAAAAAAATAGAGCGGGTTATCGAAATAATCTGTCATATCCATTATGGCAACTGGTACGCAGTACGTATGCGTACTATGGATTACACCGGCGATCTGGCCAGCCGTCTTCGCCGTTATCATCTTCTTGACTGGGATTTTTTCGAGATGCAGGATGAACTTCAGAAAAACGTTATGAACGCTATGACTATGTCCGAGATACAGCAATGTATCCACAATCATTATAATAAGCTGCTCCCACAAATTTATAAAAGCAGCCGGCCCAGCAGTAAAGTTATCATTGAACGGGTGAAAAGTTATATACAGGAAAACTTTATGGAAGAACTCTCTATTCAGACGCTGTCTGAAATTGCCTGTGTCAGCACCAACTATTTCAGCCATATGTTCAAGAATGAAACCGGTATGAATTACAAAACCTATCTGACTGCCATACGGCTGGAAAAAGCGCTGGAGCTCCTTATGGAATCAGACTATAAGCTTTATGAAATCTGTGAAAAGGTTGGCTATAAAAATGTCCGTACATTCGTGGATGCTTTTAAACAGCGTTACTCTTTAAGTCCTATAAACTATAAGAAATCAATGACAAATAAAAAATAATACAGCAAAACCGGAAACAACCTGCTATCAGGTATTCCCGGTTTTGTTTTATGCTGATATTAAATAAATCCCTTATATTTTCCTTTATTTCTGCTGAATAAATTCAATCAGTACCCCATTGCAGTCTCTGATAAACATGACTGCATCTTCTCCCATGCGCACTTCATGGGCAATGTCCACACCGTTTTCTATAAAACCGGCCTTTAAAGCGTCCATATCGTCTGTCGCAAATGCTACATGTTTAGTCCCCACTGTCTGCAGATCTGTATTTGGTGTCAGGCGGTCCTTAGGAATCTCCTTAGGCTCATCATATTCAAACAGTTCCAGCTGATATCCATCTTTCTCCATAAATACTATCTTAGCGCTCAGAGGAGGACAGTACCCATCATCCTTTACTACCTCAAATCCTAAGTTCTTTCTGTACCATTCAACAGATTCTTCCATATGGTAAACGCTGATTCCGGTATGAAGCACATTCTTTACATTATCTGTCATTTCTTTCTCTCCCTACTTATCTCCATATAAACGATCCGATGCATTAGCATCTTTCATTTTCAGCATAGAAGCTGTAGCTATAATACCTATTATAATCACTACAAGCAGAATCGAAAAGGCAGCATTTGCTTTTCCCGCACTGATTAAGGTAATCATCATCATTGCTGCAAATGAATATGGAATCAGCTGAATCGTCATAATAATACGATTTGCAGACTGATACTCTTTTCTGCCATACGCATAAGAGGTGATACACGGATGAAGAGTCGGAACACCTCCGGTCATACAGGCTACTCCAAATCCCCATAAAATCATCAGCGGTACGCTTCCACCCTGAGGCTGCAGCATTAATGCAAGTACCGGAATCAATTCTGTAATACCAAGAATCAAAGATGCTTTTACAGACCCCAGTTTATCATCAATCAAACCAAATACATAGGATACAGGGATTCCAAGAATCGCCCCCATTGCCAGCCATTTTACAGCTCCAAGCCATACATCCTGTCCCCCAAGGCTCATATAATAAACAGCCATAGACCCCATGCAGGCTGCAATAGTAAACTGAAATGCCCCGAAAGAGATTATTAATTTCCATGCTTTACCCTGTCGTAAAATCTGACCAATGGAAAGTTTTACTTCTTCTACCGCTTCTGAGGTAGGTGCATGATCAGCTCCATCCGGATATAAACCTGCTTCCTCCGGCGTATCTTTAATGCCAACTGCTGTGATAATACATAAAATAACGATTATAATTGCAATTCCCACATAAAATATTCTGTAATCGCCTCCAAGCCGTTTGGAAATAAAAGAAGTCATTACAGACGTGCCAATTACAGAGAACAGTGGACTTCCCATCGTTACGATTCCCATAATCTGTCCCCGGTAGCGGATAAACCAGTTGGCTACCAGCTGAAATCCTGCCATCTGTAAAATCATACATCCGCATCTTACTACAAACATGGAAATGCTGTACAAAATATAGTTTCCGGATGCGGCCCCTCCATTACAATCAAGTCCATTAGCCCCGGCAATACCAAGCACACCAACAGCAGTAATTACCAGCACTGCAATCAGGGGTTTTTTTACTCCAAACTTAATAAACAACGATCCATATACAAACGTCAGTATAATACAGACAAAATTTCCTACAGTCATTGGCAGCTGCGTCTGCACAGAACTCCAGCCGCCGCCTTTCTCTGTTACAAATGTCTGGACAATATTAATCTGGTCACTCTGCAGACCGGAAAAAATGAACATGAAGATTACTCCAAGGATACAGAGTAAAATTGCTTTACTTAAAAACATTTTATTTTTAGCCATCTTTTTTCTCCCTTACTTCTAATACTCGACTATGTTTACTCTTCTACCCATGAGATCAGCCCGCCTGTCATATCCGGATTAACTTCCGGATATACATATTTTTCATAAGCTTCTGGGATCTCTTTATAGCCAAATTCATGACTGATCAGCGGAGTAATATCCAATTTTCCGTAAGCAATTAAATTTAAGAATACCTGAATGTCTTCATCACTGGTCCATACATCGCTGTTTGCATATCTTGCAAGATCACGATGCATAACAGGCGGCCATACGCCGTCAATAAATAAATCCGCCCGTCTTAACTTAAATGGTTTTGAATTGACATATGTACCGATCAGGCTGGCACCTTTTTGCATAATTGGGTCATCAATGGGAGGCATAGCCTCTCCGTGAACCTGTGAAATCATAACCAGCCGTCCCCGTTCTCCAATTAGTTCTGCCGCCTGCATTAACGGCCCTCTCGCTCCTGTGGCCTCAAAAATAACCGGCAGTCCTCCCCGATGTAATTTTTCAACTTCACGTTCCAGCCCCTTAGGATCTGTTTTCGTATTGATTGCAATATCCACTCCCATCTGTTTTGCTGCATCCAGACGGCCGTCATCCAGATCTGTAACAATTACCGGCAGCGCGCCTGCAAGTTTAGCAGCCTGCGCTGTAATGGCCCCTACAAATCCCTGGCCCAAAACAGCACAGGGCTCTCCCATCTGCAGATTCGAACGGCGCAGAGCATACATTCCCGTATGACCAAGATTCCAAAATGCCGCCTGTTTCAAATCTACATTCTCCGGACAGATCGTACAGTTTAATTCATCCATAACAAGATACTGCGCATGTTCTCCGGTGGTTACTATATGGTCTCCCACCTTTAATTCCCGCACACCTTCACCAACTTCAATAACTTCCGCCGCCATAGCATAGCCAATACTCGTGGGCAGAGGAACGATATGAGCGCCCAAAAGACCGTTTTCTGTTCCCGGACTCATTGCAGAATACTTAGCTTTTAACAATACCTGGCCAGGACCCGGAGCTTCAATTTCTTTTTCTTTTAATACCACTTTTCCTAACTGTGCCTCTGCATATATTGTTTTCATAATTGTTCTCCTTTTTCCATCCATGATTGTCAAATTTCTGCGCGCTATCCAATCTGACGTTTTCGAATAATTAGTTATTATTCAAATTTGTTGAGAACATTATTGCACAAAAAAAGTGATTGTAATACGCTATTTTTTGTTAAAAATCGGAAGTTTTTTGTTATATATAAAACTTAGAACACCTTATTATCTGTCGAAGAATATTTCCTTCTATTTTCAGGTACAAACACAAGATAAATATTAGAAAATATAACAAGAACAATTCCAATCAGTGAAAATATACTTAAGCTCTCCTGCAAAAACAAAACTCCCAGAACAATGCTGGTTACCGGTTCTAAAGCAGTTAGTATAGAAGCTTTTGAGCTCCCAATCTCCCGGATTCCAATCTGAAGAAACACAGTCGCAAGAATGCCTCCATCTATGGCAAACAGCAGAATAAACATCCACCCGCCTGTGGGAATTATGAAGTTTAACTCTCCGCTGAATCCGGCTATGGGCAGCAGCATAACAGACGCCGCCAGAAAGAAATAGAATGTATATGTATAAAAGCCTGTATGTTCCATAATCTTACTTTTATCAAGATACAACACATAAAAACCATATGTTATTCCGGAAGCCAGCGACAGAAAAAAGCCGCTCCATGAAAACGCACCTGACGGATTTGCAAACAGCACAATTCCTGCAATACAGATAATAAGGCTCACCAGCGAATGTTTCTGAATTTTTACCTTAAATGCCGCCCTCCCCAAAAGCAAGACAAAAATTGGATATGTAAAATTCAGGGTGGTGGCTGTTCCGGTATCAATAAGATTATATGCCGTAAACAGCATCGCGGTTGTCAGCACCGCTCCTGTCAGCGCCAGCAGAATAATCCGGAGCATATACCTGACGGGGATTTTAAAACGCTCCCTGTTTAACACTCCAAGGATGCCAAATACAGGCGTCATACACAGTACCCGCAATAACGCAAGCATTACTTCTCCTACACCATAACTGTACACAAATTTTGCCAGAAAGGGCTGGGCCCCGAATCCGGCCGCCGCCACAATTGTAAATACGTAACCTCTGATCTGTTTCATTTTCCTTAAACCTCTGCTTTAATTGGGTCTTCCGATTAATGTTCCATTTAACTTTAGCAAAATCAGCAAAGCTGCAATAAATAGACCAATATCCATCAAATACATGACATTATAATTGGTGAACAGTCCGGTACACAAAACCCCAAGGGCTGAACCAAAGCTTGACATAGCACCAATAACTGCAAAAGCCGCTGAATAATCCCATCTTCCATATTTAGTAGCTACAATAGAAGGAATCAGGTTCCCCATTGCCCCATTAGAAGCAAAAAAGAAAATTGCGCTCAGCCAGATAAACCAGACGGAAATTCCATGAAACAGACAGCATATGGTAATTAAAATGCATAACGCTGCATACACCACGCATGTATTTTTAGTTCCGATTTTCTGATCTAAAATACCATATAAAATACTTCCTGCCAGCCCTGCGAGACCTGCAACAATCAATACTGCAGATGCAAAGGAATAATCATAACCCAGACTTAAGATTCTTGGGACAACAGAGGCAACAAAAGTCATTCCGGCGCCATACATACACCCCATACTGATACCAATGGCCCATGTAGTGGGAGAGGTCAACAGCTTTTTTGGTGTAAATGGACTTTTATAAACTGCTATTTCATCAACTACCGACTTTGCAGTTGAAGCAAATGCAGGATCTCCATCCGGATATTCTCCAGCAGCCTCAGGAGTATCTTTCAGGAAAAAAACTCCTATGACTGCTACAATAGCAATAAATACCGCTACAATATTTAAGGTTGCTCCTACTCCAATCTTCTGAAAGGCCAGCGGAATAAATGGCTGCCACAGCACATCATTAAGAACAATTCCGCAGGTCACATACCCAAGTACAATTCCCTTTTTTGTGGGCCACCAATTTGCTGCCAGAGCACTAAATCCCACCTGAAAGTATCCTCCCCCCAAAAAACCATTGGCTAATATACAGGCCACAAACAAATAATAATTACTGGCAGAACCATAAACAACTGCCACAGCTGCCGTTAAAATCAATGTTAGAACTACAACAAATTTAGGACCTTTCCTTTTGCTGACCATCCCAAACACAAATGTCCCCCCAACGCAAAACATAATTGCCACTCCAGACATTACACGCAATGCCCCCACATCCCATTGATATTTGTCTGCAATGGCCGGCAATATCGTATTGGTACAGCCGCTGATCAGTGAGCCCCCAATCAACAATACAATCCCCAAATAAATCATCATTTGAATCTGTTTTTTCCCATGCCAGTTTCCCTTCCTGTTCTCCATAGTAAAACCCTCCTCCTTCTTTGATACAACAGCTATTTTTATCAGGTATTAAAACGCTTTGTTTTCCCATCTCCTGATTTAAAAACCGTTGCTATATGTCGTTGAATTTATTATAATAAGCTAAATTCACGAAGTAAAACCACGAAAAAGAAACGGTGTTTCACATTTGGAATCACCATTTAAAAGAGAGGTTCCCAATATGGATATTGATAAATTACAAACCTTTATGGAAGTTGCACGAACAGAATCTTTTCGGACAGCCGCTGACAATTTATTTCTCTCCCCCGGAGCCGTATCCAAACATATTTCTTATCTTGAATCGGAATTTTCTATCACCCTCTTCCACCGTTTTTCGAAAGGTGTGGCATTAACAGCCCAGGGAAAAATATTTGCAAAATATGCAAAGCCGCTGGTAGATGATTATGAGCTTCTGCGTCAGGCAGTTTTCTGTCAGGAAGAAAAAGATACTGTCTGTGTCCGCACAATCCCAAATAAAGATATGCTTGGTTTCTTTGATCTGATTTCTGCCTTTGAAAAAGCATATCCCAATATTTCGCTGAACTTACAGGACATCCAGGGAACCGAAGCAACCAGCGTACTGGCAAACGGAAAAAGTGAGATTGTATTCTGTATGGATCAATATTTGGACCCTCATTTAACCGAATATAAAAACCTGCATGAGAGCACCTTAATGCTGCTTGTATGCGCTGAACATCCCCTGGCCCAAAGAGAAAATGTTTCCGTTCTGGAACTGGCACAGGAATCCTTCATCTCCCTTCCTGAAATAACCGGTATCGCTTCCACGGTCACCAGATTTTGTAAAAATGCAGGATTTGATTACAAAGTATCCTGTTATTCTGAACGAGAATCCAATATACTCACCATGGTCAGCATGAACAAAGGTATTGCTATTGTGGATCCTTCTTATTTCCGCAGCGACTTTGTAAATTATTATGGCAGAGCAAATGTAACCGGTATTCCCCTAAAGGAACACTTTACCTGGAATCTTGTGATGGCCAAATCCAGAAATATGATTTTAAAACCGGCAGCACAGAAATTCTGGGACTTTACTTTATCTCAGGTAAAACGTAAGCAGTGGCCGGCTTTTGAATAGCTTCAACTATCATTTATATCCGGCCAGTACAATAGTCCCGTCTGTAAATTTTCCATGCAGACGGGACTTATTATATTGTTTCCAAACCGGAATCAGAGATTCCGAAACGAAGTTTTACTTTCCTTACACCAGATGCTATCGTTATCTCAGCAGATATTACATATCGGCATATTTATATTTGAGCTTACAGGAGGAGACATAAAATGTTAAACTGGAAACCATATGCAGATTTAATCATTCACAACGCAATTATATACACAGCTGATCTTTCACTGGCAGAAATATGTTCTGGAAATTACAATTTTCCTGTTATTGAGCATGGATTTGCAGCCGCAAAAGATGGCAGAACCATCGCTGTCGGCTCAGGAGACTGGCGTATTTACGCCGGTTCTGATACAAAAATCATAGATGCGAAAGGCCTTCCTCTCCTGCCCGGTCTCATCGACTGCCATATCCACGATATGGAATTTGGGCTGGAGCAGATGGGCATGGATTTCTCCCGCTGCTTATCCCTGGAAGAAATGCAGAAAACCATTACTCAATATGTTAAGACAGCATCCCCCGGCAGCTGGCTGAAAGGTTCCGGCTGGAATGAATGTCTGTGGGACAGCAACCGGCCTCCCTGCTGTAAAGATTTAGATAAATTCGCTCCTAAAAATCCGCTGTACTGCCAGCACATCAGCCATCATATCTGTGTCACGAATTCTCTTGGCCTTCGGCTGGCCAAAATTACAAAAGATACTCCTGATCCGGAAGGAGGCAGCATCGGACATTTCGATAACGGAGAACCCAATGGTCTTTTTTATGACCGGGCGGCCATCGCCCTGCTGGAACACGTAATGCCGGAGACATGCGAAGAAGAGCATATCAAAGCCCTGGAAACATCGGGGGCCATACTAAACCGGTTCGGTATCACACAGGTGATGAATTCTATGATGACCTGTGACGAGATGCGTGCCTATCTACAGGCCAGAAAGCAAAACAGACTTTCTTACCGGGCAAATCTGATGTTTTCTCTTGACCGTTCCCTGGGAGATGTTCATGTCCAGGCGGAACGTATAAAACAAATGACAGCAGTAACAGGATTTGGCGATGATATGGTTAAAATGGCAGGAATTAAAATTATTCTGGACGGGGTCATGTCTGCCGGAACCGCTGCTCTGAGAGAAGAATATGAGCACATTTCAGGCCGGGGTTCTACCTCCTATTCATCCCACGATCTGAAGCTTTTAGCACAGCTGGCAGGCAAATATCACTGGCAGGTTGGCATCCACTGCTGCGGCGACCGCTCTGCCGACATGGCAATGGATATGTTTGAACAAACCTGCCATCCCCAGAATCGGCACTTTATCATACATCTTACACTGGCTCATCCTGATCAGATCAGCCGGCTGAAAGCTTCCGATATCAGTCTTGCTCTTCAGCCCGCCATAAATACGGAGCTGGGAGAACAAGCTGTAATAGGTCAAAAATATTCAAACCTCTACATGCCTCTGCAGACACTTTTTCGCGAAGGAATCATTGTGGGGGGCTCCTCTGATGCACCGGTTGTGACCTGCAGTCCATTTGCCGGCATGGCCAGCGCTGTAGAAAGACGCCTTTCCGATGGCAGTATTCACCGTCCTAACGAACGCATCTCCATCCGCCAGGCCCTGCTTATGTGGACCAGAGGCTCTGCTTATCTGTGCCATACAGAAAACACCTGCGGCAAAATTGCAGCAGGCGCTTTGGCAGATTACATTATCATTGATACCCCGCTTTTAAATACCTCTGCTGATGAAATCAGGCATACCCGCGTACTTCACACTATACTAGGAGGAAAAACAGTTTATCAAATTTAATAAAAATACCCCGGTAGATGTGTACATTATTTGTACATGCTATCGGGGTAATGCTATATTTTCAGACCAGCCATTTTAACGGTCAATAATACCTTTTTACCAGCTTCTCATAATGTGATTATAAACAGAATTTCCTGCCTGTTCTTCTAAGAAAACTCACATAGGCATTCTTACTTAATACAATTATATATTATGAAATCCGGACTCCCAAAATAAAGTATCATAAAACTTTGCTTTTTCTTTTATTCGTTGTTTAAAGAAAAAAATAATTCTAAGGCCATTTGATTCTCATGTGAGAACCAAACACCTATTTAAAAACTATATTCATTTGTTCAGCAAGCTGGGATTCATAATTTTTTCTGTAAATAAATCATATCTACTAATTGGCCACCACACTCATAAATGGGGTGGTCATAATTATCTATAAAGAAATTTTTAATATTGTGTGAACGAACAAAACCACATTTTTCATAAAAAGGAACCGTCAACGGACTATCCCCTGTACCAACTTGCAGTATAGAATACTTCTCTTTATATTTCATAGTAACAAAGTCAATCAGTATTTTACCGTAACCCCTGCCCTGATATTCTGGTTCAGTTGCAATATTTTTGATTTCAAGAACACCTTCACCCTCATCAGTCACTATGCACTCACATTTAATCCCGTTATCGTCTAATACATACATTGAGCCCCTATCAATATATTGGTCTATCATATTCTCTTGTTCATCAGCTAACAACAACAGGGAAAGAAATTGTTTTTTATTCTCTTTGATTTCTTTAATTTCCATATCGGTACACTCTCCGCGACTTCCCATTTGTCTTTACGTTCATTGTATCATACTTATTTAAAAATCGTCATTTTTTGATAATCCACCGTCAACGGTTGATTCCTGTAATAAGTTCTTAATTTATGTTTTGAATCAAGACGGTGATGAAAAGATACTGCACAACACAAAGGCTTACAAAATATTCTTAAACCGGAACAATTTGAAATTACATATTAGAACAATTCTGTTAAATTGGAGCCATAACTGTATTCCATTGAATGTAATTTTCTTCCATCTCTAGTTCTTTGAGTTTACGATACTTTGTCTTAATCTTCTGTTAATTACCTATTTATTTTTTTAGATAAGACCTTGTCCAAAAAGATTTATAACATCTTCGCTTTCTCTACCAGAGATAGTTTTCCCGATAGCGATTTCAATGGAGTTTAAAAGCATTTTGGCTCTATATATGATATGACTATTAAAATCATCCTCCCTGCAGCTATCAACATCAATCCAATGTGAGTTCAAATATTCATCAAGAATCTTCCTGCCAACTTGGCCTTTATTTTCAATTTTTTCCAAATATTTACTTGGAGGAACACCACCAATTTCTCTATTGGTTGAATAGGTGATAGGAGTCTTATTCACAATAGAGTTCCATTTTTCTCTTGGATAATTCTGTTTTTCACAATAATCTCTTGGGAAAATATGATGAATATCAATATTTTCCGATTTATATACTGTAAAGTCCATTTCCCGTCCACTTATAAAATCTTTGCAATGATTTTTTAGTATCAAAGCCATTATCCCTTTATATGCTGCTGACTGTCTTGATTGAAGTGTAATGAGTCTCGTTGGATTAAAATATGCGTCCTGAACCGTTTTAGGCGCAGCTGTATCATTTTCAGCCCACTTTATAACATCAACAACATCATTGACATATCTTGTCTCATTTGCGCTGCCATATAGTTCACCAAAAACACCACACCAATACCATTGTTTAATTTTATTCTTTATATTCGTAACTTTAATTTTATTTCCCTCGCTCAATAATGTACAGATTACCGCCAAAGGAATCAATTGTGTCGAATACGGTAAATCTCGACTTGAAAATATACGTTCTTCTTGAAGCATTTTCTCGGCTTCAACAAATCCAGCAGATAATATATCCGCATACTTTTTATAATCACTAAGAGGTAAATTTAATACATCTTTCTTTTTACAACTTACTGTTCCACCTTTTTTATAAGTTGAAAGTAAAGTGCAAGCAACAAGAAAATCTGTGGCAGTAATAATAGACAACAAATCCCCTATAAAGAATTTTTTCTGTCTTTCCTCCCAATCCTTTCTCAGTTCAAAATCATCCATTGCAAAAATAGCTGTTATAAGTTCAAACACAGTTAAAGAAACACCACCTGTATTTACATTTTCAAACACCTGACACACAGCTTCTTTTGGCGTTTCTTTACCAAGAAGAATTATAGGCATTTTATACTGCATTGTCTGCATTATAACTTTTGTATTAAAGTCTGTAAATTCTTTAATCGCTTCCGCACTATAATTACAATATGCGTAATATTGATTCTGCCAGTTCTGAACTTCTGTAAAATTCAAGATAATATTAAGTGGAAACATTTTATTTTCAAATTCTTTTGTTCGATCAGACAAATCCAGTTCTATATCTCGTCCAAAATTAGATGTGACAATCCTATTTTCCGGAACTGAAAAAATTGCATCTGCCCTGTCACACGCAGGATCAAGCGCCTTTTTAATATCTATATAATAATATCTGTATATCTCCTTCCCTTTATCTGTTCGAGTGTGTACTGGAGCAGAATTGAAAAGGGCAGAATAAATAGACGTTAATCTCTGTTGCCCATCAAGAATAAGTTCAGAAGGAACATTCTCACTTGAAGGCGCGCCTTCTATCACTCTGTATTTAAAACGAACATTCTGATTACCATACTCCAAAAACATAGCAGCCCCTACAGGGAAATTGCTGGTAATACTTGCTATAAGAGCGCTTATTCTATTATCTTCCCAAACCCATCCTCTCTGAAAATCAGGAAGTTGTGTTTTTCCATCGTTTATACCAGACATAAGTTCTGTAATCGGTTTATCGTTTGTTTGCACTTCTTGTTTCCTCCTTAATCTGCATATTTTTCAATGCTTTCCATGATATACAGTTGATTATTAACGCCTTCTATTTTAAAACTGATTAACTGCTTTGAAAATATTGTTTCCGAGAGTGTCGAAATCAATTTTGTCATATTTTAATTATACCATGGATGGCGGACTCTTCGGAGTCCGTTTTCTGTTTTTAGCACCAAAAACAGGACCCAGCAGAACAGCTGATTAATCAACTATTCTGCAACAGCCCCGCATAATCTTGTTATTTAGCAGATAATATTCATTATCACTTTTGCTCCGTGGGTGGTTATATCATTTGCAATAAATAACTGTCCGCTATGCTGTTTCATAATAGAGTCCACTATATACAGCCCCATCCCAAAGTGCATTTTAGAATTTCTACTACTGTCATCCATAAAGAATTGTTCTTGAGCGTGATGCAGAGCTTCATTGCTAAATCCTTTACCCTCATCAACCACACAAATGTGCAAACGCTTTTCGGCATATTGAATTTTTATATAAACCGTTCCGTTTATCGGAGAGTATTCTACTGCATTGCCTACAACATTCATTATTGCACGTTCAATCAGCATAGTATCAATTTCAAGTGTTGAACAGTCTGAAGATGTATTCCAAGTCAACTGTATATCTTTTGCAGTACACAAAACTTCAATCTGCTCCTTGATATTATCTACATATAAGGAAAAATCCACGTTCTCCTTATGGAGCTGATACCCCGCAGACGCTCGTGATATTTCAATAAGCGTTTTAATGTAGATCTGCATTTGTTCTGAACTCTCTGTGATATATCCTGTATATGCTTTTTGTTCATCATCAAGTTCCGTTTCGCTCATTAAGTCGATATTTCCTTGAATGACAGTCAATGGTGTTTTCAAATCGTGAGCTAACGCTGCAATCTGTTCTTTTTGCATTTGTTCCAGTTTCCATTGCTGTTCCAAAGATTCTTTCAGGCTGTCTTTCATGTTTGAAAACGACTGTAAAACATCTTCAAATTCTTTTACTTTTGAATGACCCACATCAAAATCAAGATTTTGAGCCGATATTTCCGCAGTAGCTTCAAAAAGCGGGTCTAATTGACGGCGCAGCTTTTTAGAAAACCTGCCTGTTAGAATAACGCAAACTGCAATACAGTTGATACCTATCACGATATATAGTAGTTTTTCAGGCGACGGAAGATGCTCATTCAGCCAGTTGTTTGTGAATTGCGAGCCAACATAATACTGAAGAATAACATACTCATTTTCACGAGTAACAAGCAGGTATTGCTTTTCCGGGCTATTGTTCGCTTTTCCAGAAATAGCATATTCCATTGCTCGATTCAAATCCGCTTCACCAAGTGTCGTTGCAAGAATATTGTAATTCTTGTCAAGCCGCAAAAAATTAATGCCTGCGGGCAGTTCAACCTCTGATAAATCTGGTGTTGCAGCAACAATTGGAGCAATATATTCTGCACTTCGTGTAGAATAATCCGCATAAGTAGTATATCCCAAAGTAACGGTAAGCAGCATTATAGCAAATGGAACGGCAACAGCCCCTGCCAACCCCAAAAGCAGCATAAGGAGAAAACGCCAAAAAGATTTTCTTAATGAACTTGCCTTTTTTATTCCCATTTATATCCAATCCCCCAAGCTGTTGAAATCGGTTGTATATCGAATTTACTTAATTTCGCCCGTATATTTTTTATATGAGTAGAAATAGTGGAATTATCGCTGTCACCCTCTAAACTAAATACAGCTTCATATATCTGTTCTTTTGAAAACACCTGCCCTTTATTTCGGGCAAGAAACTCGCATATTAAATATTCGCTTTTAGTAAGAGAAACGAGCATATTATCTACTTGAAGTTCCATTGCCGAAAGGTCTATCTTTACTCTATCAAAATTGATTGATGTGTGTCGCTCACGTTGTTCACGGCGTAAATGGGCATTCACTCTTGCTCGAAGCTCCGCAATGCGGAATGGTTTTGTCAAATAATCATCAGCCCCCAGACCAAGACCAAAGGTAATATCATTCTCCATCGTTTTTGCTGTTAAAAACAAAATCGGGCAATCTATAAGAGAGCGTATTTTTGCACAAAAAGTAAAACCATCAATCTCTGGCATCATTATATCTAAAATGACCAAGTCATACTGTCCTAATTTATCCAAAGGAACCTGCACTGCCGAACTATAAGCAGATACTATATGACCATCTTTTTGCAATCCGTTTTTTATAAGTTCCAAAATTGGAATTTCATCATCAATCACAAGTATTAAAGCCATATTCCTGCCTCCCTTCAAAAAAATCCTATTTATTATAACATTTTTTATAAATTCCGGTTCAACTATTCGGCAACAGCCAAGTGGTATTGATGATTCACTTCAACTGCAGCCGTTTCGGAAATATCCTTACCTGATACTTCGTAAACATCAGTATAAACCCACTTTTCTCTTGCCTGCTTGTTTGTCCCAGACCAATCAATCCCATTCATTTCCTCTTTACTTAAAGGCTTTTTGGTATCAGCATCAAAAATAATATTTTCAGCAATAATATCAACGTAACTTCCAAGCTCATCTTCTGATACAATATTCGATGTAACTTGGTATGTCACATTATTGCAAATAAGCTGTGTTGCATTGTCAGGGTTAACCTCAAAGCTGGCATTCTTCTCTTGATTTGTATTTTTGTAATTAAATACGGTAAATTCATCTGTTACAGTATCTGAAAGAACAGCTTTATGATAGCCGCCATTGACATCAACAATCAAATATGTTGTATCGTCAGGTGCTGCATAAACATTAAGAAACGGAATAATATAGGCTGCATTTGGGGTTTTTTCTGTTAAGTCTGCCAAAGATTTAAATGTAGTCTTTTCTATATTTTCCTGTACAAGAATCCTTCCATTTTCACCTACTGCGGTAAGTTCACGAATGTAACCGATCCACTCACCCAAACTGCTGTTAGAAACGGTATCCTCAAGTATTGTATAGCTCTGTGATTTATAGGTGAACTGTGTTACATTTTCCATATTTAAAAAACATTGCTCCTTATCCTTTGAATAATTATCAATCTTTTGCTGAAAAAAAGTACAGCCTGATAGTAAAACACTAAAGGTCAACGCTAAAAGAACACCTGATATTATCCGTATTTTTTTACTCATAATTTTTTCTCCCTTCCCAGTTATTAAACCACATCAAAGTTAATATCAATACAGCATTTACACCTCCTTGTGGCTGCTTTTTTACAACCTTCATAAAGAGTTGTTCCAGATTCTCATTCGCTTGAAGTTCCCCCTCATCCCCTAAAAGGTTAGATGTTTTCAAAATCATATTCATAGTAATGTGTCCTTTCTTTCGATTTCAAAGAAAGGATACCGTATGAATTTGAAGATTTCATAAAGAAACAAAAGATTTATTTCCGGATAATTTAACGCCACAACTAAGCGCTCCTTTATTTTTGTTTCCATACTTGACTTTAACAGCTCATAGTAGAGATTGGTTGAACGGAAAGTGAGTTTCTTCGGCTTAAGAAACTCCGACTTGAGCCACACATAAATGAATTTTTCTGCGGTCGTTCCGTTATATTTAATAAAGCCCAGTGCTGCAAAGGACGCAGCACCAAAATGCACATCCCTCTTAACTTCGGTTTGCCTTTTCGCCGCCCTCCATAATACAGACAATAGCTGCACTCGCCATCTTTAAATGGTATAGCCCCTGAATTTGTCGTACATCCGTTTCATTGCGTTCTCCTGATAAGCAAAAAAATCGCCACCCTTTCAGATGACGATTCATTCGCTATAAAATTGATATTTAATTGTCGTTTGGCTCTCCAAACAGAATCCGCATAAAGTTTCTTCGTCCATAAAGGACTCGGCCAATCTGCACAGTGTTATTTTCAAAACGGTAGAAAGCCGTATAGTTACCGCATACAAGAAAGCGGTAATCGCTTCAGAGGAAAACTGTACCTTAACCATTGGCAACACCGAGCATTTTTTCTACTTCGGCAAGATCTGTCCAGCCTTTTTCCTGTGCAGAACTCTCACCCTTAGCAAGCTCGCCCATCAATTTCAACGCCGCTTCTGTTCTCTCATATTCCTCTATATCAAGAATGACGTATCTGCCTCTGCCGTTTTTTGTGAGGAACACCGGCTCTCCAACGGCAATATCCCGTAATACTTCCGTGTAGTTTCTCAAATCAGATACTGGTTTAATATTTGGCATAATACTCGCTCCCTTCAAGTTCGCTGTAATTATTATGCTATTATTTGTCGTAAAATACAACAGCAAAATTAAAATAAGCAAATGGTAAAGCAATAATCCCATTCTGAAAGCAATGTAGTTTGCGAATATCCCCACAAACGAAAAAAGACCTTGAAAGATGTTACTCTCTCAAGGTCTGTCTTTATCTATACTCCAAAATCCAACTGCTTCGCAGTTGCCGTGCTTATGCACTCTATGATTTTGTCGTTGTCGCATCCGGTGAAAACAAATACTTCGCTGCGCTCGTGCTTGTTTTCCTGCGGATGCTCCAAATTATGCGATTTTTTGGACTCTGCACATATTCGGGCATCAAATGATGTAAGATGTAAATTTTGAGCCTTTTTTCAAAATGAAGTACATCCCGTTTTACAAGGCAAAACGGTACATCCGTACATCAGGTCGACTGTCGTCAACCTGTGTTTTTCGCCTTATGTCGGTGTTCGCAAGCGCACACCGCCGCAAGGCTCATTTTCTCACCTTAATACAGCTTTGCTCCTGCCGGAATTCTGTCATCCACCATCAAAAGATTGAGTCCTTCACGACCGTCTTCTTCGTGTACTGCTGAAATCAGCATACCGCAGGAATCAATGCCCATCATCGGTCTCGGCGGCAGGTTTGTGATAGCGATACAGGTCTTGCCGATCAGTTCTTCCGGCTCGTAATACTCGTGAATACCGCTTAAAATCACTCTGTCTGTGCCTGTTCCGTCATCAAGCACGAATTTTAAAAGCTTTTTGCTCTTTTTCACTGCCTCGCACTCTTTCACCTTTACGGCACGGAAATCAGACTTTGCAAAGGTATCAAAATCAACCATTTCCTCAAAGAGAGGCTCAATCTTTACCTTAGAGAAATCAATCTTCTCAGGCTCTGATTCTACACTTTTTTCTGCCGCTTCAGGAGCTGATTTTTTTACATCATTTTTCGCATTTACACCATTTAAGGACTTCATTGTGGGGACGATTTAGGACATCGTTTCAATTCTTGCTATAACCCAACATAGTTCAAAATAAGTCGCAAATCAGATTTTTTCAAAATCCTACTTTACTTTATTTTCGATTAGTTTCGTGGGGGCTTTGTGTAAAAATTGATGTAAATGATGTAAATGCTCTAATCCACCAACTATGAAGTCCGTATCAATTTAATCTGTCAAACTGACACTTTATTATACTCATTTTTGAAGTAGGAGTCAAGACCTTCAAATTCGGACTTCCTCAGTTCCTTCGTTACATCGGTATAGATGTTAAGCGTAGTTGAAATATCTTTATGACCGAGCGTGTCCTGAATGACCTTAACATTTACCCCTGCTTCGCACATTCTTGTTGTGAAAGTGTGCCTTAAAGAATGACAGCTAAAATGCGGGAGCAATACTTCTGCGTTTTCATCTTTCAATAACTGCTCGTCGTTGCAGTCACGGATAATGCGGCGGATTGCTTTGTTCAGGGTTGCCTGATGTTGCGGCTGACCAAAACGGTTGATGAAGATAAAATCGGTATATCCATCGACAGTCGCTTCGCAGTGAAGGTCGAGCAGTTCCTGCCTTTCCTTTTCCATTAAGAATGCTTCTTTGACGAAACCGAGCATAGGCACTTTTCTTCTTCCTGCCGGGGTTTTGGTCGTATTAACATTGAAGTAACAGCCACGCTTACTGCCCTCAGTACGGTGGTCATAGTAAACCAGCGTGTGGTTCAAATCAATGATACCTTCTTCCAAATCAATATCGCACCATCTTAACCCTGTAACCTCTCCAACACGAAGTCCCGTACCAATCATAACCGCAAACACCGGATACCAATACTTTGATGTAGGAGAGTTTTTCAGATAGTCAAGAAACAACTCCTGCTCCGGCTTTGTTAAGGCTCTACGCTTCTCGGTCTGAAAACAATGGGACTGTTTCAACTCTTTAAGCACATTGTTTGACGGGTTATTCCTGATGTAGTCATCATCGACCGCCATATCCAAAATCTGATGGAGAACCGTATGAATATTATCAATGGTCGCTGGCTTTAGATGGCGTTCGTCTGCAAGGTAATTATAGAACCTCTTTATATCTGTTTTTCTCAGAGAAGATACAGTCTTTGAGCCTATCTGATGACGGACAAAGGTCTCATACATATACTTGTAGTTTTCAAAGGTGTTGTTTTTCAGTCCTCGCTTCAAATCCTTCCAAAGCTCATATATGTCATTGACCGTTGTGTAACGAGCTTCTGCCTTAATGCCATCGCTCTTGTCTTTTGCGATTTGTTCCTCTTTGTATCGCAGTTCATCAAGTGTCTTGGCATACACATAACGCCTTTTGTGGTTGGCGTCCGTCCAACTGAAATGGTATGTACCATCGGCTCTCTGTGATTCGCCTGTACGAAGCACTACTCTTGATTTGTCTTTTCTTTTTGTTCTTGGCATAATTTTTCCTCCCTTAAATGCGAAATTGCTTATCAAGATAATCAATAAATTTGTCTCGGATTACACAGACCTGAACACCGTTAGTGACAGCAAAGGGACAATCACCCTTCATTATGATTTGCCTGATTTTTGTCCTACCTATACCGGTGTACTCGGCTGCTTCCTCAACAGTTAAAACATTCTTCTCCCAAAAGGGAGCTTTTTCTTTACGCTTTTCGAGTAAGGCTCTGTAAGCTAAAACACCGTTGTCCATAAGCCCTCCTTCCTATATTGAGTACATTTTCTCAATGTACTCATCAAAAACTCGTCTCTTAATCATTCGTCTGTTTCCTACCCACAGCACGAACGAACATTTTTCTTGGCTTGTCATCTCATAAAGTTTGTCTCTGCCTATGCCTGTGTAAGCGGTCGCTTCATCAATCGTAAGGTAAGGCTTAACCCAAACCGGCACGGTTTCCACCCGATTGCCTGAATTATTCAATTCAGTCTGCTTATTTCCCATAACACCACCTCCGTCAGAGGGAATACTGCGATGACAGGTATTCCTCAAATTGTTTTCTTTTAATCAATCGCTTTGCTCCGTTCCAAAGAACGAAAGGACAATCTTCGCTATTCGATAGTTCTTTTATCTTTGATGTGCCAATGCCCGAATATTCCGAAGCTTCTTCAACCGTAAGATTCATTTTCTTCCAAATTGGGACACTCGGCATATTGGATTTAAGCTGTTTGTCAGACATACGCTGTAACCTCCTTCCTTTGGTGATTACAGCATACTCAAAAGTCTGCGGTAAGCCAATTATGCGAATCGGCTCATCGCAGACTTGACTTTTTTCTTAAATCGAGTATTGCCTTTCGATAAATTCGTCAAAGACTTTCCTTTTAATCATTCTTCTGCTACCAATCCAAAGAACAAAAGGACAATCCTGACTTTCCGTCATTTCATAGAGTTTTCCCATTCCAATACCGGAATAAGCTGCCGCCTCCTCAATAGACAGGTTTGGTTTACACCAAAGAGGAATATCGTAACGCTTCTTCTTTTCACTGCTATTTGACATTCCTGCACCCCTTTCCTTTGACCGAGGTGCGTTTGTCATAAACGATATAATCCCAACCGCTGTTATTGCACTTATCGCAGTTGTCTTTGCTTTTCGCAAAAAGGTCAAGACGCCTGACAACATAATTCGGGTCGTGGATATAGTCGCTCAGGCACTTGGGACATAAGCAGCGAACATCTCCGTTTCTGTCTGTGTTGTAAATCCATAAACCGAAAGTCTTTTTAAGAGCTGCGTTAATTTGCTTCCAAAGCCTTTCGTCGTTTACCGAACCAATGTAGTCTGTCAGTTCGTCCTTATTGACGGTTTGTATCTGTTCAAGAAGAACCATTGACGGCTTCTTCAGACCGAAGTCCTCACCCAAAATGATGTGTGAAGGAAGATACTTCTTTTTCATCACAGCCGTAACAGCAGCAACAATAATTGTCGGAGCATTTGCATTAAAGTTGTCCGCCTGAATTACCATTACAGGTCTCTCTCCCGACTGGACAGACCCCTCTCTTTTTCCAAAATCGTAGTAGAATAAATCTCCACGCTGAATTTCTTTTCTCTGCATTTATGTATAACCTCTCTGTTCATTTAGTTTTGAAAGTGCATTTCTTATCCGGAATTGAAATAACCCCTTCACTCATTTGGACAAAGGGGGTCAAAATGCACACCCAAAATCAGAGGTTTTCATAAAATTTCTTGAAATTTTTTCTTGCGGCAGCAATCGACTTATCTACAACGCTGTAATATACGCCTTCTTCCTTTGCGATTTTTCTTGAACTCATACCTAATAAAATCGCTTTAATCAGTCTTTCTCTCTGAACAGGTTTCAGCATTTCCAATACCTTTCTGACTTTCGCAATTTCTAACTGACGGAGCTGTTCCTTTTCTTCCTCAATCCGTTCTTCCTCCGCTTGCTCAAACGGGTCAACAAACGGAGTAATCAGTTCCCGGTGGAATTGTTCAGAGATGTCATCTTCATACCCATACACATCGATTGTTCTTTTTGCTCGCTTTTCGTACTTATCGTTGTTTCTGTATGACTCGTCAATCACTTCGCCCTGAGCCATAGAAAGCAGAATGAACGGAGTGTACCGACGGATAACATCAGGGTATTTTACCCACAGTTCTTCTTCCGCCAGTTCTGTTACAATCGCCCATTTCTCCGAGCCGGTGTAACCGTGATATTCATACCGCAAGTTGATGAGCTTGCAGTCATTCGTAAATAATAATTCCTGTTGTTCTAATGTAAGTTTTGTCATTGTCGTAATCTCCTTGAATTTGAATTTTTGAATTTGGTTGAAATCAAAAATTCGGAGATTACGGATACTTGGCGATATATGCCAGCCACTTATATGTCACGGTCTTGCTCCTTTCGGGAGCGACAAAAAAGCCGGACACCAAGAACATTAGGATATTTCTATCCCTTAATTCTCAGCGTCCGGCAATTTGATGACTCAGGAGCTTTCGCTCAAGGACTCGTGGCTCGGTACATCTGCCCGATATTTAATTGTTCGCTCTGTTATCGTTCTTTACTAATCTGTACTTGACCATTCCTTTGCGTAGGGAAAGGTCAACCTCTACTACTCTGTGGCAGTTTGGGCATTTCAGTTCAATAACGCCTGTTGTCATTGTTACCTTGTCAAAAATACGCCAGCCACAGTTTTTGCACCTTACGATTATCTTTTGTTCCAACGATTTCATAGCTCGCTCACCTCCGGATAAACCGTAACCAAATCAAAAGGATTATCAAGATACTCCTGTTTCAAAAGTCCGAGCTGTTTCATTCGTATGGCAAGAGCCTTTTTGGAACACCCTAAAAAATCCGCAAGTGCGTCAAACCTTTTATATACACTCGGATAGTATATCTTGTTCAGGCATTCAATCTTTTCGCCGAGACTGAACAGATACATTCCTTGTTTTATGAGGTTTTCAGGAAGAAGAATAGCAGCTCCAAGCGTGTTTGCCTGCCATTCCTCCCAATCAGATATTGGCTTATTCCTCTCGGAATTTGCCTTGTAATAATGTACTCTGGCAGACTTCTGTGTTACACCGTAATCATTCGGGAACAACATCTTAAATATCTGATGACTGCCCTCGTGCATTAAGGTGAAATTCTTTCTGCCTTTCAGCTTGCTGTCAAAGTTCAAGTCCTTTTCCACAAGAACGGTTTTCCCGTCCAAAAAGAAAAAGGCTTCGTTATCATCATCTTCAAATACTTGAACACCCATTTCCGTAAATGAGGTCATTCCGAGAATGCTACCGTCATAGGATAGATGCTGGTATTCGACATTCAAACCGAGAACCTTCTCCAAGAGAAGCTCCGGGTCAATTCTATATATTTGTGTGTTACGGACATCGGGAAGTGCCATATATGCCTGCACATACTTGTCGGCAATCACTTCGATGTCAAATCTCGATAAACGTTTCAAGTTACAAAACCTCCTACCATTAGGATTTTGCTTCTACAAACCACTTTCCGTTTTCTTCGTCGAACAGAAATGTGGGCTTGCCGCAAATCTGTACCGTGTAGCGGATACCGGTTCCTCCGACTTTAGTGGAAGCCGCACGGCATTTCTGAATTACACGGTCTATCTCATATTTTTCATCATTCTCAAACTTAATGAAATTCGGACGAGCCGTTCCATCAGGTCTGTGTGTTACATTTACTTCAACATAAACTTTTCTTCTATCGGATTCCATTTCTATACCTCGTAATTTCTCAAAGTCAAAACTAATCTTCCCAAGTGCTTGTATCCGTCGATGTTCTTATCCGACACCCTGTACTTGGGTCGGTCATCTCCGGCAGTATTGATGTAACAGGAAAGCCTTCCTTTCTTAAAGCGTTTTTTCCGGTCAAAGAAAAGGAACATTCCCTCATATATACCGTAGTCGGTAAAATGGTTTCCGCCGTCCGCACGGAAGATAACAATATCTTCGCTGCACCCCTGCAAAAAGCAGTCGGGCATCGTAACATAAGCCGTAACCTCTTTTTCGTCAATCACAATAAGCCCTCCTTAACCGACCATACCTGTCGGCATAGTGATTTCGGCTTTTTCCGGTGGTAGCCGCAGGTTCTGACACAGAACCCCATTCCTTATGCTGTCCTTTCCGAAACGCCGTCTGATTTCTTCAACACACTTTTCCATTCGCTCCAATTTGTCCTGCTTTGCGGCGTCCATAAACATATCTATTTGACGGGGCGTGTCTTGTGGAATAAGATTTATGGCTTGTACTGTCACAGAACGGATAGGGTTGTTCCACCCATATCTTTTTTCAAATAACTGAAAAGCGGTCTTTGCAATAATCATCGGAGACTGTGTAGGAAGTGCAATCTTCGTCTGCCATTGCCTTGTATTGAGCGTGTTGTCTCTAATATGTATTGCGACACCTTCTGCACTCAGTCCGTGAACACGGAGCTTGTGTCCGATGTCTTGGGTTAATTCGAGAAACACGGGCCACACCTGCTCCGGTTTCTCTAAATCTGCTACTGTTGTTATACCGTGTCCTACACTTTTTATAGGAGAAACGAAGTCTTTCTTGGCAACAAGGGAAAGGTCGTTGCCGTTGGCATAGTTCCATAAAACTACTCCGTTCTTTCCTAATCTTCTGCGTAAGAACTCAGGGTCGGTATTCGCTAAATCCCCGATGGTACGAATACAATAGCTGTCAAGCACTCGCTGGGTTGCCCGTCCTACACCGAGCAGGTCAGCGGCAGGAAGTCCCCAAATCTTTTCTTTGAATGTATCCTTTGGTATAACGGTTACTGCGTCCGGTTTCTTCATATCCGAGCCGAGCTTCGCAAATATCTTATTAAAGGAAACACCCACAGAAATCGTCAAGCCGAGTTCAAACTTCATCGTTTCACGAATTTCATTTGCCACCTTTTCCGGCGAACCGAAAAGGCTTTCTGTCCCGCTAATATCCAGCCAACACTCGTCCATACCATACGGTTCAACTTGGTCGGTATATCGCTCATAAACGCTTCTCGCAAGCTTTGAGTATTTGATATACTCCTCATAATGGGGCGGTACTACAACCAAGTCCTTGCACTTCTGTTTAGCCTGCCATACTGCGTCCCCGGTTTTCACATCAAAAGCCTTTGCTTTGTAGTTCTTTGCAAGCACGATACCGTGTCGTTCCTCCACAGAGCCGCAGACAGCAATCGGATATTTCTTCAATGCGGGGTCGAGCATACATTCGACGCTGGCATAGAAGTTGTTCATATCACAATGAAGTATGCTTCGTAACATTTTTTGAACCCCCTTGACATTTTGGGTAGTTTGGTGTACACTATGTGTAGTTAAACTTCCCAATTCATATTATATACACTTCAACTGTACTTGTCAAGAGCAAATGGGTAGTTCAACTGTAAATATTCTTTTAAGGAGTGAAATCACAATGACATTCGGTGAAAAAGTCAAGGCTGAAAGAACAAAACTTGGTATGAGTCAAGATGAGTTGGCAGCTAAAATCGGCGTAACCCGACGCATAATTGGTTCTTATGAAAATGATAAATCCCGTCCGAGAGGAATGGAAAGATATAAGAAACTGGCAGAATCCTTAAATGTAAATGTGAATTATCTGCTGTCTGAGGATGACGCTTTCATCGCTGATGTAGAGGATAAATACGGACGCAGAGGGGCAAGACAGGCTCAGGAGTTGCTTGCAGAAGTTACCGGTCTGTTTGCCGGCGGCGAAATGGCTGACGAGGATATGCGTGAAATGGTTGACGCTATTCAGGAAGCATATCTTATTGCAAAGAAGAACAATAAAAAATACACCCCGAAGAAATACCGCAAAGACGAGTAATCCTCAAAGTGAACTAAGTCCAATATATGGGACACATAATAGTTTATAATTTATTATAGGGTTATTATCCGATATACTATAATATGGGAGGTGAGCCGGATTGGGGTATTACACTACGGCTGAGATTGTGAAAATCGTAAACAAGCTCATTGACCGTTGCGGTACTCGTGACCCGTACAAGGTCGCAAAAGAGCTTGGTATCAATATAATCTACCGAAATTTTGACAAGCAGCGTGGAGCATATAAAGTTATTCTGAAGAACCGCTTTGTTTTTCTTAAAAACGGTATGCACCCGGTCGTGGAGCAGATAGTGCTATGGCACGAAATCGGACACGATGTTCTCCACAGGCAAGAAGCGGTTGCTGTCGGCGGGTTCAAAGAGTTCAACATCTTTGATATGAGAGAGAACCGTATGGAGTATGAAGCAAATATCTTCGCTTCTCAGGCTTCGCTCCCGGACGACACCATTTTGGAATACATTGAAAACGGCTATGACATTCAGCAGATTGCACGGGCAATGTGTTCTGACATAAACCTGATTGCTCTGAAAGTGGATACGCTGATTGCACAGGGCTATCAACTTCGCAAACAGGAACACCAAAACGATTTTCTTAAATACAATCACAAAATGTAAGACCGTCAAGTCTCGAATGTTGAGATTTGACGGTCTTTTCGTTATTTATTACATTTTTCTTTATAATCTTCGCCCCAACTCCACATAGCGTCGAGAATAGGTTTCAAGCTTTGTCCCAATTCTGTCAGAGAGTATTCTACTCTCGGCGGAACTTCAGCATACACTTTTCGATTAACGAGTCCGTTTTCTTCCATATCACGAAGCTGAGCAGTCAAAACCTTTTGAGAAACGCTGCCGATTGATTTTTTTAATTCACCGAAACGCTTTGTACCCGGCAGTAATGCTCATGTACGGTAAAGAAGCAAGCAACCGAAAACAATAGATAGACCGCCAGCACTACACTATTCCGAACCAAAGACCAAAAGATAAGCATTTTGAGAAAATCTAAACTTTTGGATTTTCCTACAATGCCGACTACGGCGGAATCCCTCCCACTCCTTATATATTTCTTTCTGTATACATTGAATTTGTATTTAGTAAAATGCAGACAACACCACGGATCGGCTTTTGGCTGGACAATTCCAACCAAACACCACAGCAGACAGCAGAAACCATTCTGAACGCCAGGAAGCCGGTATGATTGTTACATATAAGGGGAAGAAAAATTTCTTTTAGGTACTTGCTTTCCTAAAACTGATGTGATATAATAGCTTCATTCCAGAAAAGGAGTAAAAAATATGCGGCAAGGTATTCTTAAATAAAACTATAATCAAATAGTGGGAACAAAGGATTATGATAGTTCCTTTTGTGGGGGCTTGATTTTTTGTACCCAATTTAAGAATACTTTTGCCTTATCAATTTTGACATATCCAAAAAAACAGCAGTCACAAATAGGTGTATGCTGTATATGTGTATGTCCGCAAATTATAATCCCCAGTGGTAAAAGTATTTTACTGCTGGGGATTTTTGTGCCCTTTCGGGCTGTAAAAGGAGGACAATCACATGAAAATAATCAATATTGGCATTCTTGCCCACGTAGACGCAGGAAAAACAACATTGACGGAAAGTCTGCTATACACCAGTGGAGCGATTGCGGAACAGGGAAACGTGGATAAAGGGACTACAAGAACAGACACTATGATTTTGGAACAGCAGCGGGGAATTACCATTCAAGCGGCAGTCACTTCCTTCCAGTGGCACAGATGTAAAGTCAACATTGTGGATACGCCCGGCCACATGGATTTTTTGGCGGAGGTGTACCGCTCTTTGGCTGTTTTAGATGGGGCCATCTTGGTGATCTCCGCTAAAGATGGCGTGCAGGCCCAGACCCGTATTCTGTTCCATGCCCTGCGGAAAATGAACATTCCCACCGTTATCTTTATCAACAAGATCGACCAGGCTGGCGTTGATTTGCAGAGCGTGGTTCAGTCTGTTCGGGATAAGCTCTCCGCCGATATTATCATCAAGCAGACGGTGTCGCTGTCCCCGGAAATAGTCCTGGAGGAAAATACCGACATAGAAGCATGGGATGCGGTCATCGAAAATAACGATAAATTATTGGAAAAGTATATCGCAGGAGAACCAATCAGCCGGGAAAAACTTGTGCGGGAGGAACAGCGGCGGGTTCAAGACGCCTCCCTGTTCCCGGTCTATTATGGCAGCGCCAAAAAGGGCCTTGGCATTCAACCGTTGATGGATGCGGTGACAGGGCTGTTCCAACCGATTGGGGAACAGGGGAGCGCCGCCCTATGCGGCAGCGTTTTCAAGGTGGAGTATACAGATTGCGGCCAGCGGCGTGTCTATCTACGGCTATACAGCGGAACGCTGCGCCTGCGGGATACGGTGGCCCTGGCCGGGAGAGAAAAGCTGAAAATCACAGAGATGCGTATTCCATCCAAAGGGGAAATTGTTCGGACAGACACCGCTTATCCGGGTGAAATTGTTATCCTTCCCAGCGACAGCGTGAGGTTATTCGATGTATTAGGGGACCCAACCCGGCTCCCTCGTAAAAGGTGGCGTGAGGACCCCCTCCCCATGCTGCGGACGTCGATTGCGCCGAAAACGGCAGCGCAAAGAGAACGGCTGCTGGACGCTCTTACGCAACTTGCGGATACTGACCCGCTTTTGCGCTGCGAGGTGGATTCCATCACCCATGAGATCATTCTTTCTTTTTTGGGCCGGGTGCAGTTGGAGGTTGTTTCCGCTTTGCTGTCGGAAAAATACAAGCTTGAAACAGTGGTAAAGGAACCCACCGTCATTTATATGGAGCGGCCGCTCAAAGCAGCCAGCCACACCATCCATATCGAGGTGCCGCCCAACCCGTTTTGGGCATCCATCGGACTGTCTGTTACACCACTCCCGCTTGGCTCCGGTGTACAATACGAGAGCCGGGTTTCGCTGGGATACTTGAACCAGAGTTTTCAAAACGCTGTCAGGGATGGTATCCGTTACGGGCTGGAGCAGGGCTTGTTCGGCTGGAACGTAACGGACTGTAAGATTTGCTTTGAATACGGGCTTTATTACAGTCCGGTCAGCACGCCGGCGGACTTCCGCTCATTGGCCCCGATTGTATTGGAACAGGCATTGAAGGAATCAGGGACGCAACTGCTGGAACCTTATCTCTCCTTCACCCTCTATGCGCCCCGGGAATATCTTTCCAGGGCTTATCATGATGCACCGAAATACTGTGCCACCATCGAAACGGTCCAGGTAAAAAAGGATGAAGTTGTCTTTACTGGCGAGATTCCCGCCCGCTGTATACAGGCATACCGTACTGATCTGGCCTTTTACACCAACGGGCAGAGCGTATGCCTTACAGAACTGAAAGGGTATCAGGCCGCTGTCGGCAAGCCAGTCATCCAGCCCCGCCGTCCAAACAGCCGCCTGGACAAGGTGCGCTATATGTTTCAGAAGATAATGTAACGTCTTGCGCAATGCAAGCGTTCATTGCTGGCTATTGCGAAATATCATTGATAAAATCAGTATCAGAGAGGAGAAACTATTTTGAACCAGGAACAGACGAATATTACAACAGGAAAGCAAATACGTCATCTGCGAACACAATTGGGAATGACACAGGAAGAACTAGCCGGGGAATTGAATGTTACCCGGCAGGCACTATCGAATTGGGAGAGAGATGTTAATGAACCCGATTTAAATATGTTGAAAAAAATTTGCTTTCTTTTTGGAGTCAACATGGACGATTTTGCGAAGGAGGTAATAACAAAGATGGAAACATATGAAAAAAAGGAGAAACGACAATTTAATAAGTACGATATGGCAATTGGACTTTTTTATGGTGTTGGTATATTTCTTGGCATTGGTATTTTCTTTGTTGGCGGTTTTATGACAATGTCAGGTGCAGGGTGGGGAGCATCACTATTTGGCGGTGGCTGTTTTTCTCTTGTATTTGGCTTGATATGCCATGCAGTTATTACATTGAGAAGAAATGACAAATGATGACATATCCTGCTTTCTATACTTTTCGGTAATACCGAGTAAAAAAAGCCGCTGCTTTTGGCTTTCCAATAGCGGCGGCTTAATGCAAGCGGCGGCAAAGGGAAATATCCTTTGAATACCTTACAGAAGAAAAGTTTTGCAGCATTACAAAAATAAAAGCCTATACCATTTTGGAAAGAAAAGATACATAATAGTCAAGACGACAACAATCAGAAGTTATGGAGGGTAACAATGGAATATAGTAAGGAAGATTTAATGGAAGCAAAAAAGCAAATTTTGGGAGTGGGAGAGAACATGGGAACAGAGGAAAGTAAAAAAATCTGGGAGGAGAACGCACAATTTTGGGATAATGCAATGGGTGACGAATCTAATGAATTTCACAGAGAGGTAGTGCGCCCCAAAGTAACGGAACTTCTATCTCCTAATCCTGCGGATTACATTTTGGATATTGCGTGTGGCAATGGAAATTATTCTTCGTATCTTGCACAAAGAGGTGCTTCGGTTGTCGCTTTTGATTACAGCAAAAAAATGATAGAATTGGCTAAAAGACGGCAATCACAATATGCAAAACAAATTGAATTTTGTGTGGCGGATGCGACCGATAGAAAAAGTATATTAGAATTAAAAAGAAATCGAGCCTTTACGAAAGCAGTTTCTAATATGGCAATTATGGATATTACGGACATTGAACCACTTCTTATGGCTGTTTATGAACTGTTGCAGGAAATCTCCTGCATAAGCACATCCTTATCAATAGCACGGAATACCTCGCCGTTTTCGTCAATCGTTTCGGTAACGGCATTAGGGAACATTGCCGCTAATTTTCTAAAATTCTCATCAGCCTTATTTGCTGTCTGCATTTTGAGTTTATCCATTTTCTTTTTCCTCCGTTTTGTCTAAAGGTTTTAATCCTAATAAAAAGTCTGTAAACAGAATTGCATTTAATGCTACTTTTCTGTTTGGATATGTATTGTACCAACAGTGAGCTATCCCGTGACGTCCGGGAACATCGGGTTTAACTTCTTCTGCTTTCTTACAATCATAGAAAATGAATTCTTCGCAAAATGATGAAAAGATTCTGTCAAACTCATTTTCCTCAATTAACTTTGTAAGATTTTCACGAGTCTTTTTGCTGACTCGATAACTTTCGTCTTTCGCTTTTCCTTGAATTATTCCCTCCCACAAAGTTGACAAAGCACTTACTGTAAGTGCGTATTCTCTACGATGATACGCTTGAACAGACTGAACCAAAATTCTTGTCATATAGGAGGGCAGGTTCATTTGTCTCCATCCACGCTTGAGATTATTAATTTCATCTTTGTTATAATAGGAAAATATTAACCTGTCTATTCTCTTTATACGGTTTTTGCTTGCTCTGCTTGTGTCAAGTATTTCAAGCATTTCATCAACAATTCTAAAATCAGCAATCCACCCTGCATACGGAAACCATTTAGCATCAAACATTGCTTTTAGAAATATCTCGTTGATTTCTTTGTAATCAAATTCAAATCCGATTGTACGAATGTTTTCCAGTATGCTTGTCAGCGGGGAGAAATCTACTGTTTGTAACCACGTTCCAAGGCTGGAGGTTATGGAGTGAATCTCTTGAATTACTGTACTTTTAACAAGCGAGTTGAGACCGGAAACTAAGTTTGTTACTGCATTCTTGCTCCAATTATCAAATGCTTTAAGTGCAGGGCTTTCAAACTGATAAGTGGGCATTGCGGATTTTATGGCAAGTTCGCCAATAGTTTTCAATGTATTGCTTTTTTGCAATGCTTCAATCGCTGACCCTGCTCCAGCACATAGCTGCATAGCTTTTGTGTTTGAAGTTATTGAATTTGTAGTATTAAGGCTATCTTGAACCGCTTTTACAGCACTATTCTCTGTAATTTCTTTCACCACATCTAATGCTGGTGTTGATATTTTAATTTGGGGTCCCATCGCCGCTTTCACAAAATAATTCATTTTCTCTTGCTGTTCCAAAATAGGAGCAACGCTCTTACGCAATTTGTCGCTTTTCTCTATGGTTTTACGCAATTCATCCGGAATGATGTCATTTGGGTTATTCGTATCTATTTGTTTTCCCTCCAATCTTATTGAAAATAAGTTATCATCAAAATTCAGCACCAGCTTCTATATAAAGCTGCTTGTAGTATTGTTCAAATTCTATGTCTGCTTCTTTTGTGTGAATCGGAGAGAGAACCTCTACCAAAGAAGCGTCAACATCATACAAATGCAATTTCCCTTTGTATGGAAACGGTTTTATCAATCTCACATTTTTGAGTAGCCACGCATAGCCTGCCGGTTCAGGCACACTGTCCATCAAAGCACTGTTCAAATGCTTTCTTGTAAAAGGTACAACATCAAAAAGCTCCACCATACAGAGTGCATAGCCGCTGATACAGCCTTTTAGTTTCCGGGAGCTTGCACAAATCAATAAGTCACCACGATAATCTGTTTTCCAAGACCGCCATTCAATCGTTTTTAAGCCATCGAAAATATCTGCCGCATATTCAGGCAAAATGGATATAGCTTTAACAGTATTTACAGACTGAGCTTCCGTTTCTGTTGTTTCGTTTCCAATCATTGCTGCAACCATAGCCTTTGAAGGAGAGCTTAACATATCAAGTTCTCTTTTTAGTTTTTTCACTTTACCGGCAAGCTCAAATTTCTTTTTTGGTTGTTTCTCGGCTCGTGCCTGTTTTTCAAATTTTGCAATTTCCTTTTCGAGCTTCTGTCTTTTTTCGTTTACCTCTATCTGCTCATCAAGCGTATTGCCTTGCTCTATATCAACACTGCCGACAGCAACTACGACATTTTCCCACACCTTATCAAGATTTAAGCCTTGAAGCTCTATTCTTTGTTCCTCGGTTGGTTTCCAGTCTGTCTGCATTATTTTTGTGTGATAAATCGCAAGTTTGCTTTCGCTGCCACACTCCAACACAAACAGAATGTTCTGAGGAATAAGCTTTGACAGCGTTGCAATCGTTTTTTCATCAAACTCTTTTCTTTTAAGAGAAACGAGCAAGACAAAGAAGTTTTTAACTTCATCTCCAGCAGGAATATTCACCTTATTCGGTGCTATCTCATTGACGATAGTAATTCTCGAAATATCGGCGTCGATTTTTTCCTTTGCAGCCGTATTCATTTGAAACTTTGCATATATAGCTTTCTTTGGAAGCTGTTTGCTCATTTCCGTTGCTTTCGGTAAACCGAGCATTGTAATCACCTCATCTTACGACTAAGAAGCAAATAAGTTCAAAGTCATCTAAGCCTTTAATCTCGTTTGTCAAAAAGCTAACCTGTCCACCACCCAAGAAACTGTCAATATCACTTTCGTCTTTGACCTCAATAATAGAAGCAATCGCTTCTCCAAGAAGATGAGAGAACTTTGACATATCTTTTCCGTCACGAGTTTCTTTATTGAATTGCTTATAAACTTCCGGGATAGGCTGCGTTTTTCCTTTACACAGAAAACGCATTTTATCAAGCATTTGTTTTGGCGAAAGGTGGTCACAGATTACTTCTCCCTCGTCGCTTATATACACCATATAAAACGGATGGAGTCTGTTCTGATTGTCAATATTCACGCTGTCAGAGCGGTTTTTCAAAACAAATATCACGCCAGCCGGTGCGTCCTCATTTGCCGGAACAACAGCATTAAGTCCAAAAGGTGCTTTTTCAATATCGGGGTGGTTCTTTATGTATTCGAGTAAATCGAGTCTGAACTCATTAAGTCCTAAGTCCATAATAGAAATACCCGTAGTCATATCTTCAATATCCACAACTTCGTCCTGCAATCTCTTGAGCTGTGCTTTTCTGTATTCGAGGTCAGTCTTTTCCTCGTCGCTCAAAATATTGTCATCGCCGGTTGCGGTCATATCAACGATTTTCATTCTCGTTTCAACTTTGGCTTTGAGATTGATGTAATCGTCAAGCGTTACATCAGGCCAGAAGTTTACAAGCTGAATTACAGAGTTTCTGCTACCGATACGGTCAATTCGACCGAAACGCTGAATAATGCGAACCGGATTCCAATGTATATCGTAATTGATAAGGAAATCGCAGTCCTGCAAATTCTGACCTTCGGAAATACAGTCTGTTGCAATCAAAATATCAATATCCTCTTTCGGAATACTGTCAAATAAATCTCTATCCTTTGAAATCGGAGAAAAGCAAGTAAGTACTGTATTCAAATCTCCACGCAGTTTAGGGCAGGTTGTGCGACCGTCCACCGAGCCTGAAACCATAGCGGAATTAAGTCCGTATTTCGATTTCACATACTTGCTGACATTGTCATACAGATAGCCTGCTGTATCTGCGAAAGCGGTAAAGATAATGATTTTCTTATTGCCCTCGTTAATTGGGTGAGCTATTTTATCATCTATAACACGATACAGCTCTTGTAGTTTTGAATCGTGTTCAGGAGTTATATCGCCGACCATAAGGGTCAACAGTTCGAGAACTTCTGCGTCTTTTGCAAGGCTCTCTCTCCACGATACATAATCCATATCCGCAAGGTCGATTTTTACTTTTTTGCCGAGAGAGAAAAGGTCGTCAGTGTTCTGGTCTTCTTCATCAAACTCGTCCACATTTGAAATATCCGTCAAATCAAGGTTTACACTTGAATGTTTGTCAAAGCGGTCGATAGTATCTATGGTGCTTTCAATCAATTCCTTAATACGCTTCAATGTGAGATTAAAGGAATAGACTGAGCTTTCCATACGCTTCATCAGATTTATTGCTGTAAGTCGGCGGATGCCTTGCTCACGATTAGCCTGTGTAAAGCCGACATTCACTTTATTATCTCCGTAAAGCTCTGCGTATTTTTCCATCTTGCTCGGAAGTATATAGTGTGTCGGAGTATAAATCGTAAGAGTAAGGAGCATAAGCTGCTCAAAAATCTCATTATAGTTAATAGCTTCCTTGAGGTCTGTAAGGTGCGGACGCAAAGAAATAGGCGGCAGTCTTGTTGGGAAAGTACCTACATCGCTTGTGTCATAATATTTTTGAATATGCTTCCTTGAACGGGCAATCGTTACACTGTCCAAAACTTCAAAAAAGTCAAAGTCAAGCATTTTCAGAAGGTTTTCGGTTGTTCTGTCACAAGGCTCCCATTTGCTCCAAGTATTGAAAGCTCTCTGAGCGTTTTTGAATATGTCGTCAATGGAACGATTGGTATTCAGTTTCTCGTCGATGAAATCAGTATGCCCCTCATAGGCAAGAGCCAACTGATTTTTCAAATCAAGAAACTTGTTGTTTACCGGAGTAGCGGAAAGCATAAGGACTTTTGTTTTTACACCTGCTCGTATAACTTTTTTCATCAAAGTTACATAACGGTTGTCTTTGCTGTCCTCGTCAGGGTTTTCAACCAATTTGCCGCCATTTCTAAAGTTGTGGGATTCATCAATTACAACAAGGTCGTAGTTACCCCAATTTATTCTGCTTAAATCTATACCATTCGAAGTGCCTCTTGTCCTGTTAAGGTCTGTATGATACAGAACATCATAACGCAGGCGGTCGGACGCAATGGGGTTGTTAATATAGTTGTCTTTATATGTATTCCAGTTGTTTGCCAGCTTTTTCGGGCATAACACAAGTACAGACTTATTCCTGTTCTCATAATATTTGATTACAGATAAAGCCGTAAATGTTTTACCTAAACCAACGCTGTCGGCAAGAATACAACCGTTGTATTTTTCAAGTTTGTTAATGATTGCGAGAGCTGCGTCTTTTTGGAAGTTATACAACATACCCCAAATCTTGCTGTCCTTGAAACCGGTTGCTTCGTTGGGAAGTACATCTTCGGACACATCTTCAAGAAATTCGTTGAAAATGTTATACAGGGTTACAAAGTAAATAAAATCAGGAGAATTTTCGTTATATGCTGCGGTAATGCTTTCTATTACTTCATCGGTCACTTCCTGAAGAACCTTTTTGTCATTCCATATTTCATTGAAATCTCTTATAAGTGTCTGAGCCAGCGACTGGTCTTTTACGATTGTTGTGCTAATAACATTACCTTTTTCGCAACCGAGTTCAACTGTCGTAAAATTATTGATTGGTGTATAACCAATGTCATCAACAACCAATTGTCCTTGAATAGTCTTATCGCTTATATTTGATTTGAAGGTTACTTTCTCTTTAATCCAGTCTGCACATTCTTTTGCTATTGCTTTTTGTGTCATTTCGTTTCTGAGCTTAATTTCAAACTCCGTTCCGTACAGGCTGCGTTCACGGTTCAGACGAGGAATATAAAACTCTCTTTTTTCCTTCTTTGTTTTTTCGGCAACAAAAGTGGGAGAGGTAAAAATAAAGCGTAATTCTTCAATAGAGGTAAGTTGCTTCTTTAACTCCTGAAAGGCATATATAGAAAAGCAAGCTGACGCAATAGACAGTTTACTGCCTTTTTTGATTTCTACCGACAAATCATCTTTTAGTGTTTTTGTGGTATTGTTTATCAGTTCCATAGCATTATTCTCCTACATCTTCCTACCCATTATCAATTATAAAGTTTTTGGTGTCCCATAAAACGGACTTATCACTTATCTTCGGGTAAAACTTCCATAATATCATCAACAGTACAGTTCAAAGCTCTGCATATTTTAGCAAGGGTATCTGTTGTAACGGCTTCATCATTGCCCAGTTTACGCATTGTGTATTTTGTAAGTTCTGCGGTTTCCTGTAAATCTTTCTTTTTCATATCTCTGTCCAGCAAAATATGCCACAGTTTCTTATATGTAACTGCCATCTGTGTCCTTCCTTTCATCGGGCTTATAAAAGAATATAGTTACTCTTATATCAGTATAGCATATTTTTCTCTCATTTTCAATATAATTACTGCTATTTCGCACTTTTTCGCTTTTAGACAATCTCGATACCAACTATTCGTTATATTAAAAAAGAGGTGCGTTTGCACCTCAACTACATAGCTTATTCTCTTGAACCATCAGGGAGATAGAAGCAATGACCTTTTCCACCGGAGGTTCTTTTCCGTCCGGGGCAATCTGTTTCCAAAATGCCTGTGCCGTAGGGTCTGTGTTTTTCATAGCCTCCCTGATAGCAACTCTCATTTCATTTCTTACTTCTTGTTCACTCATTTTATGTGCTTTTGCAACTTCCTTAATTATGTTTTTCAATACATTTCCTCCTATGTCTTATGGTGAGTATCTATCACTAACGGTTATAGTTATAGCACAACTGATTTGTCGAAGTCCCGCATTACTTGTCGAAAGTATAAATTTTTTCTCATCAAAAAAAAGAAAGCTCGCTTTTTAAGGCGAACTTTCGTGATTTATGGTGCAATTTGCTTTGAGTGTTTTAATAGGGTATCAATAACCTCATATATCTTGCTTCTATCTTCAGGAGCAAGCTTGGCAAGTTTTTCATTCAGTATGGAGTTCTTGACGGTATATCCTGTTTCCAAAACATCAGCAAGAACCATATCCGATGATACTTCCAAAGCGTTTAGTATCTTAATAAAGGTTTCAAGTGATGGAATTTTCTCTCCACGCTCGACCATACCGATATAATTTGTTGTTAGTCCGGCTTTCTCTGCTAAATCCTCCTGACGGAACTTTTTCATAAGGCGATACTTTCTTATATTCTTGCCGATTGTATCAAGCTGCATCACATCACCCCCTTCGGTGTACTTCTATAACTAATAGTATAGATTATGCTGAAAGCGATATACACCAACCTTACGGAAGATAAAACAACTAATAGTGATGATTTTCAAAGAATTTTGTGTTATACTGTCTTATGTCAGGAGTGATTTACAATGGCTTTGGAAACAACAGCTACCTTTATAGGTCATAATGAATGCTTTGGATTATCCGCAGAAAAGCTCAAAAATGTAATAAGAGAGCTTATCGAAAAAGGCGTGACAGATTTTCTGAGTGGAGGGCAAGGCGGCTTTGACAGGTTATGCGGTCGCTGTGTCTATGAACTCAAAAAGGTGTATCCGCACATCAATAACTATCTCGTTATTCCTTATCTCTCTTTCAATGTTTATGATAAAGAGCTTTTCGATTCGATAATATATCCCGACGGATTTGAAAAATACAATTTCAAATCAGCCATTCCCGCAAGGAACAGATATATGGTGGATAATTCCGGCTATGCAATCTGTTTCGTCACTCATTCTTGGGGCGGTGCTGCCAAGACCTATGAGAGAGCCAAGAAGAAAAAACTCCAAATAATCAACTTAGGAGCAAAAGAGGATGGGGAATGAAAGAGTGATATTCAGCAATAGGTTTGACCGACCTACGCTTGAACAAATTGAAGAAGAAATGAAAAACGAGAATTATGACGATAACGAAAACTCGATGACAGCGGAAGAATTTCTTGATTTTATGCGGAAGAACAGAAGGACTGTCCCCAATGAAAAGCGTATAGCTAATAAAGATAAATTTATATGGGCAGTCAGTGAGTTATCGGAAACCTATGAAATTGACGCAGATTTGATAGAGGACGATGACGGATATACCGCATCTCTCTATATGAACTATGCTTCATATAACGGATATATAAAGAAACTGCTTGGACTTATTTTTATCTTGTCCGATGACTTTTCTGTGTTCGAAGCGAAAGATAATAGAGACAGCGATTTGTTGATGTGTTTTACTTATCACACGCACAATGTCTATCTGAAAGATAGAGAAATAACAGATTTTGAATAATGTACTTGATGGCTACTCGAACGAGCAGCCATCTTTTTTTAATATGCCGGAATACCGTATCCGTAGATAACAGAACTTCCAACCGGGTATGTTTTGGTTCTGCAAGTATCGCCTGAGTTGCCCTCAACGGTATAGACTGTACCGTTCTCGCATTTCTGAACAATACCGGTGTGGTCTGTTACACCGTCGCCCTCCCAATCAAAGAAGATGATTGTACCAGGCGAAGGCTCATACGAACCGTCTGCCCATTGTCCTCGGTCTCTGAACCATTGTACGCCGTTTACACAACCGGCATACTTCGGGATAATACCGGCGTCGATATATCCGCACTCGTTGGCACACCAAGAAACGAAGCAGGCACACCATTCTACACGGGAGTCAAATCCGTACCAAGACCAGTAAGGCTGACCGCCTACATTACCTACCTGAGACAAGGCAACCGTTACGATTTGGTCGTCGCTGTATCCGATACCGTAAAGCACCTGTGACCATAGCTGATTGTTTTCGTCCTGCAATAGCTCGGCAAGATAATCTTTCTGCTCTTGATTAAAGCCATACATAGCCGCCATTTCATCAACAGTCTTGTGCGTTACCGTGATATACAGAAATGTTTCGGTTACTGTGGTTTCGGTCTGTACGATATTGCCGTGTCCGTCGTCGCTTTCTTCGATTTCGGTATGGGTTTTCGTTTCCGTTCGGGAAGAAATGTCGTTCATTTCCCAAAAAATATCCGACAGTAGCTGCTTCTTGGTTTCATCAACCGTAGCAACTTCCATCGGATTGTCGGGGTCGGTATTCACTTTAACAGAATAGACCGCAAGAACCTCTTTCCACACAGCTCGGCTGCCGCTCATTTCAAGGACATCATAGCTTACGGAGTTCTTTTCCTGCTCCAACCGGTCATCATATTCCTGATTGATTTCCTGAACGACTGTCTGCATTGACATTCCCGTGCCGGAATCCTCTCCTGAAAAGAAGATACCAAACACTGAACCCGCAATCAGAGCAACAAGGCATAGAACAATAATAACAACCACCGCAACCCAACCGCCGGCAGCGATAGCGGCAATAATACCTTTTACCGCCGCTATGATTGCTTTGACTGCGGCAACGGTGGCTTTGGCTGCGGCTTTAATCGTAGCGGCTGTTGCTTTGGCGGTGGCTTTTGCCGCCTGTGCCGCTTTCTGCGAAGCCTTAACTGTCGCCTGAGCTGTTTTCTGTGCCGCTTTTGCCGCTTGCTGACTGGTTTTTATCGCTGTCTTTGCAGTCTGTTCAGCCGTCTTAACTGATTTCTGTGCAGTTTTCGTTGCTTCTTTCCCGGCAAACTTAATGGTTTTCTTTCCGGAGGAAGTAGCCGACTGCTTAATGGTCTTTTCAGCCTTATCGACAGTCTTAATTGCAGAGCTTGTATTCTGCGAAGCCTGTTTTCTCAACAACTGCTCGGCTCGCTGTTGCTTAAAACGCTGAATACCGTCTTTTGCAGTGCGGATATTCTCTTTTGTGGTTTCAAGTCCTTTTCGTCCCGCTTTGTCAAACGCATAAGCACCATCGTGAACCACCTCGTCAATGCCGCTTTCCAGTTTATCGGAAGCATATTCCTCGGCAGAGCTGCTGTTGGCATTTACCGACCGCTCCGCCTTTTCTTTTGTTGCGATATACGCCTGCTTCATTCGTTGGGTTGCAACGGCAGCCTTATCTATGGTTCGTATCGTACCTTTTGCATTGTCTTTCGTTTTAATATCAGCCATACAATCCCTCCTTCCTATGCAGGCTGAACCACCTGTTGCGTTATTCGTTAATGAGCTTTGCCACTACAACAAGTCTGCCGTTTGTCCGGGAATACTCACAGGTGGAAAGGGTCAGGAGCTTGTCGCCGTATTTAGCGGTTACACCCGTATCGTAAAGTGACAGTTCCTTGCACTTCTCAACATAGGCTGTGAAATCCTCATCGGTCTCCGCATTGATAAAATGATAGTATTTGAAGCTGTCGGGGCTGTCCGTATATACTACGGTTTTGAACACGGCAATCACTTCGTAGGTCTGTCTGTCAGTCAACGTATCAAAGGACACCGTTTTGTGCTTTTCCCAAAAGTTCTTGTCCTTGAATTTCATAAGACCGGCGAACATCGAGCCATCGTTCATATGATGACCGTAGATAATGATATTGTCGCTTGGCAGCTCCATATCGCAGTTTTCCTGAACATAGGGACAGCCGTAGTCGGTGTACGCTTTATCAAAGCCGTGCTTCAGATAGAAGTTCGGGTTGTCCTTTGACTGCATAACGGGATAATTGATTTTTGTGTCCTCAATCTTTATCCAGCCGACCATATCGTTGTTTTGTAAATAAAGCTCCTGATACTCTGGGATAAAGGTCTTTTCTTTGGAGTAGTTCATCGGCTCTTGGGTATCTTCAGGCTCGGTCTCCACAACCTCAATCAGATTGTCGTACATTTCCGCCTGCTTTGCAGAGTCATAATAGTGCTTGATGAGAAAACCTGAACTGACGGCAAATACAATGCTGAAAGCACAGATTATGGCAATATAGATTTTGTTTTTCATAGGTGTTTCCTTTCTCATTTACAGAATAGGGCAAGGGTTATGCACCCTCGCCCGGTTTGGTTGTCATCAGCTTATACAGCTTCGTATTCTTCGGGAACTTATTTGCAAACGGTACAAGCGAACTGCCGACCTTAATCAGTCCGTGTCCTGCGTCAACATTCGTGATATACGAAAGCTGAAGGTCAGAAATGTTAAGGAGCTTTGCAAGCTCAATTCTGTCGGTTGACGCCTGATTGAGCATAATCAAAAACTCGCTGTTTGCAAGCATAGTTCTCGCCGTATGGCTCTGCAAAAGGTCGTCCACATTCTGCGTAATGCCAGTAGCATAAGCACCGTACTTTCTTACACGCTTCCAAAGAGTAAACAGGAAGTTTGCGGAGTATTCGTGCTGGAAAAGGAGATAGATTTCATCAATAAAGATGAATGTCTGCTTACCTTTAGCACGGTTCTGTGTAATACGGTTCAGAATAGAGTCGAGGACGACAAGCATACCGATAGGCATAAGCTGTTTGCCGAGGTCAAGAATGTCATAGCAGATAAGGCGGTTATCTGTATCCACATTGGTCGGCTTTGCAAAGGTATTCAAAGAACCGTGAGTAAACAACTCAATAGCAAGGGCGATTTCCTTTGCTTCCGGCTCGTCCTGTTTCAAAAGCTCCGCACGAAAATCCTGCAAGGTAGGAACAGTACCGGTATATCCTCTCTGCTGATAGTCTCTGTAAACGCTCGCCGTACAACGGTCGATGATAGATTTCTGCTTTGCTCCGAGGTTTGTGCCGCCGATAAGCTGTTCGCAGAGGGACATTATAAACTCGGATTTCAAAATAACCGGGTTTGCACCGTCGCCGTATTCTTTGTTCATATCCATTGCATTGATATGACTCGGAGAAGTTGCGGAAATATTGATGATTTCACCACCGAGAGCCTTTACAAGTTGCGAATACTCTCGCTCAGGGTCGATGATAATAACATCTGCGTTGGAGGAAAGAATGATGTTTTCAATCTCTCCCTTAGCCGCAAAGGATTTACCGCCGCCGGATACACCGAGGATAAAAGAGTTACCGTTGAGTAGCTGTCTGCGGTCGGCGATAATCATATTTTTGCTGATGACATTCTGACCGTAGTAAATGCCGTTTTCGTGGTAAATATCCTGAACCCTGAACGGGATAAATACTGCAAGGCTTTCTGTGGTAAGGGTTCTGAATGCGTCAATCTTGCGAGTTCCGAACGGCATAGCCGTATTCAGTCCGTCCATCTGCTGATATTTGAGAACGGCAAACTGGCACAAATGCTTTCTTGCAGTCGTAAGCAGAGCTTCGGTGTCGTTATCAAGCTGTTCTTTGGAGTCCGCAGTATGAACCATAGTGAGTACAGCGAACATCATTCGCTGATCACGAGTGGTGAGGTCATCAAGGAACTCTTTCATTTCCTTTTTCTGCTGTTCCATATCATAAGGAACGGTGGCGGAAAAGTTGTTGTTCTGATTCTGTTTTCTCTGCCAGTTGGTAATGTTCGTCTCAACACCGAGCAGTCTGCTCTCTGCTTCTCGCACGGCTTCATCGGTCGGAACGGGTACAATGTCAATGGACATCATAAGGTTGCGGTTCAGGTCGGTAAGCTCGGCTACCATACTGTCCTTGATATAGGAAGCGTACTCACGAAGAAAAAGGACTCTCCCGTAACGGTTTCCCATTTTGAAGTAGTCCTTTTCAAATTCCATTGTATCCGGGCAAACATAATCTTTGAAATCGTGTCCCTTTTTTCTCGTTTCCTTAATATTGAAGTGGTAGGCGGTTTCCTCACCGACACGGAAGAAATCGTGGACAATTCTCAGTCTCTCATCGGTTTCAAGCTCCACACATTTGCTTCCGAGTCTTGCAAAGTGGGCAATAAGGTCAGCGCCGACACGGGCAAAATAGGTTCTTGCGTCCTCTACGCTCTTTTTGTTGATAGAGATAGTAACATACTTATCCTGAACGATTGCATTTGCACCGGTTGCCTTGTCGAGAAGCATTTTGTTATATTCCTCTCGGTAAACATCAAGCTCATCGCCGGTTTCGGGGATAAGAATGGTTTTCTCAAAGTCAAGACGGTTAAGCCGTCTGTTGTTGATAGTCAGCTTTGTAGTAGCTCCGCTGTCAAGAGAGTTGAGAAGCTCGGAATATTCAAGGAACATCGCTTCCTTATCCTCACGGCTTGCTACGGCAAAGTTAATATCCGTGAACTTAAAGCTCTTGGAATACTTGTCCTTGCCTACACGGAAAATGCCGTCGTCATAAATTGCGGTAATGGGAATACAATCCTGTACGCCCTTTGGTACTACAAACTTTTCTTTGTCCTGCTTTAACAGGTTCGTAAGGGTTTTAATCATTGTTCTTGTATGCCTCCTTTTGCATAAAAAAATCGCCACTTAATTAAGTGACGATAAAAATTAGTGTTGTTAAGTTTTAATCCCAGTGCTTTCTTGAGTTATAAACATTGTTTACAGCTTCAATATAACAAATAAACGAAGAATGGTTATAGTCATTTGAGGTCAAATACTTGTTTTTTATTCTTTTGTACTGTTCTCTGACTAATGCCCATTTGCCTTTGCTTTTAATATAATCAGCCTTTTCTTTGAGTCGCCTTGAATTAGGTGCTTGATTCCAAAAATACTTATCATAATAAGAAAAGCCTGTTTTTTCGTGAATTAAGCGGTGATAATTGCCGTCAACATCCTCACAGACAATACAGACATCTATTGAAAAATCTGTATCATTGCCCTGAGTGAAACAGCGCTTCTCCGTAGTTAGTGATGATGTTGAATCTTCACAGTCATTCCATCCGTGTTTCCGAAGAACCGTATTAAAAGCCTTTCTGACACACTCCTTGATGTTTCTACAATCCTCCCAGTCATCTATTCTCGTGATTTCAAGGTTATAGTCCAAGTCAATAGGTCTGTTGGCATTTTGCATTATTAGATTTTTTGCACCGCTCCCCACAAGGTAGAATGAAGCACCAATGTCATATTCTTCTTTCAATGTGTGACAAAGGTCTTGCATTATATCTCCACAAAGAGAACGCATACGGCTCAGAAATTGTTTGTCATTTACATACTCGTACATAGTAAAACTCCTTTCTTCCCAAGCCGTCCATTCAGCTAATGCTAAATCATATTATTATAATTAAACAATGCTTACTTGTCAATCCCGAAAAACTGTTCAATTTTCCTTTTTGATTTTTTGTTTTTGTTCGATTGTCGATTTCATCAATTCGTAATAGGTGTTGGTGGAATGAAAAACCAGCTTTTTCGGCATAAGGAACTCGGACTTAATCCACGCCCATATAAATTTCTCAGCTGTCATTCCGTTGTATTTCACAAAGCCTAGAGCCGCAAAAGGGGCAGCTCCCAAAATGCACACCCACGATACGGTTTCTGTTCCAAGGTACGGTTTTAAGAGAAAGTAAAGTCCTACCGCTACCGCACAGGCGAGAACAGAAAAAATGAACTGTCTGAGCGACAGTCCAAAAAACATTGACTCTGTATAGTTTCGTATCTCTCGGTTAATTTTGACTTCCATCAAAAGCTCCTTTCTCTGCGATATGCTTGTTTTGCGTGACGGATTTCATCAGAGCAGACGCAGGCGTCCGCAAGGCAAATTACATTGCCGTTTTTCTTTCCTCCGTAGTACACACAATATTTGCAGTCGCAGTCGGCAGGCGTATAGCCCTGCCATCTATCGTTATTTTTCTTGTTTTTCTTCATCAGAGAACCTCCCGTTATAAGCCCATCATTTCACGGATAATTCGGTCGCTCATCTTTACTGCACCGACAAGCACAAGCATATTGAATACCAGTTCGCCGATATATGCCCATACCTGAGTAACGGCTGCTGCGTCAGGGTTTACTACCGGCGGCGTAGAAGCAAATAGGGAGAAGATGATACAAGCAAGTACAATTACTGCTCCCTCAAGCAAAACGGCACAATAGCTCTTTATAAAGCTCTTACCCACATTCTGCGACGGCTCTCCGGCAAAAGTGGAAAGCGGTATCGGAGCGAGAGCCGTGTACATATACAGCTTGAAAAATCGTCCGTACACCGTCATTATCATAATGAACGACAAGACCGTGATAAACAGTCCGCCGATAAGAGTAACCGCCCACAATGGGATACTCTCAAAAAATCCGCAGCTTTCAATGGTTGTTACCATTTCAGCAGGCAAGGTTGTTTGATTGGGCGTACCGAATCCCGCAGATGTCATTATGGTTGAAATCGTACCTTGTACGATGTCGAACAGGGCAAGCATAAGCTCCAGCCCGTAGGTAATCACACCTTTGGCAATGGCAAATCGAATGAACAGCTTTAATGCGTGTTCCGGTTTCTTTACATCGGTAAAACTGCCGCAGGTGCGAACCACACCGACAACAAAAAACAGAACAAGCAGGGCAAGACCGATAGCCTGAACTGCACCGTTGATATTCACCATTACCGACCAAATACTGCCGCCTTTGAACTGCTGCGGTGAAGTGGTTAGTAACTGCCATATTTCCGATAGCTTGCTGTTCCAAGTTTCAAGGGCATTTTCGAGGTTCTGAACCACCCAGTTATCACTCATCTGTTTGCACCTCCTTTAAGATTAGGGGCATACCTGAAACGCCAGGTATGCCCCGTTTGATAACTGTGTTCTTTTAGCCGGTAATAAGGGTCAGGATTTCCTTGGCAAAGGTGATGATGATACCTCCCGCAAGGGTCAGGAAGCCGTTGGCTCTCTGAGACGGGTCGTGAGACTTCAAAGAGAGACCGACCTGAACGATACCGAAGCCAAGCAGGATAAGACCGATGGCACGGATAAGTCCGAAGATGAAATCGGACAGATTGTTGACTACGGTAATCGGGTCGCTTGCGGCAAAAGCGGTAACGCTCATGCCGCAGACAAGAGTTGCTGCTGCGATTACGGCGCAGTAAGCACGGAAGCCTTTCTTAACCTTTCCGGTCATAGGCAGCTTCTGAGTAGTTTTCTTTTCGTTGTTCTTCTTAAAAATAGTCATTGTGTTTTCCTCCGTTAAAATAAGTTTTTATTTACTTCAAAATCCTCATCGGACAGAAGCTCGTAATTGGTTTCTCCGTAGCTTTCCTCCGGAAGTTCTTCCGGGTCAATAGAAAGAACGGAAATTGATGAGTGTTTGATGGTAACTTCGCCGTGCTTATAGGCAGAAGCCTTTCCATCGGTTGTAAGTGCCACATTCGGGTGCTTCAAGATGTCATACTTGAAATCCATAACGGGGCGTTCTCCACGAATAAACAGAATTGCATATTGGTTATCAAGCATACGAACTTCATCGGGGGTAAGAAGCTCTCGACCGCTAATCTGATAATTGGTGGAGTAGTTACCGCTTCGCCCGGTACTTTTTCCGAAAGTGTTGGTATCAATGGTTTCCTTGCCGAGAAGCTCGGACACATATTTGTGAGTGCTTTGCTCGTTACCGCCGAGATATAAAAACTCGTCGCAGTTGCCGACAATACTTTCCCATTGCTTTTCAAACAAGGCTTTTAACTGAGCCAAGTTCTGCAAGATAATACTTACCGACACTCCACGGGAACGCATAACCGACAGTATCTTGTCAAAGTCATCGGGCAGGCTCACATTTGCAAACTCGTCCATCAGGAAATGGACGGGAACGGGAAGCGAGCCACCGTGAATATGGTCGGCAGCATAAAACAACTGCTGAAAAAGCTGTGTGTAAAGGATAGATACCAAGAAGTTAAAGCTGGAATCGTTATCCGGTATCAAAGCGAACAGAGCGACCTTTTTCTCTCCGAGTGATGGGAGGTCAAGCTCGTCTGTGGTGGTTAAAGAAGCAAGACTTTCAAGGTTGAACTTTTCCAGTCTTGCCGCAAGGGTTATCTGTATGGACTTTAAGGTTTTCGCCGCACCCGAATGATAGGAACGGTAATACTTCAAAGCGATGTGGTCGGGATTTGACATTTCCAGTTCCGCAAACAGTTCATCAAGAGGAGAAGGTCTTGTGTCCTCCTCGTCCTCAATCGAACCGGCTCTGAGCATTTCCATTACCATTGCAAAGTTCTGTTCATCTTCGGGTGCTTCGTAATGAAGATAAAATACAAGTGCAAGCAGAAGCATTGAAGCCGAGGTGTCCCAAAAAGGGTCTTGTGCCTGACTGCCTTTCGGAGTGGTACTCTTAAAAAGGTTCGTCACGAGCTTTTGCACATCGTTGTCATTCTGCAAATAGACAAACGGGTTATAGCAATGGCTTTTCTCCATTGAAATCAAATCGAGAACACGAACTTCATAGCCTTTGCTTTCAAGCAGCTTTCCGGTGTCTCTGAGTATTTCGCCCTTTGGGTCAAGAATGACAAATGATGTGTTGCACTGCATAAGATTCGGCTTGCAGTAAAACCTTGTCTTACCGGCTCCCGAACCGCCGCACACAAGAGTGTTTAAGTTTCTTCGGTGCTTCTTCGCATTGAGTCCGATACAGACATTTTGCGTCATCAGCTTATTCTCTGAAGCCGGAGACTGTCTGTATTTTTTATTTACGGCTCTTGCGTTGCCCCATTTCGCAGAGCCGTGTTCTTCACGCCTTCGATAATTCTTCTGTGTCGAGAAGTAAATCCCGATACCCATTGCATAGCAGAGAAGCAAAACGAGGACAGTTTTTAGGCTGTCCTCGCATAGCTCAATATGAAATGGGTTGTTGAACGCTGTTAATAGGCTTGGCAGTATTTCCGGCAATCCTCCTTTTACAGAAGGTGCAATCAGAAGTGCCAGCCATACGACCGGGATAATACCGATGACGGAAAGAATAATAGCAGACTGCCTTTCGTTATCTCGATTCACAGGAGCGTTCCTTTTCGATAACTCTGAACTTTTTCTTTGGGGCAGTTCCGACCTTGATGATAAGGTCGTCCACCGCATCGGTAGATTTCCCTTCGTTCATCAAATCTGTTTTCTCATCGTTGAGAGAACGGATTATAATGCCGTGTTCATAATCGTCCAATGCGATATGATACATTTCTTCCTTCGCCATAGTCTCACCTTATCTTTCGTAGTCTTTGCTTCGTTCCTGCTTTTTCTTGTAAAGCTCATCGGAAACACGGGAGTGAATATCCGCCATCGCATTTCTCGTTTTGGAAAGCTCATAGCGAATGTCCTTCGGCTCTTTGCCGGCAAGCTTCTCAGGAATACGGTTGATAGCAAAATTCTGTGTATCGACGCCGTACTTCTTGCAAAGCATATAACCGATACATACCGCTTGAAAGCCCATATCCGCTCTGCTGTAACTGTCGCTGTTGATGGAGAGCTGTGCGTGGCCAAGTTCCTGTGCTACGCACTGAGCGACCGCAACGCTGTCTCCCACATCACGCTTCACATACAAGGTCTGCTCCTCGTTGTTGTAAAACGCCGCCATATTGGGATACGGAAGTTCATTTGTGGCTTCCACTTCAACCGGGGAAGAATCCAGCATAACGGTAATGAGAGCTTTCGGGTCACGGTTTACAGTAGGTGCAGGCGGTCTCTTGCCATTGGTCTGCGAAACATCAAAGACCTTTTTCACATTGTAGGAAATGCCGGTCGTACCGTCTCTCTTGGCATACTCGACAGGTTCAAGAATGGAAATGCTTTTCGCACCTTTCTGAATTTTCACATTGTCTTTGCTCCAGTCGTCAAAGTTTTTGAGCTGGCTTGCTTCGGGAAGCTGCTTGAAAATCAGAAGTGCGTTGACCGCAGAATATCGGTCAAGACGGCTCTGCGTATCAAGGAACGCTTTGAACTTCTCCGGGTCGGAAACGATAGCCTTTGCGGTTTCGTCCGCCATCTGATATACGGCTTCCTTTTCTGCCTTCATCTTATCGGCGTATTCCTCTTTGGAAAGTCTGTTTCTCTGCTGTCCTGCCTTAGCAGGGGTAAAATTGTTTGTCATTGTGATTACCTCTCTTTCACATTTTTGCTTTTGGGTTTCGGCTGCTGGTGTACGGTCTGTGCCGGGGCGTTCTTAACCTCCGGCTTTGATACCTCCGGCTCTTTGCGTTCTGCTTCTTTCTGCTGCTTGGACTGTGCCTTATATCGGTCGAGCTTTGCTTTCACCGACGGCTTTCTCTGTCTGTCGCTGACAGTACCCTTATCAGTTTGCATATCTACCGGCTCTGAGTTTTGCCTTGACGGAGGGTTTTTGTCCGTTTTGGCGACTGTGGGGTTTGACTGGGAGTACCCCTCTTTCTGAATAGGCTTTCTGACTGCTTCCTCTGTGATGATTTCGTTCTTGGATTTTGTCGGCTTGTCTTTTTCCAAAGCATCACGCTTTTCGACAGCCTTCTGAGACTCGGTAACAATAGCAGCCTTATCAACCTTGCCGAGTTCAAATCTCTCAACGATTCTCTGAATTTTGGAAGCGTCCTCAGCACGGGCGATAATATCAATCGGTACATTATCGCCCTTTGTGTTTTTATCCCTGAGTACGCAGTAGAGAACGCCGTAGCGTTTTGCCTGCTCGGTAAACTTCTTCAAGTCCTTGTTGGGGATAGAAAACACTTTCAGCTCCTTGCCCGATTTAATCATATTGGTAAGTCGAGCCTTGCCTTTTGTTTTTTGTTCCTGTTTGAGAACAGAGACTAAAAGAACGGCAATATTCTTTGCTGCCGCTCCGCTTAATTTTGCGGCTACTTCAAAGCCCTCAAGCGATAGCCTGACGACCTGTTCTGCCGCATCACCTCCGTTTGTCATTACGGTTCTGCTCCTTTCGTTCTTGTTTTTCTTCGTAAGCTCTTACCGTTTCAAGGTTGGCTTCAATGACCTTTGACCTTTCGGCTATGTCATCACAAAGACCGACCTCTTTTCGGAGAGTCCACAGCTTGCTCGTGATTGCCGTAATCTGCTCTTTGACATTTGATAGCTCATCGTCACTCAAATTTCTTCTTAACTGTTTTCGCAGGTGCGTTCTATCGTCAGTCAGGGATTTGATTTGCGACAATACGGACTCTTTATATGAGAAAAGCTGCTCGTCGGTAGAAATGTTCTCCCGTCCAAGCAGCCTTGTCTCCTGAGTGATTTTGTCCAGCTTCAGTAAATCTTCTTTCAAAAGATAGTGAAGCCTTGCGGTATTCTGTTTTTTATATTTCGGCAGATAACCGAGTTTATAGCAGTAATGCAGATACAGCCCATACAGTCCGCCGACCTTTTTGATTTTGTGTTCTCTTGTGGGCAATCGGTACTGTGTGACTCTTACCGTTTCCTTTACAAAAGGAACGATGAGAACCTTTTGATTTTCCGTCAGCCTACGCTTGATTGCGTCCTCGGTATAATTCTCTCCGAGGGATTTAAGTCGTATCGGCTTCTTGTATCCTTTCGGAACAATCGTCCAATACTTTCGGCTGTCGCTGAGACAATGCTCATAGCCCATCTGCGTCAGGATATAATCAAAGGTCTTTAAGTTAGTGCTGTGTGCAATCGCTTCATCAATGGCGTCACGGGTAATGGAGTATCGGCTCGGCATACCGGCTTGTTCCTGCTTGTAGTAATATGAGGATTGCTTACTGCGGTTCGGGTTCGGATTGTAATACAGTCCGTACTTTTCACAGAGACGGTCGGCAACCAAGCGGAACTTGAACCACGCTTTTTCGTCTCCCCATAATCGCTTACCGTCCACAAAGGAAACGGAATTGATTACATAGTGGCAGTGCAGGTGCTTTGTGTTCAGATGAGTAGTAACCACCACCTGAAATCTTTTGCCCCACACTTCGTTTGCAAATTCCATTCCGATTTTCTGTGCAAGCTCCGGGGAAATATCCTGTTCCTTAAAGCTCAGGTATCCGTGATAGGCTTGAATGCCATCGTCTTTGCCGTATGCTTTTTTCACAGACACAAACTGGTCTCTTGCGGTCGCCGGATTGCAGTTGATACCCTCAACGAAAAACTCACGCTCAGTTTTTTCTTCGTCCTTTGCATAGCTGAGAACATCACGGAGAGCCTGATACTGTTCCTCGGTGTAAATGTCTGTCGCAGTCTTTTCGGGATTGGCGGCATAGTCGATTACCTGACCGAGCCTTGATGTGACCGACCACAATTTACTTACTGCCATTTCATATCGCTCTTATCGGGTCTTAAAAAAGTACGCTCCACATCAGCCTGAAACTTGTGCCAACGCTCGGCTTCCTTTTTGAGCTGCGGTGCGTCAACAAATCCGAGGGAATTTGCTTTTACCGCAAGCTGATTGATGTTGTTCCCGATAGCAGATAACTCACGCATAACATCGTAAAATCTTTCGTCGGGCTTTTCTCTCGGCTCGTATCCTTTGAGAAGCAAACGGATAAGACCGCCTTCGGAAAGACACGCCCGCTTTGCTTTTTTCTGCAAATCCTGAGCTTCTGCCTTGTTCATCAGAATGTGCTTTTCAATGTTTCTCTTGCTCATTTTTATCGCTGTCCTTTCTGTTAATATAGTGCCTGTCCCGGTTTATCTGAAACAGGCACATTGTTGTTACTCCGAAAAAGCCGCCGATGATTAACCCGGCGGCAACCAATACTATCTCCCGCATTGCTTTACTCCTTTCTTGCTTGGGGTATTAGGGGCAACCCCTAACGAGTGTACCGTTTTGGACATTCCTGTCCATAAATGGTCTGCTCGCTAAGATTATGCAGACACTCAGGGTTGCCCCATAGATTGACTCTTATCTCTCCATATCCTTGGAGACCGGCTTATACGGCTTTGCTTCAATACCGTCCAAAGACTTGTAAAACCTCTCCGGATATTTGAACTTTTCCTCGTACTTACGAGCCAGTTCTTTCGGCATACTGAGAAACTTTTCCGACTCAATCGGTGCGTATGCAATGAAGAACTTGCCGGCAATAATGTCGAGCATTTCACGGTTGCTGTCGTCTTTTACATAACATTTTTCAATCTTCCAACCGTCCTTGCCGCCGTGTTCATCAGCCATATATGCTTCCAGTCGCACACATTTATCCGAACCGTCAAGGGAAGAAGCATAGATAGAATATCCGCCCATACCCTCAATGAAAGCCTTATTGTTACTGCTGACAACATAGGTTCTTTGTTCTTCTGTGTAAGGCTTGTCAAAGCTGTCAGCCGTAAAAACAATATATCCGGTCGTGTGGTTTCTTTCTTTTTCTGCCTGCCGGAAATGAGCTTTCAACTGCGGATAACTCATCTCAACATTCTCAGGCTCGGAATAAACAGCCCTGTTCAGCGGCAAGCCGTTCATCTTTCCTTCATCGTTGCAGATGATGGCAACCTCGTCCTCAAAGGGCATATATTCTTCAATATCTCCCTCCACAAGAGACTGCATTGCTTCCAGCGTATCCTCGATTTCAATGAGCTTCGGATACCTGCCCGGCTCAACGAGAATGACGGAAATCTTCTCCGGTGCTTCGACCTTTTCAAAGGTATCTTCGTGAATATTCAAAGCGAGAGAGCTTCCGTTTTCCCAACTCATATGAATCTGTCCGGCGTCGTCAACGAACTTAACCGTTCCTTTCAGACCGTAGGGCATTTGACTTTCGCCAGCCATTTCAGTGAGTACAATCTGCGTACCCTCCGGGTACATTTCTCTGATTTCTTTTAGTTTCATCGTGCAAAACTCCTTTCGGTTTTATCTTTTATTCCCAAGCGTTTACAAAGAAAGTCGTTGACATCTTTCCCGTATTGGGGAGGGTCATCAACGACTTCATACTTATCTGAGAGAATAGTCTGCAACGCTTTGGTTGCTTTTCTTCCAGCAATATCATTATCCAAATGAAGAACAATTCGCTTGATTGTTTTGTCTTTTTCAAGCAGCCTGCCGAGTGTAACAGGCACTTTTGAGTCCTCGATTTTCTGCTTTGGGGAATACACTCCCGCAAGAGAAACAAGGTTAAACTGTCGCCAGTCTTTGCCCTCCAGCTTCATCAAAGTTGCATAGGAAAGCAGGTCAATGGCACACTCAAAAAGATGAACCTCTCCGGTGTTTTCGGCAGTCAGGCGGAAAGAATATTGCTTTTTACTGCCGGTGCAGTCGCCCATAATCCTTGATTGATTTGTTGCTCTGTAAGCGGCGTATTTAGGTTCTTTGTTCTCGTCATAGCCGATAAAAACAGCATTGTGATATGGGAGCGACTCAATGATTAGCTCCTGTTCCAAACAGTGGTTGATGATTTCATAATCAATCCCACGCCCGAAAAGGTAATCAAATACCACATCGGCAGTAGGACTTTTTTCAGGCAGAAGCAAGGGTTGTTCCTCATAGCTTTTGATGTTTTCACAAGTCGGAAAGCTGACTGAACCGTTTCCCATAATGGTCTGAACCGCCTGCACAAAATCCATTCCACGGACTTTGATAAGGTAATCGAGGGCGGATTTGCCCCCGATACCTCTCGACCACCACATCCATTTTCCGTTGGAAATCTTCAAACTGTCGTGGGTTCTTGTGGTGTAGGTGTTGCTTGAAAACTTGACAAGCTCGCCCGGTTCATACTCTCTGAGATAGGTTAATAAATCCATTCGTTTGGCTTCGGTTATGACTTCCGGTGCAATATACGGCATAGGTATCACCGCCTTTTTACATCAGCAAATCGGCAACCGCTTTCTGTATCGGTTCGTTGATACTGAGCTTTGCAATGATAATGAGTATCTTATCAACAGGGCAGCCGATGTCATTCCAAACAGTCCAAGCACCTCCCGCAAGGTCGTCGTTTTCATACAAAGCAATGATTTCTTCCGGCGAAAACACCGTTTCAATGCTCTGTCGAACCAACTCTCCGTAGAAAGAAAGCTTTGCATTTCTAAGGGCAAATTCTGCTTCCTTTGCGGGCGGTTTGCTTCTTTTTAATTCGAGATATGCTTTATCAAGTCTCCTGACCACAACCATCATCATTGCATCAAAAGGGTTAATGATTGCTTTTCTGCAAGGGCAGTTTTCTCTTTCCTTATCGGGTGTCATTTTATCGTTCATAGGTTTTCTCCTTTCGTGTGTTCGGCACTTCGCCCTCATCGGGTTCGCCGCCGACAATTTCGTTTTCTCGCTTATCCATATTGAGCAGAATATTCAGCTCGTCCAGTCGGGCAAGCTTTGTTTTCAATTCTTCCTCTTGGATAAATGGTTTTTGGACTTCTTTCTTTGCGGTTTCCAACTGATTTTTGGTGTTCTCAAGGTCATTTTCCGCAAGCGACAAGCTCTCGGCAAATCTCTCAATTCCGTTATCGAGGCGGATAATATTGCCGTATGCGTCATCGCCGAGAGGAACATTTCTGCTTGTTGCACCTTTCAGTCGAACCTCATAATTTCGCTCTGCGGTATTAAAAAGCAGCTCCGTTTCAAACCCTCGGTACTTGCCGAGAGGAATAGGGTCGGGGCTGTTCATCTGCTTGCAGGCTTCAATGATTGCTTTACCGGCGTCGGCTTTTTCGGAATAAAAAACACCCTTAACCTCCATACCGACAAAGCGGTCTTCCGTTGGTTTCGGGTGCTGTTTCGCAGTATCTACATCTTGCTTCAAGCCTTCAATGCGGTTTTCCAAAGCTTTAATTCGCTGCGGATAATATTTGATTATCTTATCTTCCAAAGCGTATTTTTCAGATAGAAAGTTGGATTTTAAGAGCTTCAGCTTTTGGACTTGAATATCCAAATCCATCTTCTCCTTAATATACGGATTGCCGGTGGCAAGCATTTTAATCTCTGCATAGGACAGGGCGGTTTCATCAATATCCTCGGCAGAACGCACCGGGGATTTGCTCGTCATAATCTGACTGGCGAACTTTTGCTTTCCCTCTACAAGCTGATAGAGATATGCGTCAAAGGTCTGCTCCGTTACATAGCGGTAAATATCTACATCAGGGTTTGAGTTGCCCTGACGGATAATTCGACCGGAACGCTGCTCCAAGTCTGACGGTCTCCACGGACAATCCACATCGTGAAGTGCGATAAGTCTGTCCTGAACATTCGTGCCAGCTCCCATCTTCTGCGTAGAACCGAGAAGCACTCTGACCTCGCCTTTACGGGTCTTTTGGAACAGTTCTTTTTTCTTCACATCGGTATCTGCTTCGTGGATAAAGCGGACTTCGCTTTCGGGGACACCACGCTCTATGAGCTTCTTTCTGATGTCGTTATATACCGAGAATGTGCCGTCGTTTTTTGGCGTTGAAAGGTCGCAGAACACAAGCTGTGCTGATTTTTTATCGGCTGTTTCCTCCCAAATACGGTAGATGTTATCGACGCAGGCGTTGATTTTACTGCCCTCAAAATCAGGCAGCATATCGTTGAGCATACGCTGGTCAAGAGCCAACTTTCTACCGTCGTTTGTGATTTTGAGCATATTATCTACACTCGAATCCACACCGCCACCACGGACTTTCTCGGCTCGCTCCGCAAGGGAAGCAACCATTTCTTTCTGCATTTCAGACGGCTTGACTGCAACATTGTGGAAGTGTGCATCCGGCACAGGCAATTCCAACATATCCGCCGTCTTAATGTCGGCGACCTCCTTAAACATCGCCATAAGCTCCGGAAGGTTATAGAATTTTGCAAAGCGGGTTTTCGCTCTGTAACCCGTTCCCTCCGGGGTAAGCTCTACGGCTGTTACAGTCTCTCCAAAGGTACTTGCCCACGAGTCGAAGTGCTGTAAATTGTTTTTCACAAGCGTGTTGTACTGCAAGTATCGCTGAATGGTATAGAGTTCCACCATACTGTTTGAGATAGGAGTACCGGTTGCAAATACCGTTCCTCGACCGCCTGTAAGCTCGTCAAGGTATCGGCACTTCATAAACAGGTCGGAGGATTTCTGTGCTTCCGTCTGAGCGATACCGCCCACATTACGCATTTTGGTGTAAAGGTAGAGGTTCTTGTAATAATGACTCTCGTCAATAAAGAGCCTGTCCACACCGAGTTCTTCAAAGGTAACAACATCGTCCTTGCGGCTTTGGTCGTTGAGCTTTTCCAGCTTTTGCTTCACGGACTTTTTAGACTTTTCAAGCTGTTTAATGGAGAAGTTTTCTCCACGATTTCGCTTCAAATCCATAATACCGTCTGTCAGTTCTTCAAGCTGTTGCTCAAGAATTGCCCTCTGTCTTTCAATGGACATCGGGATTTTCTCAAACTGAGAATGACCGATAATTACTGCGTCGTAATCTCCCGTAGCAATTCGACCGCAGAACTTTTTGCGGTTCTTGGTCTCAAAATCTCGCTTTGTCGCCACAAGAATATTCGCCGCCGGATAGAGCTGCAAGAACTCCGCCGCCCATTGCTCGGTTAAGTGATTCGGGACTACGAACAGAGACTTATTGCAAAGTCCGAGTCGTTTGGACTCCATAGCAGCCGCCACCATCTCAAAAGTTTTACCTGCACCGACTGCGTGTGCCAACAGCGTATTGCCGCCGTACAGAATGTGTGCAACCGCATTTTTCTGATGTTCACGGAGTTCGATTTCCGGGTTCATACCGTTGAAAACAATGTGGCTTCCGTCGTACTCACGAGGACGAATACTATTGAATTTCTCGTTATACATTTTCGTAAGTTTTTCTCGGCGGGCAGGGTCATCCCATATCCAGTCCTGAAAGCCCTGCTTTATGAGTTCCTGCTTTGCCTGTGCGATTGCCGTTTCCTTTTTATTGAGAACTGCTTTCTTTTTGCCCTCGTCATCTTCGATATAGTCAAAGATACGGACATCTTTCAGGTTCAGAGTTTCCTCGATTATCTTATATGCGTTGATACGGGAAGTGCCGTATGTGCTGTACGCTTTAACATTGGAACGGTCATAGCTCTTTCCCTCAATGTTCCATTCTCCGGTAAACTGAGAGTAGTGAACCTTGATATTCCACTGTGCATAGCGTGGCGTATCGAGAAACTCAAACATAAACTGTTGGAATATTTCGGGCGGTATCCAAGTCGCACCGAGCCTTACGGAAATCTCGCTTGCCGTCAAATCCTTTGGCTGCACCTTTTCAAGTGCCTGCACATTGACGGTGTAATCTTCGGGATACAGAGTCGCAGACCTTTTGGCTGTTGCCAGCTTCTCACGAACATTGCCCGACAGATATTCGTCTGCCATCAGATACTTCGGCTCATAAGAATTGCCGTACTCATAAAGGGGATTTAAGAAGATAACACCCTTTAAGTCAGAAAATAATTCTTCCTCACTTTTGCCGGACAACTCCATCATATATGCCATATCAATGGCTGCTTTTTCGCCCATAGAGACAGCGAGAGCTTCGTCTGCGGTGTCAACCTCCGTTACAGGCTTGTGCGGTTTAATCGTTCTCTTGAAGAACATATCCGCCTTGCGTTCCAGTTCGCCATTTTCGTCCAAGACCTCAAGAGCAGAGAGCAGAGCATAGGAGCTGTCATCGGAAAAGGCGGAAGTATTGGCACGGCTGTTAATCAGTCCGTACTTCTTTGTAAAGCTGTCATACAGAGTGTTCAGCTTTTCCTGTGCCTGTTTGATTTCGCTGTCGGGGTAATCCTCGGTTTGCAGTTCAATCAGGTTGCGAACGCAATCTCTTATCCCAATCATACCCTTGATACGGTTCTCGGCGGTTGCCGATACCTCCACCGGGGACATACGGGAGTTCTCACGGAAATAGATTTTATCGTCCAAAATTGTGTAAGAGAAGTTCCTTACCGTAGGGTCTGCCGGGATAGAATTATCTTCTTCCTCCAGCTCGTCGGCAACCTCGTATTCGGAGATTTCTCCGTGAATGTTTGAGACTGCTTCGTTCAAAAGCTCCGAAAGGTCGGCATTTTCAAACGGTTCACAGGTTGCTTCCGGTCCGAAACGACCGCTTACCATTTTCATTTCGCCGAGTATCATTTCCGGGTGCTGAACAAAATATGAGTTCATCCTTATACCGTTTTCGTCGGTGTCAAGATGAACCCAATCCGGTTCAATATCTATGAGCCTGTCTCGCTTTTGCAAAAACAGAATATCGGATACAACCTCTGTTCCGGCATTGCCTTTGAAGGTGTCATTCGGAAGTCTGATTGCTCCGAGAAGCTCCGCCCTCTGTGCGATATATTTTCGGACATTGGAGTTTTCCTTGTCCATAGTTCCTTTGCTTGTCACAAGAGCCATCACACCGCCGGGTCGTAATTTATCAAGCGATTTTGCAAAGAAATAATCGTGGATTAAGAAGTTGTACTTGTCATATCGTTTATCGGAGACTTTGAAATCTCCGAAAGGCACGTTGCCGATAACACCGTCAAAGAAGCTGTCGGGGACATTTACTTCCTCAAAGCCCTGTGCCGCAATGGAAGATTTCTGATAAAGCTGCTGAGCGATACCGGCTGAAATGGTATCAAGCTCAACACCGTAAACCTTTGCGTTTTCCATTGACTTAGGCAGCATACCGATGAAGTTACCGATACCGCAGGACGGCTCAAGCAGGTTGCCCTCCTGAAATCCCATCTGTTCCAACACCTTGTAAATGGCGGTAGATACTTCGGGCGGAGTGTAAAAGGCGGTCAAGGTGCTTTCTCTTGCCGACGCATATTCCTCCGGCGTTAGGATATTTTTCAGCATTGCATACTCTGTATGCCAAGCTCCGGCTCGTTCGTCAAAGGCTTCGGGAATACCGCCCCAACCGACATATCTCGACAAGATTTTCTGCTCGTCAGGTGTTGCAAAACGGTTTTCGTTTTGACAATCCTTCAAGACCTTAATCGCTGCATAGTTTCTGTGAAAACGCTCTTTTTTGTTCACTTCTTCAACCTGATTATTGGCAAGGTCAAAGTTGTGTCGCTCCGACATCGGAATATCCGGGTGGAGGTCAAAGCTCTTTACCTTTGACTTTTTCTTTTGCTCCCAAGCGGGTACAATCGGTTCAGGCTCTTTGTCGTAACCGTTGCCGATACGAACACCCTCGTTATACATTTCCTCATAACTGTCAAAACCGTTTTGAGTAGCAACGATTTCTCTGTAATCCTCAATCGGTACATTCCCGATATTTGTTGCTACCATATCAGCTCTTTCAGCGTTTTTAATAAGAGTTTCCATTGTGGCAGAGGTACAGTCGGTCAAATCCGGTGTCCTGTGAAATTCTCGGTCTGCGTCCTCAAACCATTCAGTACCTACATCGGCAAGCTCCTGATTTGCAATGCTGCCGAGGTAATCAAAGAAATCCTCAGTCGAGTCATATTCCCGTGCAGCTTGCTGTATCTCGTCAAAAGAAAGCGTATTTGTAACATACTGACCTCCGGCATTGCTGTCGGGGTTATAGTACATCCAAGTAACGCTTTCATTGTACCGGTCGATAAAGAAGGCATCGTCATAACCGGTTTTCGGACTGAAATCCTGTACGGTTTCGGTATCATTTTGAGTTTCATTTTCGCCTGTAACGGTTTTTTCTTCCGCCGGTAATACACTGACCTTCAAGTGGTCGTTCATTGGATTTTCACGCACTTTGCGGTCAAATTCTTCCCTTGAAAGCTCCTTGTTGAAAAGCGGCATATCAAAGTCATAAAGCATTACACGGTTTTCATCAAAGGACAAAATCTCATACTGCGAAGCCCCGATATAAACGCTGTCGCCGAGATGATATTCATACTGTGCTTCCGGTTCGTCCTCTTTGTTTTCAGGTTCAGGCGGTGCGGTAGAAAGTATCTCACGGTTTTTTCTCTGCTCTGCAAGCTCGGCTCGCCGTTCTTCCTGCTTTTCAAGCCATTCAGGGTACTGTTCTTTTTCCTTTGGATTTAGGTATCTGTCCATACGGATAAGGTCTCCGATACGCTTTTCAACCTGAGACCAAGAAAGCGTAATGTGCGGCTTGTCGCTTCCGATACCTTTTGAAATTGTGATACCTTTTCCGTCGTGCTGTTCGTCAATGCCTGCACCGATAATGACAGGGTAAGAGCCGCCCCAACCGTATTCGTTTTTCAAAAAGTCGGCGTTCTCTTTTGCGGAAAGGCTCTTTTCAAACTGCTCATAGATACGCATTTTGCCTTCGGAAACTCCGCTTCCACGGGTCAATACAGCGTCTATGATTTCCTGAGAAAAAGTAAAGGCAGAGGTTTTTTGTTTCTCTGCCTGATTGCCCATTATAAGAGTCAACTGACCGTCCATAGACGGAAGCGGTTTCATTGTATCGGTCAATTCTCCCAAAAGTCTCATTGCTTCAAAATGCTGTGCGATAACGCCCCAGTCGTAGAAGCTCTGAGCGGTTCTGTTTTCGTATTCGCCCTCCCACAAGTGGAGGACATTCTGAAACGTTTTGTAGCCGACAAGCCTGCCGTTGCTTAAAGGTAGCTGTGTGTAATCGTTGTTGAAAATACCCTTGATATATTCGGTACGGGTCGCATTGTCCCTATTTCTCTCATAGAAGTCTTTGATTTCTTCCTTTGAAGCGGACAAATGCGGGGTAGTGCCGAGTATCTCTCGGATAGTATCATCGCCACCGAAAAACGGCAGGCTCTTGTTCTCGTGGTTTCTGTCGTAATACTCTAAGCGAATATTACCTGTTTCTTCACGATTTCCTGTGCCGAGTTCCTGATGTTGTTCATCAGGCGAACCCATTTCATCATATCTTCCGCCTTCATCTGCTCCGTCAGTCCGGCTTTCTGTGCCATCTGCTTTACGAGAGTTTTCTCCAGTTCGCTGGCTCTCTGCTGAACCTCCGCCAAGTGACTGTTCAGAATCCCTTTCGTCAGAAGATTGTAGTACAGGATTTTGTGATGTTCCTTCAGATAAGTTCTCCTCATCTGCGACCATCTGCCGAGAGTCACTTCCGTCTGCTCCGGCAGCTTCAGGTTCGGAAGATTGTAATCTCCCACCATCGTGTATGTGATTTCGCTCATCGCTTTGACTCCTTTCGTCTTTGATGTCTTTATTGTATTCGGATTGCCCCTGTTCATCAATTATGCGATTTTCCTTGCTGAGCGTGCTGATTGTTCTGCTGACAGGGAGCAACGCCATTTCAGCAATGTCGCTTGTAGCAATACCCACCGCATTGAGAACTTCCTGTGAATTGAAGCTTGAAATCCCGGCAAAGTCATCGGGAGAATAAACCTTGTCTGCGTCCAGCCCCAATCGTGCCATAACCATATATGATACGCTGTTTCTGACAAGCTCCAAATACAAGGCATTTGCTTCGTTGGCAGACAAATACTCAATATCGCTTCCTGCACCCAAACTCATAAAGTCGGAGATATAGTCTGCGATGTTGTCCTCTACGGCATTGGCAATGCTCTCTTTGACGACGTTTTCAATACTCGTTGTATCGTTTACCGCACCGAAAGTGTTTTCAAGCGTTTCAATAACCTCTGCTTCAAATTCGGGTCTCATCTCCCAAATCGGAACAGGGCGGGAATATCTGCTTTCGTGGGTATCCGATATATCAAAGTAATGAATCAGCCTTTGACGGCTTCTGTCTGCGTCCTCAAATACGGCAATACCTTTTGCACCTCGGTTTACCCAACGACCGAAAGTACCGTTCCATCGTTCGATTTCAAGCACGGCTGTTGCATCGGGTCTTTGGGCATAAATGAGAAGCTGTTCATCAAATCGGAGCCTGAAATTTCTGCCTGCTGTTTTCAGAAACGATTGCCAGTATACTGGATTGTCTGTAACTGCAAAACAGGTTCTTTCATACAGCTCTGAAATCAGGTCAAATTTTCTTGCCACCTCGTCTGCACCTCCTTATCGTGTTTTTTGTTTGTCCTTTGCGGATTTCGTGTTTTCTTTTGCGGCTGGTTCTACGGTATGACCGTTTCTCTCGCAAAGCTCGGCAAATTCGCAGATATGGTAGAGATTTGTGCCGACCTCCAAATGGTAGTCGTCGATATATCTGCAAGTTCTCTCCATTGTTTTGCCGTCGCCGAGCTTGATTGAGATTTTTTCTCCGTCCGCAATGCGAAACTGCTCCTGATAGTGCGGGTCAATAAATCGGATACCACGCTCGGCATTTTTCAAGTGGTTGTTCAGCCACTCTTTCTGATAGCAATAGCAGTACAGATTGTACTCTCCACGGTTGGGATTTAAACGCATAAGGTAGGAATATCGCTCGGTATCAACACGGACGCCGTATTGATTGCGGTCATCTTCGTAGCTGCTTTCGGGGTGTTCATAGCAGAATTTTGACATAGTGCTTCTGCCGCTTAAAAACTCGCCGTCCCCGAAACGGTAGGAGTTTATCACCAAGTCAAATTCCTTTTTGAAATCGTCGGTCTTTAAGTCCTTTCTGAAATCGTTCCAAGTGGAATAGAACTCTTTGCCCGTACTGCCGAAATCTGCCCTCAAATACCCGATAAGACCGGTCTGCATTGAGAGTTGCTGACTTTGGCTGAAGGTGTATTTACGCTCTGCTTCGGTCAATACTCTGTAATCCATTTTCATCACCTCGCTTGTTCGTTTGTTTGTCTTTGCTTTGGAATAGGAAAACCATAAACTCCGGCAATGTCATCGCCGAGCCTTTTGGTAACTCGTGTGATGTCGGCTCTTGTGGCTTTTCCGTTATAGATTTTATCTTGCAGATTTTCAATCTGCGTATCGGTAACACCGTCTTTGAATACACGGTATAGATAATGGTTTGTTCCGTCGTGATGAACGGCATCGGCTCTAAGGTCGCCGTACTTATCCACATACCATTCGGTGTAATCGGTATCGGAGTAAAGGCAGTCCTTAATGTTGCCGGAATCAATCATCTTGTAGCCCGCCACTCTGCCGTTCCATCTGCCGAGGTCGCCGATTACGATAATCGGCTGTGAAAGCTGAATGTTGAGATTTACTCGTTCATCATAAAGATTTTCGGCATTGGATTTTACCATAATGTCGTAAAGCTCATCATCGGAATATCCGGGATACAGTTCCTCCAAAGACTCTCGCCAATCATCAAGGTCAAGGCTAATGTCGCTCCAAATGATATGACGGTCATTCTGTTCCTGCCTGCTCATCAGTGCCACCTCCCAAATAAGAGAACAGCTTATTGGCTTTGGTCTGCTTCTGAAGCTCGATAATCAGGCTCATATCCGGAATAGTGATACCGGGAATTTTCAAAATGCTCTCCATATCAAGCTGCTGCAATTTCTTTTCGGTATTGCAGCCTGCGTCAAACAGTTTCGTCAGAAGCTTTGTTTTCTGTTGAAAAGTGAATTTTTCCTTCATTGCTTTGTCCTCCTTATCGTTGTTTGTCTTTGTTTCGCTTCTTGTGTAAAAGCTCTTGTGCCTTTTCCTTTGCCCATTCAGGCAGACGCTCAGGCTTTACTTCGCCCATAACATCCATTCTTTCATATCGGGTTGATTTGCCGGTGTGAAGATTGGTACAAAACACGGCGCTTCCACGGCTGTTTGCCGACGCACCGAAACCACCTGTAACATAGTAGAGCTGTCTGTCGGCTCTCTGAAATTCAGGCTTTAATACCTTGGGGTCAATGGCTATGATTTTGCCGTTGATGTCTTTGGAATAGTGGTCGGGGATACAGTCGGCTTCCGTTATGAGTGTGATTGGAATATCCAGCTTTTCTACCTGTTTCTTGAAAAGCTCCGCTTCATTTGCCACACGGCTTCCGAAAAGGTGTACGATTTCAATATAGTCATCGCTTACCATACATTCCGAACACAGTTCAAACAGGTCGTTTCGCTCCGCAAAGCCGCACAAAAACTTATTGCCGTTTGTGCTTTGCTCATTGGAAGCCAAGATAACCTCCTTTTCGCCCACATTGACCGAGCAGAGAACGGTGTATTCACCGATTTTTCTTTTTTCCTCGTTCATATCCACACCTCAGCTTACTTCAATCACAATTCTGATGTTTCCGCAGTCGCAGCCACTGCACTGCCTTGACAGTTCGGGAAACAGGGATTGCACTCTCTGTCTTGCTCTGCGGATAGTCTCAAAGCACGGCAAGCCGTACCCTTTATAGTTGTTGACTATATCCTCAAGCGGTAAATCTCCGACTCTCATATAGCTGTATCGGTTGTAATAGCAAAGGATAAGCTGCATATCGTCATACCTCGTTTCGGGGCATTCTCTGAGTATTGCAAGCACCTTGCTGTCAACCGTCTTTAGCTTGTTCATAATGCACCTCCGTAAAAGAACCGTGGGCGAAGTTTTCACTCCGCCCACACAAGCGTTCCTTATTTCTTTCTGTTCTTAATCTGCAAGAAGATAAAGCCGCCGATAATAAAGGCGACCAATACAACTGCTACGATTGTTTTAGCGTCCATTACTCATTGTCCTCCTTCTTCTTTTTTCTGTACGCAACAACGGCTGTGCCTACAATACCGAGGGCAGAAAGTCCCGCAAGTGCAGTCCACAAGCCGACATTGCTGTTATCTCCGGTCTTTGGTGTGTCTCTCAGCTCATTGTGCATTTCCACAACGGTAGTAGAGCCGACCTTTACGGTTGCAATCTTATCCGCAGGAAGCACATAGGAAGCAGAAACAGTATCCTGAACCTCGGAAACGGTGTAATCGCCGATACGAAGTCCCTCGATAATGATTTCGCCGTTCTTATCGGTCGTGAAGCTGCGGTCATAACCGTTTACTCCCGTAACTCTGAAAGTGAAACCTTCAACCTTACCATCAGAGGAAGTCTTAACGATTTTCAGGTTTCCTTTCATTGCCGTGTTAATAAAGCCGACGCCGGCTTTGTTTTCTACCTCGTATGTGTTTTCATCTTTTTCGATGAAAACAGAGTACACACCCTTATCAAGCTCAAAGCCTTCCGGTGCTTTGGTTTCTCTTACAAGGTATTTTCCGTAAAGAAGCTCCTTCATCTCGTAAATACCCGTAGTTGTTTCAGTAAGCGTACCGATAAGCTCGTCGCCGTCGTCCAGTTTGCCGTCGCCGTTTACATCTTTGTAAACCTCAAAGGTTGCACCCGTCAGTTTGTTGTCCGGGTAATCTTCATCGACCTTAGTCAACTTGATATTGCCGTGAACATACTCATTGACGATTTCAACCTCAATGACCTGACCGACTTCGGAGATTTTAACTTCATAAGAAGTTTCATTGAGAACAAATCCCTCCGGCTGTTCAATTTCTCTTACAAGCCAGTTGCCATACGGCACTTTCTCAAAAGAAAAGCTACCGTCTTTTTCAGAGGTAGCAGTCATCAAAGCATTTTCTTTTGTAAATTTGGTTTCATCAGCCTTAAACAGTCCGATAACTGCACCTCCGAGTTCTTCGCCGTTCTCGGTAATCTTCTTACCGGAGACAGAGCCGTAAATGAGCTTATTTTCAATCGGCTTGCCGTCGTTGACTGCAATCTCAACATTTTCGGTATCCTGTCCCGCATAGCTGAAAGTAAACGGATACTTGCTGTCGGAAAGGATATAATGCTCATCGGTTGCAAGCTCCTTTACATAGTAGCTTCCGAAAGGAAGGTCGGTTTTGATAACTGCCTTGCCGTTTTCGGAAAGAGAGATAATCTCAATCAGTCCGTCTGCCGGGATAGAAGTACCGCTTGCGGAAACAAGTTCCTCGGCGGCAAAAAGTCCGAAGCTGATGTTTTTTACTTCATCGCCGTTGCCGATATTGAAGATGTCGTTCTTTTCGATTGCCTTTTCAAGACTTACCGTAACCTTTTGTCTCTCGTTTACGAAGCTGGTTGCAGTTTCCGTCACGGCGACTTCCTGACCTGCGTAGGTAAGCTCGACCTCGTGTGCTTCCTTGTTGATAACCATACCCTCCGGTGCGGTAATTTCAACTACCGTATATCTGCCGAGGTAAAGCTCCTTACTCTTTGCAAGTCCGTTTTCATATGTGGTAACAGTATCTACGACCTCGCCCTTTGCATAACGGAGTGTTCCGTCAGGCGTGATAACATCTTCTGCTGCGGTAATCTCATAGACCGCACCTGCAAGACCTTTCACTTCATAGACAGGCTGATAAATCACATCGGTATTTTCCTCTCCGGAGATGTTTACCCCTGAGAATACCTCGCCGGTCTTTTCAATGCTGACAGTACCTTTCTGTGCCATATTAGGCTTATCTACCTTAATCACGGTAATACCACCCTCATCGGAAGAATGTTCCTCTGCCACATCAAAGTACACCGGTGAGCTGTCAAGCACATATCCGTAAGGAGCCTGAACTTCCACAAGAGAATATCCCTTGCCGTATTCCAGTTTCTCCGGTGTAACAAGCTGTCCGTTTGCGTCGGTGTAGAAAGTATCAATCGTTGTCGGAGTAGGATAAGTAAAGGTCATTGTTACCTGATTACCGTTAGGGTCAAAGATTTTGAAGCCTGCACCGGCATACGGAATGTTTTTACCGCTTTCTGCGTCCACCTTGACAACCTTGATATAGCTTTCAAAGTTTGCGTTGTTAATAAGATAGCGGTAGGTCTGACCGTCCTGAGCAATGAACACATCAAAGTCTTTCATAAGCTCACGACCTTCCCAACCGGAGGTCTGATGAACGGTATATACACCATACGGCATATTCTTTGTCTGACCGAAGCCGTTTTCATCACAGACGATAACATCTCTTTCATCTTCTTCTGCTGCGTCAAAGCTGCCGAAAGATTTGAGATAGATTTCAAAGGTTGCACCGTTTTCAGGTGTCTCAATCTGTGTTTCTCCGTTATCGGTATGCTTGATGATGGCGATATTACCTTTCATAACCTGCTCTGTAACATCATTTGCTGTCTGATTGTGTTCAACCGTATAAAGCTGCGGTTCAGCACCGACCTTATGGATTGTGGTATCAAGCAGATAGCCCTCGGACGGAGTGATTTCACGGATTGTCCAGTCGTCATCACAGATATATTCCTTTGTGGTAAACTGACCGTTCTTATCCGTTACATACTTGTCCACAAGGGTTTCGCCTTTATAGATACCGTAAACTGCTCCGGCAAGGGTAGCGTCGCCCTGCGGCGTTCCTTCCTCACGGTCGCTCTTTGTTACAGTTACGCTGAACTTTTTGAGAATGTTCGTGAAATTGCGGGTTGTAACATCTTTCCAGTTAATCGGTGCGGTCTGATTTGCAGGCACAACATAACGGATAGCCGTATCTACTTCTTCAACAGTGTAAGGGGTAGTACCGCTGATAAGCACATCATTGAAAGAAGCAACACCGTTCTTATCTGTTACGGCATATTCATCTACGGCAATACCCGCAAGAGAAGTGCCGTAAAGGTGGAAGGTAACGCCCTCTACAAGATTATCCTCCGAAGATTTGATAACCTGAAGATTACCTCTCTTGAGAACATTATTGAAGTTGACCTTTGCCACCTGACCGGCAACAACAGTTACTCTGTGAACCTCCTGCGGAACATATTTGTCGATAGACTGTTCTGTTACCGTGTAAACACCGGGCATAAGGTTATCCAGTTGGAATTTACCGCCGTTTGCGGTTGTTACAGTCTGATTGACACCGTTACCGCTTATGGTAAACTGAATACCGTCAACCTTTCCGTCCTCACTTGTCTTTACAATCTGACAAGAGCCGTAGCTTACCTTCATTTTGACAAAGCCGCTGACAGGGTCGCTGACCTCTTGAGCATAAGTGACCACATCCTGAATGCCGTTTCCATTCTGATGGATACCGTCAGACCATACGACAACACCTCTGCGGACACCGTTCTTTTTTGCGGCTGTGATGGTAAATTCCTTGCTCGGAGCTTTCTCCATCGAAACAGTCAATTTGTTTCCGCTGACAGAGAACGAAACGCCGTCAATGTTTGCCGAGAAGTTGTAGTTGCCAAGCACACCGTTTGTATCGGTGAGAGTTGCAACATACTTGCTTCCGTTCCATTCAAGCTCGTTTACCTTTGCAGAACCGCTTGACCTTGTGCAGAAGCTCGGCACTTTGGTGTGATTCTGAACGCTTGTTACCATACTGTTGTAGTACGACAAGATTTTACTGCGGAGAGGGTGTGCAGAGCTTACACATTCAAGCACGGCATTGTACCCGCCGGTAGAAACGTGATTAAAGCCTGCGTCTCTTTCGCCGACAATCGTTTCCCAAATCAAAATCTGAGTGGCATAAGCGTGGGCGATACAGTTTGCGTCGCTTTCATTCTGCGACTTCCAGCTTGTCGAAATTCCTCCACGGTAGCCGTACTGCAAGATACGACCGATAAGCAGGCGAATATCATCGCCGGAAATCGTACCGTTCGGACTGATGTTGTTGAAGAAGTTCTCGTCCTTTTCGGTGAGAGTATCTCCAGTCCGCTGACCTGTACCCGGCTCGATACAGTAGGCGATATTGCCCGAATACGAACCCATTGCACGAAGTCCCGTATATTTCGTGGACAAGCCTTTCCAACCGTTCATATAGTTGAGATTGCCGTGTCCCCATTCGCCGTTGTTATTGGTATCTCCGCTTCGGGGATAATCGACGAGGTACACATCGGCTTTTTCGCCTACGGCTGCAAAGGCTGTCGTTGCCCCAATGCCCATAAAAGCAGTAAGGCTCATAACCGCCGCCAACATAAGCGAGACGGCTTTCTTGAATTTTGTTTTAACCATTGCGTTTTCCTCCTTGAAATGCAAAAACGCACCGATTTTACTCAGTGCGTCCGCTTAAAATTATTTTGTTTTAGCAGTAGCCGATATAGATGTTGTACTCCGTATCGGATAGCTTTTCTGTCCATATCCACACAGCGGTAAAACCCTCGCTGTTCTTGTATCGGTTCAGTCTGCTTTCAATATCAGACTTGATACCGCTTCGGTTAGGATTTGCGGATATGGGGTTGTCCCAACATTCTGTCGCCGTGCTGTCAAGAGAAAGCCCTATGCTTACCGCATACTCTTTTGCGTAACTAACATAAGGGCTGACATCGAATGTCTGCTTGGGCGGCTCTGTCGGTTTCGGTTCTGCCGGCTTTTCAGTCGGCTTTTCAACCGGCTTTTGTTCGGCAGTTGTCTGTTCTTTCGGCTGTTCCGGTTGTTTTTCGGGTTCAGCCTGCGTGGTTGTCTGCTTCGGTGGCTCTGCCTTTGGCTTTTCGGTTGCAGGAGTATCAGCCGTTTTATCTTCCGCCGGTTTTGTCTGAACAGTTGCTACCGTCTGACTTTCAGCGGTTGATTTGCTTTCTTCTGCCGTAATCGGTGTTTCCTCCTGAACTGCCGTGCTTTCCGGTTCTTCTGCCGTTTCTTCCTGAGAATCTGTTTCGGTATTACCAGCCGGAAAAGAAGTCTCTGTTTTCGTTATCTCCTGTGCAGCTTCTTTGGCTGTGTTACCGTTACAACCTACGAGGAAAATCATCAGGCAGGCAAGAACACAAGGTATCAGCCTGTTTTTCATATCCATCGCTCCTTTCTGCTTTAATCGTAATCAAAACCGGTCAAAACATCAAAGGTGCGATTGGCTGAACTTTTTATCGTAGCAGACATTTTGCTTTTGCTCCAAATGTGCGAACCCTTTTATAGACAGCTATATGTTATTAGAGATAGATATACTCAAGGGAGATAGAGTATATTTTTTCAGCAGGTTAATAGCCGGTATATATAGGGGTTAGAGTGTGAGAAAGGGGGGAGGCTATCGGCTGTCACGGTCGGCTCTGCTTCGCAGAAACTTGTTGTAATGCTCCAATGCCTTGCACACAAAATCCTCCGTTTGGCTTATGGGAATGTTCTTCGGGATAAGCTGTCGAACTCTGTCGCCCCTCAAAACAATTTTCTCCCTTTGGTTTGGCTTTTCCTCCGACATAATCGCTTGGATTGCTTCGGTTGTGAGCTTGCCCTCCTCAAAGAACTTTCGCATACGGATTGTTTGGTCGTGGGATGGGGTTGCGTCGTTCAGGTCAATTTCGTCAACCACATCACGCTGACTGTCCTCATCGAGAAAAGACAGTTCAACCGCCGGTCGCATTTTAATTCGCCCCTCATCAACATATTCCAAAAGTTCGGGAACAAGGTTTGTAAGGCGAATATATCTGCGAACTTGGGTTTGACTGTCACCCGACTGCTCTCCAATTAGTTGTGCTGTTTCTTTTCCGCTTGACTTCCAACCCACTGGGTCGGAAGTTAGGTCTGTTCTTTTGCCTTGTCTGCTCAATGCCTCCAAACGCATTTTGTAGGCATAGGCTTTTTCTGAGGGAAGTATTTGCGACCTTTGGTAGTTGCTCTCAACCATTAAAATCGTGGCTTCGTCTCGGTTCAGTTCAACGACCTCACAACGGAGAGTATCAAACCCGGCAAGCTCACAGGCTCGCTTTCGTCTGTGTCCCGATATGAGTTCGTATCTGCCGTCCTCTTTCTGCCTTACCGTCGCCGGAGTGATTACCCCTCGTTCCTTAATACTCTCAATGAGCTGTGCCATATCCTCGTCATCACGCACCTTAAAAGGGTGGTCGGGGAAATCGTCAATCTCAGTCAAGGGAATATCTCGGATTTTTGAAAGCTTTTCTTCATCTCTCTGTTCCTGCGTTGAGAATAAGTCATCGAGCTTCGTGAGAGTGAAGTCGCTCTTTCTTCCTGCCATCGGCTAACACCTCCTTTGTAAATTCGGTGTACGCCTTTGACACCGTACTGTTGGGTTCATAGGCAAAAATGCTCTTGCCTTTGGAAGAAGTCTCTGCGGCTTTTACGGCAATCGGGATATATGTTCGATACATCTTAATTTGATTACCGAAGTTCTCTCTCAGAGCTTCTACCGTGCTTTTGGCGAGGTTGGTACGGCTATCCACCAAAGTGAGAAGCATACCGTCAATCTTCAAGTTCGGATTGATACGCTTCTTAACTCGTGAAATGGTCTGAACAAGCTGCGTCATTCCTTTAGCCGGTAAATACTGAGCCTGAACGGGAATAATAACGCTGTCTGCCGCAGATAGAGCATTGATTGTTACCATTCCGAGGGAAGGCATACAATCTATAAGGATATAGTCATATTTGTCCTTCACTTCGCTGAGATAATTTCTCAATGCCGTCTCTCTGCTCATTGCGTTGACAAGGTTAAATTCCATTGCAGAAAGCTCAAGGTTTGCCGGAACAAGGTCTACACCCTCGTCGTGGTGCAGAATACCGACCGTAGGGTCATTCATCGTTTCGTTTAAGACATCTGTGAGTTTCGTTGCAAGCGTGATACCCAAGTTGTCTGTATCCTGCCAACCGAGACAAGTGGTTAAGTCGCCCTGTGGGTCTGCGTCTATGAGCAGCACTTTCTTTCCCTGCATTGCAAGACCGACGCCGAGGTTTACCGTAGTGGTCGTCTTTCCAACTCCGCCTTTTTGATTGCATATCGCAATCGTTTTGCAGTTCGACACTTTGTGCGTCCTCCTTTCGTAAAATTCATAGCCATCGCAGTATGGCTATGTACTTGACCGGCTCATTTCCTAACCGGTCGGGCAATATTTGTTCTCAACACCCCTTGCCGAGCAATAAGCTCACGGGAAGTCACTAAGGAACAGACTGCTAATCTGTATCATAGGAATTTCACCTCTGCCGGGTACTCCGCCAGCTCCGTAGAGAAGTATCATTATCCTTCTGACTGTCATCGCCGTAACAGGGGCAACCTATTACTTATACCGGGAGTTCTCGCTGTTCTGCAATGCAGAAGTCACGGCGTACCCGATAAGGTGGCTAAAATCATCAGAATTAAAGTCTTAGTGAATGATTTATTCAGTTGTCAAAATACAAGTGAAAGGGCTGACCTTTTTGTGGTTCGGAATTAACCCCTTCACTCATTTGGACAAAGGGGGTCAAAATGCACACCCAAAATCACCCATTTTTCAAAAATTTCTTGAAAATATTTTTTAGAAACAAAAAAGCCGCCTATTTCCCTCGTAATTGAGGTCAATAGACGGCGGGTAGAAATATTCATATTTTTGGTGTATAATAAGAGTTAATCAAAAGAAAAATTTGAATTTTCTGTTGCGAAAGAGAAGAAAAAATATTATAATATCAACATTGGGAATGAGGCGCTCCCATGGGTAATAACCCCTAAACCGCAATTATGCTGATGGCTTCTGCGAAAACCACGCAGAAACTGTCAGCTTTTTTAGTTCCTGTGGTATAAGGAGGATTATATGTTAACGAGTATTGCTATTATTTTGTTGTTCGGGTTACTGGTGGGATGGATATTTTCAAAAATGAAATTACCAAGCTTGCTGGGAATGATTATCGTGGGAATTGTATTAAGTCCACATTGTTTGAATTTAGTAGATGACTCGATACTTACTATATCAGGAGATTTGAGACAGATTGCATTAGTTATTATTCTGACAAGAGCTGGCTTGTCTTTAAATTTTTCTGATTTGAAAAAGGTAGGTCGTCCGGCAATTCTAATGTGTTTTGTACCGGCATGTATTGAAATGATGGGAACAATAATTTTCGCACCGTTATTATTAGGTGTATCTATTCTGGATGCAGCAATCATAGGAAGTGTCATAGCTGCGGTATCTCCTGCGGTGGTTGTTCCAAGAATGATAAAACTGATAGAGGATGGATATGGTACGGACAAGAGTATTCCACAGTTAATTTTGGCGGGAGCATCTGTGGATGATGTGTTTGTGATTGTAGTGTTTACCGCACTTACTACTTTAGCTTCAACAGGGGAAGTATCTGCAATAAGTTTCATACAGATACCGACATCTATTTTGCTGGGAGTTCTTTTAGGCGGAGCAGTAGGAACTATTCTTGTATGGTTTTTTAGAAGATTTCACATACGTGATTCCGTAAAGGTGCTTATCATTCTAAGTGTTTCATTTCTACTGCTTGAATTGCAAAATAGACTGGAAGGTATTGTGCCGGTTTCAGGGCTGTTGGCAATAATGAGTATGGGCATTATCATCAATCAAAAATATGATGTGTTGGCAAAGCGTCTATCCGTAAAATATAATAAGCTTTGGCTTGGAGCAGAAATATTCCTATTTGTATTGGTTGGGATTGCGGTTGATTTGAAGTATGCATTAGCGGCAGGTGTTGTAGTGATTTTGTTAGTAATTTTGGCGTTGGTATTTAGGATGATGGGAGTAGCAGTATCGCTTGTCAAAACAAAGCTAAATAAAAAAGAGCGTCTATTCTGTATGGTTGCATATACACCAAAGGCAACAGTTCAGGCAGCGCTTGGAACGGTACCGCTTGCGATGGGGCTGTCTTGTGGAGAGATTGTCCTTACGGTTGCGGTAATATCTATTTTAATAACAGCACCTTTTGGAGCGATATGTGTTGATAATTCGTATAAAAAGCTATTATCAAAATAAGAGTGAAATTTCAGTTTGTCGGATTTACTCTAAAATTAGCAAAGACCGCTTACGTCGTGTAGGCGGTCTCTTTTTGTGTTTAGAAATATTTGATTTTGACCTTTCTTTTCTTGGCTGAAAGCACCTTGCAGAGAACATCGTCAACTCCGTCGGTGTATCTGCCTTGTGCTATCAGGCTGTTCTTCAAACGGATAAGTGATTGTATCACTCTGCTGTATTCGTCATCATTAAGATAGATATGGAACTTTTCTTCTCTCACAGTCGCTTCCTCCATTCATTGAATTTTGCTCTGATTACCGAAACATCTGCTTCGACATCAGAATAAATAAAGATATGTACGCTTTTGAAAACTGCTTTTACTCTATCGGCATACTCCGCTTCCGTTTCGGTTGTCTTAAAAGGGAGTTTTACAAGTTTTATATTTCGCTGCTTGCATAGATGGCTTTTGAGAACCTCCATATGTTCTGAGCCGTTCGTAAATTCTATCGCCAGCTTTTCTGACGGAATGTAGGTTTCAAGTGGTATTCCTAATAGTTTATCTGAACCGAGCTGTACCTTTAATCCTTTTTGATTGGCGTAATAGGCGACCGCCAAGCCGGGGAATACGGAGCGATATTCTTTTTCGCACACAGTGCATTTTTCTCCGATAATTGTTCTATCGCTGATTTTTGCTTTCCAAGAGTGTCCCAGTGAACATTTCCACCACACACTTTTCATCGACCTTCTTGACACTTGTGTCGGGAGCAGAGAGTTTGTTTCGTAATCCCATTCAGCAAGCAGTCTCCTGTCAGTTGTGGCTAAATCATTGTATCCTGCAAGAACCGCCCTGTCCGCACAAACCGGGCATACTGTTCCTTTTACACGAGCATTGATAACGGACTTCCACTCATTGCCACAGGTCTTACACTTCCACCAAACATTGTGTCTTGATTTTGCGTTTACCTCATCAGGCATTAGGGGATAATTTCTTTCTGACCACTCAGCCGCAAGTTCAGGGTGCGTAGTCGCCAAGTCATTAAATCCTTTGAGCAATGTATATCCGCTGCAATACGGACATCTGCTCCCATCGGCACGGGTTGAAATAAGAGTGTGCCACTCGTTTCCGCAATCTTTGCATTTCCACCAAGCCTTACTGTTTGCAAAGGCTGTCACCATTGTAGGTAGCAACGGAAGATTTCTGTCAGACCATTCAGCAGCAATATCGGGATACTGTGAAGCAAGGTCATTGAATCCGGCAAGGACTTTATTGTGTGAGCAGTATGGACAGCCTGTGCCGTTTATCGTTCTGCTTTTAACGCTTGCTTCCCATTCGTGTCCGTGTTTGCATTTCCAAATAATCTTCTTATGAGAAGCGACAGATATCTCGGTTGGCTTTAATTTGTTCTTTTCAGACCACTCCTGAGCTAACAGGGGCTTCAATGTGGCTAAATCATTGATACCCTCTATTACTCTCGCTCCTGAGCATATCGGGCATTTCTCGCCCTTTGAACGAGCTTTAACGCTCGTTTCCCATTCGTGTCCGCAAGCACCTTTCCACCACACTCTTTTATTTGAACCGAAGGTTATCTTATCCGGCGTCAGCGGTAAATTCCTCTCTGACCATTCAGGAATTAGCTCCGGGTGAACGCTTGCTAAACTGTTGCTCATAGTATAACCACCCCTTCCTCTTTGATTATCCTCATTATATTGAGAAAAACAGAATTGGTGTAGTTTGCGATGTAGTCCGAAAACTATGAGAAATGAAAGAAGCTCCTGAGAAGATGTAGCTTCTCAGGAGCTGTGTGAAACTCAAAATTATGCGATTTTTTAGTCTCTGCACCGTTTTTAGCACCGATTGGTGTAAATTTGGTGTAAAGAGGTAAATTTATTCAGTTTGGAAAGTCCCGAAACCCGCATAAACACTGGCTTTTTCTTACTTGTCGTTCGGTAAGGACTTCATTGTGGGGATTTCTAACCTCATACATCCGTTAGAATTTATTATCCCTTATTAAAACACTTTACAGTCTGTTATCAGTTATCCTATAAACCTTTAAAACTGATTAAGGCTCTCGAAATTGTCGTACTCTTGTCGTACAGCACATAATTTGTCGTACTCTCTTTAGCACTGTAAAAGACTCTTTCCTAAAATACGTCTATCTTATGTGCTAACTTTTCGATTGCTTCGTGTTTCTTTGTTTCGGTGACTTCTGCATAAATATCCAGCGTAGTCTCTATATTCGCATGGCCCATGATAGACTGAATCACCTTTAAATTTGTTTCATTCTCACAAAACCTTGAGCAAAAGGTATGCCTCAAATGATGGCATGAGAAATGTGGTATCAAAAGCGGCTCTCTGTGTTCTCTTGCTGCCTTTACCACTTCTTCTGCATTGTACGATTCATAAATACGCTTGATAGCCCGGTTGATTGCCTGCGGATTATGTACGTTTCCAAAGCGGTTCATAAAAATAAAGCCTTTCATACCGTCAATTTCCGTTTCATTAAATCCGTTTTCCTGCTGCTCATTCCACTCTTTCTGCAGTGCTTCGTAAACAGCATCCATCATGGGAATAATGCGTATTCCTGCTTCTGTTTTGGGTAGAGATATAGAAAACGTACACATGGGATGTTCTTTGTAGTCTCTGCTGTAATAAACTAAGCTGTGATTGATGTTGATCAACCGTTTCTCAAAATCTACATCTTCCCATCTGATACCGATAGCTTCCCCGATCCGGCATCCTGTTCCAAGTAAAAACTTAAAAATACTCAGCCAGCGGTCAAACTTCGGATTGTCCTCTATATATCGGATAAAGGCTCGTTGTTGCTCCAACGTCAAAGCATGGCGAACACCGTGATTTTTTCCAGGCAGTTTTTTTATCTGTGCCATAACACCATCGCTGGGATTTTTCCGTATAATATTATCCCGCAGCGCTAACTGAAAGGTCGGATGAAGTACCGTATGAATTGTCTCCAGTGTATTAATCTGCATTGCCTTGTCTTTTATTAAATGCTGATAAAAATGCAGAACATCTGAAAATTTTACCCCGGCAATCTTCTTTTTCCCAAAGCCGTCCCTGACAAAACGATTATACATATATTTATAGTTTGTCATCGTTGTATCTCTAAGCTCTGCTTTCGTAGAGATATATCTGTCAAAGACAAAATTGATTGTAGCGCTTCCGGCAACATATGTATCCAATCCGTCTAATTGGTCTTTAATCAGTTGTTCTTCCCGCTCCCGCAGCGTTTTAATGTCTTTGGAATAAATACTCTTTCGCCGTCCCTCCGGATCGGTGTAAGTATATACATATTTTCCATCACATCTACGCTGAGTTTCGCCTTTTCTTAAAACCCTCCCTTTGTTATCTTTCCTTGATTGCGCCATTTTAGCTCCTTTCACAAGGAAAGAGTTTTCGCATTAGCTACTCTGAGGACTCTTCCATTTGATATTGCAGGTCGATCCCTCTTTGCAGCACTTCTGTTATGGTCATGCCATGTTTGGACGCATACTCTCTAAGTTTTGTGGCTTCGTCCTCTGTCAGCTTCAAACCGATTAAACTGTTTTTCGGATTGTCTGACCTTGGCCTTCCTGTTCTAGCCACTCCATACACCTCCATCCATTTCATAATTATTATACTTTTTGTTTAACGAAAAGTCAACACTTATTTTCTGTTATACGAAAAATCTTTCCTCTATTCTCTCACACGAAATGTTTCCAGATACTGATCGAATGTATCCAAATCCACTAATACCATCCTGTCTATTTTCAAAATGGCTCCGGCATCCTTCGCCAACGCCTGAAACTTATTCATTCCCATGCTGTACATCTCTGCACCTTCTTTATATCTTACCAATCTCTTTTTTTCTAATTTTTTAGGTGTCCTCTGCATTACATCATTCTCCCTTAAGTATTTGTAAGCATATATAGCTTCACTGCCATTACTTTTCTAAAAATCCTGCAGGCGGCTGTCGGGGAACAGCCTCATTGGTATCTCACCATCTTTTCAGACCGGAGCAGCCTCTCCGGAAGTGTCATTATCAGAAACAGTATCCTCGCCGCAAAGTTCCCACGCTCTGCCCGCAGCATGATATTTCTTCGCTCCTATCCTTCTTCAACTTCTGCTCTGTCTATATATACGAACTTTACGACACGATGTCACAAAGTAAAAATTGAAGCCGGATCATCCTGGCGTATCTGCCGCCCAGCTCCACTGTTTCTTTACGTCCTGCAGGATAAAATATTCAATTATCAAGGTACAGTGTCTTCAAAGACAGAAATAGAAAGGGAATATTCCTGTCCTTTCGTTATAGCCGGATCTCAAAATCCAGAATTTTTGTAATCAGCTTTGTCTCCAGCCGCCTTTTCATATATTCATCGGTCACATAATGGATTCTTCCAAATTCATCCTTATATTCTCTCTTGCACTCACTATTGATAAATGGCTGAAAATGGGAAAGTATCTGATTGATTGCTTCGGCGTCGCCTTCAATAGCAGCCTGGATTGTTTCAAACTCCGGCATTTCTCTGTGTTTCTTTGCTTTCATATGTAAATTCACTCCATCAATTTTCTCAAAAGCCTTAAAGAATCATCTTTATGATAATGTATGGTACTCTGCACCAATTTCAGGCAGTTAGCGATTTCTTTCTCTGTCATATTCAGAAAATAAAGCATCAGGATAATTTCCCGCTTTTTTACAGGAAGTTTTTTCAACGCCATGCTGATCCACTCGTTGCGGACAGGAACCTGCCTTCCCATAACGGTAAAATAATCTGCCATATCATAATCGTCACAGCTATACAGAGCGTCCAGGTCTTTCTGCAGAAGTTCAGAAAAAATTACTTCCCGCTCTCTCTGCCGATCCAGCTCATCAAGATAATTCAGTGCCTCGCCATGCAGAACTTTAATGCAATAGGTGCAAAATTTTCTCCGCACGATTTCTTTTTCCTGACGGTTCAGTTTCAAAAGGGATCACCTCCCTTCTGCTTAAAGCCGTAGTAAAAGATGTATGATCCTCCCTTTCACAGCGAGGACAGGAGGGAAACCGATAAAAAATCGAAAAAGCGTGAAAATTTTTAAAAAAACTTTTCTCCAACTTCTCCAAAACCTTTCATCAGAATCTTTCTCTGATGATTGGCGGCCCTCGGTTTCGAGGTTTATGGAGAAAGTTCCACAAATTTCGACAAAAAATAACGCCAGGGAGTTTTTTACACTTCCTGACGCTGCTTATTAAATTTTGATTATATGGAATTTTATGCCAACCGGATAGGTATAATAATACTCTTTGAAAGATATAAGGCAGACCACCTACGGACAGAATTTTTTTAATAATTCATTTAGACTAAGACTTTTCCTTTTCTTTAAAACGAATACCATCCATATTCCTTCCAACGGCAGAACACAGATGGGCAGGAAACTCACAAATAAGCCCTGCTGTGGAAAGCCGTTTTTTTTATTTCCTTCTGCAGGGCTATATATATTCTTTTTATTTCAGCATAATATTGCCTATCAGATACGAAAGATTAGGTTATGTTAAAACTAAAATCGGCAAGATAGAATATATATGAGGTGAATGATTATGCCGAAAGATAAGCTGACTTATCTGGGAAACTGTATTCGCCAGGCAAGAAACGATTGCAATCTTACGCAACAAGATCTCGCAGATCAGTCACATGTGGCGATTAAAACAATCCAGATGATCGAAAAAGGGAAAATAAATCCCTCCTATGAAATCCTCTATCCATTAATTAAACGTCTTGGTATTTCTGCCAATACTTTGTTTAACCCGGAAATATCCGATACGGACGAGGAAATTCAACGGTTCATAGGGAAATTTCAAGCCTGCCTCCCTGAAAACCGCAAGATCCTACTAAACACGTTGAATTATCTGGCAGAACAACTTCTAACTCTTCAGCACGATCCCAGCGAGAGTCCAGAGTGAAACCAGCAGGGCAAAAACTCATTTTGTTACTGCTGGTTTCTTTTGCTCTATATCCCATTATTAAAGCCTCTTGATTACAGCTCTCAACAATCTGTCACTCAACTAAAACTATATTATAATGTTAATTTGTGTCCCTTCAGCGCAAAATCTCTTTAATTCTGGCATAATTCAAAAAGAACTTTTCGTAATTTTCCGGCATCATTTCTTTAATCAATGTTCTTCCTCATAACATTACTACTTTTTAGATGCTGCTTTCATTTTTTCAAAACTCTCTGCACTTATCACATGCTCCATCCGGCAGGCATCTTGTTCCGCAGTCTTAGGATCAACACCTACGGAGATAAGCTGTTCAGTAAAAAAACAGTGTCGCTCGTAAATTTTTTCAGCAACCTCTCGCCCCCCATCAGTCAAATGGAGAAAATGATCCTCGTCCATCGTAAGAAAGCCGCCGTCTTTCAGAGTGTTGACAGCAACACATACACTTGGTTTTGACACTCCCATGTGCCGGGCAACATCTACAGAGCGTACCATATTGAGTTCTTTTTGAAGGACAAGAATAGTCTCCAAATAATCCTCTCCAGATGCATGAAGTTTCATAATACGTTTTACCTCAATTATCAGGCAATGCTCCAGCCCTCCGCCTGCTCACGGATTGTAATGAAACGGCGATAAAGTCCTTCCTGCTGAACAAGCTGCTGATGTGTTCCTTTCTGAACAACTTGACCTTTATCCACCACTAAAATCTGGTCAGCGTGTTCAATCGTTGCCAGACGGTGGGCGATAACGATAACCGTTTTCCCAATGGTCAGTTCACTGATTGCCTGCTGGATCAGATGCTCATTTTCGGGGTCAATACTTGCTGTTGCCTCATCAAGAATTACAATGTTGGCATTTTTCAAAATGGCGCGGGCAATAGAAATGCGCTGTTTTTCTCCGCCAGACAGCGTGGAGCCGCCCTCGCCGATTACGGTTTCATATCCATCGGGAAGATCCATTATGAAGTCGTGGCACCGGGCCTTTTTCGCGGCCTCTATAATTTCTTCCTTCGTTGCACTTGGATTGCCGAAACGGATGTTGTTTTCAATGGTATCGTGGAACAGGTAGACCTTTTGAAAGACCATCGAGATATTGCGGAGCAAACTGTCACAGGTCATGTTCCGCACATCCTCACCGCCTACTGTGACCTTGCCGCTGTCCACATCATAGAAACGGGCAATCAGGTTGCAAATCGTGGTCTTGCCGCTGCCAGATGGCCCTACAATGGCCGTAGTGCTGCCCTGGGGGATGGAAAAGCTGATATTCCGCAAAACAGGAACTTTATCGTAGGAAAATGTCACATCACGGAAAGCAATGTCTGTGTTCTGCAAAGAAATATCTTTCCCGTCTTTGTCTATAATGTCAGCGTGTTCAATGCCGTCCAGTTTATCCAGCGTAGCATCAATAACCTCCAATACATGGGCGGCGTTGTTCATGGCTTCCACACTTCCAAAGATCATAAAGGAGAACATATCCAGCATGAGCATGGTAGGAAGTTCCATACTGCCGTTATAGGTCAGCCAAGCAGCCACAGCTACAATGGCAATGGAGGCGGCTTTCAGCGAAAACAGGTGCAGGCAGTTGAAGGGCATATATTCCACTTCAATTTTGATGTTGATTTTCTTGCTGTCGTTGTATGCTTTGTGGATACCGGCAATAGACACGCCTTCCTGCTTAAAGGCTTTCACCACCTGCATCCCCCGCAGATACTCGATGGAACTTTCCACCATATCGTCCTGCGCCTTTTGATGGATAGGCGCGTTTTGGTGGCTGCGCGCCTCCAGCAGATGAAGAAACAGGGCAGACAGAAGGACGCCAGCCAGAGCAATTCCTCCCGCCATAGGACTATAAAATGCAAGGAACAGTATCAAGACGATAACTGTGATATAGCCGTTGACCACGGTGTTTACCATGTTCATGGCATACATTTCCATGAACGAGAGATCGGTTGTTGCGGCCGCCGACAACTCACCGATATTGTTCTTGTTGAAAAAACCCAGCGACACCCGTTTCAAAATATCTCCCAGCCGGATTCTCTCGTCAGCGGTTGCTTCATAACCGACACTTTCCTGCGTGATGGCTCGGAGATAAGAGAACAGGTATCGACCCAGTACAGCTAAAATCATGGCCCCCAGCATGATCCAGATGTCCCGGCCCTCCAATGGCTTGACGCCACCCCAGTCATCCAGAACAGCACTTAATCCATTCGCAGCCAGCATAATAGGGATTGCGGTAAAAATGCTGTGAATGAAAGCGTAGATAAACCCGATGTAAATACGCCGTTTATATTTTCCTGTCCATTGGATCAGTCGATTTACAATCCGAAACATATCAGTTACCTCCTTTCCCGGAACCGGCAGACCAGTTCTGTGCTCCGATATGCGCCTCCCACATATCCCGATAGAGAGAGTCGCTATCTAAAAGTTGCTGATGCGTGCCCATATTCTCAACCTGTCCATTTTGCAGGACGATAATCTGATCAGCATTTTTGATGGTGGACAGACGATGGGCGATGACAAGCAAAGTTTTCCCTTTTGTCAAAGCAGCAATGGACTGCTGAATTTTTTCTTCGTTTTCCTGATCGGTGAACGCAGTTGCCTCGTCCAAAATCACGATAGGGGCATTTTTCAAAATCATGCGGGCAATGGAGATGCGCTGTTTCTCGCCACCTGAAAGCCGGTTTCCCGCATCTCCGGCCATCGTGTCATAGCCATTGTCCAATTTCTGTATAAATTCATCACAGCAGGCGGCTTTTGCTGCCGCATATACTTCTTCGTCCGTAGCATCAGGGTTTCCCAGCCGGATATTTTCCTTGATGGAGCAGTTAAACAGGAAGTTATCCTGTGTAACAAAACTGACAATATCGGCAAGTTGGGCCAGCGGCATACTGCGAATGTCCACACCGCCAATGGTGATTTTTCCATCGTTCACATCCCAAAAGCGGGCAATCAAGCGGGCAACGGTGGACTTGCCTCCACCGGACGGGCCGACAAGCGCCGTAAACTTTCCCTCCGGGATTTTCAGATTGATATGGGAAAGCACCGGTTTACCGCTCTCTTTATCATAAGAGAACGAAACATCCTGAAGTTGAATGTCTTTGGACGGCACCTCCACTGGTTTTCCAGTATCAGGCAGTTCCTCCGCATGGAGCAACTCGTCCACGTCGTGGACGGCGTATTCAATCGCCTTCGTCTCATTGATGTAAGTAGTAAAGTTCATCAGCGGGCCTACAATACCCAGCGAGAGGATCAGGCACATTGCAAGGTCCTGCGGCGTAAGGCTACCGTTCCAGTAGAGATACATACCAATCGGGAGCGTTCCCAAAAAGGTGGACGGTAGCACAGCAGCAACAAAGTTCATCACTTTCCAGGAATTTTGATACCATTTGAGGGTGTAGTCTTTGAAGGACTCTACCGCCTTGGTGAACTTTTCGTAAGAACTGGAGGACTGATTGAACGCCTTGATAACTTCGATACCCTCCACATACTCCACGATCACGCCGTTCACATAGTTGTTGGACTCCATGTAATCAGCATAGAGCTTGTTAAAATTCTTCATCATCATAGCAAAAGCAATCAGAACGAAAGGCAGTGTGACCAGCATCGCCAGCGCCATACGCCAGTCGATGCAAACCAGATAAACAAAGACTGCCACAGGGAGCAGCAGGTTGGAGATACACTCTGGAATCATGTGGGCCAGCGGCAGCTCAATCGTTTCCACCCGATCTACCAATACATTTTTCAGTTTACCCACAGACTCTCCGATGACTGTCCCCAGCGGCGCTTTCATCAGCCGCTGGGCAAGAGCCAAACGAATATTCTCCAAAATGGTATAGGCGGATATGTGGGACAGGCTCGTTGAAATACCATAGAGCAAGAAGCGTATCGCATAAGCGCCAAGTCCGATCCAGCACCATTTCCAAACCTCTGCCATCACAGGTGAACCGCCGATAAAGAGCGTGATAATTTGGTAAACACTCCAATAGGGTATCAGTCCGGCAACCACACTGATGATCGCACATAAGACGGACAGGACAATCTTGCCCCGGCACTGTGAAGCAAAGGAAAACACAATAGAAATCCAGCTTTTCTGCTTCATTTCCTTTCCTCCTTAAGCAAAATAATAGAGAGTATCAATCGACTTGATACTCTCTAAGTATTGCAGATATTCATGTTGCCCGCCACTCTGCCCAGCCGGATTTTACTCCGTTTAGATTTTTATTTTTCGATATTCCAGCGGCGTTTTTCCCTTTACCTTCTTGAACGCCTCAGAAAACTTGCTGGTGTTCGTATAACCAACTTTTCCGGCAATCACCGTAATCGGTTCATCCGTCTGTGTCAAAAGAGAAGCTGCCAGGTCCATACGATAATTCCGCATATAGGTATAAATGGCGGTGCCATACACGCCCTTAAAGCACTGCTTTAGGGCAGAAGTAGAAATATCAAACTTTTCAGAAAGTTCCTCCATCGTGAAATGGCGCTCCGGCTCATTTGTCATAAACGACATGATAGCCTTGACCTTCTCCACCTGAGTCTTATAAAAGTAGGGACGCTCCACACCTAAGACTGTAGGGTCTACCGTCCTGAGCGTGACCAACAATTCCAGGATCTTTACCCTGAGATATTCCAGACGGATATTATCAGGCACTTGGTACAGTTCTGAGATTACATGGTCGGGGACAGAGTTTCCATGCATGATGAAAGGGCGTGTTTTCAAGGCAAATTGCTGTTCAATCTGCTCCAGGTCAATGGAAAACAGGGACAGAAGATCACCCAAACCCTCTACCGCTTCGGGGACAGAAATCGTAACTGTAATCCCGTGGTAATGGCTTACAGGAAAGCTGCAATGGTTGTTTTCCGTGGCAGAACTGTCCAACATAATATCGCCGGACGCAAGATAAAGATAAGCGCCATTGCTGACTTCCCACTCGACGCGGCCTTCTCTGCAATGGTGAATTGCAAAAGTGTGCGTATTTTGTTCAAACTTCCTTGACGGGCAGTGCTCCATGTGAAAATCATTATACATGACACCTATTCCGGGATATACTTCATAATAGGTTGCAGTTCCGTCTCCTGTTTCATTTTTCATTTGGTAGACTGAGCAGGATTCATCCCGGCAGAGCAAATTCATATTTTGCTGCGAGAAAAACAGGTCGCTTTTATTCAAACTGGGATCACCTCGATTCTATAAAAAAATTTTGAAGGCGCTGGAACCCTGCGGCATCCAAAGCATATTGTTCCTGTACCACACCATGCTCCAGATGCAGAATATGAGTACAGCAACTGACGATTAACTCATAATCATGGGTAATGACAAGAGAGGTCTTTCCCATTTCCTGTATCGTAACGAGTTCATCAGCCACTTCTTTCATGTGCTGTAAATCCAGACCGCTGGTAGGTTCATCCAGCACTAAAATCTTACGCTCGGAAACAAGAGCGGTGGCAATCGCCACCCTCTGCTTCTGACCACCGGAGAGCGCCATCGGATGCCGCTCCCTAAACTGCAACAAATCCAATCGGTCAAGAATTGCATCTGCCTTATCCGAAGCTGGCTCCGCCATGCTGATGAGCATTTCTTCCTCTGTGCTTTCTGTAAACAACTGATGGTTGACATCCTGCATGACCATATAACACAGGGACAGCCTCTGTTTTCTATTATACGTTTTCCCATCCGCTTTCACAATGCCCTTACAGTGTTTCTCCAATCCGCAGAGACACCGGGCCAAGGTGGATTTTCCGGCACCGTTATGGCCGATCACTGCGATAATACCCGCCTGCGGCAACGAAAGTCTATCAATATCCAGCGCATCCCTTTGCTTTGTATAAGCAAAATGAAAGTTCTCACATTCGATAGTACCGTAGCTTACAGTAGGATGTGCTACTACCGGGAACGCCCCCAAGTCAAAAGGCCGCAATCCCATTTCTGCCTGTTGCATTGCGGACAGTTTCAATACGTCCGAAGCCAGATAATCTTTTTCAATTTTTCCGTTTTTCAAATAGATAACACGGTCTATCAGCTCTTTCAGATAATAGAGCCGATGTTCCGCAATAATAATGGTTTTCCCTTGCTGTTTCCAAATCTGGATCATCCAGCGCAGATCTTTTGTGGCTGACATATCCAGATTAGAAGATGGTTCATCCAGGACAATGATGGGCGGATCACTGACCGATACAGAAGCGCAGGCGATTTTCTGCTTTTCTCCGCCGGAAAGAGAAAAGATATTTTTCCCCAGCAGGTTCTCCATCCCAAACTGCTCCGCAGTCGATGTCACCCGCTGAATGATTTTTTCTTCAGGCAAGCCCTGATTTTCACACCCAAAGGCCAGTTCGCTGGTAGAGTCCACCGTAAAAAACTGTGTACGGGGATTTTGAAAAACGCTCCCCACATATTTTGCTGTTTCATAGAGCGGAAGGGAACTGATGTTTTTTTCATCCAGCAGGACTTCGCCGCTTAACTCGCCCTCGTAATAATTCGGGATCAGCCCATTCACCAGGCGGGTCAGGGTTGTTTTTCCGCAGCCGGATTGCCCACACAAAAGGATAACTTGCCCGTCCGGGATGATTAAGTCAATGTTTACAAGCCCACCGGCATCCGTTCCCCCGGCATAGCGAAAATTGATATTGCGAAGTTCAATCATAGACTCCTTCCTCCTAACAGATAAAGAAACCGACCCAACAGGGTATCGCCAGCAGGAAGAAAAAAACATCCAAAGGTCCAAACCCAATTTTACAAATATTTGTCCGTTTCTGCGGCGCCCCAAGCCCTCGTGTGAGAGCCGCCGCAGACAGTTCTTCTCCGATTTTGGCAACCGACATCATCAGAGGGACCACCCTGTATTCCAGCATCTTCATGGGACTGCGGAGAGTAGTGATGCCGCGCATCTTCATGGCATCCCGTATAGCCGCATATTCCTCTTTGACTGTGGGAAAAAATCGGAATACCACCGACATAGGGATCACGATTTTTTGTGGAATGTGCATCTTCTCCATCGCAGCAACAAATTCACTGACTGTTGTCGTACTCACCAGATAATATCCCATGATAAATCCGGGGAGCATGTGTGTATAGATTCCGACTGCTGCTCCCAGGATAAAATTCCATGTGCCAGTGAGCAGCGGTAATACCGTTAATTCCAAAGCAAACAGAATAGCGTATGTAACAGCAAATCTAGCTGCGTCCACCCATTTCCTTGAAAGGAGCAGGAATACAATCGGGCACGCCATGAGGCACGGGCGAACCAGGTTCATAAATCCGCCCGTGCCGCCGGTAATCATAATAGTGCTGACAGTTACAGTCAAAAACAGTTTTGTCCTCGGATCGGTGGGAATAACAGATTTGTTTTCAAATTTTAGCGTTGTAACCGCCGCATCCATCAGGCAATCCCCGCCTTTTCAAAATGCTTTTTCAACACGGCCTTGCCAAGAAGTGCCCCAAAAATGCCACCGATAAAGGTTACAACGAATAAAACAGGGAACATCCAATTTGGGGTGTAGGACATAAGCGTATCTACATATTCCTGTCCATAACTACTTACAAGCGAAGCAAAGAACTCTGTGCGGGTGAGGAACATCCGGCTCACATAACCCATGATCCAAAGGGAAAACACACCATTGGCAAGGAATGTGCATTTCCAACTTTGATATTTTCCGGCTCTTAAAATCAAATCGCTTGCAATGCCAAAAATAATCCCAGCAACCAGCACCAAAATTCCGCTACCCATGATTAAATTCAGTAAGCCAAGGATAATGCCGGTCAGTGATACCATGCCAAACTTCTTGACCTTTGTTAAGTACAGCATAAAGGGAATACCGCACAGGATGGGGCACACCAGTCCAAGCAGTGGGATAAAGATAGGGATATACCCCAGCATCATGCCTGCAAAGAAAATGACAAAATAAATGGCGGTGAAAATGCCTACATTAATCAGATCTTTGGCTTGTAGTTTGTTGCTTCTTGTTTCCATTTTCTACATACCTCCAGCGCAGTTAGATTTCTCTAACCTATTGTGATTAAAAATAGCGAAACAGGATTTCGCATAATTATATTTTACTAAAACCAAATAGGCTGTGCCACTCTGGATAGGTTGAAAATGCTCCATATGGTTTCCAATTTTCTCATGCCATAAACCGAGAAAGTTATTTCCGCCCCACCAACATCCGGGACTCTCCCAGCATCATCATCGCCGCCCGGCGGTGGGATCCGAAGGCTTCCTCTGCCGTGTCGATCAGGCGGACTTCCTGGTAACCCATGTCCCGAAGCCGCTGCGCAAAAACTTCCATATCCCCGTACATCCGGGGTTTCATCTCATCATTAATGGCAAACACACCGCCTTTTTTCAGTACCCGCAGGGTTTCCAGAAGAAGCCCCTGCTTATCCGTTCCGGTGATATTATGGTAGACATAGTTGCTCACTACGGCGTCAAAACTCCCATCGGGAAAATCTAATTTGCAGGCATCGCCCCGCCGGAACATGCATCGAAATCCCACCCCTTCGCTGGCTGCGTTCTTTTCGCAGAGGGATTGGCTGTAATGATAAACAGCGCCCCAATAATCGATGCCGGTGACTACGGATTCCTGCCATGTGAGAGCCGCCCGGATGGATAGCGCCCCGGAACCACAGCCCACCTCCAGCAAGTTTCCTTTTCCATCATAATCAAGATGAAACAGAAGAACCTGATGGACTTTTTCCATCATGCCGCCCCCATCGAAAGCGTACTGCCGCCGTATCCATGTGATCCATATGAGCAATGCCAGCAGTACAACTACAGCACCTGTAAAAATCACGCCCAACACAGTAATGTGAAACACCGTAAAGGACAATACCGACAATACCGCCGTTATGGCGAGAAGGCCTCCTGCCATATAAAATACCGGGTTAGACATCCAATTCCCGTAATCCTCCCCATGCCTTCCAAGGTGAATATTTTCCTGTTTGATCCTCTTTTCCACCATATCATTGTCTCCTTTCTTCATGATTCCGTCACAACAGCGCTGTAAAAAGGCCAACGGCTATACAGGCAGGAAGACCCAGGAGCATTCCGATACCGGACTGGCGGATGTGGAAACGGTAATCTTTATATTCTTCCATATCCTCCGTCCCCGGAATCCGTACCCGCCGGGAATGGCAGAACCAGACACAGTCCAGGATCAGCCCATCATACCAATCGATGATCAGCCAGATCAGATAAGAATCCCTGAAGCCCTGCCAGAATGTCTGCGCACCGTTAAAACACTTCAAAGTCCATGAAAGCGCTGCGATAAACACCAACATCGCTGCGGTCTTCCGCACAATATCCCCTTTGGTGAAACGCTTCTTCCGTTCTTCCACAAGCCCCAATTCCATGCATTTTTTCCGGATTGCCGGGGGATAATCTCCGACAGACGCTATAGGATCCTTCAGTGTGACCAGCACAATTATAATCGTAAAAAGAAAGATCCCTACCACACTTTCTATCAATACAACCATGAATTCACACGCCTCCTTAAATCTTTTAGCGGTTCACATGATATTCATAAATGATAGTTTTATGACCGGAACCATCCGGGAATAATTTTTCTGCCGCTTTTGTAAAACCACGTTTTTCATAAAACTCCCAGGAAGCCAGTGTATTCGTCATCAGTTTTACGGTATCTGCTCCATCTGCTTTGGCTCTGTCCATAAACTTTTCCATAAGCGCTGTCCCCAGCCCTTTACGGTAAGCTTTTCTGGATGACAGCGCCACCAACTCCAGGTCACAGCCGGTAAAAAATTTCTCATCCCGCTCACGCAGCTGCAAAAAGAAAGCGTCAAACTGCTTCTGGAAAGCTTTAGACAAATGATATTGTTTCAAATAAAACTTAAAAAACATCCGGCACCATGCCCCATAATGTCTTTTACAGTGGTCAGAATTTGTTTTCCGCAGGCGGATTTTTTTATCATAATTTCCGGAAATAAACCCTACGATCTGATGATCCGGCGATTCCGCCACATAAGTAAAACTGCACTTTTCTATGAGAACCTGGGCATAATCCCGCAGAAAGATCCGGTCATTGGCATTGATAGGGCAAGTAAAAAAACCTTCATAAAAACATTGGCCGCAGCCAACTGCATCCTGTTCTCTATATGGCCGGATTATAAACATAATAAACCCACCTCCTGCATTTTATGGTTAGTCATTTCTAACTTTAGATGATCCTATTATAACTTTATCTTTGTCAAATTGCAATTCCTGATTACAATATTCCTTCCCTGAAAATAGTCCTGCAAAAGTACTGATATGATGAAAAAAACTAAGCGCCGAAAATTCCCCTGGCGCTTAGCTCTAAAGAAAGCAAATCTGAATTTCAATTTTCCAAATACTCTATATTTTCAGAATGCTGGTATCTGCATGAAAATGCATTATGCTATCAGCACAATTATAATAAGGAAAAGCAAAAAGAAAGTTCCCCATATCAGGATCTGTAGATTTACATGCAAAAAAGTTAATAAAGCTAAAGTCAGGCAGATCCCCAACACCGTAAATATGGCGTAGATTTTTCTGCCTGTAATGTCTTTCCTGTTGCTGATAAGAAGATAAAGCCCTATGGGAATAAATGCAATAAAAGCGCCTGCAACAATTCCTCCGCCTATACTTCCATAGCCATAAAATTTTATAAAAAATGTAACAAACAGCATTGTGATACACGCAATACATGTAATAAGCCTATCCTGATGTTTATTTCGCTTATTCATTTCAACAGCATTTTCCATCAAATGAACAATAGCCGTATCGTCCTGAAAAAGTTGGGCTTTTTCTTTTTGTCTCTCCGAGTGCATTAATTCCAAAACTGATACTTCAAGAGCCTCTGCTAAGGGCAGAAGCAAATTGATATCCGGGAAGCCTTTTCCCCGTTCCCAACGGCTTACCGCTTTATCTGTTACCATTATTTTTGCTGCCAGTTCTGATTGTGTCATACCCTTTTCTTTGCGGCACTGTGCGATAAAAGTGCCAAATTTTTGAGCATCCATCCTAGCACCTCCTGGCTATTATCATACAACAACCTCTGCTATTTTTAAATCGATGCTTTGTTTACTTCGCAATTTTGCGCCTAAAATCTTTATCCATTGCAAAAACATATCCTAAATTGGATACCGTTTGAATATAAACTGGGGTTTCTTTATGATCTTCCACTTTTTGCCGGATGCGGTTTATTGTATTTGTCACCGCTGATAAACAGCTTTCACTATCTTCCGCCCAAACGTTCTCAAAAATTTCTTCTTTGGTGAATAAAGTGCCTGGATGCTGCGCCATAAAACTTAAGACCCCATATTCATATCTTGATAGATGAATCTCTTTTCCATCCTTCAATACCCTACGTTGGCTTAGACGAATTTCCAGACCTGGATAATATAAAATGGAACAGACCAGTTTGCTGTCTGCTTTTTCTTCCTCATCCGTCCATTCCAGTAAAGTTTTTTCTCCTGTATTCACTCCATCGCAAAAAATCCTTGCAACAATTTCTATTTTCTTCACTAAGAATCTCCTCTTAACGTAAAACAGACGGCTCCAGAAAATCTCCAGGGCCGCCTAAAAAATCAGTTTATTTTTCTATTTTCGTATCGGGCTTGGCTGCCGCCTTTATCTTTTCAAAACTTTCTGTACTTATCACATGCTCCATCCGGCAGGCATCATTCTCCGCAGTCTTAGGATCAACGCCTGCGGCAATAAGCTGCTCGGTGAAGAAACAGTGTCGCTCGTAGATTTTTTCTGCAGTTGCTCGGCCCTCATTGGTCAAATGGAGAAAGTGATCCTCATCCATTGTGAGAAATCCACCGTCTTTCAGAGTGTTGACCGCCACACATACACTTGGCTTTGACACTCCCATATAGCGGGCAACATCTACAGAACGCACCATACCGAGTTTCTTTTGGAGAACAAGGATAGTTTCCAAATAGTCCTCCCCGGACGCATGAAGTTTCATCTGAACCTCCTTTACTGAGCCAACTTCCAGCCGATAGCCTCCTGTCTGGCCGATACAAAGTCGGCATACAGGCCCTTTTGCCGGATCAACTCCGCATGAGTGCCGCGCTGAACGATATGAGCGTTGTCCAGCACAAGGATCTGGTCGGCGTTGCGAACGGTTTTCAGCCGGTGGGCAATCATGATGATAGTCTTATCATGGGTCAGCGCCTCGATAGCCCGCTGCAATTCATCCTCATTTTCCGGGTCAACGCTGCTTGTCGCCTCATCCAAAATGATGATGGGCGCATTTTTCAGCATGGCACGTGCGATGGAAATCCGCTGTTTCTCGCCGCCTGACAGAGTGCCGCCGCCCTCGCCAATCACAGTATCATAACCATCCGGCAGGGCAGAAATAAAGTCATGGCAGCAAGCCTTTTTCGCCGCCTCAACCACCTGCTCATGGGTAGCGTCCGGGCAGCCAAACTTGATATTGTTCTCAATCGTATCTGCAAAGAGGTACACGCTCTGAAACACCATCGAGATATTCTTCATCAGGCTGTCCAGTTTGAAATCCCGTACATCCGTACCGCCTATGGTAATCTTCCCGGCGTTCACATCCCAAAAGCGGGCAATCAGGTTGCACATCGTTGTCTTACCTGCCCCGGAAGGGCCTACAATGGCCGTAGTCGTTTTTTCGGGAATGGTAAAGCTGACCTGATCCAATATCTTGCGGTCTGCGTAGGAAAAATCCACCTTGTCAAACACGATTTCGCTGGACTTCGGCGTAATGTCAGCGCCTTTCTCGTCCATCACCGGCGTGTCATCAATGGAGTTTGCCGTATCCATCGAGGCCGCTAGCATTTGCAGCAGAGAGGCCATATTCCCGGCGTTCTCCAAATCGTTGAACACCATAAAAGAAGCGATTACCAAAATCAGGCCGTAGGCCAGCGGCAAAGAGCCATCCAGCCAGAACCAGACTGAGGCCAGCAACAGCAGGACGCTGAACACCCGGACAACCACTTGCTTGATAGCGTCATAGGGAACGCTGGCTTTTGTCAGTTTCAGGTTATCCCGGCAGCTTGCCTGAATAGCGTTTCCAATGGATTGTGTGCTGTCCCGTTCAAGGCCAAATGCTTTGACAATCCCCATGCCCTGAATGTACTCCAACACGGACTCCACAAGAGACTCCTGCGTGTGCTGGCGTACCGAGCTTAGAGCCGCAGACTTGCGGAGGGCCAGTTCCGCCGCTGCAAGATAAAGAAGGACACCGACAGCAGCCACAAGCCCGATCCGCCAGTCGAATATCAGCAGGACAATGACAAGCGCCACTGAGTTGAAAAATCCACCCAGTACAGACACTAGGACACGAGCCGCCGAGTTCTCTACATCGCCCAAAGTCGTTGTAACAATGGCGGTAATGTTCCCGATACTATTCTTGTTGAAGTAGCCCATCGGGATATAGCGCAGCCGATCTCCAATGTGGATACGCTTTTCCGCTACCATGCAATAGCCGGTTTCCGTTTGCTCCATCGTGGAAAAGTAGGTCGTGATGATACGCCCGATGAGGGATACCGCCATAATTCCCAACGAGATCCAGATAAACTTTCCGTCCCGGTTGTCAGATACCAGCGCACCGATCACTACAAAGAGGGCGGCAAACTGCATGGCTGAAAACAGCCCGGACAGGAACGCAAACAACAGGGATTTTTTCAAAAGCCCCTTTTTGCTGCCTGCAAAAGCAAAGATTTTTTTCAATGTTCCATACATCTGACAACACCCCCTTACATCTGGTCTTTCGCGCCGATATGCGCCTGCCACATATCCCGGTAGAGGGGGCAGGTTTCCAACAGTTTCTCATGCGTACCCTGTGCGTGGACGGTTCCATCCTTCACAACAACGATGTTGTCCGCACCAACAATGGTAGACAGCCGGTGTGCGATCACAATCAGGGTTTTGCCGACAGTTAAAGCGGAAATGGCTTTCTGTACCAGCGCCTCATTTTCGGGGTCAATGTAGGCTGTTGCCTCGTCTAAAATGACAACCGGCGCATTTTTCAGCATGGCGCGGGCGATGGCAATACGCTGGCGCTCCCCGCCGGAAAGGTGGGAACCGGCGCTGCCGACAATCGTATCGTAGCCATTGTCCAGCCTGCGGATAAAAGCGTCGCAGCCACTTTGTTTGGCGGCCTGTTCCACCTCTGCATCTGTGGCGCCGGGCCTTCCCATACGGATATTTTCTCTAATACTGCGGTTAAACAGATAGTTGTCCTGGGACACATAGGAAATCTGGTCTGAAATTTCGGACAGCGGAATATCTTTCAGTTCATAACCCCCGAGGGTAATGCTGCCGGATGTAACATCCCAATACCCGGCAATCAGTTTTGCCACCGTGGATTTACCGGAGCCGGACGGTCCCACAAGGGCGGTCATGGTTCCGGGGCGGATGGCAAGGCTCACATCATGCAAAACCTCTGTTGTCCCGTCATAGGAAAAAGACACAGACCTAAGAGAAATGCCGGTATCTTCCAGCTTAACCGGCGCGTCCTTATGGTTCAGTTCTTCGGCGTTCAAAAGCTGGCTGATTTCTTCCACATTTGTCCCCAGTACAGCCAGATCGTCCGTAAAGGTAAAGGCCGCAATAATCGGCCCAATCAGCCCCAGCGAAAAAATCACAATGGACAGGAAGGTGGAAAGCTCCAGACTGCCGGAGAGCCAGAACGCAAAACCGCAGGGCAGCACGCAAATCAGCACCGAGGGCAGGATGGCGTTGTAGGCACTCATGGTTTTCTGGTTTTCCCGCATCCAGTCCACATAGTAGTTGGCGTTATAATTCACTGCGTCAGAATATTTTTTGTAGGAACCGGCGGACTGGCTGAACGCCTTTACCACCTCAATCCCGCCGATGTACTCTACAATGGCGTTTGCCATCTGCTTGCCTGCCTTGACAGCACCCTCCCATTTGACGGGATAATTCTTCATACCGGCAGACATAACAGCAAGGCCCACCACCAGCGTAACAAGGGACAGAAGCGCCATGCGCCAGTCCAAAAGGAACAGGTACACAGCGATCACAAGCGGCACCAGCACATTTGCGGTCATTTCCGGGATTAGGTGCGCGAAGGTTGGCTCCATACCTTCCACCCGGTCAACAATCGTTGTTTTATACTGGCCGGACGGAGTATCTAAAATCGTCCCCATCGGGACGCAGGCCAGCTTTGCGGTGATATTCTCCCGCAGATCGCACAGCGTGTAATAGGTCGCCGTGTGAGAAATTGTTGTGGAAAGATTTGAGAATATGACTTTTCCCAAATAACCGCAAAGTGCAATAACACAAGCTGCTGTATAGTGCGAAAAATTCTGATCCCCGGACAACATCAGCGTAACAATATGTGCCACACAGAAATAAGGCACCATCTGGCAGGCCACGCCTAATACCGCAAGGATAATGCTACCGATGAATTTCCCGTGATAGGGTTTGCCCCATCCCCATAAGACGCCTATGGGTGACTCTTTCTTTTCTTCTTTCACTTTACAAATACCCCCTTAGAAAAAAGTTTCTAATTTTTTCAAGTCCATCCGCATCCATTGGAAATTGGTCGATGATAGAACCATCTTCAAAATGAACAATATCCGTACAACAGTCTAATATCAACTCAAGGTCATGAGTAATGACATACACGGTAATACCCGTGTCCCTGACTTGCCGCAGGACATTTGCAACCTCTTTCATGTGCTTATAATCAAGGCCGCTGGTCGGTTCATCAAAAAATAAGATAGAGCGTTTAGAAGCGATTGCCGAAGCAATCGCTACCCGCTGTTTCTGGCCGCCGGATAGGGACATGGGGTGTCTGTCTCCCACATCTGTCAAATCTAACTCGGCAAGGATTCTTTCTGCCTGCTCCTCGCTTTCGTCCTCCATGCTGATTAAAACCTCATCTAACACTGTTTCCGTAAAAAGCTGATGATTGACTTCCTGCATTACCATATAGCAGGTATTCAACCTGTCTTTGGGACGGTAGGCTTTTCCATTCCATATAACTTCGCCGCACCGCTTTTCCAAACCGCAAAAGCACCGGGAGAAAGTCGATTTTCCAGCTCCATTATTTCCAATAATCCCTACAATACGGTTCGCCGGAATTTTGCTTTCATGAATGTGAAGTGTCTCCGGTTCGTTTTTATAGGCAAAACAGAAATTGCGAAGCTCCATTTGTTCTCCGCTTTGCGGTGATCTTCCGGGCGGCAGCAAATCTTCAAGAATATAAGTGCGAAGGCCCATATCGGCTCTTTGCTGCTCTGTAAGTTGCTCAAACTCTGCCGCAGAGTAATCCCTTTCCACTTGTCCGGCAGTAATATAAATAAAATGATCCGCAAGGCCTCGCAGGTAGTAAAGCCGATGTTCTGACACGATAATTGTTTTTCCCTGCGCCTTCCAAAATGCAAGTATGGCTCTCAAATCGAGAATAGAAGAAGCATCGAGGTTAGACGATGGTTCGTCCATAACAAGTACATCAGGTTCCATAATCGACACCCCGGCACAGGCGATTTTCTGTTTTTCTCCCCCGGATAGGTGAAAAATATTGCGCCCCATCAGTTTCTCCAAATGAAAATCCCGGACGGTTTTTTCTAATCGTTCTCGAATACTTCGCTCTGGCTGGCCGAGATTTTCACATCCGAATGTAATTTCACTGGTCGTGTCTACATTAAAAAATTGAGAGCGTGGATTTTGAAATACGCTGCCAACTGTTTTTGCAGTATCATAAAGGGGCTGCTCCGAAACCTTTGCCCCATTCACCCAAACATTCCCATTCATTTTGCCCTCATAGTAGTGAGGGATCAATCCATTAATCAGGCGGGTAATTGTCGTTTTTCCACAGCCGCTTTCGCCGCAAAGTACAATAAATTGTCCATCCTCTATGTTCAGGTTTATATCCTGAACACCACCGGCACTCTCGCTTTCTTCCCCATACGAGAAGGTCACATGGTCAATCTGTATCACAGGCTCACCCCCTTTCAAAAGACAAGTTGCTTCTGAAGCAGAAATACAATAAAGCAGAGGATACAGAATAGGGCGGCAATTACATCTTGAAAATGAAAACCGATTTGGCATACATTTGTGCGTCTAACAGGGGCGCCCAACCCCCGTGTCAACGCAGCAGCAGATAGTTCGTCACCAATCTTTACAACGGATACCATCAAAGGAACCAGCCTGTATTCCACCATCAGCAAAAGATTTCTCCCACCCAAGCGGATACCCCGCATTTTCATGGCATCCCGGATTGCCTGATATTCTTCGCTGATTGTTGGGAAAAAACGAAAAATCACAGACATGGGGATGACAATTTTTTCTGTGATGTGCATACGCTCCATTGCGCCGATAAACTCACTGACGGAAGTTGATGAGATCAGCCATGCACCGGTCATGATGCCCGGTGCGAAACGTGTCATAATGGATGTAACCGCCAGCACAATGAAGGAAAGTAAGCCGCTTAAATACACAAGGGCAATCCGCTCCAATGCAAAGCAGGCTACATAGAGCAGTAAATATTTTCCGGCTGTTTTGAAGCGATGTTCTGATAAAATCAGCACAAAGGGGACAAGGCTTAAACAGGGCTTGACGATATTCATAATCCCCTCATTACTGGTACTGAACATCAACGTTGTAATCATCAACAACAGGAGGAGTTTTGTACGGGGATCAAGCAGTATTCCTTTTCTTTTTTCAGTTGTTTCCGAGAATGCTACTCCGCTCATTACACAATTCCCGCTTTGGCAAAATGCTTTTTCAGAAGTGCCTTACCTAACAGGCCGCCCAAAATCGCAAAAACAAAAATCCCGGCAATCACCAGAACAATGCTCCACATGGGCATGACAGCCATCACCTGGTCAGCATATTCCTCACCGAAGCTGGCCGCAAAACTGGCCCAGGAATCCTCTACCATGAAATACATGGGAATGTATGTACCGACCATCCAAAGACTGAATACAGCATAGCTAATCAGGCTCTTTTTAGCACTTTTATAACCTCCGGATTTCAAAATTAAATCTCCCAGCAGGCCAAAAATCAGACCCATTGGTACACCCCAGAAGCCCATGCCGGTCAAGCCCATCAGCAAACCGCTTAAAATCCCCATAATCGTAACCATGCCGAATTTCTTTACTCTTGTCAGAAACAGCATGAAGGGGATACCTGTAATCAAAGACCACAAGGCACCGAGGATTGGCAAAAAGATAGGCACAAACCCAATAGGAATGGCGACACAGCAGCCAATCACAAAGTAGAGAACGGTGAACAGCCCCAGGTTAATCAGGTCCTTTGCTTGTAACTTGTTACTCATAACGAATACCTCCACTCATTTACTGGTTAGATAATACTAACACAGAACAGAATATCAGATGTTCTTACGTTTCTCTACAACCTATCAGTTTTTTGGCTCCAAACAGCAACGAGTTTTCCCGTTGACCGGATCATCCAGCCTGACTATAATATAAAGGTAGCCTTTGATAACCGATTCTCATTCATACTAACGGAGTTCTATATGAAAATTGATGATATTCTAAAAAAGTGTATTGAAATCCCCGGTATATCAATAAAAAGCAGTAAAACCAGTACAGAACTTCTTTTCAAAAGCGCATCCGGAAAAGGATCCATGACTTTCTACTCTCTTTTTCCGGGCTTTAACCTGGCATATATTTTTGTTAATTCTCCCATATGGCCCGCACCGGATTTCCATGAAAATGGCTCCAATGCAACAGGGCCTCTTTTATTCAATTATTGTGTTACAGGACGCTGTGAAATTGTCCTTAATAACGGAAACTATGTTTATCTTAAAGACAATGACCTGTCTTTCACGGAACATTTTGCTCAGAATCAATATCAGTATCCCAGGCACATTTATGAAGGGCTGGAATTTTTTATTGATCTTACAACGATTGCAAATGAAAACACATGGCTGATGCGAGAATTTGGCATTGACTTTCATCAGATTACAAAACATTACTGTCCGGAAGAAAGCACCTACATATCCCCAGCCCCTGCAGAAGCAGAAACTATTTTAAAAAAACTTTGGGAGCTTTTTGATTTACCAGACTCTGTTGCTGTTACCCAGATGAAGATCTATTCTCTGGCGCTGTTTTCATATTTACAAAATCTTGATCACCTTCCTCCTTCACAGGCATGTACATTTTTTACAGAAACACAGGTAGATATTGCGAAGCAGGTGGAAAAAATTATTACTTCCGACCTGCGCCAGCACCATCCAGCATGGGAATTGGCCGCCCGCTTTTGTGTCAGTGAAACCAGTCTGAAAAATTATTTTCGCGGTGTTTATGGCCAAAACATTTCTGTATATCTGCGTGAAATCCGGCTAAAAAAAGCTGCTGAATTATTTGCTTCAACCAAATTGTCTGTATCTGAAGTAGCAGAACAGGTAGGCTATATGAACCAAAGTAAGTTTGCTGCTGTATTCAAAAAGCAATATGGGCAAACACCATTGGAATACCGCCGTTCCATACATTTAAAGCAAGGTTAAACCTATTCGTTACCCTGTTCCCATATCCTGCAGGAAAAACTTGAGCAGCCGGTTTCGGCCATCGCTGTTCTCTATGGAATAACTTTCCTGAATTTGCCCATTTTCTAAGCGAAGGACATAATTGCAACAGCGTAGAATAAATTCCGGGTCATGCGTTACCACAAGCGCGGTTCTTCCGGCATTTGCCACCTGATTGACAACATTAGCGACCTGCCTCATGTGAAACAGGTCAAGGCCGCTGGTCGGTTCATCAAATAAAATCAGAGGCCGCCCCGAAGCAATCGCAGAGGCAACCGCCACACGCTGCTTTTGGCCGCCGGACAGCCCCATCGGGTGGCAGTCCTCAAAGGAAAGCAAGTCCATCTCCTGCAAGATTTCTCTTGCCTTCTGTTTATCCTCGGTTCTCATACTGAGCAGAATTTCATCCAGAACACTTTCGGTAAAGAGCTGGTGGTTTACATCCTGCATGACCATATAGCAGAGTTTCAATCGTTCTTTTCTGGAATAGTTCTTGCTTTGATCCTGCACCGTTCCCTTGAAGTGCTTTTCCAACCCGCAGAGGCACCGGGCAAAGGTGGATTTTCCCGCACCATTATGTCCGATGATGGCCGTGGCGCTGCCGGATGGGAAAGAGGTTTCCGTTATATGCAAGGTTTCCGGCTCATGCTTATAGGCGAAGGATACATTCTTTATCGTCCAAACCGCCTCGTTCATTCTCTGCAGCGGGCCTTCAATCTCTGAAAGCCCCGTAAGGTCAAGAGGGCGCAATCCCATATCATCGCGCTGTTTTGCTGACAGGCCGCAAAATTCCTCTGCTGTATAATCACCTTCGATTTCTCCGTCCTTCAGGTACAGAACACGGTCAAAGAGGCCGGACAGATAATACAGCCGGTGTTCAGAGATGATGATGGTCTTTCCCTGCGATTTCAAAGTAAAGAGAAGCTGCCGGAAATCAGCGATAGCGTATGCGTCAAGGTTGGATGATGGTTCATCCAGCACATAAACATCCGGGGAGGTAGCCGCTGCCGATCCGCAAGCGATTTTTTGCTTTTCACCGCCGGACAAAGAAAAAATACTCCGATCAAGCAACGGCTCCAACTTTAGCTGTGCAGCTACACGCTTTACACGATCACGCACAACATCTTCCGGCATCCCGTGGTTTTCCGGACCGAAAGCCAGTTCGCTGGTCGTATCCACATTGAAAAATTGAGAACGCGGATTTTGAAATACAGAGCCGACTTTCAGAGAAATATCAAACAGTGACAGGTCACGGGTATCCTTTCCATCCAGATAGACGGAGCCGGTATAAGTCCCTTCATGGTAATGGGGGATCAGGCCGTTAAACAACCGGGTCATGGTCGTTTTCCCGCAGCCGGAAGTCCCACAGAGCAGGACAAAAGAACCGTCCTCAATGGTGCAGGAAATGTGTTTCAAAGCGCCCCCGGTTTGACTCTCGCTGTCAGGAAGGGCGCTGGCCGGATAGGAAAAGGACACATCCCTACATTCAATCACTTCCTTCACCCCCTTGCGGCAAGCACATAGATTTGCGCTGCAAATGCTCCCAGACAGATCAGCAGAAAAATAACATCCTGCACATGAAAGCCCAGCTTGCAGATATTCGTCCGCTTTACCGGGCCACCCAATCCCCGCGTAAGGGCTGCCTGGGACAGTTCCTCTCCGATTTTGACGGAGCAGATCATCATAGGAACAATCCGATATTCTAAAATCGCACTGGCTTTTCCCCCACCAAAGCGGACGCCACGCATCCGCATGGCGTCCCCAATGGCGCTCCATTCTTCCGCAACCGTAGGAAAGAAGCGAAACATCACAGACATGGGAATGGTGATCTGCTGCGGCAGGTGGAGCCGTTCCATCGCCGCAACAAATTCACTGACCGTAGTTGTCGTTACCACAAAATATCCCATGACCACGCTGGGGGTGAACCGCAGCAGAATACCAACGATGGCTACTGCAATGTAGTTTGCTACGCCGGTCAGTCGGGACAAGCCGAATATTTCCAAGCACAGACTTCCCCCGAAAATCAGGATATAGAGAACAGCACCTTTCCATTTTCTGGCCGCTGACAAAAGTAACAGCGGGATCGCCGCCAACACGATGATGTAATACTGCATGATACCTTCATACGAACCGCCCAAAATAAAGACAGCTATGGTAATCAGCACCGCCAGTTTTGTCCGAGGGTCTAATAAAATTCCGCGATTGTTTTTTTGACTTGCAAGAAGTTCGCGGCTCATTACACAATTCCCGCCCGCTCAAAGTGCTTTTTGAAAATCTTTCGTCCAATCAGGCCGCCGACAAGACCACTGACGAAAGCAGCAATAAGCAGTACCGGCAAAATCCAGTCGGGCATATAAGCCATGAGCGTGTCGGCATATTCCTGGCCGTAACCAGGGAGCAGATTCTGGTAGTAAGCGTCACGCGTCACAACGATGGGAATAAACGCCCCGATGACCCACATGGAAAAAACGCCGTGGATCAGCACTTCACGCTTGGCGTTCTTGTAGTCACAGGCTTTCATCATAAAATCGGAAATCAGCCCGAAGATCAGCCCGGTAGGGATGCACCACCAGCCCATGCCGGTCAGCAGCATAATGATGCCGAGCAGCACTCCGCAGATGGTAAGCATACCGAATTTCTTGATTTTGGAGAAGAACAACATCATCGGAATACCGCCCACAAGCGGCACGATCACGCTGATAAGCGGAATGAAAATCGGAATAAAACCGATGGATGCCGCCGCGAAAATGACGATAAAATAAATCGCCGTGAAAATACCGATGTTGATGAGATCCTTTCCTTGCAATTTGTTGTTCATTGCGAAACCTCCTAACATGATTGCTTTCTCAGTTAGACCTTGCTAACCAAATCTAATGGTAGCACAGATCCGATTATGCTTCTATGCACATATCAGTATTTTAGGCCCGTATAGCAAGGAGTTTTTTCGCTTTGCCAGAATATTCATTGACCGGGAATTTTCTCGCAGGTATAATAATATCAACGATTTTGCGTGATGAAAGGGGCGAAGCAGTTGCGTGACATGATATACAGCATTTTAGAAAACAGCGATGCTGTTTCTGGTGTGACTTTGAAAAACAGTCCAAATAGCAGCACATTACTTTTGGATCGGGCAGATGGCAAGGGACGCATGACATTCCACACACTCTTTCCGGGGATGACCTTAGCTTTTATTTTTGTAAATGCTCCCGTATGGCCGGAGTCGGATGAAAATTCAAATCTAAAGCCTTTGCTGATTAACTATTGCGTTTCGGGCAGAAGTGAATTGCTCCTGGATGACGGCTCCTACATTTACCTGAAGGAAAATGATTTTTGTGTCAGTGAGCAGACCGCACAAAAAGAATATATCTTTCCTACGAAGCAGTACCAGGGGATAAAAATATACTTTGATCTGTCACTTCTTTTTCAGTCCTGTGGTGAGCTTTTGAAATCTTTTTCGCTTGATCTCCCCGATTTGGAAGAAAGTTATTGCGGCAATCATAAGACATATATCAACGAAGCGGACAGCGAACTGGAAAATATATTTCAAAACCTCTGGCAGCTATCTGAAAGGCCCTCTATCTTCCATTTGCAAATCTATACGCTTGAACTTCTCCACCGGCTTCTTAACATGGAAATCCGGCCTCCGAAAACCTGCGGCTTCTACACGGAAACGCAGGTTGAAATTGCAAAAAGGGCAGCGCAAATCCTTTCCGATGATCTTCGCCAGCACATTCCTGTACGGCAGATTGCAGAACGCTTTTCGGTCAGTGAAACCAGCCTGAAAAACTATTTTCGAGGCGTATATGGACAGAATATATCCACTTGGCTGCGGGAAATCCGTATGAACGAAGCCGCAAGACTTCTTTCGGACACAAAGCGTCCGATTGCCGAAATATCCGAACAGGTCGGCTACTCTAATCAAGGGAAATTTGCTGCTGTGTTTAAAAAAAAGTTTGGATTATCCCCATTGGAATATCGACGTTTCAAAAATTTAGAAATAAAGCCGAGATTGTTTAACACTCCCGGCTTTATTTCTAAATTTTTACATAAAATTTCCGTTTTTTAATAGTTTAAATTATTCTCACTTTTCCGTCCGATTTGGCTTTATAGTAGGAGCCACTCTTCCAGGGCAAGTTTCGCCTGCGTAACTCAAAACCCGCTTTGCAGATTTTGCTTACCCGGCAAACTTGATGGGGATTTCGCTCCCCATGCCCTCGATTTGCGCACATTTTCCCAATGTGCGGTTTGGCTCCTATATAAAAATAGTCGCAGCGTGGCTTATAAGCCACGGGAAAGGAAAAAGAAAATTTATGGCAAGACCAAAGAAAGAGACAGCGCTCCGGCACTCCCACCCTGTCATGCTCCGCTTCACAGACACAGAATATACTCGCCTCTTATCCCACGCCAAGGCCGCCAACCTCCCTCTGGCAGAATATCTCCGGAGACAAGTCACCGGGAAAAAGGTTGCAGTCAAATATGAGATTGTGGCAGATTTGCCGGAACTGAAAAAACTGATCGCAGAGTTTGGAAAAATCGGGAGTAATCTGAACCAGATCGCCCGCCACTTTAATAGCGGCGGTATCCACTCACAGGAAATGCAAAAAGCAATCCGCCAGGGGATTGCGGACATTTATGAAATGAAGTATGAAGTTTTGAGACTGGCCGGAGATTTCCGTTCCCTCTCTGAAGAAATCCCTGACGGACAGAAAGGAGCTGCCTCTCATGGCCATCCTGAAACACATCGCCAGTAAAAACTCTGATTACGGGGAAGCCCAACGTTATCTCATGTTCCAGTATAACGAAGATACCATGAAGCCGATCCTGGATGAAAACGGCAGGCTGATCCCCCGTGAGGAATATTACCTGGACGGCATCAACTGTGATCCTTTTACTTTTGATATGGAATGTAAGGAATTAAATGCACGGTACCGTAAAAACCAGACCTTTGATGAAATTAAATCTCACCACTATATTTTAAGTTTTGACCCCAGGGATACCGAAGAAAACGGGCTGACCGGAGAGCGGGCACAGCAGCTCAGCCTGGAATATGCCCGGAAAAATTTCCCCGGCCATCAGGCTTTGGTCTGCACTCACACAGACGGCAACAATAAAAGCGGCAACATCCATGTGCATATCGTGATCAACAGCTTGCGGAAGTATGACGTGGAGCGGCAGGACTTCATGGAGCGGTCATGCGATTCCCGTGCCGGATATAAACACCATCTCACGAAAGATTATCTCGTTTATCTAAAACAGGATGTGATGGATCTGTGCCGCCGGGAACAACTCCACCAGGTTGACCTGCTCTCCCCGGCAGAAAAGAAAATCACAGACCGGGAATACCATACACGGCGCAGAGGGCAGAAAAAGATGGATGAATTAAACCGGAAGATGATTGCCGACGGCGTTACGCCACGGAAAACAAAGTTTGAGACGCAGAAAGATTTTCTCCGGAACGCCATTAAAGAAGCCGCCGCTTCTGCCCGCACCCAGGAAGATTTTCAAAAATTTCTGGCAGAAAAATACGGTATTTCCTTTAAAGTCAGCCGTGGACGGTTCAGCTATCTTCACCCGGATCGTGGGAAATACATGACAGGAAGAAGTCTAGGAACGCATTATGAAAAAGAATATCTTCTGTCTCGATGGGAGAAAAACGCAAGACAGGAGCAGAGCCAGCAGCCTGATCCGGAGCAGTCTGCAGATATTTCCCAGAATACTATACCAGGCGAACTGCCATCTTTTGTTTTTATCAAATCCAATCTCCGGCTTGTGGTTGATCTACAAAGCTGCGCCAAGGCGCAAGCAAACGCCGCTTACGCCCGGAGGGTAAAACTGTCCAATTTACAGCAGATGGCTAAGACCGTCGCCTACATCCAGGAGCATGGGTATGACACAGAAGAAGATCTGGAAACAGCTTTTGAAGAAGCAAAAAAACAGACTGCCGATATGAGGAAATCTCTCCGCTCCACGGAAGGGAAACTGAAACAGGTCAACGAGCAGATCCACTACACTGGGCAATACCTGGCGAATAAATCCGTGTACCGACAGTTTGTCAACAGTCGGAATAGGAAAAAGTTCAGACAGGAACACCAGGCGGAACTTGCCCTGTATGAAGCCGCAAGGAAATTCTTGAAAGCACAATCCGGCGACGGGAAGCTGCCCTCCATGAAGCTGCTGAAAGAAGAAAAGGAAAAGCTTGCCGCCTTGAAAAACAGCCAGCAGGAAGCCTATCATAATCTCCGGGATTATGAAAAAGAACTGAATACTGTCCGCACAAATGTGGAGACATTCCTGGGACGAGATCACTCACGAAAGACAGTGCAGGAAAAAGAGACGGCACGTTCCTGAATATCCGCCTATCGCATAAGATATAAGCTACTGCGGGCACATGGACTCGCTTTGCTTTAGTCCATGTGTCCGTCCTGCGCTTCTTTCTTCAACTGTTCGATCCGTTTACTGTCCACATAATGTGTGGCATAAGCCCGCTCGATTTCTGGTCTGCCGCTCTTGCTGAAACGGAGCGGAATCACCTGCCTGTGTCCATGCTTTTTCTTTACTCCCCAGCGCTTGTAATAACAAAAAGACGGCTTTAACCCTGCCTTTTGCGCATATCGCCGGATCTGCCCCATGACTACAGAAAGCTTCCGTAGATTGCAGGTACAGACCTGCTCCAGATACGGTATTTTTCCGAAACGCCATTCTTCATATTTCTGTTTTGGCAGTACGCCGATCTCCATCAGCACATCCACGGGTGCGGTATAGCCCCGCCGCTGGCATTGGTGATAAACCGCAGAATGGACTTTATCGATCAGTTCGCTGTCTTTCAATCTGTACACTTCCTTCTCACATTTTATCTGGTAGATATTTTAGCACCTGCCTTTCCTGCTGAACAGAGAAAATATAGGAATCTTATGCTGTCTTATGCTGTCTGGATTGATTTTTTACTTTTCTTCTGTTATAGTTCACTATGATCGTACTGGAGAAACTTGTGAAGCCTCCAGTCCGGAAGGCTCCTGCGGGAGCCTTTCGTTATTCATGGCCATGAAAAATCTGCAGAGTATCCTTTTTATTATTTTTGTTCCTTACTGTGGTATGGCATAAGCGTCTACGGTAATCTCATTTCCCTCCGGTTCTATTTCCACCCAATAATCCCGAATCAGGCAACCCCTGTGCCAATCCTGGAGGGAATAAATTTCCAATGTCTTAAAATCTACAAGACAAAGAGGAACCGCCCCTTTCTTTTCATGCTTCCATTTGCGAAACTCCAGGGATTCCAGCACTTTATCCAGACAGGGCTGGCAAAGGTGTTCTTCCAGCGTTTCCATTTTCAATTCATAATCATCCGGAAGGGTAACTTCCACGGATGCCATTGTTCCATGGAAATTGCTTTCTGACGAATAGATGATTTCTCCTGTGTTTCCATACGTGGAGGATGTTCCATCTTCCGTATTCCTTTCATATCCATTTTCGTCCTGGCAACTCAACCGGAAGTCCAGAACATACCAGTCATTGAGAGAAATCAATCCTATCGTATCAAATTTACGGTAGTAACCAACCAGGCTGTTATCGCTATTGCCGCATAAATAACACTCCGCCGTATCTTCCAGCCTGGACTTTCCCTCATAAGTTATATCTTCCATACCGCCGCTTTTCAGCCACTTTTCATATAATTCGTCTTTAAAATACGCCCCCAAAATCAACAGTATCATTCCTCCCGCCAACAGCCAGAACAGCCATGCCCTGATCCGGTAATATTTCTTTTCTCTTGTCTCCCTCATTTTGTTGCCCTTTCCAAAATTTAGTGTACTTAAAACAAGTCCATTTATCACATAATATCACCGTCTGTACTTAAAATGTACTTACTTTAGCGAACTTATTTTGTACTTAAACGACAGACAGGAGACATTATGGAAAAAGATAAACATATCGGTTTACGCATTGACTCAGAAACACATAAAAAGCTGAAAAGCCTTGCTGAGTTTGACGGACGCTCCATGAACGGTGAGATCCTCTATCTGATCCGTCAGGCTATCGCACAGCACGAACTGAAACACGGCGAATTGAAATAGCGCCCTATTCTTTTCTGATCCCGGAATTATTTTCAAATTGGACTCATTCTAGTCCCATTGTATCATTCCATACCGATAAGATAAAGGAAAATCGGACTGATCTCAGTCCAGTCGAGAGGACTTTATCGGATGGAACAAAAGATCAAACAGAACGGTATCGACATCGGCGGCAATATCCGCCGTGTACGGAAAGAAAAGGGGATCGGACAGACAGAACTTGTCCGTATGCTCCAACTGAAAGATATAGCTATGACACGAGAGACGCTGGTAAAGATTGAACGGGGGATTCAGCATATCACCGGGGCACAGCTCCGTGGCATCCGGGACTGCCTGGGGACAAGTTATGACGAATTGCTGAAATAAACGCTGAATTTCATACTCACCATTCCAGCATATTTTTTTAATCGTTCCGTCAAGCATTTTTTTAAAATCGTTCATTGCTATTTTTTAAAAAATCGACTATACTATTGATGAGAGAACATGAAAGGAGTAGATGCACATGGCAACACAGAGTATCAAAAAGAACATTGTAATCCATGACAAAGACTCCGCCGCCGCTTTCGTGGAAGCATTGGAGAAAGCTGCAGCTATTGCGACAAAACCTGTTTCCCGTAATTATAGCGTAAAGGAATTAAAAGGCACGAAAAATATCAAAGCTTTTTTTGGAGATAAAATATAATGGATTATATAGAGCTGAATCTTTTAGAAATGCTCGACACATACGGAGAGGATAAGCTGCAGTCTATCCTCTCCCGTTTCATGTGTCCACAAAATAAAGACGTGGAAAATTTTATACAGTCAAAGGCGATTGGCTTTGCCAGGCAGCGGCTTGCAATGACCTATCTGGTTTTTTCTGATGAAGAATCACCCGGTTTCGTTGGCTATTTTACGTTGGCAAATAAATTTGTTTCTATCAACGGAAACGCATTAAGTAAAACACTCCAGAAACGTATAGGTAAATTTTCGCAATATGATGAAGAGCTTGACCGTTTTCTGGTGTCCATGCCGTTGATTGCACAGCTCGGCAGGAATTTTAATCCCGGTTTATCTGTCTCTATACCCGGACAGGAATTATTATCCATTGCCTGCAGCAAAGTCCGGGAAGCCCAGTTTATTATCGGAGGAAAAGCCGTTTACATAGAATGTGCCAGCAATCCAAAATTATATGACTTTTATTCCGCTTCCCAATTTGTCCAATTTGGACAAAGGGAACGAGATACTGGTGAGATTGCTGAAAGTCCGATATTGGTTCAGATGTTAAAATATTTCAGAGATTAGAAAAGAGGAAAATGCCTGCCACTCCCGGCAAAACATCTTCCTCTTTTTTTATTTCCTTCTCCGCTCCATCTCTTCTTCCGCCGCCATCTGCGGCACAGCCTTCCCGCTCCGTCTGGCAATCTCTGCCTGCTTCAGATGGAGCCGATCCAGCACAGAAACCCTTCCTCCAATCTTCCGGGGCTTGTTCGGCAGATTATTCATGCGCCCGTCTATCATGTTGTAATTCTGTTCTTCCGTGATCTCTGCGCTCCGCAGATATTCCCCGTTTTCATAGGCTTTCTGCCAGTTTTCCATCACCGGCTTTTTTGGTTTCTCCGGTTCCGGCTCTTTTACTGGCGGGTGCAGGTACTCCCGGATCTGCTGCTTTACTGCCTCGTCAAAGCCGTGGAACACATTGTCTACCACCATATTTCCCGCACTGTCCAGCACCACATTGGCCGCCTGCGCCCCGTAAACGGTGTGTTCCATGAGGAAAAATTCCCGTCCGTCTATGATGATGCTGTCATAGGCAAGCCAGCTTCCCTCTTTCCCCTCGATATGGAAATCTGTGGTGTCATAAGAGATCAGCGCACCGGAAGAACCCAGGCGGAGAAATCCGGCGATCACGACAAAACCCTCTTTTTCCACATAGTAGGCTGTGATCTCACCACCGCTGTTTAAGACCAGCACATCACTGACGCTTAGGCTGTGGCAGGCGGATCTGCGGGGCGGATGCTCCCCCATGCGTGTCCGGATGGTGTCCGGCGTGTCCCCTTTTTTCATCCGTCCCAGGTAAACCTGCTCATAATTCTCATACCGCACCGGGATATGCTGCTCCTGCAGCGTTTGATAAGACCGGTAGCGGATCATCCGGTTCTCCGGGATATTCTTCAGTTGGTACAGGGCAAATTGGTTGATCTCCATCACGCTTCCTCCGCCGGTTCCTGCACATAGGTTTCCAGATCCAGCCGGGAGAACTCCTGATCCGTGAGCTGCTCCATTTTCTTCAGCGTACTGTTGACCAGGGCAAGCATCTCCCCATCTTCCCGGATAAATGGAAGCACCCGGCGGATTTCCTCCATGGTTCCGATCCGGCTGTCCTTTTCAAACATAGCAATGACAAAATATTCTTCTTCCTCAAACCGCACTCTCATAACTCCGGCTCTCCTTTCCTGTGTCCATGGGTTTTCTTTTCCGCTTTCTGCTCTTCTTTTTGTATCTGCTGTTGTTCCTCGGCTTTCCGTTTTGCCTGCCGCTCACGGAGCGCCGCAAGGACGGACTGGCGCACCCCTGTGGGCTTCTCTGCCCCCGGTTTCTGCCCGGTATGCCCCAGCCTGCCCTGTCCCTGTTCTGCCGCCGGCTCTGTCTGTACCGGTTCTTCCCTCCGGCGTTCCTCTGCCAGCATTTCCTCCAGATCTGCCATAGCTTTCTGCACCAAGGGGCTTTCCTTATAATGGGGAACCAGGTCGATCATATCCCTGGAGATGCTCCCGGCCCGCATCAGTTCGTAATCCCCGTCATACATGCTCCCGTCCTCCAGCCGGAATCCGATCCCTTTGATCCCGTTCATCCGCTCCGCCGGAATTGCCTGGTATTTCTCAAATGCCTCCGCAAGCGTCAGGTTGTCATGGTACTCTCCCATCACCGGGAACTCCATGCACTCCGCAGCGTAGAAACTGATGGTTGGTTCCGTTTGCTCCATGGCGGTTTCCTGCGCCCTTTCCCTCTGCTCCAGAAATGCTTCCACATCCATGACTTTATACGTTACCGGTTTCCCGCCGGCTTCCCCGGATAAAATATCCTCAATAGCTTCCTGCTCGGAGACATCCTCATTTTCATAAATGCCGCCGTCAATCTCCCGGCAGCCCGCATCATAGAATGTATAATCATACCCTCCGTCTGTGGTCTGGATAAAAAAATACTGCTCCAGACCCGTAAGGGAAAAGGCTGCCTCCATATCCCGGTTATCAAGATAAAAGACAGCCCGGTTCACAGCGTCCGTCACCTCCGGGTTCATCCATTTCCCGCTTAAGGATGCTTTTTCAATATCTTCTATTTCCTCAATCCCGTTTTTACATGAAATTAAAGGCATCCTGGAAGTGACAGGTTCCCGGCTTTCCATGCCAAGCTGTTTGTCCAGGTGGTTTGGCAACAGGTGATATGCCTGGATCGCTTCATCCAGGTTTTCAAAGTATTGATACTCCCGCTCCGCTTTCACTCCATAGGCGTCATTCACCACATAGAACTGCTTGATAAACGGCTCTGGCACTTTCTCATAGAGATATTCTGTGATCGCTTCCATAGCCCCGGCATCAAATCCATGTTCCAGATCCTCCGCTACCAGCTTCCCGTCTGCGTCCACGATAATCCCTGCCACGGTATCCCCATACTCGTCTTGCTCCATCCGGAAAAAAGTCTCCCCGGCGATTTCCCTCACTTCTACCGTGTGCCAGGTGCCAAAATGTCCCTCTACCAAAAGCCCTTTTGTCTCCGGGCCGATCTGCTCTGCCTGTTTTTCTTTCTCCTGTTCCCCCATTTCTTTCCGGGCAAGGCCGATAAAACCGTCCAGCACTGCCGGATGGCTCGTCACCACATAATCGACATTGAGATCCATCCCACGGCTGATATTCTCCGGGATTTTGAAGCGATCCGCCCATTCCTTTGTCTCTTTTGAAAACCGCCCGTCCGATCTGAGGTGCTGGACGGTACAGGCCAGCACGAAGGACACCCGCTCTGCCCCGTATGCCTCCACCACATCCGCTGCAGCTTCATGGGCCAGATGATACCCGTCAAAGTGGCTGGCAACCGCTTCTTCAACCGCTTTCTTACAGTCCAGGTTCAGCTTCCGGGAATCCAGGTAAGCGTTTACGTTCCTATGTTCCATAGCGTAAGTAAGGTCAGACAGATAGAGCGGCGGATATTCTTTTTCTTCTGTCTGGCTTTCCAACAGTTTCTTTCTCTGTGCAGCAAACTCCGGAAGCTTCTGATACCCAAAGCTGTCCACATAGTGGGCGGTCAGTTCCCCGTCTTTTTTCAGGACGACCACATCGCTCACTGACAGGGAATGCCCGGTATAGTCCGCCGGATGGTCTGTATTGAATTTTGTGTATAAGGCTTCCAGGGTATCCCCTTCCTGCAGTTCATCTCCGTAAACGAACTGATAATCAGCGCCGTCCACAGTGATGCCCTGTTCCTGCAGGTAAGCCATTCCCATAAAACGGTAATCCGTCCCATCCCTGTCCTCACAGAGCTGATAAATCCCATATCTGTCCTGCGGTTCTTCAAAGAGTGCGTTCTCCTGATGCCGCTGTGCTTCCCGCCGGATTTCCTGCATCCGATCCACCATCTGGTCGATAAATTCCCCGGACACCCGGCGGATCGTGTCTATAGAGGATCGGAGTTCTTTCATATTCCTGTCACTGCTCCACCCGGCAATATAGGGGAAGGAATATTCTGACGTATCCAGGCCAAAATACTGGCAAACGGTGTACGCCACGCTTTCCGCTTCCACTTCCCTGGTCAACTGGTCTTTTTTCTCATCCAGTTCTTCCATGATGTCCCTGTCATGGAGCTTTGCGTGGGTAACTTCATGGATGCCGGTTTTCATGGTCTGGCTCTCGCTCATGCCGTTCTGGATCACGATTTCCTTTTCAATACTGTTATAAAATCCCTTTGCCCCGCTCTCGATCTCGTCAAAGCGGATCGGCGCCGGGGAAATATCCCGGATTGCCTGCATAAATATCTCATAGTTTTCCACACTTCCCATCAGCTCCGGCGTGGCCAGTTCCGGAAGCGGCTCCCCGTCCGTCTGGGATACATCAAAAACGGTGGTGATCCGAAAACGTGGGATCGTATATTCCACTTCCTCCATCTCCGGCGTCCCGTCCGGTTTTAATACCGGCTCCAGTGTAGCCGGGTCGATCTTTTCCACCTCTTCCCTTTGCCGGATCGGCGCAGGGGCAATGATCTGGATGCCTTTCTCCCCACGCCGCACCTGCCGGTGGAACTTTTTCTGCCATGCCTGATACCCGGCCACTAAAGTTGCGTCCGGTTTCTGCAGGTGGATCAGGAGCGTATTGTTAAAACTGTAACTGTGGAACTGGGACATCGTTTTCAGATATTCCATATACATTTCTGATGTGAAAATCTCTTTAACGCCCTGTTCCAGCCGCTCCGTGATCTCCTTCATTCTCTGGTTCCTGTCTTTTTCCGCCATATCTGTCTCCCCCCTACTTCAATAAACTTGTATCCAGGTATTCAAATTCCAGTTGCTGTTTACAAATCCCCTGGCAAAGATAACAGCTCTGGAATGGAACCCTCGTGCCTTTTCTTTGGCCGCCGTCTGTATCGTAATTTACCCGTGGATTAAGCCAAAGCAGCTCGATATGCTGCCGTCGGAACATTTCAAACCGCTCTCTCTGATCAAAAATCCCCTGAAAGTTAATCAACATGGCAAATGGGATCTGCAGTTCAAATAACCGCTGAAACACTTCCCCTTTCCGGCTGTATGGCGGATTACTGATAATATAATCACAAGGGGGAACAGGAAAAGTGAAAAAATCCTGCCCCGTCTGGATATGCCCATAGACCACCCGGAAACCATACGCCTGAAACACTTTCACAAATTGGCTGTCGTTTTTATCAAAGGGACACCATATCGATGTATCCTTTTTCAAGCGTTTCAGGATTGGATACACCGCATAAGCCGGTGTACGGTACTCGTCATTTTTATGAAAACTATATTGTATCTGTGACATTTACGATCCTTCCTATCATAAAATCCCGCCAGATTTCTGACGGGATTTCTATATAAATTAAAGTTCCACCGCTTGTTTCCGCACAGTTGGGGAATGGCTCCCCTGCTGTTTCGCAATCCGGATTTTCGCATTTTCCAGTTTTTTCAGTACCGATGGCCTGCGGGGACTGTCCGCCACAACCGTTTCCTCTGCCACCCTGCCGGCATAATTCACCGGGCTTCTCGCCTGGTCTGCCGCCTCGGTCACGTCCTCTGCTCCAAGGGCTTCTGACGGGCCTTTTTCGTCCATGTTCAAAAGGGAATTTAACTCTGCCAGCCGCTCCGACTTCTCTGCCAACTCCTGTTCTTTCTCAAATGGCTTTGCTACTTCCTCCTTCGCTGTCTCTAACTGCCGCTGTAAGGTTTCCAGTTTCTGCTGTGTCTCTGACACTCTCTTTTCAATGCCGGACAAAGCATTGCTGATCCTCTGCAGATTTCCCAGGGCGTCTTTCCCGACCTCGATCTTATAGCTGCACTGGCGCTTCAGTGTCAGCACATATTTCTGGTTGAAACTGTCAAACTCCGCACTCATCTGGAACCCGTAAAATTCCCCGATCCGCCCGGATGTTTTCACCGCTTTTACCCCGGCGCAGGCAGCGATCAGCGCCGTCCCGGCCTCTTTCCTGTCGGTGTATTCCTTACCGCCGACCGTCATGGAAAACTCATCCTTTTCCCTGCCTTTTTCCAGGAGCGGCTTCACCGCCTGGAAGTCTGCTTTCAGCCCCTCCAGCCGTTCTTTTGCCGCTGTGATCTGCATGGGATAATTTTTCGCTATATCTGTCTCCAGTCGGTATTTCTGGCTGGTGTGGTTGGCCTTCATCAATTTCAGCTTGCTCACCTGGATGTCCAGATCCATCTTTTCCTTGATATAGGGATTGCCCGTAGCCAGGGCCTTGATCTCCGCATAGGACAGGGCCGCATCGTCCACATCTTCACAGGCACGGACAGGGCTTTTGCTTGTCATGATCTGGCTGATGAATTTCTGCTTATTCTCCAAGATCTGCCACATATACGCATCAAAAGTATTTTCCGTCACATACCGGAAGATCTTCACCTTCTTATTCTGGTTGCCCTGGCGTAAGATACGCCCCTCCTGCTGTTCCAGGTCTGCCGGTTTCCAGGGGCAGTCCAGGTGGTGCAGGGCAATGAGCCTGTCCTGGATATTCGTCCCGGCTCCCAGCTTTGGCGTGGAACCCAACAGGATACGCACTTTCCCGGAACGTACCTTTGCGAACAGTTCCGCCTTCTTTGTCTCTGTCCCGGCTTCATGGATAAAAGCAATCTCCTCCCTGGGGATTCCTTTTGCCGCCAGCTTTTCCCGCACATCGTCATATACATTAAAAGTGCCGTCATTCTTCGGCGTGGAAAGGTCGCAGAAGATGAGCTGGGTGGAACGGTAATCCGCTGTCTCCTTCCAGATGTCAAAAGCGTTTTTCACACAGCGGTTTACTTTGCTGTCCGGGTAATCCGGGAGCATGTCGTTGATAAGCCGCTGATCCAGGGCGCATTTCCTCCCGTCATTGGTGATCTTCAGCATGTTGTCCTCACGAGGTTCCACAGCTCCTGCCCGTACCATTTCTGCCCGTTCTGCAAAGGTGCTGACAAGCTCCTGTTGTTCTTCACTGGGTTTCAGCACTTCATTGATGTATTCCGCCTCCGGCACCGGGAGGTTCAGCATATCCGCTGTCTGGATGTCGGCGGACTCCTTAAATAAAGAAATCAGCTCCGGGAGATTGAAAAAACGGGCGAACCGTGTTTTTGCACGGTAGCCCGTCCCTTCCGGCGATAGCTCAATCGCCGTTACCGTCTCTCCAAAGGCGACGGCCCAGGAATCGAAATGCCCCAGCCCCATTGCCTGGAGTGTGTCATATTGTAAGTAGCGCATGATGGTATAAAGCTCCACCATACTGTTGGAGACAGGCGTTCCCGTGGCAAACGTCACCCCACGCCCGCCGGTGATCTCGTCCAGGTACTGGCACTTAGCGAACATATCCGAGCTTTTCTGTGCGTCCGTCTGTGCAATCCCCGCAATATTCCGCATTTTTGTATAAAGGAAAAGGTTCTTGTAAAAATGACTCTCATCCACAAACAGCCGGTCTACCCCAAGCTGCTCAAAGGTCACCACATCATCTTTCCTGGTCTGGTCGTTGAGACGCTCCAGTTTCGTCTCCAGGTTCTTCCTGGTCTTTTCCATCTGCTTTACGGTATAGCGCATCCCGTCCTGTTCTGCCGCTTCCTCAATGGCCATGGTGATCTCGTCGATCTGCTTTTCAATGGACATTGCCTGACGCTCCCGTGACAAAGGAATCCGCTCAAACTGGCTGTGCCCGATAATGACAGCATCATAATCTCCGGTAGCGATCCGGGAACAGAACTTCTTCCGGTTGGCAGGCTCAAAATCCTTTTTGGTCGCCACAAGCACGTTGGCGTTCGGGTAAAGCCGCAGGAAATCGCTGCCCCATTGTTCGGTCAGATGGTTTGGCACCACATACAGGTTCTTCTGCGACAGGCCAAGCCGCTTGCTCTCCATGCCGGCGGCAATCATCTGGAAGGTCTTTCCTGCGCCCACGCAATGGGCAAGCAGTGTATTATGCCCGTAAAGGATATGGGCAACGGCATTTTTCTGATGGGGCATCAGCGTAATCTCCGGCGTCATGCCCACAAACTGGATATGGCTGCCGTCATATTCACGGGGCCGGATACTGTTGAACAGGTCATTGTATTTTCGGCACAGTGTCTCACGCCTGTCCATATCCCGGAAGATCCATTCCTTAAATTCCTCCCGGATCATCTCCTGCTTTTGCTGTGCCAGCATAGTTTCTTTTTTATTCAGGACTCGCTTCTCGTGCCCATCTTCCTCCACCGTGTCATAGATCTTCGTATCCCGCAGATTTAAGGCGTCCTCCAAAAGCCGGTAGGCGTTTGCCCGCTGTGTACCATAGGTAGCGGTTACACGGGGATTGCGGTAGTCCGCATTTTTCCCGCTCACATTCCACTGGCCGTTGACCGGGGCATACCGGACTTCAATCTGCCGTCCAAGCAGATAATCCGGCGTTCCAAATGTCTCGCCCATAAACTGTGTGATATACTCCGGATCGATCCAGGTAGCGCCCAGGCGCACCTCAATCTCTGACGCATCCAGGTCTTTCGGCTGTACCCGTTCCAGTGCCTGCACATTGATCCCATATTCCGGGTGGTTTTCTGCGAAGGTTCTCGCCGTTTCCAGCTTCTCCCGCACATTGCCGGACAGATATTCATCCGAGGTTTCCCAGCTTTCTGTCACCGGATTTTGAAAAATCACCCCGGCTAGTTCTTCCGTCACTTCTTCTTCGGTTTTCCCGGACAGTTCCGCCATAAAAGGCACATCTACTTTGGCACGTTCCCCGATAGACACCGCCAGGGCTTCGCTTGCCGTGTCCACGGAAGTCACCGCCTCCGGCTTCCGGATCGTCCGTTTGGTAAAGATGTCGGCTTTCCGTTTCAGGTTCCCTTCTTCGTCCAGGATCTCCAGGGAAGAGAGCAGGCAGTAGCTGCTGTCCTGGGAAAAGGCCCGCTTGTTGGCATTGCTGCTGATCAGGCCATATCTTCCGGTGAAACGGTCATAGGTCTGGTTCAGTTTCTCCTGCAGGGCATGGACTTTTTCATCACTGGCATCCTCCAACTGGCTCTGGAGAAGTTCCTGTGTCATATCACGCAGCTCGATCATCCCCAGGACACGCTCTGTTGTCATAGCGGGCAGTTCCATCCGGTTCATCCGGGAATTTTCCCGGTAATACACAACGCCGTCCACGTTGGCAAAACTGAAATTTTTAATAGATGGATCTGCCGGTATGGAAGTGTCAATCTCTTCTAAATCCGAATCCTCCAATTCCATCTCCGTGATCGTGCCGTGGATATGGCTGACCGCCTCCTTTAACTGCTCCGCCAGGTCAGCGCCTTCAATGGGCTTACAGATAAGCTGCGGCCCATAGGGGCCGGAGACAATCTTCTGCTCTCCCAGCACCATCTCCGGATGGTTCTGGAAATAGCGATTGACGGTGATAAAGTTATAGGAGGTTTCTCCCTTGTCATTGGTATATTCTTCCCGCAGAATTTCATCGGTCTGCACCCACTCCGGCAGTTCCTTTCCAAGTATTCTGGGAGCATCCAGCTTCTGCAGGAACAAAATATCCGTATTCATCTTTGTACCGGCATTGGCCTGGAACGCATTGTTCGGAAGGCGGATCGCACCAAGCAGCTCACACCGCTGTGCGATGTATTCCCTTGCTTTAGCGTCCTGTTTGTCCATCGTGCCGCCGCTGATCCCGTTGGAAGTGATAAAGGCGATCACACCGCCGGGCCGCACCTTGTCAATGGTCTTTGCGATAAAGTAGTCATGGACGAAGAATTTCTGACGGTCATAGCGCCGGTCAGCGAGCTTATAGCTCCCAAAGGGAATATTCCCGATTGCCACATCAAAAAAGCCGTCCGGGAACTGGGTCTTTTCAAATCCACTGATGGTAATCTCCGCTTCCGGGTAAAGAAGTTTTGCGATCCTGCCGGAAATGCTGTCTAACTCCACGCCATACATGTTCAGCCCGTCCATGCCCTCCGGCACAAGCCCCAGGAAGTTCCCGATCCCACAGGACGGCTCCAGCACATTCCCTTTCTCCAGCCCCATATTTCCCAGGGCTGCATACATGGCTTTGATCACCACCGGCGGCGTATAAAAGGCGCTTAACGTGGATTCCCGTGCCGCCCTGTATTCCTCCGGGTCAAGCTCCGTATACAGCTCGATAAACTCGTCCGACCATGCTTCATTCCGTTCCTCAAAGGCTTCCTGCAGGCCGCCCCAGCCCACATAACGGGAGAGAATCTCCTGTTCTTCCGGCGTGGCGGTTGCCCGACCTTCCCCTTCGATCTGGTGGAGCAGCCGGATAGCCTCCAGGTTGGCACGGAACTTTTCTTTCGGAGTCCCGGTTCCCAGGGCATCGTCCGTGATACGGAAATTTACAGCCTTTTCCTGCTGTCCGGCAGCCAGAGCCGGCTCCTTTTCCGCTGGTTCCAGAGGGATATGGTAATACTGCCGGATGGTGTTGATGGTGTCTAAGGACATCACCTCTGTGGTAAGATGTTCCAGTTCCCTCTTTACAGCCGCCTGGTTGTCTGTCTCCAGGCGCTCCAGCACGTCAAGAATCAACTGCATCTGTTCCGGGGAGAACTCCGGGTTTACAACCGGCGTCACATCCTGTCCCTTTTCAGCGGCAGCATAGATCACGTCCACCTGCTCCGGAGAAAGCACATCAAAAGATACTCCCGCTTTCTCCAGAGTTTCCGTAATCTGTTCCTCAATGGCAGTATAAACGGTATCCTGTTCTTCTTCTGTCAAAATTTTCTCTGACTGCCCCGGTTCCCGTTTTTCCAGTTCCGTTACCGTTTCCGGCTCTGACTCTGATATTGTTTCCAGCTCTGTTACCGTTTCTGGAATTGTTTCCGCTTCTTCTGTCTGTTCCGCTGTAATCTCCTGTGGCTCCTCTTCCGGAACACTTTCTCCCATAAAATCAAAGAGAGACAACTGCTGTCCTGTTGCCTCCACTTCTATGTCTTTCTTCTGATCCGGGAAAATCGTATATGTTCCGTCAATATAATCATGGATCACAGAGAGGGTATCCGCCCTTTCGTCATATGACGGGAAATCCAAAGGTAAGGCAGCAAGGGCGGCGTCCATCTGTGACACAAGCCTTTCCGCTGTCTCCGGTTCTTCCAGAAGTTCTGGCAGTCGTTTTATTGCATCCTCATTCAGAAGATCTTCCTTAAATGGACGCTCAATCTCCTCCGGCATACGGGAATAAAAACGGATGATTCTCCTTGCCAAAACTTTCCGCTCATATGTCGGCATACGGGAATAATCCCCGGCTTTCAGGTACATCCCCTGATCTATGAGCTGTTGGACTCGCTTTGCCGCCTGGGGCCATTTCAGAAGTTCCGTAGCCGACGGATTGATATAATCGCCTCTGCATAGTTTGATCCCTTTCCCGTCATAGTCCGCATGGGAATCATCCGCTCCGCTTAAGGCATGGCTGCATCCCCCGACCCCATACTGCTCTTTCAGGAAATCTGCCTTTTCCTTTGCAGTTTTCTCCTGGATAAAAAACGCATAGGTGGAAAGCCGCCCGTCAGAATACGGCCCGCCTCTGGTAAGGAAAGCGTCAATTTCATCCTGGGTAATAAAAATGTCATGTTCCTGCCACTGAAATCCTTCTCTTGACTGATAAGGAACCGCTTCTTTTGCGAATTTCTGGAACTGTGCCGCTACTTTATCTGGACGGTACCAATGGAAACGCATAATCTCCGGATCTTCTTCATAGGCTTCCGCCAGTCCCGCCAGACGCTCATTTAAATCCGCAAGATACTCCGGCTGGTCTAACAATGCGCTGACTTTCTCTACCATATCCGGAAAGCCTCCACGGAACGGCTCCATGTCCGCAAAGACAAGCTCTGCCACACCTTTTGCAAGATCCCGTTCCATATAAAGCAAAACTTCCGCATGTTCTTTCAGAGCATTGCTTCGGGCGGCATCAAGCACAGACTGGGGAGCGTATTCTCCCTGTTTTAAAAGCTGATGGATTCTTCCGCTCACATCCTCCCAGGACAGAAAGGTCTTATCCAGAATCCGGTCTGTCACTGTATGCCCTACAGCAATCTGCATCCCCAGCTCGTCATACCAGACAGAATATTCTTTCCCGCCGATCACAAGGCCAATACCGCCGGTGCCGTATTCCCGGCGCACAAAATCTGTGTATTCCTCCGGTGTCTGCTCGATCATAAAGTTATAAATCATCCGCAAATGGCTCCTGTCCCGGTTTCCTCCGTGTCTTAAAACCTCATCAATCACATCCGCAGGGATGGCTGTCTCCCCGGCATACAGAGCCGCCTGCCGCTCCTCAATGGAACGGATCTGCCGTTCCACCGTGGGCAGTTCGGGAAAAGAAAAAGCAGAGGCTTCTGTCTCCTCTGCTTCACTCAAATCCTGTTCCACTGTTTCTTCCCTTAGCTGTATACCAATTCCGTCAATACGGTTTCCTCCGCCATCTGTGTCAGGCTGTTCATGTGTGCTGTCCACGCCATCGGATCTGTCTCTTTGTCCGGTGCCGGATAGGTTGTTAGAAGCCCGTCCATCAGGTTCTCCATTCTCCCCTGTGCCGATTTCTCGATCTCCTGCAGATGGCTGTCCAGCTTCCCGCTGATCAGAAGGCTCTGATACAGGTTCTTCCTGTGTTCCTTCAGGTATGTTCTCCGCAGCATCCCGTATTTCCCGATCTGGACGGATTCTTCTGCCAATGTCAGGTTCGGAAACAGATAATCCCCCTTGCGGTGATAAGTCAGCTCCATTTGGTTCCCCTCCTTCTACATTTTCACTTTCACGAATTAACGTGTTAAATTCATTATAAGGTACTTCCTGAGTTTTTGCAACCGTTTTCTCCGGTTTTTCATGGATTTCGTCTGCCTGCTTTCTCCATTCCTCCAGTTCCATCTGCCGGATCGTGCGCCCAATGTCACGGAGTACCGGCTCTACAAGCTGACTGGTGGCATTTCCCAAAAATGCCAGGACAGACAGGTCATTGTAATCGGTGATCCCGGAGAAATCTGCTTCTTCTAGGTATTCCATCGGCTCCAGGCCGCAGCGCCGTGCCATGGAGTAAAAAGCGCTGTTTGTAAGGAGCGTGCGGAACTCCACCCGGATGGTATCTTCATCCAGCCCCTCCAGGAAAGTGCCGGGGATGGCATACCCCATGCCGTCCATGGTTTCTTCCAGGCTGTCCGCCGCCACTTCCTCCGCAATCTGCCGCAACGCCGCAGCCAGATCAGAAGCTCCTTCCCTGTCCAGCCCATAAGTGTCCGCCAGATAGTTCAGAAGTTCTTCTCGCTGTCCTTCTTCCAGCCTCCACAGGTACGGTGTCCTGCCGCCCCGCACCGGATGGGTGTCCGATACGTCAAACACATACCGCAGCATACGCCTCGGCCCGGTATCGTCAATCAGGGCAATCCCTTTCGCTCCCCGGTTCACCCACCGGCGCATTTTCTCATTCCACACTTCCAGCTCCGCACAGGCCGTAGCGTCCGGACGCTGTGCATGGATCAGGAGCGTGTCAGAAAAAGGATACCGGTACAGCCTGGAAGCCGTGTCCAGATACCCCATCCAGTCCCGTGGGGAACCGCTGACTTCTTTTGCCGTCTCCCGTGCCAGGAAACGGATGTCATTGATTTTTGCCATATAGATCCTCCTGCGTTATTTTTTCTTTCCTTTCTTTTTCGGGAACTCCAGCCGGAAACTGGCTTTTCCATCTTCCGTATCCATGCAGAGATAGGCCGCAAAGTTTCTCCCTTTTTTCTGGGAATACAGATCCGGCACATATGTCCGCCCGTCTTTTAAAAGCTCTGCCGCCATTTTTTTATCAATAACTTTCCTCATCCCGGACAGATACCGGTTCTCTTTCCAGAGAGCAAAGGAACACTCCCGCCTCCCGCAGAAAAAATTCCGCTTACTCTCATAGACCGGACTGCCGCAGACCGGACAGACGCCGATCTGCTCCCTGGGATAAAAGCGGTTCTGCTCCTCCACGGACAGTTCCCCGCACTCCAACAGCATCCGGTCAATCAGCTCTACAATGCCGTCCAGAAATTCTGCGCTTCCAATTTTCCCTTTCTCCATCCGAAGCAGCCGATTCTCCCATTCAGCAGTCATGGCTGCTGACCGCAGGTACTCCGGCAGCACAGAGATCAGATCCGCCCCATCCTTTGTTGCCACGATCTGTTTCCCTTTTCTCTCCGCATAGCCGGAAGATACCAGCTTTTCAATAATGGACGCCCTAGTCGCTGGTGTGCCAAGACCTTTTTTCTCTGTCTCCTCGTCAAATGCCTGATTGCCGGCGGTCTCCATGGCGGATAGCAGGGTGTCCTCACTGTATGGCTTCGGCGGCGTTGTAAAATGCTCCGATATACTGGCCATGACCGGATGGAAAGTCTGCCCCTCTGTCACGGCGGGAATGGTTCGCTCCTCCCCGTCCTTCCGGCTTTTTGCGCCTAAACGTTCACGAAACGCTGCTTCTACTGCTTTCCAGCCCATTTCCAGAACGGCTTTCCCTTTTGCCTGGAACATTTCTCCGGCACAGGACACGGTGATCTCCGTTTCCTGATAGACGTGCTTGTGCGCTCCGGCACAGAGAAGTCGGACGCCGATCAGCCGCAGGATGTCCTGCTCCCCTTTGGACAGCTCCTGAAGGTCATAGCCCTTTAGCTCTGCCGTAGGGATGATCGCATGGTGATCCGAGACTTTGCTGTTATCCATGGTGCGCTTTACATCCGGTTCCGGTGGATATACCTGGGAGAAGCCATATTTCTCACACGCCATTGCAATCGCCTGCCCTGCAGTCTGCTCCATGTCCTCTGTCAGATACTGGCTGTCTGTCCGTGGATAGGTTACCAGCTTTTTCTCATAAAGGCTCTGGGTAAAGTCCAATGTCTCTTTTGCCGTGTATCCAAAGTAACGGTTGCTTTCCCTCTGGAGTGTGGTCAGGTCATACAGCTTCGGCGGTGAGACAGCCTTTTCCGTTGATACGCAGGATTCCACGGTAGCTGTTCCGCCCTCACAGGCTTCTTTTATCCGTTTTGCTTCCCCGGCGTCAAACAGCTTTTCTTTGACAACCTCCAATCCGTCACAGTCTAAATGCAGGTTATAGTATTTTTCTTTCTGGAAATGTGCGATCTGTCCTCCCCGCTCCACCAGCATAGCCAAAGTAGGCGTCTGTACCCGCCCCACCACCAGCCGTTTAAAATATTTTGTGGTAAACGCCCTGGTAGCGTTCATCCCGATCAGCCAGTCCGCTTTCGCCCTGCAGACAGCCGCTTCATAGAGATTCTGGTATTCTGCGCCATCTTTCAGGTGGTCAAATCCTTCCCGGATCGCCGTATCTTCCATCGAACTGATCCAGATCCGCTTGACGGGGAGACGGCTCCCGGACAATTCATAGACACGGCCAAAGATCAGCTCTCCCTCCCGTCCGGCGTCACAGCCGTTGACCACATAATCCACATCTTTCCGGTTCAGCAGTTTTTTTAACACAGCAAATTGCGCCTTTTTATCTTTCGCCACAGCCAGCCGCCATTCTTCCGGCAGGATCGGGAGATCGTTAAACTCCCACTTCCGGTATTTCTCATCATATTCCTCCGGCAGCACATACTCCGCCAGATGCCCCAGGCACCAGCTTACCAGCCATCCATTTCCCTCCAGATAGCCGTCCTGCCGTTTCTTCGCCCCCAGCACTTTCGCATATCCTAAAGCCACACTGGGTTTTTCCCCTAACACTAAATACATCCATACTCCTTTCCGGCTTTGCGCCTGTATAAAAGAAAGCAGCCGGCTTCCCGGCTGCCCCGTTCCTTTTTCTTCTTACTTTGACTGCGCTTATGCTTCTTTCTCTTCTTCGTCTGCTGTTTCTTCTTTTTCTTCAGGATCTTCATTGACGTAAGCGCCGCCGTCATAGAACTCCAAGTCCTCGCCTTCCTCCTGGGCTTCCTCTTTCTTCGGCTTCACGACCTTAAAATAATAGCCGGCTCCGATCCCGCCTGCCGCCAGAAGTCCAATCGCCAGGAGCGCCCCGGTGTTCATGCCGCCATCCTCTTCTGGCTGTACTGTTTCCGATCCGGTTTCACTCTCCGTCCCGGTTTCTGCCGGCACTTCCGTCTCCGGAATCACTACCTGGGGCGTCTCCTCCGTCTGCGTCTCATCCATAAACTCCGCCAGGTCATTCTCGTCTACCATGGAGAGCATATACACATTCTCTGTATTACTGGAACGGTCTAACACCAGGAAAAAGGTATTGCCGTTTTTCGTCTGGATGGTCAGGAACTCCTTTGTCCCATCCTCCTGTTTATCGTCCAGCACCTCCCCGTTTCCCGGAATGGAAAAAGGCATCCCCTCCCCGGCTGCCTGGGTTCCTGACTGGGCATTCCCTTCCGTCTGTCCGGAATCTGCCGCCTGTTCCGGAATCACCGTCTCCGTGCTTCCCTGTGCTGTTTCCTCTGCCGCTGTCCCTTCCTGTTCCACATCCCCGGTATAGGCAAAGGCAGTCATAGCGGTGGAGGAAAGTACTCCCGCCGCCATTGCAAACACCATAAGCCATTTTTTAAGTTTCCTCATCGTCTTTAACCTCTCTTTCCGGCGCTGTTTTCTGCGCCATTTCTTCCGGATGGCTATCCGGCCCTGTACTGTTTTCCCCGTCTGCAGTTCCTGTCTCCGGTTCTTCTGCCGGGAGGGAAATGGAAACTGTCCCCTCCTGAATCCCCTCCAAAAGCTCTAACATCCGGTGGCTGTCCAGCTTCATAGACCGGATGGTTTTTACAATCTCCTGGTTTTCCAACTGTTCCGCCAGAAGTTTCAGTTGTTTTAAATGTTCCTGCCACTCGGCAATCTTCTTTTCCGTTCTCCGGATCTCGTCCAGAACCCGGTGCAGTTTCCGGTTCATATCGCTCACCTTCTCTCTTATCCATGAATCCGTCCAAACGCCAGGAAATGCTCCTGCCAGTAAGAGGACGCAATGCTTGTATACTGGATGGGATTTCCACAGTGGATCATCATGTTGTCCCCCACATAAATCCCTACATGGCTGGCTCCCGGCGTATCGTAAGTCCCCTGGAAGAAGATCAGGTCTCCCGGTTTTGCTTCTGCCGGGGAAACTTCGGAACAGTATCCCATCAGTCCGTCTGTAGTCTGCCTGCCGATGTTCCAGCCGTTCCCGCAGTTATTGATCACCCAGCTTACAAACCCGGAACAGTCAAAGCTGGTAGACGGGGAACTGCCACCCCACACATAGGGATACCCCAGGTATTTCTCCGCTTCACGGATCATGTTAGCGAATTTCTGGTCTGTCAGAGCTTCCGCCGGGATCTCATAGCCAAAATCACCGCCGCCTCCCGGAAGGGTTTCCGTATCAAACAGATAATCCCGGTTCCCGTATGTACCGTTATAAAGGTCATAACGCCCTTCCTCGTTCTCGTCCATCAATTCCCGCAGTACGGCGTCCAGCCCGTGGTTGGTCAGCGTCACGTCCAGCCGGTTCACTTCCTGTGTGGTCGTCACTTCTACTTCCTGGCTGCCATTGTCATCCGCAAGATAGGCTTCCCAGGTCTGGTGTCCGTGGGCGGATGCGGCGGCATGGTCGCTGTAATACACATCAAACTGTACCCCGTACCGGGCAAAGGCTCCTGTATCTTCCACCACATACTCCACGCCGTTCATAATGACTTTCGTTCCAATCGGCACAAAGGGATTGCTGGCATCCACAGCAATGGTATGGTTAGCCGTAGGATAAACGCCGCTTGCCGTAGGGCCGCCGGCCCACTGGCCGCAGCAGATGGAACAACTGCAGTACCCGCTGGTTACGACCTGCCCCAAAGATTCCCCCACCCGCACCATCTTTGTCTCTGTCACTGTCTCCCGTGTGCTTTCCGTAGTAATACTGTACTGGCGCTGAAAGATTTCCTCGATCTCATCCTTCACCTGTTCATAGGTAAATTCCCCGTACTTTGCGGAAAAATAAGAGATCAGGTGATACGGATTGTGAGAAATCTCGTCAATCTGATAACGGTACTCGTCATAGCCGGGATGCCGGCTCTCCATGCTGTTAATCTGCTCATTTAATGCCTCTTCCAGTTCCAAATACGCATCCTCCACCGCATAAATATCCTCGTCCGTACTGGCATAGGTCGTGCTGACAATGGTAGATGCCGCCCCGCCCTGAATAGAAGCGCCGCAGCTTGCCAGAAGGGAAGCGATCATTACGAAGAACAATCCCACCGCTACTACTATGGCAATGATCCCCTTAGTTCTTCCGAGAACAGCAGAAACTACACCCCTTGCTTTGGAAGCCATAGTCTGTGTGGCTTTTGCCGTCCCTGCCGCCGTTTTTCCTCCTTTTTTTGCCGCCTGATACGCCTTCTTATACTGGCGCTTCTGCCAGAACTTTTGCAGGATTCCCTTTTTTGCCTGGTCTGCGTCTCGTGCCGCCTTGCTGGCGGCTTTCTCCCCGGCTTCCTGTGCTGTCCCATAGAAAAAACGGCCTTTTCCTTCCTCTGGGGAAACCGACTCTTTCAGACGTGCATTTCTCTTATGCAGGCCACGGCTTGTCCGGTGCATGGCGTACCGGAGGGCGCTTTCCGCCATCAGCTCTGCCCGGTGTGTTCCCTCCACGGCAGCGTTTTCCTGCTCCGCTTCATGGGTTTTGCCATGGACGTAAACAGCGGCGGAACCTGCCGCCGCTGAAACTGCCTTCTTTGAAATCCCCATACCGGCCCCACGCACCATGCCGTTTTCTTTATCAAAAGATAACCGCCCCGCCTTTTTCTGCTCTTTCTGGATCTGCTCCCGTTTGGTTTTCCCTTTGATCTCCTCCCGGAAGTCCTCTATGGTGGCAGCATCCTCCGGCTTCCCCTGCCCTTTTCGGGCGTACTCCTGCACCATCTTTTTCTTCCGCAGGTGGGAAACCTCTGACACAGATTCCAGCAACGCTGACGTATCGGACGGGTGCCCCCGGATGTTTCCGGAGCGGAAGGACTGTTCCCGGATACTGCTATGGGCGGCAGATGCCGGATTTTCCTCTCCGGCAGGCTCCGCCTGTCCCGATTCTGCCGTATTTCCTGTCATGGAACCAGGGCGGATCGCCGGATCAGTTCCACCTAAACCATCTGTCCCTGCGGTTTCCATGCCGACGGCATGGGGAGAAGCCTCCCCTTGCCCCGTCTCCGGCTGATCCATTAACTTCTGCCTGCGCTTCCTGCCCTCTGCTGTCTGCTCCGGTGCTTTCTCTGCCGGGGAAAAGGGAATGTCCTCTGCCTGCTTCGGCAGTATCCGCTCCTCCCGCTCCCGGTGGCTGACACGGACAGTCTCGCCGCTGTGCAGGTTTTCCTCCGTCAGCCCGTCCCGGCTCATCTTGCGGACAGTTTTATCCCTGGCTTTATATTCCTGCAATATTCTTCACCTTCTCCCTATTTCATGCGCTGCCGTTTTTCTTCCGCTCCTCCTGTTCCTCCAGGTCAGATACTTTGGTTGTCATCAGAGAATACAGGCGCAGGGATTTATCAAACTTATCCTTAAACGGGATAATGGTACTGCCATAAAAGATTAGCCCCTCCCCTTCCCCGCTGTTGGTCACATAGGATAGCTGATGGGGAGAAATATTGAGCTGTTTCGCCAGAATCTGCCTGTCTCCTGACGCCTGGTTAAGCATATAGATAAAGTCCGAGTTTTCAAAGATGTTCTCGATCTCCCGGCTGGCCAGCAGGTCTTTAATGTTCTGTGTAATTCCTGTTGGGATACCGCCCCATTTACGGAAACGCTTCCAGATTTCCACGGAATACGCCGCTGTCTGCTCCTCTTTTAAGAGAAGGTGGAACTCGTCAATATAGTACCGGGTAGACTTATGGGCCGCCCGGTTCACCGTCACACGGTTCCATACCTGATCCTGGACAATCAGCATCCCCAGCTTTTTAAGCTGTTTTCCCAGGTCTTTAATATCAAAGCACACAATCCGATTGTTTAGCTCCACGTTGGTGCGGTGGTTAAATACTTTTAAGGAGCCGTTGACGTAGATCTCCAATGCCGTGGCGATCCGCTGTGCCTGGACTTCCTTCTGCCGGCGCAGGCACTCATACAGATCCCCCAGGACAGGCATATTTTCCGGCACCGGCGCTTCAAAGTATTGCTGATACACCAACGGCAGGCATCGGTCAATGACCGACTTTTCCTCCGCTTCAATTCCGTTCCGGCTCCCCATGATCAGCTCGCAAAGGGACAAAATAAAATCACTCTTAAATCCCAGCGGGTTATCGTCATCAGAATAATCCAGGTTGATGTCCATGGGATTGATATAGTCATGGCTTGTGGGCGAAATATGGATCACCTGGCCGCCCAGGGCATTGACAAGGGGATAGTATTCCCCCTCCGGATCTCCGATAATGATGTCATCCTGGGTAACAAAAAAAGCGTTGGTGATCTCCCTCTTTGCAGAGAAAGATTTTCCGGAACCGGGTGTTCCCAAAATCAAACCATTTGGGTTCTTCAGCTTTTTCCGGTCTACCATGATCATGTTGTTGGAAAGGGCGTTCAGCCCATAGTAGAGAGATTCCCCTTCCATGAACAGCTCCTGCGTGGTGAAAGGCACAAAAATAGCCGTAGACGTAGTGGTCAGCGCCCGCTTAATAGGGATCAGGTTCAATCCAAGCGGAAGACTGCTCATCAGTCCCGGCTCCTGCATATAATCCAGACGGCGCAGGGAACAGTTATATTTCTGTGCAATACCCGCTGTCTGGAACACCGCATTATCTAATTCCTGCTTCGTTTTTGCCGTATTCAGAAATACAATCGTCACAAGGAACATCCGCTCGTTTCTGGACTGAAGATCTTCCAAGAGCCTCTTTGCCTCCCCGCCGTAGGTATTCAGGTCTGACGGAATGATGTCCATATCATATCCGGAGCGCACCGCTTTTTTCTGCTCCTCAATCTTCATCCGATTGATGTCTGTTACCTTGCTTTTCACCAGCTTGATCGCCTTCATCTGGTCTAAAGACTGGATATGCAGGTTGACGATCAGGTTCCTGTCCATGTCCAGGAACTCCGCAAGCATCCGGTCAGTCAGCTCAGGAGCCAGAATCTGCAGATAAGACACCGCTCCCAGGGTATTCCCCATCATAAAGTCCTTTCCATTCTTAAACAGGAAACTTGTGGGAGCGATAAAGTCCTTTGTCCCCATACCGGAGCGCAGCACCTGGTCAAAGGAAAACTGAAACGGCACTTTCTCTTCCGGATTGAACGTCTCGTACATGATCTGCAGCCGTTCCCGGCCATCCAACGGATAGGCGGACACGCCCAGTACCTTAAAATTATTCAGGATGTCCGTCTCGATCCGCTCCAGTTTCGGCTTTGCCTCCCGGATATTTTCGGCTTCAATCCCAAAGGTGATATACTTTGTCCGCACCAGGCCGTTGTTCCCTTTGGCAAGCTGGTTTTTCAGCATCTGTGCGTACTCCATCCGCACATCATCAAAAACGTCATGCCGGGGCTTGATCTGGATTACCGATTCAAATTCCTTCATGTTGCTGTGGTGGTTGATAAAGGACAACTGAAAATGGATACTGCTGTCAAAGTAATTGAGGAAATCACACCAATTTTCAAAAATAGCGTTCTTGTCCTCATTCTGCGCCAACTGATAGTTAATGTCATAAAAACGGATGGTTTTGGAATAATACTTATCCTGCACCCGGCAGATCCCATCTCTTGCCATTTCCCGGTAGGGGATAGATTTCTGCGCTGACAGGCGCTTCTCCTCCGCTTTTTTCTTCGTTTTTCTTTGCGATCCGCTCATGGAACTGACTGCAGCTTTCTGGCGGACAGCCTGCCCTGGATAGGGCTTACCCTGTCTCTGGACAACCCGTTCTGTGGATGCACTTTTCTGCCGCTGCGCAGGCTTGCGCTTCTCTCTTTTTTCTGCTTTCTTCCTGGCCTTTTCCTCCTTCGCCGCCTTCTTTTTTGCTGCTTTCTTCGCTTTTTTCTCATAGCGGGACAGCCTGCGGTACTTCCTCTTTCTCCGCTTATCGACTGCGATTTCTTCTCTTCTTCCCAAGATGATCCCCTCCTTTCCTGTCTCCCCGGACAGCCTCCGGCGGCTCCATTTCATAAAAGTTCTCCACCTCGTACCTGCGGACAGCAGGCTTCAAAAATTTTACCGTCACGATATTCCATAAGATTTTCTCCAGGGGAAGCCCGTCCTTCTCATACATGGCAAACAGGAATGCCGGAAGCATGAGAAGCACCATGCCAGTGGCGGCATTGGTGGTTCCGATCCACTCCCGTGTGAGAAAATAAAAAGGCAGCCCGATGGCCGCCGCTGCTGACAGACAGATAAGCTGTCTTTTTGTCAAGTTCAATACTACTTTATTTTTTACTTTCGTCAGGTCTTTCGGTACGCTGACAAACGCCATAAATCTACACGCCAAAGGATGTTATCCGCTGCAGGCTGCGCCATCCCCCGGCTGCTCCTTTCCTCTGTTTTCCTGCAATTTTCCCATATCCAGGGAACTTTTCACTTCGTTTCCCCAAACATCCCAGCCGGGAGAGCGCTGCCTTGCGAACAGTTCGATCCGTGGCATATCCCCCATCAGTTCCACGATGCGTTCCCTGGCTTCTGCCGGTTTTCTGCTGTGTTCCTCTATATGAGATAAAATCACCTGGTGGACGCCTGCAGACTGACGCTTTGGAGCGCCTTTCGTAGCAAGCAGACAGATTTCCGCATTGGCACGCGTCCAGTATCCCATACCCCAAAACAGGCTGTCCGACCTCCGGTTTTGCTTGATCCACACGAAAGCCACCGTCTTAAAGGTAAATCCCCAGCTTTCGATTACCTCAAAAGACTCCCGTAGGTTCGGAAATGTGGCCCATAAAAACAGTGCGCAGTTTTCGTCCGCAATCTGTCTCACCGGCAGAGCCTTAATTTCTTGTAATCCCATCACTGGATAATGGTTTACTGCTGATCTGCCATTCCCCTTCGGGGAATATACACGGAATGTCCAGGGAGGATCGGCATAGATAATGTTATATTTCTTCTGTTCCACAGCTACACCTCCCAGCGTGTTCCATATCCAAGGAACTTTTCACTTCGTTTCCCCAAACATCCCATCCGGGGGATTGCTGCCTTGCGAACAGTTCTATCCGGGGCAGATCTCCCATCAGTTCCACGATGCGCTCCCTGGCTTCTGCCGGTTTTCTGCTGTGTTCCTGCAGAGGGCTGACAATAAGCTGGAATACTTTTTTTGATACTCTCTTCGGCTTTCCTTTTACTGCCAACAGGCAGATTTCCGCATTGGAGCGAGTCCAGTATCCCAGGCCAAAGAAATAGCCATTTCCGGATTTATTCTGCTTGATCCAGACAAAGGCAACTGTCTTATAACAGAACCCCCACGCTTTAATCACTTTGAACGCTTCCGGTAATTGAGGAAATGTCACCCACAAAAACAGCACACAATCCTTTTCGCAGATTTCCTGCACCGGCAAGCTGCAGATTTCCTCAATCCCCATGGTAGAATAATGGTTTTCCGCAACTCCCTGCCCCTTTTTCATCTCATACCGCCACGGCGGGTCGGCATAAATGATGCTGTATTTCTTCTGTTCCATCCTGCCTCCTCCTAATGCGCATTGAAAATCGAGCGGCTTAAACTTGCCGTTTTCATCAGGCTGAAACACAAAATGACCGTATAGGCTGCCACACCAAAAAGGGCTGAGTGCATGTTGTCGGAGATTTCAATGGTAGATACCAGCACCGCATAAATGCCGACGCACACCATCATAAAAAATCCCTGAAAACCGAGAGCTAAAAGCCCACGGAAATAGTTGTTTCCCACCTGCCCCCATTCCCGGTTGGAAAGGGTGGCAAAGGGAATCGGCGCAACCGAGGTATAAAGGTAAATCTCAATCATACGTCCATACAAAATGACCGTGATCAGGACAGATAAAATCTTCATGCACAGGCTCACCAGCATACTTTCCATGGCAAGCACTACCAGCTCCCCGATATTCATGGATTCCATCGCCGTTTCCATAGCGTCCAGCATGGATTCCACGTTGATCGCCGTATCGGAACTGATCACGCCTCCCGCCGCATTGACTACATACTGGCCCACGTCAAAGACAGCCATAGTGATTGTAAACGTATTGGAAACCAACCAGACCGCTACCCACATCTTGAAGAAATATTTAAAAAACATCCAGGTGTCGATCTCGTGCATGTTGTTCTTTTCCGTCAGCATGGAAATCAGCTCATAGCACAGCACGAACGTGATAATCATCCCCGCAATAGGGATGATCACCGAGTTTGACAGGTTCTGTATCAGGCTGAAAATGCTGCCGTTCCACGCCTGGGGCGTCTGCCCAACCTGGGACGCAATCTCCCCGGTCTTTTCATTGACATCGGTAAACATGGTTGTCAGGTTGGACGTGACCATCCCGGTCAGGAGATCCCTCATCCAGTTCTCGATTGCCTCGAAAATGCCATCGAACATAAATGAGTCCCCCTTCTACCTCAGAATAGCCCTCCAAGTAAGGGGATTAACTGTGTCCCGATCAGGACAACCCCACCTCCGGCCATCAGTTGCTTAATTCCCTGTGATTTAGCACCTGGATTATCGTTTCCGTAACCTTCCAGCAGATTGATCACGCCCCAGACCGCAAGACCGGCTCCGATGGCTACCACAAGCGTCTGTAAAATAGAAATTGCCGAGCTAAAAAAAGCCATATGCTACCTGGAAACCGGATTCCGTTTCGGCTGATCTGCAGGGACAAAAAAGAGCCGCCATCTTTCCATAGCCGCTCAAATCTTCCGAGAATCCGGTTTCCTTATCCTTTCTCTTTTATTTTTGTTGTTTCATTATGCCCTGTCCCTGCCTTCCGCTCCCCGGCTCCGCCCGGATCGGCGGCCAAAGGCGTCTAATCCGCACTGGCAAGACAGCCGCTTCCCTTACCTCCACCGGAAACATTTCCGGCCATTCTTCCGGAAAATCCGGACAGGATAACGCACGGACAAGATCTGCCAGAACATTGACCGCCTCTGTAAAAAAATCCATAAACTCCCCTTTCCAACTTTGCGACATCGTGTCGCAAGGTTTTCCTGTCACTTTACGACACCGTGTCGTAAAGTTCTGATGCCGCAAACTTTGCGTCATGGTGTCGCAAAGGCCGGCTCTGCCTCCAACAGTTCCATGACTTCTTTTAAAACGGAGTATCTTACCCCAAACACATACCGGGCGAAGTCCTCCAACTGTTCCTGTCCATATCCCACAAGAGGCATCCGGCGCAGTTCATACCAGACCGCCCGTTTATAATAAGGAAGATCTGAAATGTTCCGGCAGCCGATCTTTGCCTGCATCTCCTTGAAAATATCATTCATTCACTTTCATCCCCTTCTATCTCAAAAAGGTCAAATTCCTCTTTCATCCGCAGTTTCAGAGAGTGTTTCATATATGCCTCTACATCAAAGGCATTTTTCTTATCATAGTCCGACAACAGCTTATATCTTTTGTGCCGGGTAATATCGAACTTATCGCTGAAAAACGGTCGTACCCCTCGAAGCTGCAGGATGCATTTGTTGCCATCCATGACCGCCAGTTCATCCCGGCTCATCAGTTCTTTGCCGGTTTTCTGATAATTTAATCCATATGAACGGCTCTGCCCACGGGTATCCGAGGTGTTATAAAGATCTATCGTTTCTTTTCCCAGCGTCTCTGAGATTTCTTTTAATGTACTGCCTTCTTTACCACCCAGGAAAAGCATGGTGTCACAATTCCCCAGAATGGTTTCTGCGGCGTCTTTATAGATGGTTTTTAGCTGGCTCTGGGACTGCAGAATAATTGAAGCCGAGATTTCCCGGCTCCGGATGGTTGCGATCAGCTTATCAAATTTTGGGATTTGTCCGATATTAGCGAACTCGTCAAGCAAAAGCCTTACATGGTATGGGAGCCTTCCCCCATGCACATCATCCGCCCGGTCACAGAGCAGATTGAAAAGCTGGGTATACATGATCGCCACGATAAAGTTAAAGGTATCGTCTGTGTCCGAGATGATAACAAACATGGCCGTCCGCTGATCCCCCAGCATATCCAGTTCCATCTCGTCATAGCTTGTCAGTTCCCTAAGCTCCGCTATATCAAAAGGCGCAAGCCTGGCCCCGCAGGAAATAAGGATGGATTTTGCTGTCTTTCCTGCCGCCAGCTTATATTTCTTATACTGGCGCACAGCGAAATGCTCCGGCTTTTCCCGTTCCAGTTCCTCAAACAGCTCGTCCACGGCATTTTTAAATTCTTCATCATCCTCCCTGGCTTCGGACGCATTGATCAGTTCCAGAAGCGTGGAGAAATTCTGTTCTTCCTCCGGGGCTTCGTAATAGATGTAGCCGATCAGCGCACAATACAAAAGCCGTTCGGCTTTCACCCAGAAATCTTCTGAAGATTTCTCGCCCTCTCCTTTCGTGTTGGCAATGATCGTATTTACCAGCTTCAAAATATCCTTCTCGCTGCGGATATACATGAAGGGGTTGTAATGCATACTTTTCTTGAAATTGATGGTGTTCAGAACCTTGATCTTATATGGCTCATACACAATCCTCCCATTTTTATCCCGTAAGGGCTTCCCATCCTTCATCTTCGGGGAACCCCGCTCCAGCATCTTCCCGCACTCCACCAGGATCGTGCCTTTCGGATCCGTAACCACATAGGAAACATTCGGCGTCATCTGCATAAGTTGTGGCTTCACATAAAATCTCGTCTTGCCGGAACCGGAGCCGCCGACCACGATCACGTTTTTATTCCTGGCATACTTTGGCAGCTTCGGGCGGCTGTTCATTGTGAGCCGCTCCGTCTGTGTCAGCAGGATATTGTTTTCAAAGACCGGATCAATAAAGGGCGCTATATCTTTTGGCGTTCCCCACCGGGCAGAACCATACTCCACGCCCTGCCGGTATTTCTTCGCATTTTTCCCCTTCAGGTATACAGCCAGCTTTACCAGGACTGCGCCGGCAATCCCGATACATAAATCCTGCGGATGGAAACTAGGAAAGACGTTCTGGAACGCCAGGGAAAAATTCAGGAAAAGCGCTCCCAGCTTTTCGATCAAAGAATCTCCCATACAGTACCGGTACAGCCATGCCGCTTTGTCTATGAGATAAAATACGATCACATAGGGAATGTTCAGCATAATAAGACGTTTCCTATCCACCGCTGACAGTTTACCCTTGACTGACTCCAACAGCTTTTTCCCACCCTTTTCAAAGAACTGTCTGAGCGTTTCATCCGGTGCCATGTCATTTTTTCGTTTTACAGTTTTTTTCTTACTCAACGCTCCGGCCCACGCTCCTTCTGGCGGCCTTTCTCCCGCTCCCGGTGCTTTGCCAGACGTTCTTTTGCCAGCGACAGCTTTTTTCTGAGGGACGGTTTCTTCCCTTTGGAAAGCTGTTTCCCGGTATATTCTTTAAAGGCGGCGGTCATAATGTCCACGTCTCTGGCCTTAAAGAAAACAAAATACCGTGGCGGCGATACGGAGGTATCTTTTTTCAGGCTGAAATCAATGTTGTACTTCCGGGCATATTTTTCAAAAGATTTGATATTCCCGTCCGTCACTTCGATATTGGTAAGCTGGCAGTTCTGCTTCATCAGCTTTTCCATGCTCTGTTTTCCGTGATACGCCGCCGGTTCTTTCTGCTGTCTGGACGCCCTGGCAGCCTGCTTCTGTTCCCGCTTCATCTGCTCCATCTTCCGCAGGAGTTTCCCAAGGACATTTTTCAGTATCCGGGCAGAGATTTTCCCGCCGGTAATACAAAGCGTCACCACCTTCTGGTTAACTTCATCCTGCATACTGGATCACCTTCTTTCTTCACAGTGCTTTCCGGTGCAGCCGCATTTCCATAAGGATTTTCTGCAGGCAGTAGCCGATACAGGGGGAATGCCGCCCATAAGGACAGACGCTGCAATCTCCACGGCTCCCACTTTCCCCGCCGGGACGCTCCTGACTTTTCTCCGGCAAAAGATAGTAGCAGCGTTTCTTTCGGCATTTCCGTTTCCGACTGTGCCAGAAATAACAGTAGGCGCAATCCTTTGGCTTGTCCGGCGCATAGTTTCCTCTATCCGTTTTCCCCGTCCCCATCCTGCCTGCCTTTCCATTCCAGTTCTTCCAGGAACCTGTCCTCTCTCGCCCCGACCACAATGCAGCAGTACAGTCCAAATAAGAGCAGGAACACAAGCACCCCACCTGCAGCAATCAGCCATTTCATTTTCATCCACCTCTTTCTTCAAAATCAAAAAAGGCGTTCATGGAAAGCCCATAGCTGTCCACAAACGCCCAATCCTATCCTATCAATCCTGTTTCTTTTTTCTTGCTTTCATCCAGACAGCAGCAGCAATAGCTCCCACAAGCCCCAGACCACAGGAGATCATAAGCGCCGCAATCGGCGTGTGATCCCCGGTTTTCGGTGCGTCTACCGTGGTTGTCGGTGTGTCCGGCGTCTCCGGTGTCTCTTCCGGCTCCGCCTCATCCTTCATCACAACTTTCTGGATCTCCCCGGTATCTTTTACCTCAAAGGCCAAATCCTCTGCTATCAGAAAGCCCTCCGGTGCGGATTCCTCATGGAGCGTGTACTTCCCAATCGGAAGCATCTCAACATAATGCGGCTCCTCCGTGGAAGTCCAGCTCTCTACTACCTCACCATTCTCGTCCAGGATGGTGAGCTTCGCTCCAGGCAGTTCCTCTCCGGCAATATCCGTCTTAGAGATTTCCACCTTTGTCACGTCGTCTTTCATCTCGACTTTCTGGACTTCAGCGGTATCCTCCACCGTAAACTGGATGCTCTCAGCGGTCACATACCCCGGAGCCGGAAGCACTTCCGTCATGGTATAGGTCTGACCGACTACCAGCTCCTTGATGATATGGGGTTCTTTGCCGGAAACCCATTCATCTACAACTTCACCCTTTTCGTCCGTCACCGTCAGCTTCGCTCCCTCCACTTCTTTTCCATCTGTCAGGGAAGTTTTGGTAAATTCAAAGACAGTCGGTTCATCCTCAAAAGTAAATTCATAAGAAACTGTGGCTTTTTCAGAAGATTCCGCTGTAAAGGTAAACTCCTGCACCTCATCTGTAGTGGCAAATCCCGGAGCCGGGGAAGTTTCTTTCACGGTATAGGAAAATCCAATAGGAAGATCCGCCTCAAAGGTCAGCTTTCCATCCTCACCGGTTGCCTTTTCCTCGATCACAGTTCCCGCTTCCAGAATTACATCCCCGTCTTTATTGGTAATGTCCTCTTTTGCGGAAAGGGCTAACACAGCGCCAGGAAGCACCCGGTCAGAATCTTTCTCCTTCTTCAAAACAGAGACTTCCACCTTCTGGCGGTTATTCTGCCAGTCTCCAGACCAGGTGACTTCCGCCGTGTCCTGATCCACATAGCTCAGGTCAATCTCCCGGATCTCCCCGTCCAGTACATAGCCTCCCGCAGTCTCCTTTTCTTTCACATAGTATTTTCCAAGAGGAAGTTCAGACAGCTTCGCAATCCCTGTCTCATCTGTGGTGATTGTGGCGATCAGCTCGTCCTTCTTGTAATAATCCTCGCTCTCACCGTCCGCTGCATGAATATCCTCCAGGGCATACACTTCAAAGGTTACATCTTTCAGAGCGCCGGTAAGATACTCGAAAAGATGGCTGATCCAGCCGCCAATGGTATCGGCCAGCGTCACATCCTCCAGGAACTCGCCTTTCTTATTGATGATCAGCGTTCCTGTCGGCACATCGTCTTTCATTTCCACCTTCTGGATTTCTGCGGTATCCTCCACGGTAAATGTGATCTCTTCCGCTTTCAGATACCCGTAAGGAGCCAGTTCTTCCCGGAGCGTGTACGTCTCGCCCACGGTCAGGCGCTCGATCAGATGTTCCTCCCCTTTTACGGAAGTCCAACTGTCTATAATATTCCCATCTTTATCCAGTACGGTCAGCTTTGCGCCTACCAGCTCCACGCCGGTTGTGAGATCTGTCTTTTTCACAGAAATCTTTGTCGGCTCATTTTCATATTCAGAGGCCAGTTCCACCACGGGAATCTCCTGTCCCTGATACTCTGCAGTTATTTCTATCACTTTATCGGAAGAAACATACCCGTCCGGAGCTGCTTCTTCCTTGATATAGTAACGTCCAAAGGGCAGGTCATTCAGAAAGACCGCTTTCCCGTTTTCATCTGACAGTGCCTTGCCGATCAGCGTGTCCGCTTTCACGATCACTTCGCCATGGGCCAGGATGTCCTCTTTGGCATACAGCCCAAAGACTGCGCCTTCCACGGTTGCCTGTGTCTCGGCATCCTTTTTCACCACAGACACTTCCACTTTCTGGCGTTCATTCTGGAAAACGGCTTCCTGCTCAATCACAGGCGTCTCCTGATCTTTATAAGCAAAAGTCACTGTCTGCGCTTCCCCATTCAGCACAAAGCCTTCCGGGGCGGTAACTTCCACAACCTTGTAGCTTCCAAGCGGGAGATCCGAAAGATATGCCTCCCCGTTTTCATCCGTCGTCACCGTTCCGACTAACTCGCCGGCAGCGTATTCCAGGATACGATTCCCCTCTGCGTCCTTCTGGAAGTCAGCGGTATAAATGTCCTCCGCCGCATATACCTCAAAGACTGCGCCTGCCAGGTTTTCTATTTCATAGATAAAGTCTTTGCTGAAACCGTCCAGCACTTCGCCCTGCTTTACGATTTTCAGTTTCCCTTTTACCGGATGGTTCTCATAGACCGCCTCAATCACCACGTCCCCGGACACCGGGTCGATCTGGTAAGCGGTATCGGAATCCACCGCAATTTCAAAATAATTCTCATTGAGGGTATAGCCGTAAGGCGCTGTCACTTCCTCGATCCGGTAATGGCCGATTTTTAAGTTCTGGGGCAGGATCAGATAGCCTTCCTCATCGGTAAAGAATGTCTTGTGAACCGTTGTCGTAGGGTACGTTGTTACCTGCTCAACGTATTCTTGATTGTCCAGGTCATAGATCCGGAACTCGGTGCCTTTGTGAAGCACCGGTTTTTTCGTCTCATCATCCTGTTTCACAATTTTCAACTTTGCTTCAAATTCTTCATCCAGAAGCACCCTCCATACCTGGGGCGTGTTGGGGCTATGCTCCGTGATCCGCACGATAAAATCGTCCACCGGCTTGTAATTATGAGGCGTGGTTGTCTCACGGACAACGTATGTGCCATAAGGCAGCGCAATACTGCAGGCATGTCCTCTTTCATCCGTAAAGATCTCTGTTGCCCCGTTCTCCCCGATCACCACCGGTTCTGCGGAATCGAAATCATAACTGCCATCTTCTTTTACTGTCAGGTCTGACTGCAGATAAGCCGTAAATCCGGCGCCGGAAAGCAGATCAGCGTCCGTCTCCCCGTTATTGGCCGCTTTGATGATCTCAAAGGGCTGCTTCTTTACCTGTTCCAGTGAAATGCACTCCCGCTCCACCGTTGCGGTCAGATCTCCTTCATAACTGCACACCAGGTCATGTTCACTCTCATCCGCCAGATACCCGACCGGAGGCGTGATCTCTTTGATAAAATACTCCCCAAGATAAAGGTTTTCTACAGACGCTTCCCCGTTCTCATCCGTGGTCAGCGTTGCCACCCTGTCACCGGCTTTATAGATCACGCCGGTTGCCCCGTCCGGATGGACAATATCCTCACGGGCATACAGGCCATACACCGCATTTTCCAGTGTGGCGTCTCCCTGGGGGATTGCCTGGTTTGTCTCTGCGTCTTTTTTCTGCAGGCGGATCGCAGCGTTCACACGCTCATTGACAAAGGTATGGGTAAATGTCACCTTCGCTTCGCTGTCATTGGTATAATAGAAAGTAAAGGAATATACATCTGCCTGATTCCTCACATACCCTTCCGGTGCCTGGATTTCTTTCACATCATAGGAAAATCCGATCGGCAGGTCTGCCGTAAATACGGCTTTTCCATCCTCTCCAGTCACCGCTTTTTCAATCAGCGTTCCCTTCGATACCACAACACTTCCATCAGCGTTTTTAATATCGCTTCCCGCATATAAGCCAAACACGCCGCCATCCAGGGGATTTAAGGTGTCCTTATCCTTTTTCACCACGGAAACTTCCGCTTTCTGCCTGTCATTATGGAAGGTACTCTCGCTGAATACGGTTTCCACGTTCTGTCCGGCATAAGTAAGCGTAACGTTCTTTTCCTCCCCGGCGTTATAAAAATTCTCCGGGGCCTGCACTTCTTTAATGGTGTAAGTCCCAAGATGGAGATTTTTCAGCACTGCAGTCCCATTGGAATCTGTGTTCAAGTTCGCTTTCACCAGATCACCTTTACTGTAGACTTTCGCACCGTAAGCCGTTACAATATCCGCTCCCGCATAGACATTATAAACAGCGCCTTCCTGTCTGTGGCTTTCGTAGCGGAAGGTAACACTATCTTTTGTTACATCCGCTCCGGCCAGCACTTCCCCTTCTTTGTAGACCGTCAGTTCCCCAAGCTGTTCCTGATCCGGAACTGTCACCGAAGTCGTCTGGTTTGCCACCAGATTTACGTTATAGGAAGAAGTGTTCAGACGGTATCCCGTGGGCGCTGTAATCTCCTTCAGATAGACCGTATCCTGTGTCTTGATGATCTCTGCAACGGAGGAACCGTTCAGATCCGTTGCCGGCATCTGCGTGATCAGCTTTGTGCAGTCTTTATCACTGTAAATGCCAAATACAGCCCCGGCCAGCTTTGCGTCCGAGTGATTGGAATCCACCTTAATGACTTCCACCTTCGCCAGCTCCAGCCATTTCACGGAAAGGCTCACATACTTTTCATCCTCCACACCCTCGCCAAACACCAAGGCAAGATCCTGTGTCCCGCTTCCTGTGGTGATCTTATAGGCGGAGTAATCTTTCGTAATACTTCCCTGCATCTTTGCCGACCAGGAACCGGACACGTCTTTCGTCTGTGTCAGCGGTGCGGTCAGATAGAACCGTGTGCCGCCGGAGATTGTCACGGCTGCTCCTGCAGCACTCGTCATTCCGGTGCTGACATTATGGAGCTTTACTCCATCCGGCAGATCCAGAGTGATCGTCTGCTGGCTGGCCGCCTGAAATGTGATTTCCTCTGTCCGCTGTTGATCGCCGTCTACATAGGCGGTCACATTGGCATTGGAAAAAGACATCTCCACATCGGGAATATCCGGCTGTCCCACGGCATAATTGTAAAGTTCTTTTGCCAGAGCTTCCCCGATGCTGTTGGTTCCATAGAAGGCATCACTGCTCCCATTGGCGTAGGAAGCTGCCAGGTGCGTTACGATAAACCGCTTGCCTGCAGAGAAATCGGTATGGTAATGGTTAAAGAAGTATGCCGATCCGGATGCCTCTGTTCCATAATAGATTGTTTTTGCCAGCTCCCTGTTCCCTTCCAGCTTTGTGATCTGGTAAGTGCCGCTCCCCGGCCCCGGTTTTGACGGCTGGATACAATACGCCGTTGCTGTTACATTCCCAAAGGACACGGTAAACGGAGCGGTCACATAAGAGCCAAGTCCGTAATCCGCATAATAGTAATAACTGCCCTGGGTAATCGTGACAGACTGTGATGCTCTGGCTGCCCGTGCCATGGGAGCCTGTGCCGTAAAGCTGACGCTTTCGCCTTTTTCCAGTTCCTGAATATCAATGCCCTGATCTTCTGCCTGAAGAAGTACTTCACCAAGCGTCAGGCCGCTTTCTTCATCTACCGTTTTTTGATCTTCTGTTTCCTCTAACGCCGCATCCAGAGCCTCCTCCGGCAGCATTTCTGTCTCCTCCGGCAGTCCTGTCACTGCCTCTGTCTCTGTCTGCGGCTGTGGTTCTGCATCTTCGTCCTCACTTTCCGATTCTGTACTCTCCTCACCGGTTCCGCTGCCATCGGAATAACTCTCTGGCTGGCTCTCCACCGCCGGCTCTTTTACGATAATGTTCCTGCAGATATGGTAAGACGGATGGCCGCTTAAAGGCTCTACAAAGTACACTGCCCTGTAAGTGTCCACATGGTTCCCGTCAAAATCCTGCCCGGCTTCGTTTTTCGCTTCATGGAATGTTACCCGGACTTTTTCATCATTGATCTCTAAGCCGGAAAAATCCGATTTCACATCAAAGTTGCTCCCGGTTTCCACTTCGTAATCTTCTGCAGTTACTACTTCCTCTGTGTCCAGGAACTCCCTTACAGTCTCCAAGGCCGGGTACTGTGCTTCATACCCTGAGGGTTCCGGCTCTGCGGCATAAGTGATAACCGGCTGGATCACGGAAGTCAGGATCGTCAGCAGCGAAAGTAACCCGGAAAGCAGTCGTTTTCCTTTCCCTTTCATTAATTAAACCTCTCTTTCTTCGTTGCATTGTCTATACAGTTCCATATGTTTTATCTGTTCATGGCTCCCTGCCCCCCTTTCCCGGAATTGCGCTGATAACAGCACATGAATACGGAGAAGCCTAAAAAAGACTTCCCCGCATGGTATCTGCTGTTATCCAGCCTGCACCTGGCAGGCTGAAAACTTATTTCTGAGCGTTACGCCTGTTCTCTCTCCAGACCCGTTCCTGCTCCGGTTCACTTTCCGCAGCGTTCTCTCCGGCAAGGCACGCAGATATGCACACTCAAATACCGGGTATCATTCTGGACAGGCAATGAAATTTTCAAGGTTCAGCGAAAGGGGAAAATAAAAGAATGTGTCTTAGAACTTCGCCCTCTCACCAATAGGAGGTTTCAGAGGGGAAAATATAGGTTTAAATTTAAAATTTGAGAAATTAATCATAAAAAAAGACCCACGCTGAATCGCATGAGCCTATATAGCATAATTCATTATATCCTCAAGTTGAGGAATTTAGCTTTGTTTTGCAAAATATACTTTTTCTCCATCTTTCAAGTTTTTAACCAAAAAACTAATTTGCATTTTCTTGATTCTATCAAATCCTTCTGTATTTATATTCTCTATACATTGTCTCAATTTAGGTAATAGCATACGTTCTTCCTCTAAAGCCTCCCCTAAAATACCTCTTGTATATAAATTTATAATACAACTTCTAAATGCCTGCAAATCTTTTGACGTAGCTGCTTTAATTCGCTCACATAACATATCAAAATCTAATTCTCTGAGGAAACCTCTAGATGAACAAATTTCATTTTTGTTATGAAAAACATAGTTTTCTATTTTTTCTCCCCATCCTTCTTTCATAGTTAGGTATGAATCTAATGTATTTGAATAATTATTTTGAAACTTTTGATCAATATCATTCTGTAAATCTGTTACTATCCTCTGATATTTATTTCTTCTGTCCCCCTCATACATTACTCCATAACCATTATCAATTTCTATATAGCGAGACAGCTTAGATAAGCTAATTTTCATATTTTCAATCATTTTTATTGTATTATCCTCTGGGAAACCATGCTCTTGCAATTCAAGGAAACGATTAATGATTCGAGGATAGTCCTTAACATCATATGCATCATTTTCCAATCCTTTTAAAATTATATCTATTTTTTTCTCAATTACTATATCTGTTAGCTCATACCAGTGGGAATCTAGTTCAGCAAATGCTTCTTTCTCTGGACTACTTTTTCTAAGATATTCGTTTGCAAATAATTCAAACATATCTTTTATGCGTCCATCTTCTAATATACTCTTAATAATAAAATCATCTACAAATCGAAACGATAATTGATTCCCCAAAATGTCAATACTTCCTATACTTTTAAAGGCATATTCTTCTGTGCCTTTCCACTCGTATTTATAATCTCCATTTTTGAAGGAAACACTTATTTTAAATGAATATTTAACTATATATTTTAAGAAAGCCTCTCGTCCCTTATCTTCTAACTGTATGAGTTTTTTATATAACTGATTTATTTTCGATAAAAAGAACTGGAATGTTCTTATGTTAGCGTGTGCTTCATTTATCATATATTCTTCAAAAAAAGCTATATCATCATATAAGTATTTTTTAAGGTTATCATCCAATTTTGCTGAAGTAATAAGTTTTTTAAAAACAGTCTGCAAATCTGGCTGGTAATAGATTGTTACTCCAATTAATTTTTCTTTTACTTTGTCATATAAATTATCCTCTACGAATAGTTTCTGAACTCTATTTTTTACTGTCTCTATGTCCACAGGACTTGTATTTTCATTTTTCCTTTCCGAATTCGAATATTGATTTATCACTTCACTTTTTTGGTTTTTTTCAAATAGGATATTATTATGAGCCGCCACCAGATATTTCAACTCTTGATTTGCAGAACTTACCCCTTTACCTATTTCTTTTTGATTTGCAACAATAATAACTTTCATATTTTCATGTTCCACAAACGAATTAATGTACCCTAAAATTTCATTTGTCGGGCAATCACATCGCTCTAAATCATCAAAAATTAAAATACTATTTTTTATTGGAATCAATTTTTCCGTTGCTTCAGTTATATTATTAACATCAAGTTCTATTCCCTTATTTTTCAAAATGTCAAACATTACCGGAAGCATTGAACTAATTGCTTCAGTTCCTTTTTTTATCATGCCTTTCCCTTTTCCTGCTTTTGCTACAAGGGCTTCCATAAACAACTGCTTTGTTACTTCTTCTATGGATTTTACTCCATACAAAGAAACATAGATAATTTTTCTTTGTTGATAATCATGATCGGACTGTCCGTGTTTATTTTCATGTTTCTCTAATTCTTTATAGAGTCTCTTTTGAATAAAATATGTTTTACCACATCCCCATTCGCCATCAATCATTACTGCATAATTATATAAAGTTTCATCAACATAATTGATTATTTCCTTAACAATATCATCATCCGTTAATTTCCTATTTTTCATTCTATCTACCATGCCATTATTCCCCCTTATGTCTTAGGATAAAATAATTCTAACATTCTTTACCAAGAATTACATTCCCATTTTATCCAAAGAACTTTCTATAATGCAACAGCCACTTTGCGACATCGTGTCGTAAAGTGGCTGTGCTGTATTCTGGCAGGAACCTTTTAGAAGCAGCCTCCCATGATCCCCATCGCTTTCAGTTTTTCATTCAATTCCCTTAAAATCCGCTTTCTCCGGTTGGCAATGGTTTTCCGGCTGCACCCGCAAAGCTGCGCCGCTTCCTTTACCGTCACTTCCTCAAAAAACAGGAGATACAGAAGATAAGCGTCTGCTTCCGCCAGTTCTTCCATCACGGAACGCAGTTTCTCCACACACAATTCCCGGATCACCATCTCTTCCGGGCCGTCTGCCCTCCCATCCGGGAGAATCCCTTTCTCCGACAGGGCTTCCAGGCTGGACACGCCATATTTCTGTTTTCTCTCGTTCTGGTAGCGCTCCCGTCTGCGGGATTGATACCATTCCAGATAGACCTCCCTGGTGACTTCCACCACAGTCCCATCCCCGGCACGAAGCACATAACATTTCCGCTCCTTTGGGCGTTTTCCTCTCATACGGCACACCTCCCGAAGCCAGCTTTTCCGGGGAAGATTTCTTCCTGACCTTCCCGCATCCGCCGCAGCGCCGCCATAAGCGCCTGGGAAACCGCAGGCTGGGAAACGCCAAGGGTCTTTGCAATCTCCCCCTGAGTTTCCCCATAGTAAAAATACAGGATCACAATATCCCTCTGCCGCTTTGTCAAAAGTCCCATCAGTTCCAAAATCTGCTCTTTTTCAATCAACTGCTCCAGGGGCGGCAATACCGGAGAAGTCAGGAAAAACCATTCCTCGGAAACCGCATGGTAAGAAACGACCTTGCCTTTCCGGCTTGATTCCCGGTTTTTCATCAGACGATCCTCTCCCTCTAACATCAGGCGCACATACCACTCCTGTTCCTCAAAGAAAGCGGCGTCCACAAAAATCTGCCGCCCGTGGCTTTTATAACAATAACCGCCGCAGCTATGTACGGGGAAAACCGTGGTATACTTTCCTACCCGGTAAAGCGCCCATCCTTCCGCAAACACCAGAAGCTGCACATCCCTGCCATTTTCCATGCTTACCACACGTTTTCCATGCTCCAGCAAATACCTTGCCGTTGGAGCCTTTTCCTCTTTTCCCGGTTGTTTTACGATCCACTTTAAATCCTGCAATGTCACCATAACAGCCACCTTTCCGCCCGCAGGCTACGGGCGGCCAGATGGCAGCGCACAGGAATCCAGGCAAAAGGCAGCAAAAAAGGTTTCCGGCACACCCGTTTTTTTTAACGGGAGCCTGAAACTCCTTCTGCCGCCAGATCACCTCTGCGCTTATATGCTTACCGATACTGCCGGAGCGGATCTGTTGCTGGTTCCGTCCGGTTCCGCTTTTCTTCCGGATTTTTTGCCCTGTCCTGGTTTTCTTCCATCAGGATTGAATAGTCCCCCATGGCATCATAGGGACAGCTTCTCCGGTAAAGCAGGTTTTCTTCCCTAGTCATTGTTCCTTCCCTCCCTCCACATTTCCTGTGTCTGTGTTTCCAGTGTATCAGCCGTGCAGCAAAATTCCCTTGGCAGATATGGGGAAAATATAGCCGGTTCCCCTCATATCTGTGGAATTTCCCATCCGTCCTTTCCCTCCATCCCATCCATCAGGGTTTTCATGGTCTTAAGCACAATCCTCTGTTCTTTTGGTTTCAGCCGCCGGATACGGGCGATTGTTTTTGCTGCCGGATCATCTTCCCTGTTTCCCATAGGCTTTCTTCCCAACAGTTCATTGGCATCCGTGTCCAGGACTTCCACTAGCTTTGCGAAAATCTCCACGGACATCGCCGCCTGTCCTCCCTCGATCCGGCTCACTGTGTTGACACTGATACCGGCTTTCTCTGCAAAGGTTTCCTGGGATAAATGGCTGTCTTTCCTCTTTTGCCGTATGCGTTCCCCCAACTGGATCAGCCTCTGCGATCCCGCACGGTTCCCCAACACAGTCCCTCCTTCCATGATAGATTTTCACTTTGCGACACCGTGTCGCAAAGTTCCCAGCCATAAAGGCAGAAAAAAGCAGCCAGGTACATGGACTTAGCTGCTTTCGTAACTCTCTCATTCACTTGTTCTTCTTCCGTAAAAATTTCACATGGCTTTTGCCCTTACAATTCTTGAAATCTCGGCAATCACCGTTTTCACCAGATAACAGACCGCCATCAAAAGACGCCAAGCCAGGACGAACCCTCCGATCACGCCGCCGACCAGCAGGTTGAATACAAACATCCCCACCGTGCCACCAATATCAAAGCCTTTCGGGATGATCCACAAGAACATCCGGTGGATGCCAAAGGGGATTCCCATAAATATCCACAACTTTAGGTAGTCGCACTGCCCATTCTCCACACAGAGGGGATAGAACAGCGCCGCCAGAATTGCCGCCGCCCCCACCGGGGCAATCACCTTTTTTACAAATTCATACATCTTAGCCACCTCCGTACAGGTCATGGTTCACTTCCGCCTGGTAGTAATGGTTCATCGTCATAGACGAATTATAAAGCGTCGTCAGAAGATACGCCTTAATATTGGCCACTTTGGACGTATTCCGGTGCAGGCTGAACAGGACATACTCGATGTGGGAGCAGTTCAGCTTCAGGAACCGGCTCTTGACCACAGACACCGGCTTGTCCATGCCGCCGATCCGCACCATACTGTCATCCGGCAGCATCAGGATCTCCACCATAAGCTCAATAAGCTCGTCCACATCCTCCCCTTCGCCTTTCTCTACAAAGCCCTCATAATCCACATTGACCCGCAAAATTTCCCGGTAGGTTTCCATCCGTTCCATCATATCACTGCCAGCAGGGCGCACTTCACCCGCAGAATGGGATAGATACGATTGGATAAGATCAGTCTCACTAAAATCAGTCTTGTTAATATCAGTATTATTAGATTGTGATTTTGGAACTTCTTGAGTTGTGATTTTCACTATTCTTGAAGTATGATTTTCACCATTCTTGAATTGTGATTCTGGAAATTTTTGATTTGTGGTTTTCACAATTCCTGAATTGTGATTTTCACCATTCTTGAATTGTGATTCTGGAAATTGCTGAATTGTGGTTTTCACAATCCTTGAATTGTGATTTTCACTATTCTGTGTATTTTCAAGGTTTTCCGGTGTTTTTTTCTCCTGCTCAAAGGAATGTTTCTCTTTCAGCATAAAGTTTTTCACATAGATTACATTCGGTTTTCCCAGGCCCAGACGTTTCTTTTCAATCAATCCTATCCCCTGTCCGCTGTCCAACTCTTTCATCAGCTTGACTGCCTTCTGCGTTCCACAGTTCAAAAGCTCCGCTATTTCTTCCACGGTAAAAATGATATATACCCGGTCTTCCTCATCAAACCAGCGGTTCTTAATGCTAAGGCTCATACGGTCTAACATCAGACCGTATAAAACCTTCGCTTCACAGGAAAGGGATTTAAAACATTCTGCGGTAAACAGCACCTTCGGGACACGGTAAAAGCTGTACTGTTCCGCTTCCATCCCACGGAAGTAATCAAACTGTATCTCCTGCATCTATTTCTTCCCCCTTTCTCTGTTTCCACTGTTCCAGAAGCGAATAGATCACTTCCTCAATCTGCGTTTTCGTATATGCCGGCGGGAAGTAATCCCGGATCTTCTTTGAAGAGATTGTCACACTCTGTCCGCCGCCCTCTTTCTTTACCAGAAGCGCATAGATGCTCCCTTCTGAAAACGTTCCTTCCTCACTCATAGCTTTGAGCTGTCCTGCCTGTGCCGGAGATGGATAAGCGCCAATGTTCCCCGCTGCTTCCAGCACCATTTCCTGTTCTTCCGGCTTCAGAAAAGATAAGCGCTCCCCGGCTACCATCGCAATCCTGCCTGTATCCACCAGTTCCAGAAGCCCTTCAATCAGGCTTGCAAGCCGGATATATCTCTGCACTGTCCGTCCGCTGTCCCCGGCTTTCTCTCCTACGGCGTCTGCCGTATGTTTGTCCCCTTTGCTTCCCTGGTGTTTCAGCGCCTCATATTTCATCTTATAAGCCCTGGCTTTCTCGCTGGGCAGAAGGTTCTCTCTCTGGATATTGGTGTCTACCATAAGCACCGTGGCGGCATCATCATCCAGATCCCGGATAATCACCGGCATCTCTGTTTCTCCTGCCAACTCACAGGCCCTCCATCTCCGGTGTCCTGCCACTACCTCATATCCGTCTGCGCAAGGGCGCACAATCCCTGGCTGGATCACGCCGTGCTGCTTCACGCTATCCACCGTCTCCTGCATCTTTTCATCATCCAGTACCTTAAACGGATGATTCTTAAAAGGATGGAGCTGGCTTAACGGGACTTTTGTATATTTTCCCTCTACGTTGTTTTCTTCTGCTCCAAACAGCTCGTCATAGGAGGTCAGCTTGATTTTTTCCGCACTTTTACTTTTCATCTGCAAGCACCTCCCCGGTCAGGTGGCGGTATTCCTCTGCCACAATTCCTTTCGGATCATGAAGATAGATACTCTTTCCCTCCGCTGTTGTCTCTGCCGCCCGTACAGACATCGGGATACAGTTCTCAAAGATATGGATGTTATTGCCGTAAACCTCCCGGATCTGTTCAGATATATCCTTTGCAAAGTTTGTCCGGCGGTCAACCTTTGTCAGCAGAATCCCCAGAATGGACAGCCTGGGATTCAGCCGTCTATGTACCTTGCCGATAGTCTTGATAAGCTGCTGTAATCCCTTTACCGGAAGATAAGCCGCCTCCACCGGGATCAGCACACTGTCCGCTGCCACCAGAGCATTGATGGTGATCATTCCCAAAGAAGGCATACAATCAATCAGGATATAATCATATCCGTCTTTTATCCCGTCCAGGTACAGGCGAAGCACCTGCTCCCGGCACATCACGTTCACAAGGGAAGTCTCCAATCCGGCAAGCTCGATATTGGCGGGGATAAAGTCAATCCCCTCCTCATGGTGGATAATCCCTTCTCCCGGCTCCACGTCTTCGTCGTTGATAATCTTCTCCATGATATTTACTAAGGTTACATCCAGTTCATCCGGCTCTTGGATGCCTAAACTCACTGCCATGCTGCCCTGGGCGTCTGCTTCCACCAGAAGCACCTTTTCCCCGGCTCTTGCCAGACCGATACCTAAATTTACACAGGTTGTTGTTTTTCCAACACCGCCCTTTTGGTTTGCGATTGCGATAATTCTGCACATATATCTTTACCTACCTTTCTTCCTCTTTCTTTTCAACTTCCGCATAGGAGCGGAAATATCGGTTCGTCCCTTTATTAGAAAATATCTCTGATGCTGAGAGAACCCGGATCTCCGGGTGTCTCTCCAACAGATGTTTAAACCATCGAATATCCTTCACGGTTCCTTGCAGCCTAATCTTCAGCATAAAACATCTCCTCCCAATCCACATAGAAGCAGTAATCCGGATAGCGGATTTTGATCGCTTCCCAAAAATATCTGGCATCCCCTGTGCAGAATATATCGCTGACAGAATAAAGCCGTGTCTCTGTAATCTGTTCTTCTGTATCGTCATATTCGTCCGTTGTCGGCGTCCCGTCTGTATAAAGGTTAAACGCCAAACGGACAATCCGTTCACTGCCGCTGGTCTGCCAGCCTTCCTGCAGACACTCCGGCTTTATAAATCCCGTCTCAAAGTCATAGATCCGGTTTACATTCCGTCTGGTATCTTCCGACAATCCCAGGCAATAAATGAGAGTTTTGTGATACGAATCCTGATACCGACATTTTGAAAGATAGGTGTTGTAAAATTTTTCATGTTCCTCGTTCTTGAAAGTGATTTTTCTTTCCTGTTTTACTTTTGCTCCTGTCGCTGTGTTTGCCATTTGATTTTCCTCCAATTCATAATTTTTCGACCATAACAAAAAAGGACACTCCTCTAAAATTTCTTTTAGAAAAGTGTCCTTATCATGCGTTCTATTCACTTGTGCTAACAGGGCTTAATTTAAAATCATTGATTAAAGCCCTTTAAGAGAGTTTAATTTGTCGTACTCTTGTCGTACTGTACCACAAAAAGTATTCTTTTCGGAGTCTTTTGCAAAGATTTAATACAGCTTCGCCCCTGCCGGAATCCTGTCATCGACCATCAGAAGATTCAGCCCTTCTTTTCCGTCATTCTCGTATACTGCTGAAATCAGCATACCCTCGGAATCAATGCCCATCATCTTTCTGGGCGGCAGATTTACGATTGCGATACAGGTCTTTCCAACCAGTTCTTCCGGCTCATAATACTCGTGAATACCGCTTAAAATCGTGCGTTTCCGGTCTGTTCCGTCATTCAGAGTGAACTTCAGAAGTTTCTTTGACTTCGGAACTGCCTCGCACGCCTCAACCTTTACGGCACGGAAATCTGACTTGCTGAAAGTGTCGAAATCAACCATTTCCTCAAAGAGCGGCTCAATCTTTACCTTTGAAAAATCAATCTTTTCCGCCGGTTTTTCTTCGGCTTTTTCAGCCTTAACCTCGCCCTTTTTCGGATCCAGTGACTTCATTGTCGGGAACAGAAGCACATCCCTGATAGCAGGACTATTTGTCATCATCATCACCATTCGGTCAATTCCAAAACCAATCCCGCCGGTTGGCGGCATACCGATGCTTAACGCATTCAGGAAATCCTCATCTGTATGATTCGCCTCATCATCACCGGCCGCAAAAGCACGTTCCTGAGCTTCAAAACGTTCTCTCTGATCAATAGGATCATTCAGCTCGGAATATGCATTGGCCATCTCCCAGCCATTCATAAAGAACTCAAAACGTTCTGTATAGGCAGGGTTGTCCGGTTTTTTCTTGGTCAGCGGTGAAATCTCCACCGGGTGGTCCATAATAAAGGTAGGCTGAATCAGATGATCTTCCACAAATTCTTCAAAGAACAAGTTTAAGATATCGCCTTTTTCATGGCGCTCCTCAAAGATAATACCACGTTCCTTTGCGATTTCTTTAGCCTCTTCTGTTGTCTGTATTTCATTAAAGTCCACATCTGCATACTGTTTTACGGCATCTACCATTGTAATACGTGCAAATGGTTTGGACAGGTCCATAGTATGTTCCCCGTAAGTAATGACTTCTGAACCGGTTACCTCTTTAGCCACATGACGGTACAGATTCTCGGTCAAATCCATCATACCATGATAATCTGTATATGCCTGATACAATTCCATCAACGTAAATTCCGGATTATGACGGGTATCTAATCCCTCGTTGCGGAATACTCGTCCAATCTCATATACCCGTTCCATTCCTCCTACAATCAAACGTTTTAAATACAGCTCCAGAGAAATACGCAGCTTTAAATCTTCATTTAATGCATTAAAATGCGTTTCGAAAGGTCTTGCAGCCGCACCGCCGGCATTGCTTACCAGCATAGGAGTTTCTACTTCCATAAATCCCTGTCCGTCAAGATAATGGCGGATGGCACTGATACATTTTGAACGTTTTACAAATGTCTCCTTGACATCCTGGTTCATAATCAGGTCTACATAACGCTGACGGTAACGGGTATCTGTATCTGTCAGGCCATGGAATTTTTCAGGAAGTACCTGAAGGCTTTTGCTTAATAAAGTTACAGAGCTTGCATGAATGGAAATTTCACCTGTTTTTGTTTTAAAAACTTCACCTCTGATACCGATAATGTCGCCTACATCATATTTCTTAAAATCTTTGTAAGACTCTTCACCAACATTATCCCTGGCAACATAGGACTGAATACTTCCTTTCAAATCCTGAATGTTACAAAAGGATGCTTTGCCCATCACGCGTTTGAACATCATACGCCCTGCAATTGTAACAGTTTTTCCTTCCAGTTCCTCATAACTATCTTTAATTTCAGTACTGTGGTGTGTCACATCATACTTAGTAATTTCAAATGGATTTTTACCGTTATCCTGCAGTTCCTTCAGCTTCTCACGGCGCACCTTTAAAAGCTGGCTGATATCCTGTTCTTTCTGCTGTCCTTTGTTCTGCTCTGCCATTCTTATCTCTCCTTATTAGTTAGATCTCTGGATTTCCAGAACTTTGTATGTCAAAACACCTGCCTGTGTTTCTACTTCAATGGTATCTCCGATTTTTGCTCCCAGCAGCGCTTTACCTACAGGAGATTCATTGGAAATCTTACCTTTGAGGCTGTTGGCTTCTGTGGAACCAACAATTTTGTAATTTAACTCTTCTTCAAATTCACAGTCATAGATTTTTACCTGACATCCAACATTAATTTTGTCCAGATCTACTTCATCCTCTACAACTACTTCCGCATTTTTCAGAATCTTTTCAATTTCTTCAATTCTTGCTTCAATATCGCGCTGTTCATCTTTTGCAGCATCATATTCTGCATTTTCTGATAAATCACCCTGTTCTCTTGCTTCTTTAATCTTTTGTGCAACTTCTTTTCTTTTAACTACTTTTAAATCCTGAAGTTCGTTCTCCAGTTTTTGTAAACCCTGGTAAGTCAAAAGATTCTTCTTATCCATTTACTGCTCCTCCTGATTTGCTACATTCTATTTCTATTTAATTCTGAGTTTTTCAATTTGACAGTCACAATATTATAGCCGATAGGTATCTGTATGTCAAGATTTATGGAATCTGCACAGGAATCATGGCTATTTTCTAAAATTTCCCATTTTTTCTTATGTATTGGCAGATATAAAATATCCTTAGGATATTTTCCAGGTTCCATAGGCGTTTTTCTCTCCAAATCCAGAATCAGATTTCCGGCAAAGGGGCCTGTGTACTTTTCCGGATATGTCTGAACCAAAAGTCCATAAGTTTCATACATATGATCCAAAAACTGTTTGAAGTATTCAGGTCTGCCCGTAACAATCTCCAGACCGTTCAGCCCTTCCATCAGCTGCTCTAGTAATCTGACTATATCATCCTCCTCCAGATAGGACTGTTCCGGGCTGTCCGTGTCAATTACAATTAAACGGAGTTTTTTATAAGACAGATTCCTTTGTTCCAATATCTGCAAAAGCAGCTCCCTGAAATCATCTATAAACGGATTTTCCCATTCTTCCACAGCCTCTTTTGGTTCCTGTCTCTCCTCTGCTGTTTTCTGATGTTCCCCAAGAAATACCCGTATCATTTGCAGTATCCGCTTCCAGACATCTTTAAATTTCTTCATACCAACACCTTTACATTTTTCTCAGCAAAAATTATTTTCTTATCATTATATGTCTGCTATGAAAAAATCTGTCCAAAATTATAAAAGCCCGGCAAACAGCTGCTCAAGCTGCTCAAAATTCTCTACCTCATTGATCTTTCCACGAAGCTTTGCAGAATTTTTATACCCTGCCGTATACCAGGCTGCATGTTTTCGAATCTCTCGGATACCAGTGTATTCTCCTTTTACCTCAAGCTGAAGACGGGCATGGCGCAGTACCATCTCTGATACTTCCTGAATGGTGGGCTTTGGCAGCTCTTCCCCAGTCTGAAGTTTATGGAGAATCTGCCTGAATATCCAGGGATTCCCCTGCGCCCCCCGGCCAATCATGAATCCATCACATCCAGTCTCCGCTTTCATACGAACAACATCTTCGGCAGAAAGCAGATCTCCGTTTCCAATTACAGGAATAGACACGGCTTCTTTTACCTGTCGGATAATATCCCAGTCTGCCCTTCCGGAATAATACTGCTGTCTGGTTCTTCCGTGGACAGCCACCGCTGCCACGCCGCAGCTCTCAGCAATTTTCGCTATCTCAACAGCATTAACATGGTCTTCATCGAATCCCTTTCGTATTTTTACTGTTACCGGCTTTTTAACTGCTTTCACAAGTTTCATCAATATTTCTTCCGTCAGTTTCGGATTCTTCATCAGAGCGGAACCTTCCCCATTATTTACTACCTTAGGCACCGGACATCCCATATTAAAATCCAGAATGTCAAAAGGGCGCTCCTCAATCCGCGCTGCCATCGACGCTATAATATCTGGTTCAGACCCAAACAGCTGCAAAGAAACAGGCCGTTCATCAGGTGAAATCTCTAACAGCTGTTCCGTATTTTTATTCTTATAATAGATTGCTTTTGCACTGACCATCTCCATACATAAAAGCCCCGCTCCCTGCTCCTTGCAGAGCAAACGAAATGGCAGGTCAGTTACTCCTGCCATTGGTGCCAGTATAAGAGGATTGTTAAGTGTTACATTTCCTATTTTTAACTTTTCCATCATTATTTTGCCATTCTATTTTTATCAAAAATAAGGCGCATCCCACGAAGCGTCAGCATCGGATCATAAATATCAATGAGAGTTGTCTCCTGCTCAATAATCCGCCCCAGCCCCCCGGTGGCAACGACTTTTATATCCCCCATCCCGGCCTCAGACTTTATATGCTGAATAATATATTCCGTCTGACCAATCTGTCCATACACAAGCCCTGCCTGCATACTTGAAATTGTCTCCTGGGCCAGAATACTGCCTGGCTTCTTTATCTCAAATTCCGGAAGCTTCGCTGCACTGTCCCACAATGATTTCGCTGACGTCCGGATTCCAGGGGCTGTAACCCCAGCCACAAATGCACCGGAAGCATCCACCAGATCATACGTGGTTGCCGTTCCAAAATCAATTACAATTACAGGTCCGCCATAAAGCTCATAGGCAGCGGCAGCATCCACAATCCGATCGGCTCCGATCTGACGGGGATTTTTAGTGGCCACACGCACGCCTGTTTTAATTCCCGATTCAACCACAAGAGGCTTTACTCCAAAATATTTTATCAGGGCGCTCCCCAGGGAATGCATAACATTAGGCACTACCGAGGCAATAATAATATCCGTAATCCATCCGGACGATATTCGGTTATGCTCCAGCAGATCTATAATCGTAATCCCGTATTCATCTGAAGTCCGCTGAAGCTTCGTTGTCATCCGGAATGTGGCAATCAGCTCCTCTCCGTCAAACACTCCCATTGTAACATTTGTATTTCCCACATCAATTGTCAGCAACATGCTATTCTTCCTCCCAGTCCTGCCCCAGGAAAAAAACCCGGTAATATGTTTCCAAAGCTTCCAGCAGCTCTTCCTTTGTACGCTGAAGCTGTTTTACCTTCAGCACACTGCCTATATCATCATATAAAAGATCTCCTTCATCCGCGGAAGTTTCAAAGTTCAGATTTCCCTGCTCATCAAATTTCAGCGAGAGAACACCTCCGATATCTTCGGTAAAGAGAACACACATAATTTTCAATTCATCTTTAATCGCCTGAGGAAGTCCCTCAAAGTCTTCATTCAAATAATATTTCTTAGTATATGCGCTAGAACCACATAAAACAATTTCATCCTGATACATTTCCTGCTCCTAAATATAACCGTATATCCCTCTGACAGACACTTCTCCAGCAGTTACATATTTTACTTCCTGCCGTGTCTGAACCATTAGCTCTCCCCGTGTATTAATGCCAAGGGCAAGTCCTTCATACTGGTCTTTGGGATTTAATACAGTTACCTGTCGGTTTTTATTAATCAAATACTCATTATATTCATCAACAATTTCTGTCAGATCCTGGTTTCTCATAAACATCCGGTAATATACTTCAAACTGTTCTAATATACCTGCCGCAAGCTCTGAATAGCTGACTAAATCCACGCCCTCAAGCAATACAGAGGTAGCGCGGTCTTTCATTTCTTCCGGAAAACTTTCATTTCTAACATTCACGCCACAGCCGATCACCAAATAGTTCATACATTCAATCTGCATACTCATCTCAGTTAGGATTCCACATATTTTTTTCCCGCCCGCCAGAACATCATTTGGCCATTTAATCTGAACATTCAGGCCGGTTAACGTTTCAAGAGCTTTTGTTACTGCAATCCCCATCACCAAAGTCAGCATAGATGCCCTGGATGGCAGAATATCATCTCTTATAATCATTGACATAAACAGGCCGCAGCCCATAGGAGATTCAAAAGAACGTCCTCTGCGCCCCTTTCCGGCAGTCTGCTTTTTAGCAATAATTACCGTTCCGTGGCCTTCCCCGCCTTCTGCGAGACGTTTCGCTTCATCATTTGTTGAATCCACCTCATCCAGAATATATATATTTCTTCCGGCCCAATCGGTATGTAATTGATTTACGAAATCCTTTTTACTCAGATAATCCGGCATTTGAATCAGACGATACCCTTTATTTCTTACCGCCTCAATCTGATACCCATCTTCTGTGAGCTGATGAACTGCCTTCCATACTGCCGTCCGGGAAACACCAAAAGTTTCACATATTTTCTGTCCGGATACAAATCCCTGCTCCTTAAGCAGCATGCCCAGAATTTTATCTTTCACTTTTATTCTCCTAAAGTAGCAAGCATCACAGCTTTTATAGTGTGCATACGGTTTTCGGCCTCGTCAAATACGATTGACTGTTCACTTTCAAACACTTCATCTGTCACTTCAATTTCATCCAGCCCGAATTTTTCATGAATTTTTTCGCCAATAGTTGTTTTCAGATCATGAAATGCCGGCAGACAATGCATAAACTTCGCCTGAGGTCCCGCGTTATCCATCACTTTTTTATTTACCTGATACGGCATCAGCTCTTTAATCCTTGCTTCCCAGATTTCATCCGGTTCACCCATAGATACCCATACATCTGTATAGATAATATCCGCATCTCTGGTTCCAGCCATTACATCTTCTGTCAATGTAATGGTTGCGCCAGTTTCTGCCGCAACATTTCTGCAGTAATCCACCAGTTCCTGCTCTGGAAAATAACTTTTAGCTGTACATGCCACAAAATGCATTCCCAGCTTGGCACATACAACCATCAGAGAATTTCCCATATTATAACGGGCATCCCCCATATATACCAGTTTAATACCCTTTAAACGTCCGAAATGCTCACGTATTGTCAACATATCAGCCAGCATCTGCGTTGGATGAAATTCATTTGTCAAACCGTTCCATACAGGTACACCAGCATATTTTGCCAGTTCCTCTACTATAGCCTGTCCGTATCCCCGGTACTCAATGCCATCATACATTCTTCCCAGAACTCTTGCTGTATCGGCAATACTTTCCTTTTTTCCAATCTGTGAAGCGGAGGGGTCTAAAAAGGTCGCATGCATTCCAAGATCATATGCCGCAACCTCAAAAGAACATCTTGTCCTTGTACTTGTCTTTTCAAAAATCAGCGCTACATTTTTGCCTTTTAATGTATCATGAGCAATCCCCTGTTTCTTTTCAGCCTTGAGTTTCGCCGCCAGATCAACAAGATACAAAATTTCCTCACTGGAAAAATCCTTTAATTTTAAAAAATTTCTTCCTTTTAAATTCATAATCAACAACCTCCTCTTTCTCATACGACAATCGGGCTGTCGGTTGGACAGCCCGCAAAAATATTCTGTTATGATTCGCTCTTTCCATCTGCTGCAACTTCAACAACTGACTTGGCAAGCCCCGCTATTCCCTGAATCTCTGACGGGATTATAATCTTTGTAGCTTTTCCGTCTGCTGCTCTTGCAAATGCCTCTAAGCTCTTTAACTGAAGTACCGCTGAATCCGGAGAAGCCTCCTTCAGGAATCGAAGCCCGTCTGCATTCGCCTGCTGAATTTTTAAAATTGCTTCCGCCTGACCTTCCGCTTCTTTTACGGTAGCCTCTTTCTGAGCCTCCGCACGCAGAATTGCAGCCTGTTTCTCAGCCTCCGCATCCAGAATTGCAGAAGCTTTTTTACCTTCTGCCACCAGAATAGTAGATTTCTTTTCTCCCTCTGCACGCAGAATGGCTTCCCGGCGTTCCCGTTCCGCTTTCATCTGCTTCTCCATAGCATCCTGAATTGCCTGTGGAGGAATGATATTTTTTAATTCTACTCTGTTTACTTTTATTCCCCAGGGATCTGTAGCAATATCCAAAGAGGCCCGCATCTTTGTATTAATTGTTTCTCTAGAAGTCAGCGTTTCATCCAGCTCTAAATCACCAATAATATTTCTCAGTGTTGTTGCCGTAAGATTCTCAATGGCCATAATCGGATTTTCCACACCATAGGCAAACAGCTTTGGATCAGTAATCTGAAAATATACAACCGTATCGATCCGCATTGTTACATTATCTTTTGTAATAACCGGCTGCGGTGCAAAATCCACAACCTGTTCCTTTAAAAGGACACGTTTAGCAATCCGGTCAATAAACGGCATTTTAAAATGCAGTCCCACATCCCATGTCCCTTGATATGCCCCAAGACGTTCCACTACAAAGGCATTGGCCTGAGGTACAATCTTGATACACGATACTAAAATGGCTACAATGATGATAACTAAAATAATAACAGCTATTAATGGTCCCATAGCTACACCTCCAACATTCCGCAGTTTATTTTATTCTGCCTCTTTAACAATCAATTTAACTCCTTCAATAGCCAAAACTGTGACAACCGTATCCTTTGGAATCTTAACGCTCCCATCCGACGCTCTTGCTGTCCATTCCTGACCCTGAATCCGCACCTGGCCTGCCGCATTCAGATTATCAATCTCTTCTAGTACAACCGCCTGCTCTCCAATCAGGCTCTCCGCATTTGTTTTTATACGATCCTGATTAAAATGTTTCTTTGCAATGGGACGCGTAAAAAACAGCAGTACACATGACACCACAAAAAATAAAATAATCTGTACAGGCATTCCTGCCCCTGCCACACAGGCAATAAAAGCCGCCAGTGCTCCACCGGCAAACCAAATTGTCGTAAGCCCCAATGTTGCAATCTCCGCAACAACCAGAATGACCAGAATTATCAGCCATCCAATTGCTATCATAATGGGCCTCCTTTCGCTGATTATCAGCACAATCTTTTTCTCAATATACTATATTTTCCTCATTATTACAACACTATTCCATGAAACTTATCATTGCGCAGAATTTCTTTTGGAGCACAAATTCTGTCTGAAAAAAAGAATCCTGCCACGGCAGGATTCTCCGCCTGCGGCGAGTCACTTTTGCGACATGACTCCATTCCGCCGCAGTGCGATCCACAGCGGAGCGTTTTTTTACTCTATAGGAATCGGTACTTTTCAGCTTTATCACAACACAGTATTTCCTATAGAGCAAAAAAAGAAAAAGCATATCCCAGACTGCAATCCGGATTATGCTTTTTTTTGCTGCTATTTAGAAAAATGTCTGATTTCCAATGACAGTACCAGAACCTTTTCCAGCATGGAAGCCAATTGCTCCGCCGGTGTTATCCACACCACTTAACGCCTCTCTTGCCGCTTTATAACAGCTGTCTGGCGCTCCTTTTGCAAGAATCTTTGCCAGCTTTCCACTGGAAGCCGGGCCAAACTGGCCTCGCTGATAAATGACCCCTGAAATCGTATTTGGATAAGCACTGCTTTGTACACGGTTAACAACTACCGCTCCAACTGCAAGCTTTCCTGCATAAGGCTCTGCTCCGGCTTCACAGTAAATCAAAGCTGCCAGCAGTGTAACATCATCTACCGATGAAGATACGCCTGTGCCTTTTTTAACAGATACTGTTTTCACAGAAGTCCCTGACCCCTGCGATGCCTGAAGCTGTTTTTGCTTCGCCGCTTCTGCAGCACGTTTCTTAGCTTCCTGCTTCTCAATCATCTTCTGTTCTTCTTCCAGCGTCATAGCTTTCCCAATCTGCTGAGAAACCTCTGAATAATCGTCACTGATATATGCTGTTTTACCATTATATTTTACCGCAACCCAGCCTTCTGCTTCTTCTGCCTTTTTATCCACAGTCAGCTTTTCACCTTTATTCAAAACGGTAAATACCTTGGAATCTGTATCAGCCTTTTCCCTTACACGAAGCCCCTCAGCAGTTGATTTCGCATATGTGGTACAGACCTTATCTGCCAGAGTTTCTGCCTCATCACCAAAAACACAGAACTCATTTTTTACATAGCCCTCTACATTTCCGGACTTAATTTTGCTCCATGAATCTCCGGTCTCAACAACTTCTGCCGCGGAGCCTTTATATAATTTTCCAATAACCTCAGATTCTTCTGACGCTTCTGACCGGACATTCAGATTATCCTCTACATCTGCCATCAGCCTTTTGTCCCATTCAGATTTCTCTTCCTGGTTCTGCTGGGGCTTCTGCGCTGCCCCTGTATCCAGATGGTCTTCTACCACAGCTTTTTGCTGCACGGCAAAAAACATTGAATCTGCAACTTCTCCCTGGATGTCATCCGCTTCTAGAGCATTGCCTGCATCCATCTCATTCTCAGATGCTCCATCTGACTGTTTTACTGTCTCAAATTCTGCGGTTACTAATTTTTTTTCTGAATTGTTTATTATCGCCTGCTGCGTATCACTTTTATCTGCAGCAACAGCTATTTTTTCTTCTGCATTGCCAGCCGTATTGTGCCCTGCCAGAAATACTGCTTCATTGTTTGCCTGCTTACTACTCTGACTAGTGTCCTTAACATTTCCAGAAACGGCTGTTGCCACGGTTGTAATTGCCAGAGCAGCAGTTACAATTCCGCCTTCTAACACCCTTCTTGATTTATTCATTATGACCTCCTGAATCAGATTCATTCGCTCGGTTTCCCAAATGAATCTTACATTTTAGTATTACAATCCTGTGATATATTATGCAATTGTATTACAAATATTACAGAATTATTACAACGTTTTATCAGGGATTATAGCAGAGTATTTTATGTCTGTCAAGTTTTAGGATTATCTCTCCTCCATTTATCCTATCTATCAGGCAAAAAAAGATGGGATTTCACCCATATTAAAGCCTTTTTTAGCCTTTTTTTGGGTTTCTCCCATCTCTTTTGTTTCTGTCATTATTTGTAACAATTTTCTGCTGTTACAAACGCTTCAATAATTCCTCTCTGGCATCTTCATATCCAGGCTTGCCAAGCAGAGCAAACATGTTCTTTTTATAACTTTCCACACCTGGCTGATCAAATGGATTTACACCAAGAATATATCCGCTGATCCCCACCGCAAACTCAAAAAAGTAGAACAGTTCTCCCAGATAAAATTCTGTCTGTTGAGGAACTTTTACAAGCAGGTTAGGTACATTTCCATCCGTATGAGCCATAAGCGTACCATTTAATGCACAATTATTAACAAACTCCATATTTTTACCTGCAAGGTAATTTAAGCCGTCTAAGTCAACCTTCTCCTCCTCAATTACAAGCTCTTCTCTTGAGGATTCAATTTCAATAACAGTTTCAAACATAATTCTGGCGCCGTCCTGAATAAACTGTCCCATAGAATGCAGGTCTGTAGTCAGGTCTACTGCAGCCGGGAATATTCCCTTCTGGTCTTTCCCTTCACTTTCCCCGTACAGCTGTTTCCACCATTCTCCTACATAATGCATAAACGGCTCATAATTCGACAACACTTCGACGGATTTTCCCTTTCTGTGAAGAATATTCCGGACAGCCGCATACTGCATCGCATCATTCTCTTCAAACTCAGACTCCATTGCCAGTTTTCTGCCCTGAGCCGCTCCCGCCATTAACTGATCAATATCAGCACCGCTGACGGCGATTGGAAGAAGCCCTACAGCAGTTAGCACGGAGAAACGTCCTCCTACATCATCCGGAACAACGAAAGTCTCATATCCTTCCTCAGAGGCAAGAACTTTTAAGGCCCCCCTGGCCTTGTCCGTTGTTGCATAAATCCTTCCCGCTGCTTCTTTTCTGCCATACTTTTCCTCCAGCCTCTTTTTCAGTATTCTGAATGCAATAGCCGGCTCAGTGGTTGTCCCTGATTTAGAAATCACATTGACAGAAAAATCCCGGTCACCGATCACATCCAAAAGTCCTTTCAAATATGTACTGCTGATACTGTTTCCGGCATAATATATTTCCGGGGTCCTTCGTAGTTCCTTAGGCAGATTATTATAAAAACTATGTCTTAAAAATTCAATGGCGGCTCTCGCTCCAAGATAAGAGCCTCCAATTCCAATTACAACAAGTACCTCTGAGTCCTTCTGAATTTTCCTGGCAGCCTTTTTAATGCGTTCAAATTCTTCTTTGTCATAAGCTTCCGGAAGATCAATCCACCCTAGGAAATCATTACCGGCACCGCTTTTATCCACCAACAGCTTTTTAGCGTCCTCTGCAAGCTTCTTCATATAAAGCACTTCATTACTGCTGATAAAACCGGCTGTTTTGGAATAATCAAATTTTATCTTGTCCATTGGAATTTCCTCTTTTCTTTTATAAAATATGCTACATTAATAACCAAATTGTAACTATCTTTATTCTAGCAAACCACCTATCTCTTTTCAAGAAAAAATTTCCTGTATTACACTGCCGAAAAGCTCTTCCTCTTCCTGCTTTTTCAACTTATTTTCCGGCTGTTTTTCCCGTATTTCAGCCGCCTTTACTTCTCTTTTTGATTCATTCCGGATCTGCTCCATTGAAAGCTTCATAACCTCTTTCGTCCGTTCATCTACTTTTTTTACTAATCTGGTATTTTTTCGTACTGATTTCAGCATAATTATCATAAGTAATAAAGATAGCACAAGTATTGCCAGTACGATTTCTCCCCAGAAATCTTCTATAACACCGGCAATTAAATTCATCCATTTTTCCATAAGATCCTCCTTCTTAATCAGTCAGTATCCAGCCATATTTTTAGCTCTGATACTGTTTCTTCTATATTATAAAGAATCTCTTTTTTTAATGGAAGACTGTCAGCGGGAGTTTTCGTCGCAACTTTCGACATATGCTTTACTTTATCGACAGCATTCTGCTTTTATGTTATTTTTCAGATAAAATTCTTCATTTTCTGAGGTTTTAAATGCATTCCTGAGAATCCTTGACTTTTCTCTGGTATCGTTTAATAATAAAAGTAATTACAGGATGTTATACATCTTTGATTTCTCATAAGAGAGGAGCCAAATATGAAAAGAATTATTATGACAGGCGGCGGCACAGCCGGCCATGTTACCCCCAATATCGCGCTTTTTCCAAAATTGCAAGAACTCGGATACGAAATTAACTATATTGGTTCATATAACGGTATCGAAAAAACTCTGATAGAAGAACAGGGAATTACATATTATGGAATTTCCTCCGGAAAACTAAGACGCTATTTTGACCCTAAAAACTTCTCCGATCCCGCCAAAGTTGTAAAGGGCTATTTTCAGGCAAGATCTCTGCTGAAAAAATTAAAACCGGATATTGTTTTTTCCAAAGGGGGCTTTGTCAGTGTCCCGGTTGTTCTGGCAGCTAAGCACGCAAAAATCCCGGCTATTATCCATGAATCTGATATTACCCCCGGGCTGGCAAATAAAATTGCCATTCCTGCTGCCAGCAAAGTATGCTGTAATTTTCCGGAAACGCTCAAACACCTTCCGGAGGGGAAAGCAGTATTAACTGGTTCCCCCATTCGAAAAGAACTATTTGAAGGATCCGCCAAAAAAGCTCTGGCCTTTACCGGACTTTCCGGAAATAAACCAGTACTGCTTATTATAGGCGGAAGCACCGGATCACAGTTTATTAATGAAACTGTCCGAAGGCTCCTGCCAGATCTTCAAAAAACTTATGATATTATTCATCTCTGCGGAAAAGGAAAACTGGATATCTCTTTAAATACATTTCCGGGTTATATCCAATATGAATATATTAATCAGGAACTTTCTGATCTGCTGGCACTGGCTGATATCGTTATATCCAGAGCCGGAGCAAACGCAATCTGTGAACTGCTTGCTTTGCGCAAACCAAATATTCTGATCCCGTTGTCTGCATCCGCAAGCCGGGGAGATCAGATTCTAAATGCAAACTCCTTCCAGAAGCAGGGCTTTAGCTATGTATTAGATGAAGATACTCTGACAGATTCACAGCTCCTTACTGCAGTTAAAACGGTCTCAGATAAAAAAGCTGATTATATTTCAGCAATGACTCACAGCCGGCAGCTGGATCCCATTTCCACAATAACAGATCTAATTGTGAAGCTCAGTCATTAACCCCCTTCACGTTTTCCTTATTATCTTCTTCCGATAATAAGGATTAAACTAAAAAGCGAACGATACATGCAGTTATAACCAGTCTTACTGGCCTTATCTGCATGTATCGTTCGTTTTATTATTTGGGTAAATCTATACACTTTTACCCTGCTCTTCTATTTTCTGAAAACACAAATAACCGGAACTACTGGATATCCATCTTACATGCATCTTCAAGAAGTCCTTGAACGCTGTCCATCTCCTCATCACTAAAAGAACAGGGCTCCCAAGCAAGCATTTTTCCATTACTTTCTCCCTGATATCTGGGAATCAGATGAAGATGGAAATGAAATACGGTCTGGCCTGCAGCCTCACCGTTATTCTGTACCAAATTAAATCCATCGCATTTTAACGCTTTTGTCATTTTATCCGTTAATCGTTTCGCCAAGACCATAGCTGCCGCAGCTGTCTCCTCCGGTATTTCATATATATTGGCATAATGCTCCTTGGGAAGGATCAGAGCATGTCCCTGTGAAGCCGGACTTGCATCTAAGATCACCCGGAACATTTCATCCTCAAAAATCGTTCTGGTGGGAATTGAACCATTGGCAAGTTTACAAAAAATACAAGTTTCATCTTTCATTTTTACCACATGCAGTCTCAAACTGCTTTCCTCCTTGATTCTTATTTTTAAGTATAATTACTTCTTTTTCTAAAATCAATGGTAATGCATCTTCTTTTTTCGATACATTAATATGCCAAGAAGAAATCCTGAACAAAGCCCTCCCACATGGGCCGCATTATCTACATTTCCTCCTACTGATGTAAAGCCAAAATATAAGGACAGGATAATCATAATCAGGAAACGCCGGATTGTCAGATTCTCAAAACGTCCTTTATTTCGAATGATCAAATACAGTAATGCGCCAATCATAGCAAATACGATTCCTGAAGCCCCGGCTGATATTGCAGTATCCCCACTATAAAGCATATAAAACATTGAAGCAGTGCTGCTTAAAACTCCGGCTGCCAAATAAAAAATAATATATTTAATCCTTCCAAATTCCTTTTCCAGATAACTGCCAAGGCAAACCAAAAGCAGCATATTATTAAATAAATGTTCCAGGCTGAAATGGAGAAAGCCTGATGTTACCAGGCGGTACCACTCTCCGTCAAGCACAGCCTGAGGATACATCGCACCATATTGATACATGAACAGCCCATCTTGAGTATCACCAGTAAAAGACAAGATAAAAAAGACGGCAGCATTAATAATTGCAAACGTAATATTCACTGGTGTTATATAGCTATTCTCACTGTTACCTCTATGCCCCTGACCACGATCCATTGCCACACTCCTTTATTGTGTTTATAAAGGGCACCTTAACATTTTCTTCGTATACTGTCAACAAAAGATATATTCTTCGTCTGCAAATAATATTCTGTCATTTTTTTCCAGTACTATAGCCTGCCGGTAAGCAAGCTCCTGACCGTTTACGAACGTTCCATTTGTAGAATTTAAATCTTCAATATAATAGTCCCCATTTTTTCTGATAATCCTGGCATGAACTCTGCTGATGGATGCGGAGCCTATTACACCCTGCACTTTTTTAGGATCTTTGCCGATTAAAAATACTTCTTCTTCCAGTAAAAAATCTTTTTCGTGTCCATTACCAGAATATATAAGACTGCTGATTACAAGCTGCTTTTCCAGATTCAAAAGCACGGTAGGAGTCTCTGTCTGATATTCTTCAGCCACATAGTCAGTCTCCGCCAGCTGACGTAAGACTTCCCCATAAACAGTTTTACCTGATTTATCCGCTTTCCTTTCGCCACCTCCAAACAGATGCTTTTTCAGCTCTGATATAACCTTCCTGCCCCCATGTTTCTCTTCATGTCTGCTATTCACCTCCCTCTGCATATTTTCCTTTTTCTCTTCTATATCTGTTTGGATGTCCGTTTTTACAGCTTCCTTTTTCTGAGGCAGATTAACACAATGCAGCAATTCCCGCACGGAACAGCATTCCTGAGTACTCTTTTCATATAGATCATATCCCATTCTAACCGCTTCCCGGTCAGTGTGATCTATCTTGGTAAGAATATATTCCATCAGTCCCTGGAGTCTTAAGTCCCCGTTCTTATGTCCTCCCGGAAGATAGCAGAATCTATACCTGCCGGTACTTCTATCCAGATAGATCATCTCCGGAAGATAACAGATATTCATACCGTCCAGCAAATACTCTCGAAGGTTCTGGTTTGTATCATATAAATCTTCAATCACTCTGCGAATACAGGATGCTTCTATATTATTATGTAGTTCAGATAACGTATCCAGAGAAGACATTCCCGTAATTTCATACCAATATTCTATCTTTCCGTCACTGATAATAATCTGCACTTCCAGGCATCCCGGAATCCTGTTATTCAACAACATTAACAATTCATAGTTTTCATAAGAATACTCAGCATCTTTAAGAATCATAAAACTTTCATTTAGATTTTTTTTATATTCAATTCTCACTTTACATTCCTCCAAAGCCCGTGCAGCAGCTCCTTCATCCATTCTTCAGACCTTAGAACTTTTACCGGATTAAATTCGGTAACCAAAGATACCTGTTCTGCCATGTTTTCTATTTCCCGGCATTGAGAAACTGAAATCTCAATCACAATAGCAACTATGAAAATAGCAATAGGAAAAATAACAGATGCTTCCACAGTAAATGAAGCCTTTAAAGGTATATTTAAATATCGAACCTTACTCATCCTCTAGCCTCCCGTCAAGAACGCCCGCACTACATATCCCGCAAACAGAAATGGTATGAATGCCAGTTGATCCTTCCATTTTTTCCTTTTTAATACGATAAATATCACACCCGCACATGCACATCCTAAAAGCCCGTATAGCAGTACTGAGACTGCCTCAAGAGCCCCCATATAAATTCCAATCCCAAGCAGGATGAAGGCGTCCCCTTCTCCGATACTGTCTCCTGTAACCTTACTGATTCCAAGCAGCAGCACACCAAGGAATATTCCTCCTGCTATATCCTCCAGAATATTTTCCTGCATCATTATTATTTTTAATATAACTGCTAATACACAGATTAGTGCAGTCATCCATAAAGGCACATATTTCTTTCTCCAGTCCAAAAGCCCTGTTATTCCCAGCAAAATTCCCATCAGTATATTTCCAGCCATTTTTATTCTATTCCTCTGCCATTTTCATTTGTTCCCATAGCACTTTGAACAGGCCCCCTTATTTCCGGTTTCACTTTTCTGTACACGATAAACAGTTCTTTTCAGCTTCCTGCAGTTAAGTCCTCCGTGATATTCCGTCCCATAATCTGTAATATATACCATTTCTCCGCCGGCATATTCTGTACAGGAACATCTGCTGTATTTTGACCCATCTTTATTTCTCAGCTTTGATATCTGTTTTACCGATACTGCCTGGATAGAAAGGTCCAGATATCTACAGGAAGCAGTTTTGTGATATACTTTCCCGGTTTCTGTAATATAGACCCACTCCTCTCCGGATTTTGCATCCTCCACCCACCCATTCCACTTTCTAGAGCTGACAGTTTGCACAACAGATACCGTTTGTTTAAAAAAAGCTCCCATGGGAAGATTAATCTGGTATCTGGCCCGATATCGCACAAATTTTTCATCACTCTGCAAAAGATCCAAAAAAATCCCCTGATATCCATTTTTAAAGTATTCTTCCGGGCACCCCTCCTGCTTTAAAATCTGGCGAATCCATCTATTTCCGACTGCACCATCCAGCATATGATTAGCAGACGATTCTTCAAATACCCCTGACACTGCCAGCCTTTCAGCTGCACAGCTCACAGCCTTTTCCACATGGACTTCTGCGCCTAAGACCCGAAAAAGCCCAAGAAACAATGCCAGGCAGAATACAAACAGAGGAAGAACAAAGGCGGCTTCAATTGTCAGGGAAGCCCGATACCGGATACAGAGCCGTGCCTTTGTGCACTTTAAATGCTGATTGAAATTATGGGTTTGTTCTGAATTTAACATAGAGAGAGATTTAATAGATTTTTTTCGTTTCAGATTATATTCCATGAGAGTTGATTTCCTGTCCTTTATATTATTTCAGCAGCACACAAGGGCACGGCTCTGCATCCGTCTTATTCCTGATAAGATACTTTTTTCGTCTGCCAAAAAGAATACTTTCCTGGAGATTTCTGCCCTATTGTAAATAATAATGAAAAAAGCTCCTCTGCTTCGTATGTATATCTGCATTCCATCTGCGAAATCATATGATCCATTTTAATATTCTCATTTAATTCAATAAGGTCCATACATCGAGATGTCACCTTCTTTTCTCCGGCTGTCCATAACAACATCTGAAGATATTCTTCATATGAAAGCCCCTGATCCTGCTTCTTCTCCCCTTTTGCTGCACCAAGCCTGGAAATATCCGTATTCCACTGCTCCTTTGTTTTTATAAGTGAAACCTTCTGCTCATCCAATAACAGTTTGACATCAGATATGGACTCTGCGTATGCCCAGGCGGCAACAAGTGACTGTTTAAAAACAGGTATCAGCTCCGGCTGTGCTGCCGCCAGGGCAATAGCAGTTGCCGCAGCCTGTATAACCTTCCCCTTTTCCGGATCTGTTTGCAGAAAAGCTATATTGGCAGCTTCCCGGATCAAAATCAGTCTTCTTACAACAACCTTCAAATTTTCCCGATCTGACTTTTTCCCTCCCAGTAGATATTCAATCTCATAATCCAATATCCGGTCTTTCCTGCATTCTGAAAAGTTCGAAAAATATTTCATTAAATATTGCTGAAAAAGCAGTCTCGTTTTCCAATCAGAGCCGCTATCTGAATCCCAGTTCCCCTTTCTAAGTGTCCGGTTAGACAATAGTTCCGATAAATCCGCTGATTTTGAAGATACCTCCTGCCCGGGCATTACCAGCGCCAAGATTCCTTTTGCCCGCATTTTTTCCACAGTCTCTATGGGATTCTCTGTAAGTTCCAATTCCGGAACTGAAATCCCAGCTGTATTGTCTTCTTTCGTTCCATTCTCATCTTTCAACTTCCCTGTAACCAGCAGATAGAGTTTATCCAGCATATCACTTCCAATTTCTTTTTTCATGATTGCTGCCGCCTGTTCTTTTAATGCCCTGCCAGCAGAATCCGAGGCCAGCTCAAAGGACCTGATCTGAAGGTTATTTAGCCGAAGGGGATATAAATCTGTCTGAATCTGTGCTGCATTCTCCTGATTCAAAAGATTCTCATCTGAAAGCTTTAATCCCCGGTTTTCAATATTTTCTATTCGAAACTGCTCTGTCTCATAGCTGCCGTCCAAAAACAGCAATTTATAATTTTCCCATAAAGGTCTGCTGTACTCTGCCATAACGGAATTTCCGGTCAGCGCTGCATCCATCTTTGCATATGCCCGCAGGCCAGAAACTCTGGCAGATTCAAGAAAAACAAAAATAACACTTATTACAAGTATCAGAATCATGCTCACAAAAACAGTGATGCTGCCTCTTTGCCTTTTCACAGCTTTCCCGCCTTATTTGTAATATTTGAAAATGTGTTATTGACCAGTGCGGTCAACTGTTTTTTAAAAATAATGATCAACCCGATAATCACCACTAATATAAGAATCACTTCCACCACGCCAATTCCATCTTCCTCCAGAAAAAATCTTCTGATTTCTTTTCTTAGTTCCATACGTAACCTCCTTAAAATGTTGTCACTGCCGGAAATAGAATAACTGCGAGAACCACAACAAGGATAAGCAGCATCGGAAATAATAGCTTTGTACCTGCCTCTTCTCCTATTTTCCTTGCCATATTTAATCGCTCCTCCTGAACAGTTTCCGCCTCCTGGGTAAGCAGCAGCCGCAAATCTCTTGTTCCTTTCCTTACATATTGGACAAGAAGAGAAACAAATTTTTGATAAGGGAGCAGCCCAATCCTCCTGCCAAACTTTTCATAAGCATAAATTTCCCCGCATCCATCCCGGATTTCCCGATAAGTTATTAACATCTCTTCCATATATGCCAGGGAGACCCTTTCTCCATTTTCCTGTTGAATCATATACTTCTTGACCATTCGTTCCCATGCAGAAAAAGGATTCATACCCGCCCCCATCAGGAGAGACAGCTGGGTAACCATCTGAGGATATTCCATCAATAACTGCTTCTCATGCCTCAGCTTCTTTTTTTTCTCATTCTCCCGCTTCCTGTAATACAGACACACTGCCGCCACGCCTCCTACAACCAAAAAATATACAGCGTCCTTATCCTTCTGCAGTTTCCACTGAACCTTCATATTCCCAATTGTATCCGGTAAAACAAGGGAATCCTTCTGCCTCGTCTCCTCCTCCCGTTCCTTTAAATAATTTTCTACCTCACTTTTTATTTTCTCCTGCCCCGTCAGCTGTCGCGGCATAACTTTAAGTCCAACCTCATATAAAAGGAGCTGATCCTGACAGCGAAATGTTACTGTTAGTACAACAACCGTGCCTCCACTTTTTATGTTCTCCGTATCTACCTGACCGTCATATCCAATCAGCTGGGGCTGGCTGCTCTCATACTCAGCATTTACCCGGCCTTCTGCCAGCAGTTCCGGCAGATACAAATCGGTCTGTACATTTTCCCTGGAATTGTTCTCCTTCAAAAACAATTCCTCAAACTCTCTCCTGGCACTTTCTAACAGTTCCCTGCATTCACTAATTGAATACTCTTTGGGATAAATCTCCAGTGGAATATCTATCTGCTCTCCATCCTCCATCTGAGCTGTAACATTCTCTATATAAGAGGTGTCTCCCTGGGAAGCTCTTGGTATTCCAAAACTTAATTTCCTCTGGCTCTCCATTATTTCCACACCGTAAAAGATCACTGCCATAAATAAAAATATTACAAATACAAGTACCGGTTTTTTTAGCTGCTTTTTCATACTCCTCCTGCTTATACAGTAATTCTCATTATCCGGTCTGCCCACAGCAGAGCCCCAATATACACCCCAAGACACCCCGTCATTACAGCTATGCCTGAAGCTGTATGATATAAAGGATCAAGATATCCGGGAGAGCCAAATCTGACATACAGCACAATTCCCAAAGGCATAATACTCATAATATTCTGTTCAAGCTTCCTGGCTGTTAACATCATCTGGATCTCTTCCTGAACCTGCACACTCTGGCGAATTTTCCCCGATGCCTGTTTCATAACTTCTGTAAGATTTCCGCCGCTGCGCTTTGCAAAACTGAAAATTTCAGCAAAACTCTGTATGCTGTCAATATCAGTCTCAACGGCAAACTGCAGGATTTGTCTTTCAATCGTTTCATTTACAGTAATTTTTTGATTCATCTGATGCAGCTTTTTTACAAATATTTCCTCTTTTCCATATAATTGTTCCAGGTCTTTTTCCGCTTCAATCCATGCGCGTTCTACAGAATACCCTGCTTCTAGAGCCGCCGCCGCACTATACAGACCATCCTGAAACTGCTTTTCCAGGCTGCGCCTTTCCTTCAGGCACCTTTCGCCATTTTTCTTTCGGGCATAAACCGGTAAAATCAAGCCTGCAAGCAGCAAAGCCCAGGGGGAATCATAAAACAGATAGGCAGCCGCTGTTGTAACTACAAACGCTTTCAGACAGTCAAAAACTGTCTCACGTCTTATTACTCCACTCCTGCTCTCTTTTCCTCTCCTTTGTTTTGTACAGAAAATCAAATGCTTCATCCCATCCACTTCTCTCCAGTTTTTCCCGATTCTGGAGCATACCGGTGCATTTCCAGCAACCTTTTACCTGATCTTTATCTGATATCTGCTCCCGAAACTGATACAGCGAATTTAACACAATCTCTCCATGATTCATTCCATTTACCTCTGAGATCTCAAGTATCTTTCTGCTTTTATCCCGAAGTCTTCCCAGATGAATCATAATGTCAATCCCCGATGAAATCTGCCCTCTGACAGCTCCTACAGGAAGATCCATTCCCATAAGCACCATGGTTTCCAGCCTGCTGAGCATATCTTTGCAGGAATTTCCATGTCCCGTTGAAAGCCCCCCGTCGTGACCTGTATTTAACGCCTGAAGCAGATCAAGAGCTTCTGCTCCCCTGACTTCACCCACAATCAGTCTGTCTGGTCTCATACGAAGCGCCGTTTTTATCAGGTGTCTGATTGAAATTTCTCCACTGCCGTTTACATTTGTGGTCCTGGTTTCTAGGCGGACCAGATTCTTAACACTTCTTAACTGCAATTCGGCTGAATCCTCTATAGTCACAACCCGTTCCTCCTTAGGAATAACCTGAGACAATGCATTTAACAGGGTTGTCTTACCTGAACCGGTCCCCCCGGAAATAAACAGATTATACCCGGCTTTAACAAGAAGGATAAGAAATCGGCTGATTTCCTTTGACAGCGAATTGAGTTCAATCAGTTTTTCTAGGGAAACCGGCCTGGAAGAAAATTTTCGAATGGTCAGATACGGCCCATCCAGCGCAGCAGGATGTAATACCACATTCACTCTTGAACCATCCAAAAGGCGGGTATCTACAATGGGCTCTGCCTCATTAACAGCCTTATTCGCCATACCAGCAATCTGCTGTATCACATTTTCCAGCTTTTCTCTTGATTCAAAGGACTTGTCCCAAGGAAAAATTCTGCCGTCTTTTTCATAAAAAATATGTTCCGGGCCGTTCACCATAATTTCTGTAATATCATCCCGGTCCAGCAGCTCCTGAAGAATATCCATCCTTCTTAAAGAGTTAAAAACCCTTGTTTCCACCTCAGACCGCTGGCTTAATGTCAGCAGATATCTCCTCCCATAGTCTGAGACTGCTTCCTGAATTAATCGCATTAATTCAGGATCCGAAGTATCTCTGCTTAAGTCCATCTGCGCCAGAATGCGCTCCCGCAGCGCTTCTATTTCAATATTCAAATTCTTTTCCAAAACGCTTTCTGATTTCACCTCCCATAGAACTATTTACCCACTGCTGCAATAAATGAAGTCCCGGCTCCATAGATAAAAGAGACGGTGCCGTTACCGTTTCATACGGAACAGCTTCCTGTTGATTCAATCTTTCTAAAAAAGTTCTAAACTCCTGATTAAGACACCTGCTGCAAACATCTCCCTTTTCCAGAGAGAATATGCGTCTGCATTGATTCAGCAGCCAGACACTTCCCGGAAACAGATTGCCCACCAGCCACACCACAGCATCCACCTGGCGGTATCCCCGGATATACCGAGTCAGACTTAAAAGATCATTTTCCTGCAGTTCATAAAGTATCATAGGATTTTCCGGCGGTTCCAGAATTCCAAGATTCTCTACCCATATCACACTTTGTCTTTGTTCCTCTTCTGTTGCAAAACCTGCTCTGAGCCTCCGAAATAAATCTCCGGTATCATGCGTATGCTCCAGCCCAAGCAGACTAGAAATTCCGCAAAACTCTGCTAATCCAACCCACATTACCTTTTTTTGTTCAGCCAGTATAGATGCCATGGCAAGACTATAGGGTATCATCATCTCATGATGAGCCGCTGATACAATTCCATACCACTCTTCCATTTCATCGGATTTCCTCTGGTAGACTCTGTTTTGTGGTCCAAACCTGGAAATGACAGTCCTGGCAATCGTCTGCACCGACTGATATTTATACAAATAGTAATCCCACCGGTTCTCATTATCAGAAACCGGTTCATACTCTTCGGAAGCCAAATAACAAAATTTTAGATTAGGATTTAACTTTTTTAATTCAAACAACGACAGATCTCCGGAAAGCAGAACTGTATCTTCTGTAAAATCAGGGTTTGAGATGATCTCCTCCCTGTTTTTAACCAGCCGGATCCCCGCCTGTTCCTGCATATAATATTTCAGTCCTGCCGCCAGGCTTTTAGCATATGTTTCTTCGGCATCATATAAAATCAGTAACAGCGCCGACATATTTCACCCCCATTGTCATTAAAAATCCGGACAACACGGCAATTGAAAAATGTATCTGCTGTTTCTTGTTGTCCCTGCCCGGATAATATTTTATTTTTCCTGTTGTAATTGTCTGTTGAATATAGCGATAAAAGCCCCATAGACTTTCAAAAAGATTTTTATTGATCAGCAATCTGCTGAAAGAAATGACGGCCCCAGCCGCAAATGAAAAAACAATACAGGTCACCAGATATTTAAATTCCTGAAAAACTCCGATTACCATAAATAATTTAATATCTCCTGCCCCCAGTGCACGAATTATAAACAAGCCACTACAGCATAATACGGGAAATAATACTCCGGCCAATAACCTTGCCGGCTGAATCTCTCTTTCTAAAATTTGAATCATAATACCAGCCAGCAGTCCGGCGGCAATCAGCCAGTTTTTAATTCGGCCCTTCCTGCAATCCATAATAACTGCACCGCTGATAATCAGCTGCAGCAGCAAATCCTTCCCGGATCCATTCACCTCACCTCGCTTTGTGGTATCAGTATAGCGCCGCCTGCTGTCTGCTGTCCATTGTCAAATTAACCAATCTAATTCCTTTGTATAGTTTTCACAACAATTGTATAAACAAAATACCATATAACAACACAAAGCCGCCTATCCCAAGGCTTCCAAGTGTCAAAGCACTAAATGCATTAATCCCCACAGCTACATCAATTCCTCTCTGGGACAAAAAAGCATTCAAGAAATAAACACCAATAAATCCCACTACAATGCGCACCATAAAATTCAGGAAAATCTCTGCTTTCCGCTTTAAAATCCCAATAATCAAAACCAGTACGCATATGCCCACCACCGCCAGCACCGCATATTTCATATTCATAGACATCCCGCCTTGTACTTCTTACCCTAATATATTATTTTTGTGGAATTTTATGCTATATTTCGTATAAATTTCCTGAATCCAGCTTATACTTATAAAAAAAGAAATTGAGAGGTGGTTAACTTGCTGAAATTATTCCGAAATTCACTCCCCCAACCCAGCGACCGTTCTGTCATATTAGAAGATATCGAACAGGCAAAATCAGATCTGGACTGCGCTTACATCAATTTCGAAAACGCAATTGAACCTGATTTAATTGACTGTTATATTTACCAGCTGAAATCAGCTCAAATGCGTTATAAATTTTTACTGGACTGTGCCAAACGCGCAGATTTAAGAGGAAGAAAGGACGTTGCACAAAACTAGCAACGTCCTTTTTTTCACCTGTCCAGATTCTCAGACACATTTATTTCAAATACGTATAATAGATACTTCCACCAGCGTCTATATCCTCCTTCGCCTGATCTAGAGATAATTTTTTATTGTTTCCTTCTAAAGGATTATAAACCCATACAGAATCTGCGTCATACCCGGTAATCAATACCGGACCAGCATCCTTTCCTTCCGTGTATACATAACTGCCCTCACCAACAAAATAAAGCACTTCATCCAGAGAACATCCGCTTACATTGAACACCCGGAACTCTTTTAGCTGGTTTTTCAGAATACTGTAAGAACTTTGTCCTTGTGAAAGCAGATCATCCGCATCAGTACTTAAATCCGCAGCATCCAGAATTGCATTCAAAGCCCTGGCTTTCTGACTGCTTCCTGCCTGAGTCTTTGGCTCCATAGCCGTATGTTTTTCCGCTTTTGCGCGTTCCCATACGTATCTTTGTTTGTTATCCACTACAACTCCCATATTACGGTCTGCCAGGGCAACCGCTTTTGCTGCACTATTTGTTGCAAGAAGCACATTCCCCTTTGCGTATACATAATACTGACTGGTAAACACAGTCTCATCCATAGTTACCACATTGGATTTCTCCGGAATAATCAGCTTTGAGGTCCTAAGTACAGTAGATTTCACATCCTTCGTATCCGCCAGCACCAGACGCATTTGTTTTTGTTTCTTTTCTGTAGTAACGGTGTCTAGATGTACCCGCTGACTCTCCTCTGCCTCCTGGCTTGTAATCGTATCCTTACCGGAGTTTTCATATGCTCCATCCTGGTAACGCATTAAATTCAAATAAATGGTTCCGTCAGAAACACTGACACTTCGAACAAAGTTCCCCGGCTTTTCATAAGTTTTTACAACTTCCTGGCTGTCCTTTTTAACTTCAAGAATCTGCACACTGTACATAGGAAAATTTTGACCGCTTTTTATATCACCGCTTTTTGCTAGTCCATAAATGCAGTCCGCACCCAGAAAACCAAGAGGTTTGATATAAGAGCCCTTCTCTGCTTTCACTTCACTGACTGTTTCCGTATTCAAATCCATAATATAGAGTGTATCGCTGGAATTTGTCTTTCCTTTCTCTACCCAGGCTAGATACCTTCCGTCATCTGACGCCTGATAGTTTCCTTCCTGAAGGCCTTCCAGCAGAACTCTTTCTTTCCTGGACTCAATGTCAATGGCATATACACAATCACCCACTGCCAGATAAAAGCTTCCGGAGTCACTGGTGTACATAAGCTGATTAATTTTTTCCTTCATTACCTGGTAGGAAACATTAGACGGAAGAAAGAGCCATTCTTCTACAGCATTTGTAATACTGTCATAATGGCAGACACTGATTCCCACCTGCCCCTCATGGTCACCGCTGTTCATATACCCATAAACAATAAAATCAATACTTCCGGTCTCTGTGGCTTTTACAATCTGAATATTATGCTGGTCATAATTACTTCTTGCATCTGCCATATCATCATTTCTAAAACTATATACTCTCGTCAGCTGTCCCGTTGCCTGATTATAACTCCACAACTCTCCCTCCTGAACGAAACAGACAATGCTTCCGGTCTCATTTGACCAGTAATCCACATCCTCCGACCGAATACCAAGAAGAATCGACTGACCCGAAATGCCGGCTGTCTCTTTGCTGAAAATTTCGTTAACGGTCCGTTCAAAATTCAGCAGATACATCCGCTCATTTCCCATTCTGACCCGGTAATACTCCTCCGTCCTAAAATAGTCTGTTCCGCCGTTCTCATCTTCCGCCGAAACAATCCCATATACGACAATCACCGAATAAGAATCATTCATTTCCTTAACGGACACAACCGGCTCTGTCACTTCTTTTACATTTAGATCTCCCCATGTAACCTGACTCAGCCGGTTCTCAATGGTCACCTTTTGAAGCGTTGTATTATCCGCTTTTAAACTTGGCTCCAGATATTTACTTAACTGTGAAGCTTTAGACGAATCCAGAGTCATATCATGAAATTTCTTAGCAAAATTCAAACATTCACTTACATTACGGTTTTCTTCACTCATCACTCTGGTATAATAGGAAATTGTCCTGTCTTCCTGCTGTACCTTTAAAATCATCAGATATTCCGTATCTGCTTCCATAATATCTGCCAGCCTGATACTGGAATTAACCTGATCATCAGCCGTACTATATTCCATCTTATCCTGTTTGTCCACCAGCCGTTCTGTGTCCAGACTTCGAATTTCATAAGACAGCCCGTCAATCTCGCTTCCAAAAGTCTGTATATTAAAATTCAAGACCCGATCTGCCCCAACCGGAGCAATGGCATCCCGCATAGTCAAAGCATCCATTTCATCAACATAGCCATGAAGTTCATTAATCAGAGTATTGTTCTGCTCAAGATAAACAACCGGAAGCCGGGGCTTTGCCATATCGGTTGTCAGATCCCTTATCTCACGGTTTGTCAGGCGGAAAAAAATCAGCAGCGCTGCTGCGAAAACTACTAATAGTATAAAAATCTTTTTCAGTGTTTTACTCATCCTTTCCCTCCTTACACAGTCTATAGAGAGCAGGATTTATATGGAAAAATTCCATCAGTTCCTGGATCTGTCCCGTATTTCCCTTCTTTCCATTCTTAACACCGCGGATCAGCAGGTTCTTCGGCGTATGTTCCATATCAATAAACTCAAGAATCTGAACCTGATAACCTGCCGCTTCCAGCAGTCCGGCCCTTACACCATCTGTCAGCAAAGCCGACAGGCGTTCCTTTAATAGGCCATATTTTAAAACCGGTTCCATCAGTGCATTATGTATCTGCCCATTTAGTTCATGCTGGCAGCACGGAACCGACAAAATCACCTTTGCATTCCATCTTACAGCCTTGTCCAGTGCAAAATCAGTTGCAGTATCACAGGCATGAAGGGTCACCACCATATCCACCTGCCGCACTCCTTGATAGTCGGCAATATCACCCATCAGAAAATCAAGCTTTTCATAACCATATTTTCGGGCCAGCTGATTGCATTTTTCAATAACTTCTTTCTTTAAATCCAGTCCAATAATCCTGATATCATATTTCATGAAGGTAATAATACATTGCAAATGTCAGATATGATTTTCCGCATCCGAAATCAAGAATCACAGCCTCCCTGTTTGTTGGCAGCTCCGGAACAATGTCCTGTATAAATTCCAGAAAACGGTTGATCTGCCTGAATTTATCATACTTCGCATGTACAATTTTTCCCGCCGGTGTCTGAACCCCAAGATCTATTAAGAAAGGAATTTTCTCTGCCGGATTCAGAATATATTTTTTACTTCTGTTATGGGACAGGTCTGTTTCACAGCCCGCAGCAGTCCCTCCCGTTCTTTTAATCGTAATCTTCCCCTTTTTGCTGATTAATATATGGATATCCGCACTTTTATGAAATACCTCCATCTGCTTCATAGCCTCCATCCATTGTAAGACACGCTGTGTCATTTCATCTGCGGAAAGATTCTGATGATATATCTTTTTTTCATAATATTCACTGGCCTGAAAAACCAGCTGATTCCGGACCATAACCGGCCGAATCTGTATTTTTAATATCCCGTCTTTTTTTCTGGGATTACTGATAATTATTTTTACAAGTTCCCTGTTTAAGCAGGAAGCCAGTATTTCTCTGATTTGTTCCATATAACTCCTTCTTTTTCACGGTGAACCTTTATGCAGCCGGTCCACCGCAAAATTAACGAATTTTCTATACCATAATAGTTTAATTGCTTTGTAAATAAACCTCAACTGTAAAATCATTACTTTTTTCTAAATATTTCTTGAATATCGTTGCCGCCAAGCACTAATACCATCTTCTGCACCGGCGATACCTGCAGCGGCGTTTAAAAATTTCCTGAATCATCATAACTTCAATCAACTGATACAAGCTGTCCTGTTCACAGGCCATCCCCTGGAGCTCCTCCTGCTCTGTCAGCTTTTTGTAGATTTTTCTGCACAGCGCCTTCACGGAATATCTGTCCGGATATTCATCAAACATCATGCTTCCTTCATATTCCATACGGTCACAGATATCTTCCACCGCATCCTGCACCCTTCTGGCTTCTTTCGGATACATCTCCTGCAGCTTTCTGCTGTCTCTTTCATATTCTGCCTCTTCTAAAAGAGCATTCTGAACAGGATATGTCATATAAAAAGGCTGTCTGTACCCCTCTTGATATCCGTCTAAATAGCCATATAAATTACGCCCAAAATCCATAGCATCCTCCGGGGCTGCTTTTTATAATATCATATGCATCTGACGTAAAACTGCTACTGCTTTTTGTCAATGATTTTCATTGGCTTAAAAATATGTTATTCTTATTTTAAAATAATCTTACTGAAAAAGGAGTCCACCATGAATGATTTTGAAACCTTTCTTACCGCTAACAGCAGCGCACTTGGAATCCACCAATATGGCTTTTTAGAAACCTCACAGCTTTCTTTTTCCGAGGGCGTCCGCTCACTCTGTGAAATGAATGCCTGCGGGCACTATAATACTACCTGGGTCTGTCCTCCTGGCGTTGGCACTTATGAAGAATGCAGAGACCGCATTATGAAATACAGTCATGTATTTGTATTTTCCAGCAAACATGATCTTGAAGATTCCTATGATTTTGACGGCATGATGGCAGGAAAAGACAGACATAATGAAATCTGTGAGGCTGTCCTGAAACAGTTTCGAAATTTTTACCCAAAAGACTGCCTGATACTGGCCGGGGAAGGATGTTCCCGTTGTGCTAAATGCACCTACCCGGACTCCCCATGCCGATTCCCGGATCAGGCATATCCCTCCATCGAAAGCTATGGTGTGGAGGTAAACCGTGTAGCAGCCACTACCGGAATTAACTACATTAACGGAGCAAATACCGTTACATATTTTGGCTGTATCTGTTTTGACAAGGTCTAAAATAACTTTTATCAAGAAAACTTTATCCCCCACGGCAGGTTCCCCCAAAAAGAGCCATGCATGCCGCCGGCTGTAATCCCCCAATAATCTGCTGCAGAAAGGAGACGCTATGGAGCATGAACTTTATCTGGAAAAATTAAAATCCAGCATTAATATACTTTCAGATATTCTGGATACGGAAAATTACGGAATGTGTATTGTAGACCGTCAGGGACGCATTGTTGTATGGAATTATGAGCGCTTCTTTCATCTGCGTGCCAGTGAGGTACTTGGAAAACCTGTGACGGAAGTTCTTGAAAATACACGGCTTCACATTGTAGCCAAAACCGGAAAAAAAGAACTTTTTCAGCTCCAAAAAATTAACGGAACAAATGTTATTGCAAACCGTATTCCGATTTTATACCATGGAGAAATCATAGGCGCTGCCGGAACCATTATTTTTAAAGACACCAGAGAACTTGGTGAGCTTTACAGCCGGATCGAAAAAGTAGAAAACAGTTTTAAAGCGTACCGCAGTGAGATTGCACAGATGTATCGGGCAAAATACACATTTAATGATATTCATACAGAAAATGATAAAATGATTTCTCTAAAAGAATTTTGTCAGGTTGTAGCCCAATCAGATGCTTCCATTCTGATTCGCGGAGAAAGCGGAACAGGAAAAGAGCTATTTGCTCAGGCGATACATAACGGAGGCGCTTCAGCCTCTTACCCATTTATTAGTATTGACTGCGCTGCAATCCCCAAAAAGCAGTTAGAGGCAGAGCTGTTCGGTTATGAAGGAACGCTATTTAACGGCGGCGAAACCAAAATCGGAAAACTAGAGCTGGCTGACCAGGGAACTGTCTTTTTAGACGAACTTGGCAGTATGTCCCTGGATATGCAGGCCAAATTGCTGCGCGTACTTGAAACCCGGGAATTTGAAAAGTCAGGCAGCAATAAAAAAACAGTCTTTAAGGCCAGAGTTATTGCAGCCACAAATGAAGATCTGGAAAAAGCAATAGAGGAGAAACGTTTCCGCAGAGATCTTTATTACCGTATCAACGTAATTCCTGTACAGATCCCCCCCCTGCGTGAACGCATGAATGATCTTCCCCGCTTGTGCCGGGTTTTAATCCCTCATTCCAGATATGGATACAGCCGCAAAAACCTTAATGTAGCAGACAGCACTATGAAAATATTATTTCAGCACAGCTGGCCCGGTAACGTCAGAGAACTTCGAAATGTTCTGGAACGTGCAGCCATTGTCTGCAGCAGCCAGGAAATCCTCCCGGAACATCTGCCGGAATATCTTCAAAAATATAACAGCGGTCCTGCTAACGCCGACGGAAAAAGTGCTTATCGACAGGAAATTGAAAATCTGGAGCGGCGGCTGATTCAAAATGCACTTCAGAATAATCACGGCAATAAAATGGAGGCTGCCCGCCAGCTGGGAATCCAGCGATCTCTTCTATATAAAAAGATCAGTGATCTTGACATTAAAACAGACTATTCTAAATAGCACAAAAGTTCAACAGGGAACCTCATTTCCCTGTTGAATAAGCTGAATAAAGCTATTCATCTCGCATTTTCAGATTCCATTCTCCACCTCATTTGCTTTCGGTTACTATGAAAATTGCCCAAAATCCTTTTCTTTGTGTCTATAATATATACATCCTGTTTTTTATACCGTCTTTTTTATGTACTATTTAAAAAAAGCTATTTTTAAGGCTTTCCTGCAAATTCGGAATTTATCCCCAAAATTGTTTTCTCTTATATGTCTATTTTTTATACACTTTTTACTTTTTTTCTTAAAGTTTTTTTGCACACATATTATGTATTTTTCCTGATTTTAACGTATTCCCGAATTTTTTAGTCAAAGTTTATAGAATTTCCCAAATAAAATGCTATAATAGTACATATCTGATAGCTCAGGATAATCTAAAAGCTGATTTACCTCTGCCTGTACCGGAAATGCAGATCAGTTTTTAAATTTCATAAATTTATATTATATTTCAGGAGGCTTCACAATGGCAAAAACAAAAGTAATTTCTGCAAAAGAAGCTGCAACTCTTGTAAAAGACGGTATGACCGTAATGATCGGCGGTTTCATGACAAACGGAACTGCTGAATCTATTGTTAAAGAAGTTGCGGCAGCAGGACCAAAGGACTTAACAGTAATTTGTAACGATGCAGGTTTTCAGGGCGTTGGTACGGGAAGGCTGTTAAGCAACGGACAGATTAAAAAATTAATCGCATCTCATGTAGGTCTGAACAAAGAATGCGGACAAAAATTCAGCGCTGGTGAGCTTGACCTTGTATTACAGCCACAGGGAACGCTTGCAGAGCAGGTACGGGCAGCAGGAGCAGGTCTTGGCGGATTTTTAACACCAACAGGACTTGGCACAACAGTTGCCGACGGAAAAGAAATTGTTACCGTTGACGGACAGGATTACGTACTGGAAAAACCTTTAAAAGCTGACGTTGCAATCGTTCAGGGATTTATTGCCGACGAATCCGGTAATATCCGTTACAAAGGTTCCACTCGTAACTTCAATCCATTAATGGCATCTGCTGCAGATACTGTTATTGTAGAAGTGGAAAAAATCGTTCCGGCCGGTGAAATCGGACCTGATTATGTGGAAACTCCACACATTTACGTTGATTACTTAGTATTAAAGGAGGAAGCATAAGATGGAAAGAAGCGAGATCAAACCATTTATCGCAAAACGTGTAGCAAAAGAATTACATGATGGTGATGTTGTAAACTTAGGTATCGGTCTTCCTACTATGGTTCCTGATTACCTTGACCCAAGCGTAAAAATCACATTACAGTCTGAAAATGGTTTTATTGGTTTAGCAGCTGTAGATCCGGAAAATCCGGATGCTGATTACATTGTAAATGCAGGCGGACAGCCGGCAGGTATTGAAAAAGACGGTATGTTCTTTGACAGCGCAACCTCTTTCTCAATCATCCGAGGCGGACATGTTGACGCAACCGTACTTGGTTCTTTACAGGTAGATGAAAAGGGAAATATTGCAAACTGGATTATCCCTGGAAAAATGGTTCCCGGTATGGGCGGAGCCATGGATCTTGTAGTTGGTGCAAGAAAAGTTATTGTTGCTATGGAGCACACCCAGAAGGGCGCACCAAAAATCTTAAAAGAATGTACCCTTCCATTAACAGCAAAAAATCAGGTTAACATGATTGTTACTGAGATGGGCGTTATGGATGTTACTCCGGAAGGCATTGTTCTGAAAGAGTACAACCCTGAATTTACTGTAGAAGATATTCAGGCTGCTACAGAAGCTAAGTTAATTATCGCTGACGACTTAAAGCCAATGATCTAATTAACAAAAAATTACCGGCACAGATTTCTGAGGGAGAGATCATGTGCTGCACAAATGGAAATTTTTCTTAATTATAGGTGGAGTATATAATATAAATATGAAAAGAAAATCCCGTACTTCCAGATTTTTTAGGGGAGCAAAAAAGTCTGGTCTGGGTTTTTCGAAAAGAAATCCCCATAGAAAAACACAAGTCGACAGTGTTTTTCTATGGGGATTCTTTTAGTACCATATAAGTTAAGAGATAAAGTACTAATAGCATGCTTTATCTCTTACACATACATATTACTAAGAATCAAGTTTTACAATTCTTGCTTTTCTATTACTTGTTCTAGGACTAAAAATCAATTAAAATTAGTTCTAGAAAATCATAGATTAGTCATAGAATTTAGTCATAGAGACTTTTGAAAGGCGGAATAATATGATATATACGGATAAGCAATTGAAAGCAAAACTTCTTTATATGGTAGAATCTTTTGAAAATGAAGTGATAGAGTTTAAAGAAGCACGAGCAAATTACTCATTTAACGATATTGGAAAATATTTTTCAGCACTTAGCAATGAAGCAAACTTGCGTGGATTACAAGAAGCATGGCTGATTTTTGGGATTTCTGACGATAGAAGATATGTCGGAACAGCATTTAGAAAACAGGGAAATTTGCAAAGCCTGAAAAAAGAAATAGTCAACGGAACAAATGAAAGATTAACATTTCTTGAAATATACGAATTAACAATGGAAAAATGTCGAGTAATTGCATTTCAGATACCACCAGCAATTAGAGGAATTCCGACAACGTGGCAAGGCGCAGCATATGCAAGAGAACATGAATCTATATCACCACTTCCAATGAATAAGGTAGATTTGATCCGGAGTCAGATAGGCATGGATTGGTCTAAAGAGATTGTAAAAGAAGCTACCATAGAAGATTTGGATCAAGATGCAATAAAAAAAGCCCGAGAACTTTTTTCTAAACGACAAAATGATCGAAAAAAAGCACAGGAAATTTTAAGAAAATTATCTGACATAGAGGTTTTAAACAAAGCCGGTATTACCATAAAGGGGAACATTACTAGAACAGCATTGCTGTTACTTGGAAAAAATGAGTCAAAATTCTATTTTGACGGATTCATCCCAAGAATCACCTGGACTCTTTATAATGCTGATAATTCAGTAAAAGCATATGAACATTTTGATATGCCAATGTTGCTGGCAGTAGATAAGGCATATTCTAAAATTAGAAATGAAAAATACCGATATATTACCGGACAACAAACATTGTTTCCAGATGAAGTAGATCAATATGAGCCGGAACTGATTAAAGAGATTATCAATAACTGTATTGCTCATCAGGATTATCGTTTACGTGGGAAAATCAACGTAGAAGAATTTGAAGACAGACTGGTATTCATCAATGAAGGAGCTTTCATACCAGAAACCATCGAACAGGCATTAGAACCAGGATACAAGCCACCGTATTACAGAAATATGTTTCTTTGTAATGCCATGGTAAACCTGTATATGATTGACACAAATTCAATGGGAATTCCGATGATGTATCAGATTCAGCGTGATAAATGCTTTCCTTTACCAACCTACGACTTAAACACGATTAATAGAGTAAAGGTTACTGTGTATGGGAAGATATTAGATAAAAATTATACTCAACTTTTATACTCCAATGAAAATCTAGATATGAGAACAGTGTTTTTGTTGGATAAAGTTCAAAAGCAGGAAGTGGTTTCTAAAGAAAGCTTTAAACAGTTGAAGAAAAATGGTCTTGTAGAGGGACGTTATCCTAATGTTTTTGTTTCTTTTAAAGTTGCAGATATGGTTGGGCAGAAGGCCGAGTATGTTCGTAATAAAGGTTTAGATGATGATATTTGTAAGCAGTTGATTGTAAAAGCACTGCAATCAATGGGGAAAGCCAGTAAAAAAGATTTAATGGCAGTTTTAGAGAGGGCTTTGCCAGAAGTACTGAGTGAAGAACAGAAATCGAAGAAAGTTTCAAATTTATTACAGGCAATGAAACGGGATGAAATTATTGTTACAACTGGAACTAATAGGTATGCAAAATGGCATTTAAACAATTTGAAACAATAATTTTTTGAAAATTGCATGATCCGAAGGATTTTCCACGGGAGTATCCCATCATAAAAAGTGACCTTCTGTAATTGATATAATAGGCTACAGCAGGTCACTTTTTCCTGGTTTGTCAACAGGTCCTTCTCTTCACAATCTCATTTACACTCTCAAATCTTTCATACCAAACTTCTTTCCCGGTTTTTTCTTTACAGGCTGTTTATGCTCCTTTTTCTCTTTCTTTTTATTCAAACGCTGCTGCAGAGCATCATTATAAGTTTTACAATCTTCATCCCACTGCCGGTATGCCTCATCTCCTCTATGATCTGGCAGCTTCTGGGTTTCTGCAAGATAATTTCCCACAAATGCAGTCACTTTCTGAGCTCCCCAGTAATTCAGATGATACCCTCCGTCCGGTGTATCTTTCTTCCAGTCAAGTTCTAATTCATCCAGATGGTGATTCATATCTAAAAGCTCTACATCCTGAGAATCAGCAATTTCCTTAATTGTATTATATCGCTTCATATCCCAGTCATGAGGCCCTGGAACTGCCAGCAGAACCGGGATGGCTCCATTTTCTTTACAAAGCTGAATACATTTCTCAAGTTCACGTCTTGCCAGTGGATTTACTTCCGCCTTTTCCCTGCTGTCCTTCATCCAGTCTTTCTCTTTATACGCATGCACCCCAAGTCTTGCATTTGACCCGTGTCCCACGCATTTCATATCCATAGTCCAGCTTTTCCAGCGATTTGGAAAAAGAAGCCTCCAGCGGGAATGATAAGTAAATGCCGGAAACAGCGCTGATGCATCACTTTTTAACTTTTGACTCAGATTATCTGCCGTACTTTTTTCTCTGAAAATACAGCTGGGCTCCAAAAATACTATCTTTGGAGACTGATGCTTAAAGATCTTTTCCAGATTGTGGCGTGTTTCATAAATTCTCTGGCTGGCCTCTCCCCAGACATAGGCGGTAATCCCATGCTCCTCCCACATCTGATTGGCGGCCAGACCACTATAGTAATTACTGTTTCCAATAGCAACCACGTCAATTATATTATCTTCTTCGGCAAAAATCCCATGAGAATTAAAATTCCCCACTGTGTTCTTTGTATTTCCCGCACGTATCAGCAGCTGGGAAAGTACACTCAAAACAAGGACCAGGATCACAGCAAATGAAATCGTATAAATTATTTTTTTCCGTAATGTTATCTGCTTATTTTCTTCCATATCTGATCTTTGTACTCCTAAAACTGTGCATAAATAAAGTCAACTGCTCCATATCCCGGCCCGTAAGCGCCAAGAACAATCACCGACATAACCCCTGCGATCAATACAGTTGTCCGAAAAGCATACGCTTTGGATGCCAGACAGTCTCTGACAATAATCCCCCGCTCGTTCAAAATTCCAACAATCAAAACCACTATCACACCGCATAATGCCACAAAATAGTCATAGGGGCTTAAACCGATATCCCAGAAAAACTCCACCGCCCCCCATTTGGCCCGGTCAAATAAAGATAAAAACATATGTCCGGCAGCTCTCAAATCCTGTGCCCTGAATATAAGCATTCCAAAGCCCACAAAAATACAGGTTCTGACTACCTGAAACTTATGAAACACTTTATTTTCCGCCCGGTTTAAATGGAGCACGCCGCAAATCCGTTTGAATAAAGGCTCTGCCAGTACCCCAATCTGCATAATGATATAATAATATAAACCATATACAATATATTTCCATTCTGCGCCATGCCATATACCATTGCAGATCCAGACTGCAAACAGAGCTACCGCTGCCGGAAGGGTCATTGCAAAATATTCATTAAAACGTTTTCTGGCAGCTTTGCTGAGATTCTGGAAAAATTTACTCAATGAAATCGGGTAAAAAATATAATCTCTCAGCCAGGCTCCCAGCGTAATATGCCAGCGCCTCCAGAACTCATTAATATTTCGTGAGAAAAACGGGCGCTGAAAGTTCTCAGCCAGAGTAATGCCAAACATCTGAGCGCACCCTGTAACCATATCCATACAACCTGAAAACTCTGTATACAGCTGAATAGTATAACACAAAATTCCCAGAGCCACTGCCAGCCCGCCATGCTCCTGATAACTTCCAAAAACCACACTGGCCACACCGTTTAACCGGTCTGCGATTACCATCTTTTTAAACAATCCCCATACAATCAGCTGCAGTCCGTATGTAAATTTATGATAGTCAAACCGATGCCCTTCATAAAGCTGGCCTGCCAGCTGATTATATCTGGAGATAGGTCCTTCCACAATAATAGGAAAGAAAATTAAAAACAGAAGTAACTTAAAATAATTTTTTTCAGCAGGATATTTTTCCCAGTATACATCCGCAAGATAACTTACTGCAGATAATGTATAAAATGAAATTCCAAGGGGCAGCAATAAATGCAGATACGGAATTTCCCAGGAAAGCTTTAGTTTGAGCCATAATTCGTTCAAACTGCTGCCAAAAAAGTTAAAATATTTTAAGAATAACAGTAATCCCACACTAAAAATGCAGGCTGCAGCCAAAAGACGTTTTTTCTTTTTTGCAGTCTGCGCTTTAAATGCCTTACGCTCCTCCTTTGGGAGCTCCTTTCTTTTCTGCTTTGCAGTTACAGTTATCCGCTCAAGCCCTCTGGCCGCCAGGTAAACCACAAGCGCCGTAAGACATACAATAAAAATCAGCTGGCGGCCGCCAACCAGGTAAAAGACAATACTTGCGCCTAAAAGTACGCCCCATCGAACCTTCAGGGGCGCAGCATAGTAGGCAAGCAGAGTCAGTCCCATAAATAATCCTAAAAATACAAAGGTATTATACTGCACGGGTCATTTCTCCTTTACTCATCCTCCAGTAATCTTTCAACAAGATCATAAATTGCCTGAACAGACTGGAAATTTTCAGGAACGATGTCCCTGGGCGTAATCTCAACATCAAACTCATCATTTAAAGATGCCACCAGCTGAATCATCATCATGGACTCTAATATATGATCGTCAATCAGATGCTCCTCTTTGGAAAAATCTACGCCCGGTTTTAAATCTTCTAATATTTCAATAATTTGATCCTTCATAATATATCTCCTCTTTTCTCTTTCATATCAATATTGCTTTCTATCTCAGCTTTTTCTATTACACATTTTTTAACACAGTTGTTTTACATATAATCCTGATAATGCTTCTTTAAATGCGCCCGGTCTATTTTTCCGTTGGCATTAAACGGCATTTGTTTTACTCGGATCAGTTCATTTGGCTGCATATATGTGGGAATTTTCTTCCACATGGCAGTCATCAGTTCATTCTTCTTTACTTTACCTTCATATATAAAAATGATTTTATCAACGGTATCGTCATATACGCAGGCACAGTTTTTGATCTTCTCTACCGACCAGGCAGACGCCTCTATTTCGCCCAGCTCAATACGGTATCCCATATGTTTTATCTGAAAATCTTTCCGCGAAATATAAATAAATTCTCCACGTTCATTTACTTTCACCAGATCTCCTGTCTTGTAGATTCGTTCCGGATATGCTGAATTTAACGGATTCTGGACAAATACATCCGCTGTTTTCTCCGGATTGTTGTAGTATCCTTCGGCCAGAAAAGAGCCTCTGACACACAGTTCACCTTCTTCCCCGGGGGCGGCCTCTCTTCCGTCATCCGTAAGCACTAATGCATCACAGTTATCACAGGAACGGCCGATTGGAAGAGATTCATCATCTGCAAATGTACGGTCTACCACATAGTACGTACAGATATCTGTAGTCTCTGTAGGTCCAAATAAATTTGCATAAAAGGCATCCGGCAGCTTTGATTTCCAATAATTCAAATGTTTCACCGGCATTACCTCTCCGGCAAATAATATCTTATTTACATACTTCAGATCTGCATAATCCAAGGCCTTCCAGTTTGCAACAAGGCCCAGCGCAGACGGTACCCAGTAAATTGTATTTACTTTATACTCATTCATATAATCAATCAGCTGCATCGGAAACGAAAACAGCATTTTCGGAATAATCTGAAGACGCGCGCCGGTTCGGATTGTACTATAAAAATCTGTCACAGACATGCTGAAATAAAAGGGTGTCTGACTTCCAAAAACAGTATTTTCATCAATATTAAATGTACTTTCCACCCATTCTGAATACGCTATAACCGCTCTGTGGCTGATAACGGTTCCCTTAGGCATCCCCGTGGAACCCGATGTAAAAAGTGCATAAAGCGGATCCGTATCAATACTTCTTTTTCGAATCTCACTTAATGCTTCTGCATCCACCGGAGTCTCTACAGCATCCTCCAGCCATATAATTTCTCCCGGATGTGAAAGATTTTCCGCAAGTTCTTTATGGGCATAATCAGTTACCAGCGCCTTGGGATTCAGTGTCTTAAAAATCTTATTAATTCTGTCTGCCGGCATAAAAGAATCAATTACCACATAAAAATTTCCACTGTACACAACTCCCAGAAATGCAGCTGCACATCTTGGGGTTTTATCAAGTAAAACTGCCACCGGCGCATTCCTGTATTTTAACTGACTGATGCGGCTGCCAATCCGCTTGGCATACATACTCAGTTCATGAAAACTGATCTCTTCATGCTGATCGGCAACAGCGATTTTTTCCCCACAAGTATCTGTTGTCCGTTCCAGATATTCTAATATGTTCTTCATCGGTTTTACCTCCGTCCTGATATCTGTATCCATTATACCTGTAAAATTTTAATTTTCATCCCATTTAAAGCAAAGATAATATTAATTAACTAATTCTTAAGAATGTCTCATAAATTCATTTCCATTCTTCAGATTTATGGGACAAAAATGATACAAATTCAGACTTTTTATACAGTTGTAACCCCTTCAAAATCAATGTATAATGAACCATGTTTCATAATTTTATACAAAAACCAGCATTAATTGTTAAGGAAAATTTTGTTGAAAACTATATTTCCCGAAAAACTCAAATTATACCAATCTAATGTTTCAAATGAGAGGATTTTACTTATGAAAAAATCGTTCCTTTATTATAAAACCATTCTGATACATACCCTTGCAGCCATCCTTATCGGCCTGATCATCGGCGCCGTTGACGCTCTGTTTGGCCGTGTACTTCTCACAATCACCGATTTTCGCCAGGAACACCTATATCTTCTTCTGCCGTTTCTTGGTCCGGCCGGACTGCTGATTCTTTTTCTCTACAGAAAACTCAGCCCCAAATCCCTGGGAGGTATGGGACTGATCTTTGATACGGGTTTTCAGGAAAACAAACACATTCCAAAACTTCTCGTACCATTGATTATGCTGACTACCTGGATCACGCACCTGTTTGGAGGAAGCGCCGGGCGGGAAGGCGTTGCCGTACAGATGGGAGCTGCAATTTCTCACACTATAGGAAGAAAACTTCATGTACAGAACAATGCCCGCCTTTATCTTCTGATAGGAATGGCTGCAGGTTTTGCAGGTCTTTTTCAGACCCCGCTGGCCGCAGTATTTTTTGCACTGGAGGTGCTGGTGGCCGGAAGCCTTTTTTACGAGGCAGTCATTCCCTGTCTTGCCGCCTCCTTTACCGCCGGTTTTACCTCCCATCTGCTGGGACTGGAAAAATTTTCTGTAATCGTCAGCGACAAACTGGTTTTTACACCTGATACGATTGTTAAACTTATAATTACCGCTGTTATTTTCGGCATCATAGGAGGGAGCTTTGCATGGTGTCTGCAGGCGGCAAAAAAACGTCTGGCATCCTGGTTTCCAAATGTATATTTCCGCATTTTGATCACAGGAATCTGCCTGTCCCTTCTTTTACTTTTTATCCATCAGGGACGTTATACCGGACTTGGCACCAATCTTATCAGCGCAGCCTTTGAGAATCAGACCATTTATCCCTATGACTTTCTGTTGAAATTCGGTTTTACTGTTATTACACTGGCCGCAGGCTATCAGGGCGGAGAAGTGCCCCCTCTGTTTGCCATAGGCTGCACCGCCGGTATACTTTTGGGTAATCTCTTTGGTCTTCCCGTTGCTCTGACAGCGGCCCTTGGATATGCCGCAGTTTTTGGCAGCGCCACAAATACGCTGCTGGCCCCGGTAATTATAGGTATTGAAGTTTTCGGTCCGCAAAATGCCGTCTATTTTCTGATTGTTTGCTCCATAGCCTACGCCTGCAACGGAAATATGACAATCTATGGCAGACAGAGACAATATCAGGGGCAGGAATGGCAGAGCCGCTCTTCAAAATAAACAATACCCTGATAGTGCAACACATTTCTTTTGTGTATTTACTATCAGGGTATTGTTTTTGACTCTTCTGTAATTTATTCTTCTGTCTTTTCTACCTTTTCAGACTCTGCATCTACTTTGATTCCAAGCTCCTTCAGCTGTTTTTCATCTACTGTGCCGGGAGCTTCCGACATAAGACAGGATGCATCTTTTACCTTCGGGAACGCAATGACATCCCGGATAGAATCAGCCTGTACCATATGCATTACCATACGGTCAAGACCATATGCCAGCCCGGCGTGAGGCGGCACTCCAAAACGAAATGCATTTAACAGGAAACCAAACTGCTCCCATGCGCTTTCTTTTGTAAACCCAAGAACCTCAAACATTTTTTCCTGAATGTCGTTCTGATGGATTCTTACAGATCCTCCTCCCAGCTCTGTACCGTTTAACACAATATCATACGCCTTGGCCCGGACTGCTCCGGGATCTGTATCTACCTTATCCCAATCCTCTTCCATGGGCATGGTAAAAGGATGATGCATTGCCATATAGCGGTTCTCTTCCTCGGACCATTCCAAAAGCGGAAATTCTGTAATCCAAAGGAAATTATACTGATTTTTATCAATCAATTCCAGCTCTTTTGCCATATGAAGTCTCAGCGCCCCAAGAACATCCCAGACAACTTTATTCTTATCTGCCGCAAACAACAGAAGATCTCCCGGCTTTGCCTCCATTGCAGATACCAGCGCTGCAAGCTCATCCTCTGTCATAAATTTTGCAAAAGAAGATTTATAAGTTCTGTCCTCATTCACGCCCAGATACGCCAGTCCTTTGGCTCCATATGTTTTGGCAAGATCTACCAGCTTGTCGATCTGCTTCCGGCCCATAGAGGCTCTTCCGGGCACGCAGATTCCCCGGACGCTTCCGCCATTTTCCAGTGCTCCTGTAAATACGCCAAATCCGCAGCCGGCAGCTACATCTGATACATCTTTCAGCTCCAGCCCAAAACGGGTGTCCGGTTTATCGGATCCAAAACGGTCCATAGCCTCCTGCCAGGTCATTCTGGGCAGAGGAAGCTTAACATCAATGCCGATAGACTCTTTAAATACGTATTGAAGCAGACGTTCATTTACATCCAGCACATCATCTACATCTACAAAGGCAAGCTCCATATCAGCCTGTGTAAACTCCGGCTGACGGTCCGCTCTTAAATCTTCATCCCGAAAACATTTTGTAATCTGGAAATAGCGGTCATAGCCTGCACACATCAGCAGCTGTTTAAACAGCTGTGGAGACTGAGGAAGAGCATAAAAACTGCCCGGATGCACACGGCTGGGCACCAGATAATCTCTGGCTCCTTCCGGTGTGGATTTGGTCAGCACCGGGGTCTCAACTTCCACAAATCCTTCCTTCATCATAAAATCACGCATCAAATACGCAACCTTGCTTCTCAGCATCAGATTCCGCTGAATATCAGGTCTTCTTAAGTCCAGATAACGATATTTCAAACGGATATCATCTTTTGTCTGTGAATTTTCCTCTATTGGAAATGGCGGAGTCTCAGACTCGGATAAAATGCGGATATCTTCCGCGATCACTTCAATATCCCCTGTTTTTAAATTTTCATTTACTGCCGCACTTCGTTTTTGAACAGTTCCTACAACTGCAACTACATATTCGCTTCTTAACTGCCCGGCTTTTTCAAACCCCTCTGCTCCCACGCTTGCTTCATCAAACATGATCTGCAGAATTCCGGAACGGTCTCTTAAATCTATAAAAATCAGACTTCCCAGATTTCTTCTTTTCTGCACCCAGCCCATCACGGTTACTTTCTCACCGATATTCTCATTTGATACTTCTGTACATCTATGTGATCTGTGAAGCCCTTTCATGGATTCTGCCATGATTTCATCCTCCTGATTTTCTTCTTCCTATACAGCCTTAGTCACGATTGAAAAACTCTATTACTTCTTCATATCCTTCCCTGGCCAGCTGTTCCTTCTGGAACTTTTTATTTTTATTCATCCGGACAACCAGCACCTGCTGACCGTCTTTTCTTGCTTCCTGCGCTCTGGCAATAACTCCGGCCAGTTTGTCTCCGGGATAGCCTTTCTCGATTAAATAAGCTGTCTTTTTTGGCTGCTGCGGAATCTGAAATCCGCTTTCCATTAAAAGCATAATAATACGCTCAAAACCGATGGAAAAACCGCAGGCCGGAACATCCTTTCCGATAAAGTTTCCTACCATTTTGTCATAACGTCCGCCGCCTCCGCAGCTGCCGCCGAATTCAGGAATAGCAATCTCAAAAATAGTTCCTGTATAATATGACATTCCCCGAACCAATGTGGGATCAAATACAAGTTCAAACTCTGCTGCCTTTGTAGAAGTAACGCTTGCGGAAATTTCCTGCATATTCTGAACTACATCTGCGTCCAGATATTCACCCAGCTCCCGGGCCAGATATGCCACTCCGTCATCTGCTTTTTCCACACCTTCAAACAGCGCCAGATATTTATCCACCGATTCCTGTAAAAAACCGGCTTTCACAAGCTCCTCGGCTACACCAGAAAGTCCGATCTTGTCCATTTTGTCTAAAATAATAAATACCGTATCATAATCTGCTTCCTGAAAACCACTGTAAGCAGCCATGGCTTTTAAGATTCTTCTCTCGTTAATCCGTATTTCAAAATTTTTAAATCCAAGCTTTCCAAGTGTTCCCGTAGTAGCTAAAATCAACTCGATTTCCGCCAGATTGGACGGTTCACCGATAATATCAATATCGCACTGCATAAACTGACGGTAACGGCCCCTTTGTGGTCTGTCTGCACGCCATACATTTCCCATCTGCAGAGCCTTAAAGGGATTCGGAAGATCATTTGCATGATTTGCATAATAGCGGCACAGCGGTACAGTCAGGTCATAGCGAAGTCCGTTGTCCACAAGATCTGCCTCACACTCAGCAGTCTTAAGATTTAATTTCTCGCCTCTTTTTAATACTTTAAAAATGAGTTTTTCATTTTCCCCGCCCTGCTTACTGCTTAAATTCGCAATATTTTCCATACAGGGAGTCTCAATGGGGGTAAAGCCGAATGCACGGTACGTTTCTTTAATAACACCCATGACATAATCACGGATCTGCATTTCATCCGGCATAATATCTTTCATTCCGGTTACCGGTTTCTTAATTAATGCCAATTGAGTTCCTCCATTTCTTTTGCTTTGCGTTCTATCATTTCGTCAATTCGTTCCAGATAATTGGTAATATCCTTGACGTTTCCTACTCGTTCTATGCGGGCGCCGCCATCCATTACAAACTTTGTCGTGGCTCCTGCACCAAGTGCCATTATAGTCTGTTTTTCTTCCATAATCAAGATATTGTAAATACCTGCGCAGCCCGGTTTTGCATAACCTACATTTTCAAAATTCCCGGCCATATTTTTCTGCCGGTAAAGATAATAAGGTGTCATTCCCATATTTCTTGCATATCTGGCTGTGAGATCAATGATATCCCACGTATTTTCCATATGCAGGTCCTGATACTCCTCCCAGTTCATCCGGAGTCTGGCCGCACGCTTCACCGCCAGGGAATGCACCGTAATATTGTCAGGATCCAGTTCTTTTAACTGCTCCATAGTATTCCTTACATCATCAATATTTTCTTCCGGAAGTCCCACAATCAGATCCATATTGATATTTGTAAACCCAAGCCTTCTAGCCAGCTGAAAGCTTTCCACAGTCTGTTTTACTGTAGCCTTTCGTCCGATCAGATCCAGGGTTTCCTGCTTCATTGTCTGAGGATTAATGGAGATTCTGGAAATTCCATGATCTTTAATTACCTTCAGCTTTTCTTCTGTAATACTGTCCGCCCTTCCCGCTTCTACTGTAAATTCCAAAAGGTGAGAAAAATCGAACTTTTGCTCAAGCTTTGTAATCAGCCGGTCTAACTGCCGGGGTGTCAGTGTCGTAGGCGTGCCGCCGCCAATATAAATGGTATTTAAATGTTTATTCTTAAACCGCTCTGCTGTAAATTCAATTTCTTTTTCCAGAGCGTCCAGATATTCATCTATCCGTGACTCCCACTTTCCCAGAGGATAAGAGGTAAAGGAGCAGTAAAGGCAGGTGCTTGGGCAAAAAGGTATCCCAATATAGAGACTGTAGCCATTTTCATAATCAATTTTTTGAAGCAGCTTCAGCTCTTCTTCTGCCACTTCTATGCAGAGATCAATTTTCTCCTGAGAGGCAAAATAGGTCTCCCTCATATATGTTTCAATCTGTTCCCTGGATTTTCCTTCTTCCAGCATACTCATGGGAATTTTGGTAGGACGGATTCCCGTTAATGTCCCCCAGGGAAGCTTTTGCTTTGAAAACTCTGACAGCATATCATAAAGCTGCTGCTTTAACCGGTTTTTTGTCTCTTTTCTGTCTGAAAAATCTGCTTGAAACTCCCGTCGGATCCCTTTTTTATCGTTTTTCCAAAACTGCACTGCAACAGATGCAGGCCTATACTCAATATCAATACGAAACGATATTCTCTCACTGGTATCCTTTTCTTCGGCCGAAACCTGCACTTCCTCCTGAGGAAAAAATGCTTTTACCAGTGAGTGAATATCGTATTCAAAATCAGCTTTATTTAATTGAACTGTAATCATTTGTCTCTCTCTTACTTACAGATATGGATTATGATCCCGCTCATAACCAATGTATGTTTTTCCTTCATGTCCCGGCAGAACCTGGACATCATCCGGAAGAACCATAAGTTTTTCTTTAATAGAACGGATCAAATCAGAGAAGCTTCCGTTTGGAAAGTCTGTCCGCCCGATGGAAGTACAAAACAGCGTATCTCCGCTGACTAAGACCTTCTGCTCTTTCAAATAGTAACATACGCCCCCTTCGGTATGCCCCGGCGTATGAAGCACCTCCAGATCAAATCCCCCAAGGTGAAGTACTTCCCCTTCCCTTACATAAACATCCGCATGATACTGTTCCGAAATTCCAAGCATAGTAGAAAGGTTTATCTGAGGATCTTCAAGAGTATATTTTTCATCTGCATGTGCATAGATCTGAATTCCGTACGTATTTTTCAGATCTTCTGCCCCGGATGCATGATCAAAATGTCCGTGTGTCAGCAAAACTGCCACAGGTTTTAACTGTTCCTGCCGGATTTTGGTTTCCAGCATTTCCGTACTTCCGCCCGGATCTACAATTAAAACTTCCTTTGTATCACTGTTTATCAGAAAATAGCAGTTAGTGCTGATAGCGCCAACCTGATATTCTTCGATTTTTAAATCTGCCATATAACTCTCCTGTTAACAAAGCGGACCAAAAAATGTCCGCTCTGCTTTCTTTAAATATTTACTATCTTTACATTCTTATTTACAGCCATTGTATTCTATCGTTTCATCGTTTTGAAATCAGCCAGTTGTCCTCTTAATATCAAAAACGCTGTCAATCATACGAATTTTATCCATCAGAGAATTCATTTCATCTTTTCCTTTTGTATGGAACTGGACAGAAATTGTTGCTACACCTTTTTTACTTGTTCTGGAATTAATAGAGTCAATATCTATCTCCCGTTCCATAAAAATCCGGCTGATATCCACAAGCAGCCCGGTTCTATTATTGCAGAAAATCTTAATCTCCGCCAGATAACGGCCGCCCATAGCCTCTTCTGCAGCTCCCTGCTGCCACTCCGCATCAATTAACCTTACCCGCTCGCTTTCCGGCAGCTGAATAATATTAATGCAGTCTGTCCGGTGAACAGACACACCCCGTCCTCTGGTAACAAATCCAACAATTTCATCACCTGGAACCGGTCCGCAGCATTTGGAAAAATGCACCGCCACATCCGTGAGGCCCTTGACAATAATACCGCTTTTGCTTCTCTCTTTGGGTTTTACCGCAGCTTTTTCTTTCTCTCCTTCAGCCAGAGCAAGAATCTGCTCATCTGTGAGCTTCTTGGCATGTTCTCTGCGGTACTCTTCCATCATACGATTGATAATCTGCGCCTCTTTTAAGCCCCCGTGTCCCACTGACGCCAGCACAGAATTCCAGTCTCTGAAGCCGTATTTCCGCTGTACTTTTACCTGATACTCCGGTTTATTAATATCAGAAAGCTGAACACCTTTTACTTTACAATAATTGTGAAGAAGCTCTTTACCCTTCTGAATATTCTCTTCTTTAAATTCATTTCTAAACCACTGGTTAATTTTATTTTTAGCCTGAGTGCTCTTTACAATATTCAGCCAGTCATGGCTTGGGCCTCTGGAGTTCTGAGAAGTCAGAACCTCGATCCGGTCTCCGTTTCTGATTTTATAATCAATGGGAACCAGTTTGCCGTTTACCTTGGCCCCGATCATTTTATTTCCTACAGCGGTATGAATATTGTATGCAAAATCTATAGGAGTAGATCCTCTTGGTAAATTCTTTACATCTCCGGTAGGTGTAAAACAAAATACTGCGTCTGAAAATAAATCCAGATCGCTTTTCAGCAGGCTCATAAACTCCTTGTTATCTGACAAATCCTGCTGCCACTCAAGAATCTGGCGCAGCCAGCTTAATTTAGCCTCTTCACCGCTGATACCGCCTCCATTGGACGCTTCTTTATACTTCCAGTGGGCTGCGATACCATACTCCGATGTACGGTGCATCTCTTCTGTCCGAATCTGAATCTCAAAAGGCTGGCCGTTAGGACCGATCAGAGTCGTGTGCAGCGACTGATACATATTCGGTTTCGGCATTGCAATATAGTCTTTAAACCGTCCCGGAATGGGTTTATACTTCTCATGAATAACCCCCAGGGCCGCATAACAGTTTTTAACATCCTTTACAATAATGCGGATAGCAAACAAATCGTAAATCTGATCCAGGGTTTTGCCCTGATTCACCATCTTTTTATAGATACTGAAAAAGTGCTTTGCACGCCCTACAATTGAAGCTTTAATTCCTGCCTCGTCAATATATTTCCCAACCTCATCCACCAGAGACTGTACATATTCATCCCGGACGGACTTGCGCTGTGCAACTTTCTCCACCAGATCATAGTACGCTTCCGGTTCCAGATATTTCAAAGAAAGATCCTCAAGCTCAATCTTAATCTTAGAGATACCAAGCCGCTGGGCAATGGGAGCATAGATATCCATGGTCTCCCTGGCCTTTTCTTTCTGTTTTTCCGGTTTCATATATTTAAGCGTACGCATATTGTGAAGCCGGTCAGCAAGTTTAATAATAATAACCCGGATATCCTTTGCCATAGCCAGAAACATTTTTCTCAGATTTTCCGCCTGAACTTCAATCTTGTCTCCGTCATAGGACAGCTGTCCCAGCTTGGTAACACCATCCACCAAAAGCTCCACTTCTTCTCCGAATTCCGCTTTAATTTCATCATCCGTCATAACAGTATCTTCCACCACATCATGAAGAATACCTGCTACTATGGTTTCTTTATCCATCTCCAGCTCTGCCAGTATAATGGCCACGTACAGAGGGTGGATAATATATGGTTCGCCGGATTTGCGCACCTGTCCCGTGTGTGCACTCTCGGCAACCCTGTATGCCTTCTCAACCAGAGAAACATCCTCGGAAGGATGATATTTTCGAATCCTTTTTAAAAGCTCTTCATACAGAATGGATGGTTCTATAAAATCTTTGGTTGGAATCATCTTACTGACTTCTGCAGAGATCTCTTTTTCAATTTTTTCAATATCTTTTAAGTCTGTCTTATTCATCTCGCCCATTTTATTCACCTGATAATTAATTATAATTAATTCCATTTAAAAAAGCAATGTTTTCATATATACATCCACAGGCATACTGCCTTGTACATAACTATCATACCAGTGGAATCCAATACTTTGTGCAAACAATACAGAGGCCGTATTTGCAGGATCTATGTACAGTTTTATTTCGGGCAGCTGCAGTTCATCCGCAGCATATGTCAGTACAGCGCTGCATACTTCCCTGGCAATTCCTCTGCATCGGTATTCTTCACGAATCAAATATCCCATCTGCACACCGTCTTTTCCCGGTTCCAGCCCACACCGGCCGATAACCGCCCCTGTATCCTTGTCTATAATCGTCCATGTTCCATAATCATAAAAAACATACTGTGTCTGAATATAGCTCTTAAGCCGCTCCTGCTCCTGTTGAAAATCCTCAGACATGGGCTCAACCCAGGGCTTTACTGAGGGCTGTCTGTATATGTCATAAAAGCTGCAAAGATCTTCGGGTACTGCCTCCCGCAGAATACATTGTTTTGTCTTTAAAACAGTCCAGGGAATACTGTGATGTCTGCAGAAAACTTTTTGAAGAAACATCACTGTAATTTCCTGAAAACTCTCCACAGCCATATCGGCTCCGAAAACAGACTCATCCTTTTTCAGGAAATACAGAGTGGCTGCTGACAGTTCCTTTACTCTCTTTAATGTACACCAGTCACTGACAACAGCAAGGCTGGCCTTATTTTGTTTTTTCAGTTCTGCAAAAGCTTCTTCCAGCCCGCATTTCTCAGCCCGCCATATCCTGATCTTATGCTGTCTGGCCTGACAAAAAAGCTTCTCTAGACAGTCTCTTTCCTGTTTTTCCCATTTTACAGTATCTCCAAACACAAAAATATTTCTTAACTTATGTTCCATCCCATCAACCGTAAACTTTCCGTCTGTTATCATCAAATTCCGACATTTTTAACCGCTATAGTTTCCATCAGCCTACCACATAGAAATGCAAAAAACTACCCGTTTTTTCTAATTTTATTGAAAACGCACGTCATTTCCGTTACAATGCATATCAGAGATGTACAAATTGCCGTAGAATACGGCCGATTCTCAAAAATTATGAAAATAAAGAAAAGAGGGGACTATTATGGCACAGAATCCAATTGTTACCATTGAAATGGAAAACGGTGATATAATCAAAGCAGAACTTTATCCTGAAATCGCACCAAATACAGTAAATAACTTCATATCACTTATTAAAAAGGGCTTTTATAACGGAGTTATCTTTCATCGTGTAATTTCCGGATTTATGATCCAGGGCGGCGATCCGGAAGGCACCGGCATGGGCGGTCCCGGATACAGCATTAAAGGTGAATTTTCTCAGAATGGTTTTTCAAATCAGCTGAAACATACCCCCGGTGTATTATCCATGGCGCGTACTATGATGCCTGATTCAGCAGGCAGCCAGTTTTTCATTATGCACAAAAACTCTCCGCATCTTGACGGCCAGTATGCCGCATTCGGAAAAGTAATTGAGGGAATGGAATTTGTTAATAAAATCGCAAATGTAAAAACAAACTACCAGGATGCCCCTATGGAACGGCAGATGATGAAAACCGTTACTGTGGAAACATTCGGCACAGAATATCCAGAACCGGAAACATGCTAAGATAAAGAAAAAAATTAAAAGATTTTGTATATGAAAGCAGCTGTCTGTATCAGCTTTTCCGCCACCGGTTAAAACACGGATTTCGGAAAAGCTGATACAGACAGCTGCATTTTTATTACTTAATTCAATTCTAACATCTCCGACGTTTCCTTCTGGCCTTCTCTTTATACTTCTTGTCTCCAAAAATCCAAAAGAAGATCAAACCAATCAAGGTCCCCATAATGGCCCCGAAAATAACATCTGTAGGATAATGAACCCCTACATACAGTCTCGTAAATCCTATCAGAAACGCCAATACCATAACCGGTACTCCAAGACACGCCGGACGGCTTTTAAAAATCACAACAGCCGCGGCAAATGCCGTCATCGTATGACCAGACGGGAAAGAAAAGCTTCCCACCTTTCCAATAATACAGGAAAGACCGTCAATCACCTCATAGGGGCGTATCCTGCCCACATAACCTTTCAGCACATAATTGCACAGCAGATGAGCACTCAAAAGCGCCAGAAGAGATAAAATCCCTGCACGTCTGGTTTTCTTTGGGAATAATAAAATGACGCCAATTACCGCCCAGATAAATCCTTTATCCCCCAGATGCGTTATTCTTACCATAATGGGTGTCAGCCACTCAAACCTTAAATATTCCTGTATCCACAGCAGAACATTCCCATCCGCCGCCAAAATTCCAGCTAAAATATCATGTAGTACTTGCATTATCAATCATTTCCTTCCAGCCAGGGCGGACAAAACTGCCCGTCCGGATTTAAAACTTAAATACAGCCACCCCGTATTCAGGAAGATCATATGCAATGGAAAATTCCCTTCCATCGCATTCTGACTTCTCCGCCTTGTATACAGCAGGACGTTCTCTGCCTTCACCACCAAAACGCGCTTCGTCACTGTCCAGAATCAAAGTGTACTGTTTCTTTTTCGGTACGCCAACCCGATAATCAGGCCGGGCTACCGGTGTAAAATTACATACAAACAAAAGACTGTTTCTCCCCGTCTTTCCTCTTCGGATAAAACTAAAGATACTCCGATCTCCGTCATTGGCATTAATCCACTCAAATCCTTCCATCTGATCATCCATATGATACATAGACGGATATTTTTTGTAAATATGAAGCAGTTCTTTTACAAATTCCTGAATCTGTCTGTGCTCAGGTTTTTCCAGAAGAAACCAATCCAGCTCCCGCTCTTCACTCCATTCTCCAAGCTGGGCAAAGTCCTGTCCCATAAACAGCAGTTTTTTGCCGGGATGCCCCATCATAAACGCATATCCCACTTTCAGATTCCGGAACTTATCCTCATTTAGTCCCGGCATCTTATTAATCATGGAACACTTTAAATGCACCACCTCATCATGAGATAACACAAGAATATATTTTTCACTGTAGTTATAACTCATAGCAAAGGTCATCCTGTTATGATTAAATTTCCTGAAATAAGGATCCAGCTTCATATAATCCAGAAAATCATGCATCCAGCCCATATTCCACTTATACGTAAAATTTAAGCCCCCGTCTTCAGCCTTCCCGGTCACCATAGGCCATGCCGTTGACTCTTCAGCAATCATCATTACTCCCGGATTTCTTCCAATTATCAGCGTATTAAGATGCTTGAAAAACTCGATTGCCTCCAGGTTTTTATTATCACCATATTCATTTGCCACCCATTGTCCGTCCTGCTTTCCATAATCCAGATACAGCATGGAAGCTACCGCATCTACCCGCAGGCCGTCTATATGAAACTGCTCAATCCACAAAAGCGCACTGCCTATCAGGAAATTTTTCACTTCGTTTTTGGCATAATCAAAAATTTTTGTTCCCCAGTCAGGATGCTCTCCTTTTCTTGGATCCGCATATTCATAAAGACAGGTACCGTCAAAGCAGGCAAGTCCATGGGCATCCCTGGGAAAATGAGCAGGAACCCAGTCAAGGATTACACCGATTTTATGCCGGTGGAGATAATTTACAAGATACGCAAAATCCTCCGGTGTCCCATAGCGGGAAGTAGGCGCATAATATCCGGTAACCTGATATCCCCAGGAACCGTCAAAGGGATATTCTGCAATCCCCATAAGCTCCACATGAGTATACCCCATTTCCTTCACATATTCTGTCAGCTGAGGAGCAATTTCCCTGTAGGTATAAAAGCCATCATCCTCACTTCCCGGATGGCGCCTCCAGGATCCCATATGAACCTCATAAACAGAAAGGGGCTGATCATACACATCCTCATGCTCTCTGCGCTTCTCCATCCAGGCCTGATCTGTCCATCTGATCTGCTCAATATCCGTAACCCGAGAAGCAGTCCCCGGTCTTAATTCCGCATAATTTGCATAAGGATCTGCTTTATAAAGCATTTCTCCGCTTTCTGTCTCTATCAGAAACTTATACAGATCTCCCTGGCGGGCAGCGGGAACAAATGCCTCATAAATACCGTTTGGCCCCAGACACTTCATTGGATTTTTTTTCTCATTCCAGTTATTAAAGCTTCCAATTACCCAGACATTTTTTGCATGAGGAGCCCATACGTCAAAGTAAACACCGCTGGTTTTTCCCCGTTTCCCAGGATGAGCTCCCAGCTTTTTATAAATATCATAATGTGTTCCCTCACCAAACAAATACATATCATATTTTGTTACATTCCCCATACAATTATCCCCCTTAATTTTCAAAATCTTTCTCGCGAAGAATCAGAAAATCATTTTCATTATATTTTTTGGAAAACAGCACGCCAAAAGCTTTCTTAATACCGCCGCGTTCCGCACTCTCGATAGCCTCGTCCACAATCTCTCTTACCTCTGTCAGCGTTGTAGCCCGCTCCAGCTTCTGAATATTATTGATTCTGTTATACAAAGCCAGAACTCCCATCTCATCAATCGTACATTCCATTTCTTCGGCATAAGACTTAGCAAAATCCACCAGCTCATCAATCGTAAAGATCGGTATATTAATCTTTTCTGTAAACTTTTTGGCAAAGCTGTAATTGCTTTCCATTACCATTTTAATACCGGATTTCGTATCTTCTAGTACAACCACAAGCCCCTGGGTATTCCCTTCCATAACCTGCGACATATGCTCTACTGTTTCCGGCAGCAGATTTCCAGCTTTTTCTACAATCAGATAGCCGCCTTCAAGCTTAGGCACCAGCGCAGAAAAATCTTTTGTGTTCAAAGCCTCCGCACTGATCTTCCCGATTTTTCCTTCTGTGTCTCCGCAGGACATCTGAATTGCTTTTATCAGGCTTGTAGCCAGAACCGTCTTACCGCTGCCTTCAGGTCCCTGAATAATAATATTTCCTGCCAGTGAAGTAATTGTCTTTGCCCTGGCAGTAGCCCCAATTAAAATCTGGCAGATCTGCTCTTCCATCCCCGGAACAGGAAGGAAATACGAAAACAGGGTTCTCTGCTCTTTGGTAAGTTCTATGGTTTCCTGAATATCTTCCGGTTCAATCATTTCAGCCATAATATCTTCCGGAAGAGATATAGAATCCGGTATATCTTTAATCTCTACACTGGCATTTTCCTGCATAACTTTTGTGGCCTGCTCAATTGTTTTATGCAGGTCTACATTACTCTCTTGTGTGTCTGCATCCTGCTCATCTTCTGCCGCAGGTATATCCGCTGCATCACTTCCGTTCTCTTCATGGCTTTGTGCAGCTTCAGGCTCTTTCACAGTCTGATCTGCCGTCTCCTCCTCCATAACCTTCACCAGCTCATCGCTGTCATCCTGCAGGGTTCCGCTTAATATTTTATCAATACCCGCTGTTGCTTTCGCAATACGCTCGATTTCCTCTAGCAGTTCTCTATGAGCTTCCTCCAGTTCCTGTGGGCTTAATGTATTGGCGCTTTGTCCACCGGCCTTTAATTCATCTGTATCGTCCGCTTCTGATATATCCTTCGCCGGCTCTGCCTCTTCTTCTGGCTGCTCTTCTTGAATCTCGGATGGCGCTTCCTGGGGCTGTTCCTCCTTAAGCCCAGATGATGTTTTTTCCAGCTGCTCCTCCTGATTCTCAGATGGTGCCTCTTCCCGTACCTCTGCAGCTGTTTCCTCATATGGCATCTCTTTGTCCTGATTTACAGCATCCAATTCCAGCTGTGCTTCCTCTTCATCCAGATAATCACTCTCATACAAATCCCGGACAGAGCCGCCCGCTTCCAAAATAGGCGTCACTTCTCTGAGTTTTTCCATAAGATCCTGGGTTTCCTGCAGTGCTTTTCTTTTGGCAATCTCAAGTTTTTTCTGTTCTGCCACAGCGATAGCCGCTTCAGCAGCACGCCGGGTTTTCTCCCACTCTGCAAGAACTTCCTCAATACTCATCTGCCCTGTAATCTGGCGCTCAATCAGTGGAGATGACGGCACATTCATACTGATCTGACCATCAGCATCTTCAGCCAGAAACTCCTTAAAATCAGATTTAAGGGAATTATCTATCTGCTCATTAATAAAGTCCTCATTAATAACCGGATCATCCTCTTTTTCAAGATGCAGATATGGGATATCCTCAACCATTTTTTTCACAGAATCCATGGTATCGGATACTGCATCCTTTTCCGTGGCATTCATAATCTGCTGCATACTCTTGGCAAGCTCTTCCTGCAGATTTACCGTATTAAATTTGCTTGCAGTTACATTTGGCTCCTGCACCGTAACAGGCGTTTTTACTTCTTTCTCAGTCTCCTGTACAGTCTCAGATACCGGTCTGTGCTCCGCCTTTTGACAATATCTTCTGTACTTTTCCTCCTGCGCCTTTGTCAGCGGCTGATATAAAAGCTTTAATTCCAACGCTTTCTCCACATATTCGCCATCGCCAAACCAGAGGATCAGTTCATCACAGGTTTCCACACACTTTTGTCCCATCTCAGCTTTCCTGTAAAGTGCCGCCAGCTCATATACCCATTCCTCTGTGTATTCTTTATCTTTGAGCTCTTCAAGAATACTAATCCGGTTAGCCAGGGGTTCTTCTTTTAGACAGCTGATTTTATATCTTAGAATATATTTCTTTGTATCATTGGATGCAATTTCAGAAAACTCACCATAATACTCCTCTGCTGCTTCAATGTCCTTTGCTTTAATAGCAATCTCAGTCAGCTTATAGACAATGTTTCTTCCAATGGGAGAATGGTCATATGCCATCAAAAGAAGTTCTCTGCTGTCTTCGTAGCGGTCCATTTTATCATATATATCGCCAACCATACATAATGTAGATGCATTTCGCACTTTTTTCCAGTTAATAGAATCCGCAAGCTCTGCTGCAGTAGCATAATCTCCTTCTGCCACCAGATTTTTTAATTGTTCCAGTTTTAATTTGTATTCATATTTATCCACTTCGTCACCTCATACATCTGTTTATTTCGTATAAGCAGTATTTCCTTTATATAACGTAAAAATAAGAATCCTCAGTAATTATTCTTATTCTCTGATTTTCCATAACATATTATATGTCTTTCCCAGGACTCATATAGAGAAATTATAACACACTTCTGTTTTGATTGACACATTACTTCTTTATTTACTCCTTAATTTTTTATAAAAGAATAAAGAATCCTGGGAACAAAAAACCGCCTGTGGCTTAAGGCGGCCACGGGCGGTAACTTTCTGTCTGTACTTGTTATACATTTAATCTGTCTAAAATTTCCTGTTTTGATGCTACCCCTGAGGAGCGGCTGATTACATTTCCATCCTTGATGACTACAAGTGTCGGAATTGTCATAACATTAAACTGTGCCGCAAGTTCAGGCTGTTCATCCACGTTTACTTTGCAGATCTTTGCATCTTTTACTTCATCGGCAAGTTCCTCAATAGTAGGCAGAAGCATCTGGCACGGTCCGCACCATGCTGCCCAGAAATCAACTAATACAGGTTTGTCAGAATTCAAAACTTCACTGTCAAAATTTTCCTTGGTAATGTGTAATGCTGCCATATGTTTATTCTCCTTTATATGTTTTTTAATGGGTTTCTTTCTATATTTACTGTCCGAAATGTTTCCGGCCAGTTTTAATATCTGTTTTTATTATACCTTTTTTTTATTATTTGTATGTGATAATATCACATTTCCAAAAAAAGGTGTGATTCATTTGCAACAGAATCAACACCTTTCTTTTTTATTTCACAAACAATTTCCGTCTGAAGCAATCCAGATAAAGCCTGTTCATGTACTGATACATCCTATACCCGGTTATAATTAATCAGACATCCCTTTAAAATAATACTTCTTTCATCGTCTGTAAGCTCTCCGATTCCCAGAGTAAACGGAACCATACCATCCTGGCTCACAACATATGCGTCAATACCCGAAACTTTATTCTCTACCGCTTTCTTAATATCCGGCACAAACAAATAATCTCCATTTTTAAACGGAAGCATTCCTGACGGAATTAAAAACGGAAGCATTCCCCAGTTAATTAAATTAGAGCGGTACCGTTTTGTAGCATATTCATTTGCAATATTAGCCCATCCACCCAGCACTTTCTGACAGGAAGCCGCCTGCTCACGGGCAGAACCGTCTCCCGGTTTCACTGCAAAAATGGTACTTCCGATACCCGTATTTTTCCAGGATGCATCCGGGAAATCTTTTTTCACAGCATTGATTACCGGAATAATCTCCGGCAGCACATCCTCAGGCCGCTCACCTGCAGTTCTTGCTTTTTCTGCATTTTGAACAGCTTTTGCCCGGCCAACATACTCCGGATCCTTTCTGGACAGTGTAAACTCAGCCAGTCCTAGAGGATTTGAACGGTAAGAAGAGGTCTCTCCGGACGGAATCAGTTCATCAGTAGTAGTAACCGGATCATGAATCTCAGATACCACTTTCAGAATCAAATTATCTGTAAGAGCGCTCATCTGAGGCCAGTCTTTGATATTCGGACCAAATTTAATCTCAACAGACGGATCGGCCACACCATGGCTGTCAAATACACGGTTCTCATAAATCGTCTTATCAAAGAAATATTTTGCCCCTGTGTATTCCAGATCCAGATCTGTGGCAGGTGTCAGGTATCCTTTGTTGGCTGCTGTAGCAGCAATGGAGCGGGCATCCATCAGTGCAACTGATGCAATCTGGCCGCTCTGAAGCTTAGAACCTTCACGGTTGGGGAAATTACGTGTAGAATGGCGAATAGAAAATCCATTATTACTTGGCGTATCCCCGGCGCCAAAGCATGGGCCGCAGAATGCAGTCTTCATAATCGCTCCCGTCTGCATAATCTTAGCGGCCGCTCCGTTGCGCACCAGTTCCATATAAATAGGCATAGATGCCGGATAGACACTTAAGGTAAACTCATCCGGACCGATGCTCTTTCCTTCCAGAATATCTGCAGCGTCACAAATATTTTCAAAACCGCCGCCTGCACAGCCCGCGATAATACCCTGATCTACATACAATCTGCCGTTTCTTACTTTATCTTTCAAAGAATATTCAACCGCTCCGTCAAGACTTACCAGTGCCTTTTTCTCTACATCATCCAGAATATCCATCAGGTTCGCATTCAACTCCTCAATGGTATAAACATTACTTGGATGGAAAGGCATTGCAATCATCGGTCTGACTGCGCTTAAATCCACTTCCACACAGCCGTCATAATATGTAACAGCTGCCGGATTCAACTCTTTATACTCTTCACTTCTGCCGTGAATTTCATAGAACTCTTTAATTTTATCATCTGTTTTCCATATAGAAGACAGACAGGTTGTCTCTGTTGTCATAACATCAATACCAATTCTAAAATCAGCACTTAACGCATCCACACCAGGTCCAACAAATTCCATAACCTTATTTTTCACATAACCGTTTGCAAATACCGCTCCGATAATGGCCAGCGCAACATCCTGAGGCCCCACACCTTTGGCAGGTGTTCCTTTTAGATAAATCGCAACTACCTCCGGCATATTAATATCATAGGTCTGGCTAAGCAGCTGTTTTACCAGCTCCGGACCTCCCTCGCCCATTGCCATGGTTCCCAGGGCTCCATATCTTGTATGAGAATCTGAACCCAGAATCATTCTTCCACCTCCTGCAAGCATCTCTCTTGCAAACTGGTGGATAACAGCCTGATGGGGAGGAACATATACTCCTCCATATTTTTTAGCGCAGGTGAGACCAAACATGTGGTCATCTTCATTAATGGTTCCTCCTACTGCACACAAACTATTATGACAGTTTGTGAGCACATAAGGAATTGGAAACTTCTCAAGCCCCGAAGCTCTGGCCGTCTGAATAATTCCAACAAATGTGATATCGTGAGATGTCAGTTTATCAAATTTGATTTTCAGTTTGTCCATACTCCCGGATGTATTGTGATCTTTCAGAATATTATATGCCATTGTACCGGCCGCCGCTGCTTCTCTAGAAGCTGCCACACCAGTTCTTGCCGCGAGAATGGCAGATGCATCCTGATTTGCCTCTACGATCTCGGTACCATTTACAAGGTAAATACCTTTGTCATGCAATTTAACCATTTTTACTCCTCCTGTTATGGTATGAAAAAAGGCAGTGATGATATAACCGCCGTCAATTTTCTGCTGTCATATCTTTTAATTATAATAACCAAACTGTCAAAAATCAAATATTATATTATATAAGCCGTCTGAACTTTACCTCCGCACAAAACAAATCTGCGTCCATACTGACTTCAAACCTGCCGTTCATCAGCTCTGTCAGAGTTTTCGCAATGGAAAGTCCCAGTCCGCTCCCTTCTGTAGATCTCGCGGTATCTCCCCGCACAAACCGTTCCGTCAAATCTTTTGCAGGCAGTGAAACAAGCTCCTCTGATATATTTTTGATGGAAAAGACTACCCACGCTTCCTGTCTGTATATTTCCGCATATACCCTTGTATTAGGCATCGCATATTTTCCCACATTGTTATATAAATTTCCGATAACTCTCCAGAGCTGTTTTCCGTCTGCAAAAATCATCATGCTTTCATTTGGAAATTTACTGATTACATTTAAGCCCCTCTCTTCTAGACGTTCATTAAATTCTCCTCCGGTCTGGCGTATCAGCTCAATAAAATCAATTGCATCCATATGCAGCGTCAGATTGCCTGAAGAAATCTTTGAAACTTCCACCAGGTCCTCCATCAGGGATTTCAGCCGAAGCGCCTTCTGCTCCAGCACTTCAATATACTGGGCTGCATTTTCATTTTGAATATTCTCCCTCTTTAAAAGCCCCACATAATTGACAATCGCAGTCAGCGGCGTCTTCAAATCATGAGACACATTTGTAATCATATTCGCTTTCATACGTTCATCTCTTACACTCTCGTGTATGGCCTTAGACAGTCCCTCCGCAATATGATTCACACCTTCTGCCAGTTCACGCTCAGTCCCGCTGTATTCTTTTAAATCCAGCTTATAATCCAGATTTCCTTCCGTAATCTGTCGGATACCTTCCTGAATCCTGCGCCTGCTGCTAATCCACTTTGAAAGATAAATAAACACGCAGAAAATAACAACTGCAATGGCCGCATATGACCAGATATATCCCTTTCCAAAAGCAAGATATCCCAGAAAGAGACTAAGCAGTGCAAGGCAGCAAAAATATACTACCAGTTTACCGGACATATACCGCTCTTTCAGAAACTCTCTAAATCCGCTAAGACACCAGTGGCACAGACTATTTTCCCAGAACTTTTCTGCCTTTATCCGTCTTGCCAGACTCAGATAAAAAGCCATAAATACCATATCGGCCACAAAGGTAAGACTTCCGGCAATAATCATCGTACCAGAAGTATTAAAATCCTGAACCCTTACCTTCATGGCAAGCGCTACAATCCCCACCAGTCCGGCCACCATCAGACCAACTACCAGCTCTGTTTTTACCTTATCAAATTTCGCCAGATGAAGCTCTTTATCATCTCTCCTGCGCCCGGCTGCAACAGTTAAATAACAAAGGCCAAACAGCCATCCGATACCGCTGACCACAATCAGCAGCAGACTCATCCTTGCCCAGGGAAACAGCTTATTAAATTCCTTCTTTGCGATTGAAAAGTCATCCTCATGCTGAAACGTCTTGTCCACACCAATAATAATCTTTACATTATCCAGCTGCAGATTATTGTATTTGCGCATATTGCGGTAGTATGCATTTTCCATCCCGCCAACATTTGTATCAAAATAATAGGCAGAACTGTCATAATACAGATAAGCTCCCAGAGCCTCTGCCTGGGCATATGCCCGCTCCTCACCAAGATCAGTGTCCATATTTGTATACAGACAGGTTCCGTCTTCCCTGCCCACCCAGTAATACAGATTGCTGGAGCCATTATCAAATTGGTTCAGATATTTTTTATACAGATTAATCTCACTTTCCTGGGCGCCGTCCTCCCTGGCCCGTTCCTCATCAAATCTTCCATCTGTCTCATAACTGAGCCGCATTTTCACATAGCTTAAAACGTTATTCGTCTGGGTATTAAATGTGCGTTCAAAATATCCGCTTTCCACAAACTCTGAATTTCCCAGATCTCCAAGATTCAGCATATTCTGATTGATACAGCTTTGCAAAAGCACAATAAACACTGCAAGACTTACTGCAAATATCCCCTGAAGGCCAAACAGTACAGCTTTTACCAGTGTTCCATACCGTTTCCTGTCTACTTTCATACGCTACCTCGATGATGTCTTTTCAATCTTATATCCAACGCCCCACACTACTTTCAGATAACGGGGCTCCTTTGGGTTGATCTCAATCTTCTCTCTGATATGACGGATATGTACCGCCACCGTATTATCCGCCCCAATGGCCTCCTCATTCCAGATATTCTCATAGATCTGGTTAATGGAGAAAACCTTTCCCTGATTCCGGACAAGCAGAAGCAGAATATTATATTCAATAGGTGTCAATCTGACCATTTTCCCGTCCACAGTTACTTCTTTCAGATCATCATTAATAACCAGTCCGTCTACCTGGAACACTTGCGCGGCATCTTCCTCTGCCGCATTTCCAAGCTTCGTATAACGCCGGATCTGTGAATTTACTCTGGCCACCAGCTCCAGCGGATTAAAAGGCTTTGCCACATAATCATCCGCCCCGATATTCAGTCCCAGAATTTTATCTGCATCTTCCGTCTTGGCAGAAAGTATGATAATGGGAATATTGCTGTTTTCCCGGATCTTTAATGTAGTACGTATCCCATCCAGCTTCGGCATCATAACATCCATAATAATCAGATGTATATCTTCTGCCTTCATCACCTCCAGCGCCTGTATGCCGTCATGTGCTTTCAGCACGCGGTAGCCCTCCTGCTGCAGGTAAATTTCTATAGATTCTACAATAGATTTATCATCATCACAAACCAAAATATTTTTCATACCGGTTGTCACCTTCCTGTCTGTTTTCTGCTAACTCTCATTTTTTCCGCTGCCTGCTCCTGGCAGACCTTGTTTCTCTTATTCCAAATCTTTTGGAACAAGTTCTTTCATCAGATCTTTCAGGCGGCTTTTCCAGCCAGGCACAGCCTCCCGGCTTCCTTCTGCCTCCTGCTGCGCCCGCCGTTCATCTTCAAGCACCGCTCTGCGGATGGCCTCTTCATCCACGGTGTACACTTCCTCTTCTGGCTGTACTTCCTGCACGCCCTCCTCCTGGGGCTTCTCCGTCTTCTGAGCCTCCCCTGGCTCATCTAAAGCAGGTTCTTCCTGCCGTGCGTCTGCTTTCCTTTTAAAATATTCTGCATCAAAATTTATTTTAATTTCCGGTTTTTCTGCTGCAGGTTCCTCAGAAGGCGGCACATACCCGGCTTTTGCATCTTCCGGCGATATCCCCGCCTTTTCAAAATAATCTCCGTTGATTTTTATCTCCGGGGATACTCCGGGGGTATAAGTCCGCTCCCGCATTTTTCCGGTATCAGACGCCGGCCCGTTTTCTTCCCTCTCCTGGCTGTCCTTCATCCTGTTCTGGCGTCTTACATCTTCTAGGAGCTTCTGATATGTCCTTGTATCTGTCAAATCATTCAGCTGCCCTTCTAGTTCCAGCTCGTGACTTTTTACAAGATCTTTCTGCTCCCTTAATTCCTTTTTAAAACTTCTGAATACATCCGTCATGGAATCATTGGCCTGATCAATCAGCGCCTGAACCTTCCCCAGCATATCTGCCGTATATAATACAGAGGCTGCATAAATGTCATCTGCTTTTTCCGAAGCCTCATCCATCAATGCTTTTCCCCTGTGTTTAAACTCCCGCTCCGCCCGGTCACGGCTGGCGCGTGTATGCTCATACTGATCCATCATTTCAAAAAGCCCCTGATTCAGCTGATCTAGAAGCGCTAAAAACTGTTTCCGGTCTATAATTACTTTATCGGGATGCTGTTCAAGACTTTCACTTTTTGAAAATGTTACGTGAATCGCTTTTAATACTCTTTCTACTTTATCCTGCGGACTCATTTTTTCGCCTGCCTTTCAAAAAAGGCCCGCTGTCCCATACAGCGGGCCTTTTCACTGGTTTCTCTTTTTAAAATCATATCACAGCATTACACTGGTGTCTACTTAAGGAATTGTGAAATCTTTATTATTTTTTCCTGTCTTTTTTTCATCATGCAAGCATCTTTAAGATTTCCGGAAACGGCTCTAAACTCCGCTTTAAAATGCCTGTCATATATGCAATACTAATCCCATAATTCGTGATGGGAGTCTCCTGATCCAGCGCACATTTTATGCGGTATTTCATCTCTCTTTCATTTAACATACATCCGCCGCAATGTATCACCAAAGCATACGGACTTAAATCCTCCGGAAATTCTGTTCCGCTGGTAAAAGCAAACTTTATATTTTTCCCGGTATGCTTTAAAATCCAGCCCGGAAGCTTCACTGTTCCAATATCGTCACATTGTCTGTGATGCGTACAGCCCTCGGAAATCAATACTGTATCCCCGTCTTTTAACCGCTCAAGCATGGTTACACCCCGGACCATTTCCGCCAGATTTCCTTTATATCGGGCAAATAAGATAGAAAAAGATGTAAGCATGATATCTTCTGGAGTATCAGCGGATGCTTTTTCAAACACCTGGCTGTCCGTAATCACAAGTTTTGGTTTTTCTCCCAGTTTTTTTAATGTCTCTTTTAATGTATTTTCTTTCGTGACAACCGCCGCTGCATCTGCCTCTAAAATATCCCGGATGGTCTGCTGCTGTGGAAGAATCAGTCTTCCTTTTGGTGCGGCTTTATCTACAGGCACAACCAGCACTGCCAGATCCGACGGTCTTAGCAGGTCCCCGACAATTCTTTGATCCTCATTCTCTTTGGGCGCCTGCTTTGCAATGAGCTCTTTTAACTCTGTGATATTTGTACCCAAAACTGCACTGACAAAAATCAGATTTTTTTCTCCCTGCAGCATATGACAGACAGCTTCCTTCTCCTGCTGATTCAAAAGCTCCGATTTATTTACTGCAATAACATATGGAATTTTTTTGTCTTTAAACCTCTGAATCAGTTTTTTTTCCGGCTCCTCCACGCCGCTTCCGGCATCTGCTACCAAAACGGCAATATCCGTCTTATTAAGGACCTGGTAGCTCTTTCTGATACGCAGCGCCCCCAGTTTTCCTTCATCATCAAGCCCCGGTGTATCAATCATCACCACCGGCCCCAGCGGAAGCAATTCCATTGCCTTACTGACTGGATCGGTAGTAGTTCCTTTCACATCTGAGACAATAGCAAGGCTCTGGCCTGTTATTGCATTAATGATGCTGGACTTGCCGGCATTTCTTCTGCCAAAAATCCCGATATGTACACGATCCGATGATGGTGTTGCATTCAAACTCATTCCTTTTCCTCCTTTATGCGGGCCTGTCTGCCCAGTAATCTCCCCGGGCTGTCACCAGCGTATAGCCTATCGCCTCCATTTGTTCCTGGAGTCTGAGTTTAGACTCCGCCGCCTCTGACCCGGTATGCAGTTTATTATCATACAGCTCATATTTTGCCCGGACCCCGGAAGGAGAAAGATTCGGCATTACTACATTTGCGCCGGCTAAAATCCCCCGCTCTCTCCCGTCTGCCGCTATTGTTCCAAGAGCTGTTGTAGCTGGCAGCAGCACGCCCGGCAGCATCAGCCGCAGCAGTGAAAGCATATAAAGCGTCAGTTCCGCTGTACCGCTTTTCTCATTGGCAAAGGGTGTGTCATGGTGTGGAATAAACGGGCCGATTCCCACCATCTGAGGATCCAGATCTTTTAAAAACAGCATATCTTCTGCCAGACATTCAGTAGTCTGGCCTGGTGAACCAACCATAAATCCTGAACCGGTCTGGTATCCAATCTCCTTTAAATCCCGCAGGCACCGCATGCGATTTTCCAGAGAAAGAGAGGCAGGATGCAGCTTTCGGTAATGTTGTTCATCCGCCGTCTCATGCCGCAGCAGATACCTGTCGGCCCCGGCATTAAAATACAGCTGGTAGCTCTCCCTTGATTTTTCTCCCAGAGATAAAGTCACTGCACAATCCGGATGCTGGCATTTAATGGCGCTGACAATCTGAACAATCATCGCATCGGAAAAATAAGGGTCCTCTCCTCCCTGCAGAACAAAGGTGCGAAATCCAAGTTCATATCCTTCCCTGCAGCACTGCAGAATCTCTCCCCTGGTAAGGTGATACCGGTCCGCGTTCTTGTTGCTTCGCCGGATTCCGCAGTAAAAACAGTCATTTTTACAAATATTGCTTACCTCTATCAGTCCTCGGATAAATACATGATTGTTATAATAACGTTTTCTGATTTTTACTGCTTTTTCCGAAAGATAAGCTGCAAGCTTTGGTGTCCGGCCATCAATGAGCCTGATCCACTCTTCTTTTTCTAACATTCTGTCTGTTTCCAGTTTATCAATCAATTTCTTTAATTCTGTCTGCCTGTCCATTTTTCACTTCTCCCGCCTATCCGGCTATTTTACAGCTTCTTTCGGCAGTTTTGAATATACCGTTTTGGCCGCAACACCTTTTAACATTCCAAGCTTTCCTGAAAGAGTGCTGATAATATCAGCAGGTGCATCCACTGCCACACTAATCAGGGAAATTCCTCTTTTTTGATAGGGGATTCCCATTCTCCCAATAATATACGGCGAAAACTGATGGAGTAAATGGTTGAGTTCATCAACACTTCTCTGATCTTCTACTACAATTGCAATCATTGCCACTCTGTTATCCAAACAATTTCTCCTTTCAATGACAAACCGGCATCCTAAACGGATGCCGGTAATAAACAAATTCAAAAAATAAATCATCTTATCTGCTTTCCTGTCAGCCCTGCTTTCAGTCAGCACATGGATTCTTCACTTATGGTTTGCGGTAAGAATTCTATCTGTCCGTGCACCTTGGAACTATCTTATCATTCTATCTTAAGATTTACAAGCGTTAGTTTTTTAACGCTTCAACCGTATCCTCTTTCGAATACATCTTGCGGCGGCGGCTGCCCCCACTACTGTAATAGCACCTGCTGATACTGCTATGGTACAGATAATAACTGCATATTTGCTGGGATTTTTCAGAAGATCTGCGGCCCTTTTACTATTATCCACCAGTTTTCTTCCATGCATTGTCTTATAATATGCAGGCATCACCCTTGTCTCTCCCTCTTTCTCAAAGGTGAGCATATACTCCGCCAGCGCTTCCCATGCCTTTATCTCATTACCATCTTTATCATACAAAATGCAGCTTTCAAGATCTTCTATCTTTTTCCCGTTTTTATCTTTTGGCGTCACAGACAAAATACCATAAGACAGCTTTTCCACCTCTTTTAACATCTGTCCGGTGTACAGATCTGAAACTACAAAGTATAGTTCATCATCTCTGATTTCTTCATAGGCAGTGCCGCCGGCTCCCTGCCATGGAGCTGCCGGCTGTCTAATAAGCTTTGCCCGGGTTACCTTATTCAAAATCATCCTGTTGGGGTTAAAGGTATACGTAATTCCACTGGCATACAATCTGGCTGATTTCATAAAGTCTGAAAGGGAAGCATCAATCTCAGCCGCCGCTAAAAGCTCATCCCCGGTTAGATACACTCCAATCAACGGATATCCAGCCCTGCGGTCCGGCCCGGTCCCCAGAGAATATGACTTAAATACTTCTTCCACCGTAATAGAACCTGTAGTAAAAGTATCTCTGACGCATCCGCTGGGCACTACCGCTACATCCGCCGGCGGTGTTCCTGCCGCCAGTTTACAAGCCGCATAATAAAATGCATCCGAAACCAGATTGCCAAGATTATTTTCCGTTTTACTTTTATACAGGTCGTCTTTTGTAGCAAACAGATAAGGATTCTCACACAAAACCATATCTCTGGTGAATCCGTATACGGATAAATATTCCCTGTCAATCAGTTCAGAAAACTGCTCCAGCCGTTCAAGTACTCCCTGATCGGAAGAAAATTCATTATTCATGGATACCAGTTCATAATCTCTTATCTCCCAGCGTCCGTCCTCTTTCTGAACCAAATCCAGTTTCCCCATCTGCTTGCCGTACTCGCCGCAGGACACAATCGCGGTATTTCCAACCTTTATAGGCTGTTTTAGTTTTGTGTGGGTATGACCACTCACAATTAGATCCAGCTCAGGCACCTCCTCCGCCAGAATTTCGTCTTCGGATGTCTCGGGATTCCCGGTGGTCCCACTGTGAGACAGGCATACAATCAGGTCTGCCTCTTCTTCATCCTGAATCTTTTTTACAGTCCGCTTTACCGCTTTCACAGGATCTTCAAACTCCAGGGCACAAGAAGGTACACATTCCAGCGCATCTTCTCCAAATACCCCAATAACTGCAATTCTTACATCACCTTTCTGAATCATAGTATAGGGCTTTATTCCATATTCCTCAAATGCATTCTTCAGCATTTGCTGCTCCTGATTCAGCTGTTTTTTCCATTTTACATTGCACAGCACAAATTCCGGCAGGGCTTCCCCGCTCTTAGCAGCACGCTTTAACATCCTGGCAAGTCCCTCTGACCCATAATCGAATTCATGATTACCAATGGTAACAGCATCATATCCCAGATAACCAAACATGCGAAGCTCCGGTGCTTCCGTCTCATAAAGCATCTGGTATACCGTACCCATAGAAAAATCTCCTCCGTCCAATAAGAGCGTATCCGGACTGCTCTCTTTTTCCTGCTGTATAAATGTCATCATCCGTCCCATGCCGCCAATCATTGTTTCGGTATCCCCCTCAACAGTTGGAAACGTATCCAGATGGGAATGGATGTCGTGAGAAAAGACCACATGCAGCTGCTTTGCCTCCTGCTCTTCTGCGCAGACCGAAAAAAAGGCCGCCAGAAAAGTAAAAAAAGCAGCGATGGCTGCGGTCCACAAACTCCGCCGTTTCATATTCCCCCCTTCCTATCCCTCAACACCACAGTTTTGGGGGAATCCATTTTATTTTATATTTTTATTAATTCATACTGATCGCTGCCAAGGCCGATCTTAACAGCATGCTTAATAGAAGACTTCCAGTTTGTATCCGGATGTGTCAGGCCAAAATAATCCTCGTCATGATCAAAATGCTTATGTTCTTCCTGTTTCTTTATATGATCGCCAAGAACACTTCCATCAATTACCGGCTGCTGATTACAAAGATCTGCGCAGGCCACATCCAGAGCTACCGGGTCAAAAGACGCCAGCATTCCCACATTTGGAATAATCGGAATATCATTTTCCCCATGGCAGTCACAGTATGGTGATACATCACAGATCAGGGCAATGTGGAAACAGGGCCGGTCCTTACAGACAGCATAAGTATATTCTGCAATCTTACAATTCAGAATATCATTTGTCTCATCATTAGGAGCTGTTACGGCATCTTTTGGACAGACTCCGATACACCTGCCGCAGCCAACACATTTATTATGGTCTATAAACGCCTTTTTATCCGTAATTGTAATTGCATCATGGGCGCATACTCTGGTACAAAAGCCGCAGCCAACGCAGCGTTTCTGTACAGCAAAGGGCTTTCCGGCGCTGTGCATCTCCATTTTCCCTGCTCTTGAGCCGCCTCCCATACCGATGTTTTTCAATGCGCCGCCAAAACCGGCAGCTTCATGGCCTTTAAAATGAGTGAGAGAAATAAGGATATCCGCGTCCATAAGTCCGCGGCCAATTTTAGCTTCTTTTACATATTCACCGTCAACGGGGACCAAAACTTCATCGGTACCTTTCAGGCCATCCGCAATGATCACATGGCATCCGGTAGCATAGGGCGTAAATCCATTCATATAAGCTGTCTCTATGTGGTCAAGAGCATTTTTCCTAGAACCTACATATAGTGTATTGCAATCTGTCAAAAAAGGTTTGCCCCCTAACTCCTTAACAGCATCGGCCACCACCCTGGCATAATTAGGCCGCAGAAATGCCAGATTTCCATATTCACCAAAGTGAATTTTAATTGCCGCATATTTATCTGTAAAATCAATATTCCCCATTCCTGCAGTTTTTATCAGACGATTTAATTTCTGCAAAAGATTTTCACGAAATGATGTTTTAAATGTTGTAAAATATACCTTTGATAATTCCATAGTACTAATTTCTCCTTCCACAAAAAATCCTGCAAATGCAGATGCTTTGCCTGTGCAGTCTGCATCAGCGATATACATTTTGTTCCATTTTCTTATTGCTATCATAGCACAGCCTTTTTAGAAACCCAAGATCTTTCATTTTCAGCCTGAATGTTTTGATAGTCAAAGTTTTTTTACAAAAACTCTTGAATTTTTTTTTATTTTTTATAATAATAGGCTCAATAAATGCCTGCCAGGAAGTGAGGGATCAATATGCAGATAATAAAAACTTATGGAAATATAATAAAGAAAACCGCCGCCGGGCATCCGTCTGCCGCATTCCGTATGATAAAAGCAGGGCTCCGCCTAGAGCAGTTCCGGACAGGATATTTGATGGATAAACGCATTCCAAAAGCTTATCAATACCTGAACAACTATGCCATCGGAAATGTTTTATGTGCATTAAAACACCCGGGCCGGACAGCCTGGGTCAATTTGTTTACACCTGTGGAAATCCTGCAGTGTTTTGGGCTGTATTGTCTTTCCGCCGAAGCCCTGTCTTCTTATCTTTCAGGCTTTTACATAGAGGATGCCCTTATTGATTTTGCCGAAAGTGAAGGCATTGCTTCCACACTCTGTTCCTATCACAAAACTTTTATCGGTGCCATTGATTCAGGTCTGATTCCTCCGGCGGCTTTTGCCACCACAACTTCAATGATCTGCGATGCCAATGTTAATACCTTCCGCCATCTGTCCCAAAAGCACAATGTTCCATGCTATATGCTTGACATACCGGAAGAATTTACAGAAGAAAGTCAGAACTATGTAGTAATACAATTAAAAGAAATGATTGCCATGCTGGAAGATACGTTCCACAAAACGCTGGATTTAAAAGAGCTGTCATACATCCTAGAACGGGAAAATCTGTCCCGTCAGTACTATCTGGATTTTTTACGTGTATCTGCACACAAAGACTATCCATCCACATTAACCCTGCAGATGTTTATGCTGTTTGCCACACATTTAAGCATCGGTACACCGGAAATGCTGTATTTCTTCCGTACGATGTATGAAGAGGTAAAAACAGCACCTCCGTTCACCGGGCAGAAGCTTTTCTGGATTCATTTGTTTCCCTATTACCAGAATACGCTGAAAGAGTATTTTAACTTAAACGATAACTATCAGATACTTGGCACGGAAATGAATCTGGATTACCTGGAGCCTCTTGACGCATCACAGCCGCTCAATGCCCTGGCAAAAAAAATGATCTGCAATCTTTATAACGGCTCTTATCAAAAAAAAGCTGATCTGGCGGCATCTATCGCAGAAAAACTGGGGGCTGACGGGGTTATCAATTTCTGCCACTGGGGATGCAAACAGTCATCCGGAGGTTCCATGCTGCTTCGGGAAACCATGCAGAAACACAACCTTCCGCTGCTGATTTTAGACGGCGACGGAGTGGACCGCCGAAACAGCCATGACGGTCAAATCAGGACCCGTCTGGAAGCGTTTCTGGAACTATTAAAGCAAAATAAAGGAGTGTAATTATGCTGGGATATGTATGTAAATATACCCCCATTGAAATATTTGAAGGGCTGAATGTAGAGATTCGGTGTATTGAGCCATCTGTCTCTAACTTTCAGCAGGCTGACACCCTCATGCACTCTAATATGTGTTCTTTTTCAAAAGCAGTTTTGGAGGATGCCATCTTGCAGGACTATGAAGGTATTATTTTTACAACGTGCTGTGACAGCATGCGCCGGCTTTACGACACATTAAAGCGCCGGTATCCGGACAAGTTCATTTATATGCTGGATCTGCCACGCAAGGTAAATGAATTTGCAACCTCCCTGTATGAAAAACAGATACTGGCTATGATAAAAGCCTATGAACAATTCAGTCAAAAAACCTTTTCACCTGTAAGCCTTATGGATACCATTGCAAGAAAAGCCGAAGCCGAAAAGCTGAAAACAATCCCCCGGCCGGATTATAATATCCGCATCGGACTGGCCGGGGCGCGCCCTCCCAAAGTGCTGAAGCATCTTTTAGAGGAAATGCATACGGAAGTGCTGTTTGATCTGACATGCACCGGCATCAGCCGCTCTTATCAGGTGAATCCTCAAAATCTCATAAATAGTTATGCCAATGCGCTTTTGAATCAAATTCCCTGCATGCGCATGATGAAAGCTTCCGGGCGGCAGAAATTTATAGATGGTTTCCGGGACCGGCTGGACGGAATTATATATCATACCATTAAGTTCTGTGATATTTATTCTTATGAATACCAGACATTAAAAGCCGGCACAGATCTCCCTGTCATTCTGGTAGAAACTGACTCCTCCCTCCAGTGCGAAGGTCAGATCAGAACCAGAACAGAAGCGTTTATTGAAGCTCTCCGGACAGCAAAAAACAATACTGTTCAGAAACCTCATTATAACTTATCGAAAGGCAGTCCTATGTATATACTTGGCATTGACAGCGGCTCCACTTCAACCAACGCCGTCATTATAAATAAAAATAAAGAAATCATTGCTTCCAAAGTAATCCGGACCGGTGCTAAAAGCACAAACAGCGCAGAGAGAATCCTTCATGATATCCTGGATATCTCCAATTTGCGCAAAGAGGACCTTACCGGCATTATTTCTACCGGATACGGCCGGGTCAGTATCCCATTCGCAGATGAATCTGTTACCGAAATCAGCTGCCACGCAAAGGGCGCACATTTCTTGAATCCTGCAGTACATACTATTCTTGATATTGGCGGACAGGACTCTAAGGCAATCCGCCTAAATGATCAGGGGGAAGTTGCTGACTTTGTCATGAACGACAAATGCGCGGCCGGAACCGGGCGCTTTCTGGAAATGATGGCTAAAACCCTGGAAATTTCCACGGAGGAACTAGGACCTGTCTCTCTGAACTGGAAAGAGGATATAGAAATCAGCAGTATGTGTTCTGTTTTCGCCGAATCCGAAGTGATCTCGCTGATTGCACAGAATAAAGAAATAAGCGATATCACCCATGGACTGCACAAAGCAATTGCCGGCCGTGCAATGTCTCTGATCCGGAGGGTAAACCCCAAGGGACAATATATGATGACTGGAGGGGTTGCAAAAAACGCAGGGGTTGTAAAAGTTCTAGAAGAACTATTGGGTGAAAAAATATTTATCAGCGAGGAACCGGAAATTACCGGTGCTCTGGGAGCTGCCCTATTTGGTCTTGAACGGCTCTAATTTAACAGTCAGAAATCCCGTCCAGATTATTTACTCGCATATTCTCCGCCTGCGGCGGGTCGCTTTTGCGACATGACTCCATTCCGCCGCAGTGCCATCATCAGCGGAGCGTTTTTTATGTCGATATAAAAAACCCGGGACGGCATTTGGGGATTCCCCAAATATGCCGTCCCGGATTTTTCACTTATCTTTTTAATTATTCGATGCTATCATAGCAAGTATATCTACCGTTCCGTCAATTCCATGGCAGCTGCTGTTAATACAGATGTCATAACTTTCCATTGCCCCCCAGCGTTTCATTGTGTAAAAGTTATAATATGCCGCCCGCTTCTTATCAATCTGAGTAATCATCTTTTTGGCCCGGTCCTCAGGAATGTCTTCCCTCTTCATAACCTCTTTGATCCGGTCCTCCATAGGCGCATAAATGAATACTTTCAATACATTCTCCTGATCCTTCAGGAAATAATCTGCACCTCTTCCTATGATCACGCAGGGACCTTCCTTCTCAATTTTCCAGATTGCTTTCATAGACGCATTTAATGCTCTGTTTTCTACCGTCTCATCTACACCGGCGCTCATCATGCCAAAAGCATAGGGATCTGTCGCTGCAGTAAACAAAAGACTCCTTGGTTTTTCATCATAAGTCTTAATCACCGCTTCTGAAAGTCCGCTTTCCTGAGCAGCCCGGTCTAAAATCTCTTTATCATAAACCGGAATTTCAAGCTTCTTAGCAAGTTTTGCTCCGATTTCTCTTCCGCCGCTTCCAAATTGTCTTCCAATGGTAATTACATGTTCTGTTTTCATAAATACCCCTCCTTGCTGAATCCAAAACTGCGTCAGTATGTATTTTTCAACTGACCTTTCCATATCAGGTAAAATCAAATGTCTGCTTCGCAGCCGCTTGATTTTCTTCTGATATGATACATTATACCATATTCTTATTTTTCGTAAACCCAAAATAGCCGCTGTACCCCGCTCTACATCTGGAGAAGGATTCCGGCCACAGCTCCAATACCTATATATATGATGGGATGTTTTTGAAATTTCATGATCGCTGCAAAAAGTACCAGAAATAAAAGTCCTGCTTTTATGTCAAACAGCGTACCCAGACTTTTATTCTGAATAAAAGCATCCACATGGATGATACTTACTTTAAAGATCTGATACCCGGCGGCCGCAATCAAGCCTACTACCACCGGCCTCAGCACTCCGAATACAGACACTACATATTTATTCTCATTAAACTTTTCAAGCATTCTGGCCACGATAATAATAATTACGATAGATGGAAATGTCAGCGCCAGAGTTGCTGCTACTCCCCCCAAAATTCCCGCCGCATGATAGCCGGCATAGGTTGACATATTAATTCCGATAGCCCCCGGCGTTGATTCTGAAATAGCCACCATATCCGCCAGCTGTCCCGTTGTAAACCAGTTGTATTTCTCCGTCAGTTCAGCCAAAAACGGCAGTGTAGCCAGCCCGCCGCCAATGGCAAATAGGCCGGTTTTACAAAACTCCAAGAAAAGCGTCAGAATAATCATATGGAACTGTCACCTTCTTTCTCTTCCTGTTTTCCGGACCGTTTATTTTGCCGGATTTGAAGCAGAATTCCAAGGGCAATGGCTCCAATTACAATCCAGACACTAGAAAGCTCCACAAACGCTACCAGAACAAACGCCGCCAGAAACAGTAAAATTCCTGCTGTATTTTTTACCCCGCTTTTCCAGAGCTTTATAATAGAACTCAAAACCAGCGCACATACCGCTACCCGTACTCCGGCAAAAGCATGGGCTACCCACACATTCTCTGCATACCGGTCCAGAATTCCCGCAATAACCAGAATAATAATAATAGAGGGTGTGATAACTCCAAGAGTGGCTAAAACACCTCCGATAATGCGTTTCTGCTTATACCCTACAAAAGTAGCCGTATTTACTGCAATAATACCGGGCGTGCACTGCCCCACTGCAAAATAATTCAATACTTCCTCTTCTGTGGCCCATCCGCGCTTTTCTACAATCTCGGACTGAAGCATTGGCAGCATAGCGTAACCGCCGCCAAATGTCATTAAACCGATTCTGAAAAAGGCTGCATATAATTCCCATACAACTCTCATATTTTTCTCCAAAACTTCATAGTATACTTGTTCTGCTTTGCTCTTACAGCACTACAATTCTATTTCAATTTTCCGTCCGGTACTTTTATATAAAACCAGCTGAACACCCGCCGTTCTCAGCATTCGCTTCGAAGCAATCACCGACGCGGTTGCCTTGTATTTATCTTCTGCATATACAATGGTTTTTATTCCGCTCTGAATAATAGCCTTGGCGCATTCATTACACGGAAACAAAGACACATACATTTTGGCTCCGTCTAAACTGCCGCCTCTGTAATTTAAAATTGCATTCAATTCACTGTGGGTTGTATAAAAATATTTATTATCCAGAGGTTCTCCCTCCCGTGCCCAGGGAAATTCATCATCTGAACATCCAATAGGAAATCCATTGTAGCCCATAGATAATATTTTATTATCCTGACTTACAATGCAGGCGCCCACCTGTGTATTGGGATCTTTCGAACGCATGGCAGATAACTTTGCCACTCCCATAAAATACTCATCCCATGAAATATAATCTTCTCGTTTTTCACTCATCTGACTTCTCCTGGCGAAAAAAAACGCCTTCATTCAAAACAGCGGCCAGCTTTTTAATGGTTCTTCCCATAGACTCAAAGCACAGACCATAAGTCATCAAATCACCTCCATAAGGATCCATCACCTCTAATTCATCCCCTGCAGCTTCAGACAATACATATACATTCACTGCATCCGGAAATAAAGTTAAAAGCTTCTCTCTGATCTCGCTGTCCATGGCAAGAATCAGCGTTTCTTCTGAAAAATCCTCACCCTCAAGCTGACTGGATCTGTAATTTTCCAGTTTAATTCCATTACTGATCATAACCGCTTCGGCCTTCTGATTCAGCGGTTCCGGGAACAATACTACAAGACCTCTCGCATCAATCTGCACCGGATGGCTCAGCAGCTGGGCCTTTAATAATTCCATCGCCATGGGCGCACGACAGTTTCCGCTTTTGGCGACAAAGATAATTCTGTTAAATGTTTTCATAAAAGCCCCCCTTTTTTCATACATTTATGACCTGATGGCCTGCCGCCTTTAATAGACGGTTCATAATTGCCTGGCCAATTCTGGGTGTAGCAAAACTTTCCGAATAGATATCGTCAATCTCCATATCATCAAATTCCCTGAGAATCCCATACAGATGCCTTGCAATGGCATCCTCGTCACACCTGCTGCCAATACTTTTTGCACAAGTACACTGGTAACAGCTTATGGATTCATCAGTTCCGATAACGCCTACTTTTCTGCCCCGGGCAAGTTTTTCTGCAGATAATTCATTAATTTTCTTAATCACCTGTTTTTGCGGGCCATTAATTACCGTAAGATCTGCCTTTGGCGCATAATGTTTATATTTCATCCCCGGTGCCTTTGGCCTGACTGCCGCATCCTCTGAAATCAGTCCCGGATCATCCCGGACTTCCCCGATTATTTCTGAAATCATCTTTTTTGTTATATATCCGGGCCGCAGTATCGTCGGCACTTTTTCACTTAAATCTATAATTGTGGATTCAATGCCGATCCCTACCCCGCCGCCATCTAAAATCAGCGGAACTCTTCCTTTTAAGTCCAAATATACATGCTCTGCCAGCGTTGGGCTTGGTTTCCCTGAAGTATTGGCACTAGGCGCTGCAATATACCCGCCGCTCTCCCTGATCAGGGCCAGCGCTACCGGGTGATCCGGCATCCGTACCGCAACGGTTTCCATGCCTCCCGTGGTGGTCTTTGGCACCGCACTGCTTTTTGGAAAAATCATTGTAAGGGGGCCCGGCCAGAATTTCTCTGCCAGTTTCCATGCCTCCTGCGGCACTGCGGCTGTAATCTTTTCCAGAGCCTTAAATTCTGCAATATGAACAATCAGCGGATTATCCGACGGACGCCCCTTAGCGCTGTATATTTTTTCCGCCCCTTCCCGGTGCAAAGCATCCGCTCCAAGTCCATATACAGTTTCTGTGGGAAATGCCACCAATTCACCGGCTCGTATCAGCTGTGCCGCTTCTCTTATTAAATTTATATCAATGTTCTTACAGTCGATTTTTTTCACTAAAGTTTCCATAACTTTGATTATAACATAGATTATGTCCTCCGAACATCCCCCGTTTTTCCCCTTTTTACTTGCCAGTCCGTGCCGGTTATGGGATAATTTAGCCAAAGCTGCATATAGTTATAATCAGCCGCCCGGCGGCTTTTTAGATCTATCATATAGTCCGCCGCTTTAATACAGACAACAGAAAGGATGGCAGAGTATGAATTACGATAACTACAGAAGCGCTCAAAAACTTGGGAAAAAGTCAATCCAGCAGTGCCAGTCTGAAGGACGGTCTGACAAGCTTCCCGTTTTAGATGAAATACTAAAACATGCTGATATACAATCAGAGGTTCCTTTAGGGCTTATTGATATTCCTGCAGAGCAGCTGGTTGGAACAAAAACTGCCGGACGTTCTACCGCATTTGCTCCCGACTTTATGCCGGTTTTAGACGAACGCTCCGAGTTCGCATCTAAATGGATTTATCTATACGACTCTCATCTCAGCGAAGGCATTCGTGAACCGGTGAAGGCTTACGAATATCTTCACAATTATTATGTGCAGGAAGGAAACAAACGGGTCAGCGTCCTGAAATTCTGCGGCGCCGCCAGCATTCCCGGATATGTTACCCGCATCATTCCTGCAAGAAGCAGTGACCCTGAAATCAAAAAGTACTATGAATTTCTGGATTTTTATAATGCTACAAATATCAATTATCTTCTTTTTTCAAAGCTTGGAAGCTATCAAAGCCTGTGTGAACTGATTGGCAAACGAAAATATGAGCGTTGGAATGATGAAGAACGCCTGAATTTCCGCTCTGCATTTATTCGTTTTTCCGGTGCATATGAAGCTCTTGGAGGCAGTGAATTTAAGATAACACCAGGAGATGCCATGCTGGTATATCTTAATGTATTCGGTTACCTGCAGCTTTGTTCAGAGACGCCTTCTGAAATCAGGGAAAACCTGGAAAAGCTGTGGGATGAAATTATTCTTTTAAACAATGACCAGAAAGTGAACCTGAAACTGGATCCTTTACCGGTGCCGGAACAAAAGAAAAACCTTTTTACCCGGCTGCTGCCTCCCCAGGGCTCCTCAAAATTTTATAAAATCGCTTTTATTAACGCAAAAAATTCCTCCACATCCGGCTGGACCTATGGGCATACCCTTGGACGCATGTATCTGGAGGATAAATATCACGATATACTTGAAACGAAAGCTTATGACAACGTCACCCCTGACACCGCCCTTTCCGTAATGGAGCAGGCGATTGCAGAGGGATGCGAAATCATCTTCACCACAACGCCGGAATTTCAAAATGCCAGCCTGAAGGCTGCCATTACTCATCCCGAAGTCAAAATATTAAACTGTTCACTGAATGTATCTCATAAATATATCCGAACCTACTACGGACGTATGTATGAGGCTAAATTTCTCACGGGTATTCTGGCAGGCATTATGACGGATACAGATAAAATTGGTTATATTGCAGACTATCCGATCTACGGAATGACCGCCAATATCAATGCCTTTGCCCTTGGAGTAAAAGCAGTAAATCCCAAAGCAAAGGTTTATCTTGAATGGTCCACGGCTCTGAAAAATCAGGGGCTCAACCTGACGGAGCACTTTATGGGTATTGGCGCAACCTACATTTCCAGCCAGGAAATGATTATTCCCAATAAAGCTTCCCGTCAGTTTGGACTTTACCGCGTAAACGGGGAAACTCCGGTGAATCTTGCCTGCCCGGTATGGCACTGGGGTAAATATTACGAAAGAATCATACTCAGTATAAAAAACAACATCTGGAATCAGGAAGGAAAAAGCGATATTGAAAAGGCGCTGAACTACTGGTGGGGAATGTCCGCAAACGTCATTGATATCATATGGTCTCCCGGAATCCCTTCCGCAACAATGAATATCTTGGACGTTCTTCGCCAGTCCATTTTAAATTGCGATTATAATCCTTTTTCCGGGGATATTTATTCTCAGACTGGAAAAGTAAAGGCAAAAGAAGAAGGCAGTCTCACCCCAAAGGAAATTATTACCATGAACTGGCTTGCAGACAATATCATCGGGACAATTCCATCTTTGGAGGATCTCCGCGAAGAAGCCAGAACTGTTGTGAAACTGGAAGGAACCAATAAGGAGGCGTAACATGAACATCACGGCAATCTCTGACCTGGAATCAAAAGCGCTGTGGGATCATTACAATTTAAACAGGCTTACCGATACAGATCTTATCCTGTCCTGCGGAGATCTGGATCCTAGTTATCTCTCCTTCCTGGTCACATGCACAAACGTACCGCTGCTCTATGTACACGGCAATCATGATGATTATTATGATAAAAAACCACCCGAAGGCTGCATCTGTATTGATGATGCCATATACGAATACCGGGGAATCCGGATCCTTGGCCTGGGCGGTTCCATCCGCTACCGGGACACCGGAAATTATATGTACACAGAGAAAAATATGCAGCGCCGGATCAGAAAACTTTCCCGGCAGCTGCGAAAATACAATGGATTTGATATACTTCTCACCCATGCCCCGGCTTATCAGCTTGGGGACTGGGACTCACCTGCCCACCGCGGCTTTGAATCCTTTGTAGAACTACTTGACAAATATACTCCAAAGTACATGGTACACGGACACGTACATTTAAATTACGGCACAAATATCCAGCGTACCCTCCAATATCAGGATACCCAAATCATTAACGCCTATGAACGTTATTCCTGGACCTATTGATTTAGATACTGCATAACCCCCATTAAGATAGCCCAGGCAAGCCGTTCCTGATACAGCTCTTCGCTCAGCAGCGCAGACTCCTCATAACTGCTTAAAAACCCACATTCTACAATCACAGTAGGTGTGGGTGTCTTTTTCAGCATATAATAACTGTCATTTGCTTTAGCCTGACGCGTATTGCCTGTATCCACCCTTTGTTTTAAGCTGTCCTGTATGCATTCTGCCAGAAGCTTCCCCTCCGCAGACTCGCTATAGTAAAAAACCTGTGCCCCCTTTACAGAAGCATCCGGATAACTGTTCTGATGGATACTAACCGTCAGTATGGCTTTTGACTCTTCAATTGCCGCCACCCGGTTCTGCATATCAGATACCTTTTTACTCTTTGCACCCTCATCAGAAAGGTCATCATCTGTTTCTCTCAGCATCACAACCTTAATATCCTGCTGCTCCATAAGAGTTTTGAGCTTGTATGCAATCTGCAGATTAAGATCTTTTTCCTGCTCATCATTTACTCCGATTTTACCCGGGTCATCGCCCCCGTGCCCGGCGTCAATACAGATACATACCTGCCGGGCGTCCAGCTTCGTACTTAACACTGCTTCGGCCCCTTTTCTGGCAAGAAGCACTGCGGCTGCCAGTAAAAATACACCCATTAAAATTTCAAGTTTTTTCTTCACTCTTTTTAAAGAAGCATCTGGCCGAAACCTGCCAGAATGCTGTCCTCTTTTTTACTATCTTATGAATTCCCTGAAACCTTTATGACCAAAACTGCCTGCATACCAATCAAAAATGGTATGCAGGCAGTCTCACCGGCTTATATATCAGTTCGTTATATATTTCCCTACAGTATCCCAGATACTGCTTTTTTCAAATCCCAGCTTCCAGAACGCTCCTCCAGCCAGCTCTTGTTCTTTATATACTTTTAATTTCTCCTCAATGGAATTTTGATCCTCAATCCAGATCTTATAGGTTTTTCCGTCTTTTTCATATTCAGCATAATACTGTCCGCAGTCATCCAGCCACTTAGGGCTTACCCCATTTGCCGCCAGTCTGGTATCAACTTCGCTCATCCCAACAGCCTCACTGGACAGCTCATATCCTTTTTCAGCTGTTTCAGAGGGTGTCTCCTCCCATATTCTTGTATAAAGAGGCATTCCAAGAATCAGCTGATCCTTTGGCACTTCCTTTAACGTATCCTCTACACCCTGCTTTACAAAACCAATGGACGCCACAGAGCCCTCATCTGAACCACTGAAGTGTTCATCATAAGCCATCAGCACCACATAATCAGCAAACAGCGCCTGTTCTCCTCTCTGATACAAAGTTGTATAAGCGGAAGGAACATAATTATCCACAGACAACACAATTCCGTTATTATCACATTTCAAAGACAACTCTCTAATAAACTGTATAAATCCGTCCCCTACTTCTGAATCCAGAGCCTCAAAATCAACATTGATTCCGTCCAGATCATATTGAATAGCGGCCGCAATCAGCTGATTCACCAGATTATCCCTGGTTGAAGTTGTATTCAAAACGCTGGCAGTATCCACCTCTGAATTTTCAAGATTACTTACCAGCCCCCAGACCTCAATATCATTCTGATGGCAGTAATTTACATAGTCATAGCTGGCCAGTGAAGCAATCCCCCCCTGATTATCATCCAGATAAAACCAGGTAGGTGAAATAACATTAATGCCTTTTGTACTTGAGAGTACTGAGGCAACTTTTGAATTGGCCGCCATTGTTGTCACCTGATGCCATGCCATATTAATATTAAAATCTTTTTTTATTTTAGAGTACTTTGGCTGTTCATTTACATTCTCACAGACTACCTTCTGTTCTTTACCCAGCGCCTTACTCCTGATATATCCGATAAAACCGTCCTCTGTGCAGACTTTATCCCACTTATTGCCCTCTTCTAGAACTGTTACAAGATCTCCTTTGGAAACATTTGTAAGAACCGGGCTTTTAATGCCGCCCTTCTGACGGATTTGCGTCCCTTTCTTTACAGATGTATAGCTTAACTCTCCCCATTCTGTTGACACAGTAAGCCTGTTAGGAGAGTCGTAATATTTATAACGCAGATCCGTATACATTTTTACAAAATCCATTGCAAGATACATCGTATCCCCTTCCATCCTGCAAATGGTATACTCTGTACTCTGCTTCTCCTTCCCCACAGTATAATCCTTTGAGTCAGGAGTTACCGATACTAAATCTTCCGGAAGCGTATATCGCAGCACTTTTTCCTGGGCATCCCAAAAGAAACGGCTGTTGATTTTATCATGTACCGTGTCATAATCTACATAGGCCTGTCCATCTTTATAAATACCGTTTACTTCTGACATGGAATTATTTACCGTCACAAGCATTGCATCCTCTGTACTCATGCCATAAACCGACGCATAATCTGCCATGTCCTTAGAGGGACTATATCGTTTCATCAGCGGCGTCAATATCAGAATCAGCGCCACTGCAATAATCAAAATAACAATTGCTAAAATACTAATGGATTTCTTATTTTTCATTGGTGAAGCCATAAACTCTCCTTCCTGCTTCCTGTAGGATTCTTTGTTCATATTTCTGCGGCCCAAAATACGAATACACCGCGACTGCTTAGCAGCCGGATTCTGCTGTCCATTATATCATGAAAGAAGATCTGTTTTCTACCTTTTATATATAAATAATTAGTCCCTTTTCTAAACTTTTCCTTAAGTTTCCGCCGCAAAAATGATATCCATCACCTATCATATATATGAAAGTCCGGGGACAAACGAAACTGTCCCCGGCTCTGTTTTGATAGAAGCGCTGAGAGACTGGCTTTTTTGTCAAAACATTTCCATCTGCAGCTGCAGACAACATGGCTATTTTTTGGTTATACGGTCAAAATGAATTTCACTCACTTTACCGCCGGAAAAAACGTAATCCCGCATATAAGAGTTTTCCTCTCTGACAGACATCGCTTCAGACACTTTTGAAGAACTGCTCTGTTCTCCATCCAGCCAGATTGTTATTCCCTGGTTTTCATAGTTCTGAAGTTCAACCATCAATATTTTTTCTGCTTTTATGCTGTCTATACTTAAATCACCTCCTTTTTTGCTCCCATCGTGATATATTATAAAAACTCCCCCGGAAACATCTCTGCAATATCTCTTTATCTTTTTTATCCACTTATTCCATACACGTCCTGAACGCTTTTTAAACTATACAACAAGTTTCTCAGTTATTTGTGCAAATCAGAAAATATTTCCAAAGGTATCAGTCCGTCCTCCTTTCGTACAGGTTTCTTTTGAGATAAAAATATGGAGCATTTGAAAAAGAAACCCTGTTATATGACAGAAACTTTCGGTTTTCCGACAAAATGTCTTCGCATGTCGTTTTTAAATCTGCATATAGTATTATCATCGGGATTTTTTTGATTTCATATTGGTTTATGAATAGAATTTTAAGAATACGATCCGCTAAAAAACTGCAGAACTGCAAACAGCGGGATTTTTTCTGATATCTGCCGGTCAAACCGGAAGCTTCTGCATATTTTATAACATAATTTAAAATGCTTTGCAACTAGTTTTTTAAAATTTTAGTTATTTATAAAATTTTTACGTTTTTGGCACTTGACGGTATGCAGTTTTTTTTATATACTTTCTTTCACTCTCAATGATGGTAAATGCAGGATTTCAGGGCATTCCCTTTACTTTTATGATGACAATGTATATAATAAATGCAACCAAAATGGTTATACTTTATGTTCTTACAGTAAGGAAGTGATTTAATGAAAATAGAAAAAGTAAACGACAACCAAATACGCTGCACATTGACAAGAGAAGATCTAGACAGCCGGCACATTAAACTGAGCGAGCTTGCATACGGTTCTGAAAATGCAAAATCACTATTTCGTGATATGATGCAGCAGGCTTCCGTGGAATATGGCTTTGAAGCAGACGATATTCCGTTAATGATTGAAGCAATTCCGCTTTCTTCCGAAACAATTATGCTGATTATTACAAAGGTAGAATCTCCGGAAGAGTTAGATACCCGCTTTTCCAATTTCACCAACACTTCTGATGAGGAACCTGCAGAAGACACTTCTGCAGATGGCGACAATCCTTTTGAAGAGAATCACAGCCAGGATATCATCGAACTTTTTGAACAAATCCGGAGAGAGAAAGATTCCAGCCAGACTTCAGCTGAAGCAGATTCCGGCCAGACAGAAAAAGCACCAGCGAAACAGCTGACTAAAATGTTTGCTTTGCAGGATCTTGACACCGCAATACTTATTTCCGGTTTTTTAAAGGATTTCTATACCGGCGACAGTGCATTATATAAAAATCAGAAAGATAACACTTATCATCTTGTAGTCCGCCAGGGCGCCCATTCCTTATCGGAATTTCATAAAATTTACAATACAATATCAGAGTATACCAAGTCTGAGCCATATACTCCCGGAGCAGAAGCCTATTACAGGGAGCATGGCAAAACTATACTTAACAGCCACGCCCTTCAGAAGCTTACCGAGTTAAGCTCCATATCATAAGCTTCCCTTGGGCAGGCGTATAGAAAAGAAATCTTCCTAATACAGATTTCTTTTTCTGCACGAAGCGTTTTCTATTCCAACAAAAAACATTCCCACAGATATATCAGGTAAAAACCTTTCATCTGTGGGAATGTTTTTAATAACAGGAACAAAACCCGCGTTAGCAGGCTGCTCCCTTTATTCGTTTCACCGGAAAGACAAACTTCTTCCCGGCAGACTTTATCCCCTTAGGAAGCTTATCATGTTACGCCAGGGGCTTATGCCTCGCTCTGTGCAAGAAAATCATTGATACGTTTTACCAGCCCATCCGGATCAATTCCATGAACCATAGCGGCCTCTTCAATGGTTTCCATCTGTGAAGACGGGCATCCAAGGCAGTGCATTCCAATCTCAAGAAGAATCGGAGCTACATTCTGATCAATTCTTAACAGTTCTCCAATCATAGTTGCTTTTGTTACCTGTGCCATATTTATATTTCCTCCTTTTTAATGTAAAGTGTTCCTATTATAATACCTTTTGGAGTATTATGCAATGACTTTTATTTTTTCAAATATGCGGAAAAATATTCGTATATGTCCTTCGCACATTTTTTCACATTGATTGGACGCATTCTGCTGTCCAGAAAACAGTGGGTTGTGCTGCCTGCAGCATGAAGTACTGTTTCCTCCATGTTCCATACCTGATATGTCAATTCAAACCTCAATCCATTAAAGGTCTCTACCCTGGGCATAATCTTGACTTTATCCCCGAAACGCACAGCAGCCTTATAGTCACAGGAAGCAGATAGAACCGGAATAATGATTCCCCGTTCCTCCATTCTGTCATAATCAAGTCCTGCCAGCTTCATTTGGGCCAGCCTTGCCTCTTCAAACCACCGGATATAATTTGAATGATGCACAATGCGCATCCCATCAGTTTCATAATACTGCACTTCATGTATATAGTAATATTCCTGATTCATCAAAGCTCTCCTCTTTACCATTTCCACCGGCAGGACATCATCCTCCGATCTGCGACATATTTTTTATTTCTTCTACATTTCCCGATTTCCCGTCGCATACATTCTGCAGCGTATTAACGATATCGCAGGAAAACTGGTGCTCCCTTGGTTTCTCCTCAATCGCCTTTCTGATAATTGCTTCCAATTCCCGGTCTGTGGCTCCATTTCTAATAGGTGTCTTTAAATCTATTCCCTGACTGTAGTAAAGGCATAATTTTAAAAATCCTTCGGAAGTCAGCCGGATCCGGTTGCAGGAATCACAGAACTTTTTATGAACTGCACCAATTACTCCAATGCTTCCCTGAAACTCCTGGCTTTCATAATAAATTGCAGGCCCGTTTCCCTTTTTTTCCTGAATCTCATAAATACCTGGATAACGTTTTTTTAATTCATTCAATATATCCTCCGTGCTGACTGCCTCAAATTCTTTTCCGTGGCCGATAGGCATCATTTCAATAAATCTGACATCTATTTTATTATTTTTCGCCAATTCAAAAAACGCCGGGATTTCTGATGCGTTCACGTTTCCAATAGGTACACAGTTAATCTTAACTTTTACACCAGAATCCGCTGCCGCTTTTATCCCATTCCAGACCCGGTCAAACTCATCTCTTCCGGTAATAGCTTTATAAGATTCCCGTTTTAATGTATCCAGACTGATATTAATTGCATCAATACCGGCGTCCAAAAGCTCGTAAAGATATTGCTCTAGCAAAACCCCATTGGTGGTAATTGTTACATTGTCAATTCCGTCAATTGCTTTCAGATTGCGGATAAAATCTACACATCCCCTGCGGACTAAAGGCTCGCCGCCGGTTACTTTTATTTTTCTGATTCCCTGCTTTGCAAATATCTTTGTCAGCCGCAGAAACTCTTCGTATCTCATAACTGTATCGTGAGGAAGAAATGCAATGTCTTCCGGCATACAATACTTACACCTGAGGTTGCATCTGTCTGTAATGGATATCCGCATATAATCAATGACTCTCTGATAATTGTCTTTCATGGTTTCCTCTATATTATCTGTATTTCTATCCCACAGGCATTTTTATAAACTGCGGGATTCGCACTTGTCTTCTTACAGTATATCCGGTACGGCGTATTTCCATTTATGTTTTCAAAATGAAGCTCTTTATCATTCCATTTACTGGTATCGCCCTTTTCCATGCCGGTCATTGTTCTCTGATCCTGTTCCCAGGCCAGCATAAACGCATAAGCGGTCAGCTCGTCCCCATCTGCAGCGGTCTTTTCTTTATACGTATCCTTCGTAAATATGCGGTACGTGATACTTCCGTCCTCAATCATTTCAAGCCCGGAAATCTCCGGAAGCCCCAGAAGCAGCTTTACAACCGGCCATCCTCTGCCCGTCACCTTCCGGATTCCTCCCTTTCCTCCGTCCATATTATGATTATAATATTCAAATGCATCCTCAGTAATCAAAGAGTCAAAACGTTCCATTAACTCATTTAATGAATAGTAATATACTGCACTTTCTCCATCCGGCTGATAAACCCTTATAAAAAAGTCACTCTGTTCTTTTGGTGTCTCTCCCATCAAAAGCCTGCTGCTTTTCCCGGCAGCCTTCTGCTCCCCGGCAAGAATGCCTTCCAGCATCTCCACACAAACATTTCCATCCCATGCACCTGCGCATTTCAGTGCTTCATCACCAAGAAAAATGTACAAATTATCTCTGTCAAACTCTTTCAGTCCATCTGTTCCCTGCAATCTTAATGGCGCCTCAGAATCCAGAATCTGAATTTCTTCCGTCCAAAACCGCTCCGGTACCTTTACAGCCGGTACGGTACGTTTCTCCCCATGCTCGTCTGTAATTTCTAGAAGCTCTGCTTCATATATATCGTCCTGCACCAGTCCAAACAACTGATCCGCGCTAAAATAACGGTTACATGCCAGCGCATCTCCTTTTACCCAGAAAATCCTGTCCCGTCCTCCAATGACCGCAGACCTCATTCCCTTGGCAAAATAATCTTTATTCTGCTCATTCAGCCCCTGCTGGCCAAACATCATAGTTGGATGGGGGTAAAACTTTACCGGCTGTCCGTTTTTATAGAAAGAAATCAGAGGGCTCCGTTCCTCTTTTCCCTCTTCTTTCCCTTCTGATAATCCCGGGAAGAAATAACGCCTAGAGCGCATTTCCGGAACTACAGACTCAAATCCGTCAATGGAACGAATACTGATTTCATCTATAGAACCGGCGCCGGTATCATCAAGAAATCTCTGAAGAGGAATGCCGCATCCTTCTTCTAGTTTTCTGCTTTCTGACTCCTCATGATTATCATATACAGAAAACATTTTTTTCTCCATGTTCTGCAGACTTTCAAATTCTTCATGAGAATATATTCTGTTTTTCTTTGTTAAAGACCCCGTTATAAATAAAGCAATCGGAAGCTTCCTGCCTGTTTTACAAACATTAGTGATCATATGCTATGAACCTTCTTTCATGGTATACCAAATTATATCAACGGTAAAACAGGCTGTCAATCTCATTTCCGGTACTCTTTTAACAGCTGCTTCTCACTGGCATATTCCTTTAGTTCTCTGTTTCTCTGATTCATGGTTCCATACTCTGTAAGACAGCAATACACTTCCCCACACTGTTCCAGAACAGCCGCTGCCTGCTGAAAGGCTTTTTCATCAATAGGCTCAAACGCTTTTACGGATATTACCTGAGATGCCAGCGCTTTGGCAACCTGATAATCCACATCATTTTCGTGTAAAATTCCCACGGCAAATGGTATTCCCCTTCTCTGAAGCTTCCGGTAAAGCGCAATACCGCTGCCATTTCCTCCAATTACGAATACCTCTGCTTTGCCTTTGGGCGCCTCCAGCTCCAGACAGCCAAAGGCTTCATTATAGCTTCCTCTTGTAACGTGATACAATTCACTGATATAATGTCCGGAAAAAATATCCTCTGGACTTCCGTATCGTTCTATTTTATTTCCGTTTACACATACAACAAGATCCGAAATTTTCTGGGCAAGATCCAATTCATGTAAAGACATAATAACAGCTACATTTCTCTCACTGACCATTTGCTTTAATATTGTCAAAAGCTCCAGCTTATGTCTGATATCCAAAAAGGAGGTAGGTTCATCCAGCACAATAATCTCCGGTTCCTGGCAGATCGCCCTGGCCAGCAGAATCCGCTGACGCTGTCCATCACTGATCTGCGTAAAATCACAGTCAGCCAATTCCCTGGCATGTACCATTTCCATTGCCTCGCGAACCTTCATTCTGTCTGTATCACTCAAAATTCCAAGCCTGCCAGTATAGGGATAACGTCCGGTTCCTACTACATCTTCGCAGGTCATCAGCTCCGGGTTTAACCGTTCTGTCATAACTACCGAAAGTTTCCTGGATACTTCTTTATCTGTCATTCTCTCCATTGTTTTTCCATCCAGATAAACGGTTCCTGCAATCAATCCCAGCTGCCTTGTAATACTTTTCAGAATGGTAGACTTTCCTGCCCCGTTGGGTCCGATTAAGGTTAATATTTCTCCTTTATTTACCCGTATTTCGATATCTTTAATCAAAGGTTTACCGGAATATCCCACTGTCATTTTATCCGTATATATAAAATAATCATTCATCCGCTCTTCCACCCTTGTCTATCCTGTTTTTGTTTTCTGCCGGATCATCATATATATAACTACAGGAGCTCCAAATACGGCTGTCACTGAACTAATACTGAGTTCTGTGGGAGCAAAAACAACTCTGGCAATGAGATCACAGAACAGACAGAAAACAGCTCCACCTAGAAAACAGGCCGGAATAATCAAAATCGGCTTCGCCGTTTTTAAAAGATTTTTTACAAGATGGGGGACTGCAATTCCCACAAAGGAAATAGGACCTGCAAATGCTGTTACACACGCAGACAAAATGCTGGATAAAAGGATTAGAAGAATCCGGAATACCCGGATATTAACCCCCATATTCCGTGCATATACTTCACCCAGCTGATAGGCGCTGATAGGCTTTGACATCAAAAAAGTCAGCAGCAGCGCCCCTAAGGCCACCACAGACATCACCCGGATATTCTCCCATGACATTCCCGAAAAACTTCCCATAGACCAGTTGTGAAGATTGACAATATTAGAATCATCCGCAAACGTAACTACAAAATCCGTAATTGCAGAACAGATATATCCAATCATAATTCCGCAGATAACAAGCAGGGACATCCGGTGTACTTTATTGGAAATCAGCAGTATAAATCCCATAGAAATCATTGCCCCCGCAAACGCGGCCAGTATCATAATCCCGGACCCGGAAGTTAATCCTTTACTCAGCAGAAAAATCATTACCAGTGATACAACAAGCTTGGCTCCTGAGGAAATCCCAAGTACAAAAGGTCCTGCAATGGGATTATTAAAAAATGTCTGCAAAAGAAATCCCGAAACGGACAGGGCCCCGCCAAGAATAATTACAGCCAGCACTCTTGGGAGACGAATATCCCAGATAATCCGCACGGCAGTCTCATCCCCGGCCTTTCTCAGAATAATGCCAAATATTTCTCCCGCTGTAAGGCTGGTGCTTCCGGAATTTACGTTCCACAAAAATAAAAGCAGCAGCAAAACTGCCAATATCATAAAAGATATCGTATATCTTATCTGCATTTTTTTTGCCATCTGACATCCCCCTTACTTCAGCCGGTGCATATAGGTTAACTCTGTTAATTCTGGATCGTCGTCTGTCAGCATTCGATGGATATCTACAATCATATCCGAAAGTCCGGTGGTCTCCTGAAACAAATTTTTTCCGGTACACCAGACATTTCCATTCTTAACCGCTTTGAAATCCGAAAGAAGCTCACTTTTATCCAGCAGTTCATCCAAAGATTTCAGTTCCCCTTCAATTGTACTGTTATAGATCAGATAATCTGCATCTTTCGCATCAGCATAGAATTTTTCCATCTGCATATTCATGGTAGAAAGGGCGTTTTCCCCGTCTCCCAGATTCTGAAAGATATACTTTCCTCCGGCCAGTTCGATCATTTTTGAAACATAATCTCCGGATTTTCTAACATTCACGTAGCCATTGGAGCTTATATAAAAGAAAGCTGCCGTTTTACCTGTGTTTTCTTCAGAAAGTATTTTCTCCACACTGGCAATCTGCTCATTAAAATAAGTCTCCGCCAGATCTTCCTTTCCCAATAGTACGGCGTACAGCTTAATCCATTCCATTCTTCCAAGAGGGTGCCCTTCATAGCTGGAACGCTCTACCAGCACAGGAATGCCAAAATCCTCCAGCTTTTCTTTTACCTCAGGATTATGATAGATCATCGTTGATTCCACTGCCAGGCTGCATTTTTTATCCAAGATCAGTTCGTAATCCGGCGCATTATACTTTCCCGCATATTCCATGCGGCCCTCTTTAAGGGCCTCCTTTGCCTCATCTATATACCAGCCGTCTGCATCAGTACCTGATAGAGTGATTTGGTCAATCCCTTCCAGCGCCCTGAAAAAATCCATGGCAGAAGTAGCCACAAGATAAATATGATCCAGGGGCTGCTTAAGTACTACAATATCTTCTTCCATATCTTCGGGAACAGGTTTTCCCTCCGGCACTACAAGAAACCGGCCGCCCTCTGTAATATCAACCAGAGCATAGCCTCCGGTATAATAATCTACCGAAAATTGTGCAGCATACTGCAAAGGCAGACTGTGGTCCAGCTCCAGCTCGCTAAAGCTTATGGAAGAGGCTTCATTTTTGCCCTTCCGGTCAGAATGCTCCGTATTCTGATTTGCACAGGCTCCACAAAACAATATCAAAATTCCTGCCATCAGACACAGAACAAATATATGTATTTTTTTCATTATTCAGCCTTTTTTAATGATTCAGAATCAAACGTAAGTGTATAATCAATTTCATGAGGTTCACTCATGGCAATTGTATCTGCAATAACGGCAATCTTTCGGTCAAAACAGCTGACAGGAATTTCAAAGGCAGAATTTCCTTCTGTATTAATCTGCTCAAATTTCTCTCCGTCAACCTTCATATAATCATAATTAGAACTGCTCCATACGATCTTTGCAGTAACCTTCCCGTCTTTTACCTGCAATTGGGCCGGTGATTCTACACTGGCTCTGCCGGAACCGCCTTCCAGCTTAACATTTCCGGTATAGCTGCCATCTTTCAGGTTCAGGCTTTCAGCTGTGGTTAATGCACCTTCTGTAAATGCTTCTGTCGGCAGAGAATCCGCCCTGAAAACCAATTCACGGTCATACCATTTTTCTTTATTTTTACTGAAGGCTGCACAGTCAAGCTTCTGGTCCAGCGCTTCTACCGGCACTTCAAATGAATGAATCCCCTCTGAATTTTCTTTAAATGGTATAAATTCTTCCTCCGACGCATTTACTGCCTCTTCTCCGGTACCCATAAACAGTTTCAGATACCCGGTTCCACTCATTGTCATTACTGCTTTCATTTTTCCGTCTTTCACAGTTAATGTGCAGGAAGTAATTTTAAACATGGAAGAACTAGAATCTACCGCGATTTCATATTCTCCCTCTTTTAGCTGTGAAGCCTTTACAGCCTTCATATCTGCGGTTCCAACATCCTGCTTTTTTGCCATGTCCTTAGAGGATGCCACCTGGCTGTTTTCTGTATCTTTTGCTTCATCCTGCTGCTGTGACAGACTGCCTGCCGTATCTTTTTTTTCATTTCCGCATCCCCCCATCAGCCAAACTGCCGATAATGCGGATACCAATATCAATACTTTTATTCTTTTCATAATTACCTCTATTACTGTGCAGTGCCCTGCGAAGCTTTCACAGGGCACCGTTTACATATCTTTATTTTTTCAAACTGTCTATAGCTGCCTGGGCATGTTCTGCAAAAATTTCCTGGACAGCCGGAAGCTCACCAAGACCTTTCAGTACGGTCTCTACCTGATAACCTTCTTTTTCAAATGTACTCTTCCAGGAATCTGCTTCTCCACCGGCCATATCATTGTTGGCATGATCACCTGCGACAATCATTAATGGCTGAAGAACCACCCGTTTATAGTTTCCTTTTTTCACAGATGCAAGTACATCATCCAAAGATGGGGCAGCTTCCACTGTTCCTACATAATAATTTTTATATCCTGCATCGTTCAGCATTGTCTGCATTTTGGAATATACCTGATTAGATTCAGCCTCAGTTCCATGTCCCATAAAACAGATTGCAGTCTCACCGTCATCATATGCTTTAGTATCCTCTGTAATGGCTTTGATTACCGCATTAAAATCTTCATCACTTGACAGCAATGGTTTGCCGATTGCGATCTGGTCAAAGGAATCTGTATATCCTGCTACTTCATCCACAACATCATTATATTCCAAACCATCCATCAAATGTGTCGGCTGGATAACTAATGTTTTTACTTTATTGTTTACCGCACGGTCAAGAGCTTCTTTTACATTATCAATGGCAACGTTATCTCTTGATTTTACATGATCAATAATAATCTGGCTTGTAAAACCTCTTCTTACTGAGTAATCCTGGAATTTTTCTTCCAGACTGTTTTCAATGGCTCCTACTGTCAGACGGCGGTTGTCATTATAGCTTGTCCCGAAACTTACAACCAGAAGCTCTTTTTCCCCGATCTCATCCTGATTTCTTGTGTTGTCAAGAGATGCGTCTCCTGTATTGTAATTTTCCTCATCTTCCTGCTCCGGCGCTGCTTCGCTTGTCTGCTCCTTTGACGCTGAAGCATCTGCATTGGCAGGTTCTGTTTTCTTGTCACCGCAGCCGGCAAGCATAAAAGCTGCCACCCCCACTCCGGCAAGCACTGTCATAAGTTTTCTCTTCTTCATCTTTTTCCTCCTTATCCTGGAATGAATCTGTCGTCCATCCCATTGTCTATGATGAGAATATAAAAATTGAAGTCCGAAAACATGGCGTCCACATCACCAGAATCATACAACAGCTAAAACTCCTGAAAAAATATCCTATAAAGTAAACAAAAACCTTTTGCGGGTATGGCAAAAGGTTTCACGACTTCTGAATTTTATCCGGTACAACCAATTACTCGTGATCTGGAACCCCTGTTCCCGTACCAGCAGCCGGCAGGTTTCCTGACTTATAGATCCTCATACCAAGCCGCCTTCCCGATTAATCAGTGACTGTGTAATACACATGGCCTGGCACTCCCTATTTACAGTGACGAGATCGTACAGGATTTACACCTGTTTCCCTTTTAACTATTGTCTTTGATGTTTCTTTCGACAACGGCACCGGATGCCTGATTCAATTTTCATTTATTCTAGCACAGGCCTGAAAAAGCCGCAATAAAATCTATATTTTTTCCTGAATTATCCATATTTTTTCCATTCCTTATTGATTATTTTTCTACAGTAATTTCTATTTCAAAGTCCTTGCATTTCCAATCTATTTGTATTAGAATAAGCTTTAAGCTTAAAAGCTTGCTGATAAAGATTGTTTATTTTAAAGGAGGAAAAACCGATGGCATACGTAATTTCAGATTCTTGTATCAACTGTGGAGCCTGCGCTGGCACATGTCCAGTAGGCGCTATTGCAGAAGGAGATTCTCAGTATGTAATTGATGCTGGTTCCTGCATCGACTGCGGTTCTTGTGCAGATGGATGTCCAGTAGGCGCTATTGCAGCTGAATAATACATACTAAATAAGGCGGTTCCTTCCGCTTTTCCCTCAGGGCTGAGGGACCTGTTCCGCAGGTATTTATCGTCAGACAGTGATGGTTATTTTTTATACTGTCTCCGATAGATACCTGCGGATTTTTATACTTTAAAAACAGAGAAGTTCACAAAACTTTTCTATAGCATAAAATAATGGACGGCCCAGCAAATACTGAACCGTCCATTATTTTATGCTGCTATTCTAAATCCATTTCCGGCAGAACTTGTCCGCTTCCCTCTAGGATAAAGTACTTTCCTGGGGTTCAAGACGAAGTTTACCGGGCTTGTCCCCCCTGCGGCATTTAACCTTCTTCTCCTTTTTCTGCCGCCGCATTCGTTTCTGTCTGATGCGAATCGCCTCATCCAGTTTCCGGAATCGTTCTTCTTCCTGTTCTTCCCGCTCCCTCATCAGATAATTCATCTCTTTGATTACTTTATCCCCTACCTGGGTGCTGACTTCTCTTCCCAGTTCATGGTTATTTTCTGCAATAGCGTCTCTGACAATCCGGGTCATTAAAAGCTGAAACTGATCCAGTTTTGACATCCCGGGATCTGTTTTGGTCTGCACACAGGCGGTTTCCGTCTGAGCTTTGGACACGACTTCTGTGGTCTTAAGCTCGTCCGGTATCTGAGGATTTGTATTATGTACAAGCATTTTTATTGCCTTCAGCTGATATCCCTCCTCTTTTAATTTTCGGATTTTTTCAAATTGAATAATATTCTCTTCTGTATAGTAACGGTGACCCATTTCATTTCTTGGTATTTCAAGCTCTAATTCTTCTTCCCAATAACGTAACACATGTGATTCCACATGAAGCAGGTTCGCTGCATCCGAAATCATGTAACGTACTTCTTCCAATTTCTGACCTCCTTTTACAGTCCACTTACTGTTAAAACAAGTATAACATAGATATTCCTGTGCTCAATCCTCTTTTCATCGCAAGTTTCGGCATAAACTGCCCTCTTATAACAGGAAAAAGGCGGATTCGACAACTTTTTGCAATATCTGCCTGCGTCGAATCCGCCCTTGTTAAATTGTATAGACTGCCCCAGATACAGACATTCATTCTTTAATGGCAATCTGCCTGCACTTTAAACCGCATCAAAAGCAATTGTTACTTTAAACAGATCTCCATCCAGATAAATATCAAAGGAGCCTTTCTGCATCACAGTCAGGTTTCTTGCTATCTCAAGTCCCAGACCGCTTCCTTCTGTATTCCTTGATACATCCCCACGGACAAATCGTTCCATAAGCTCTTCGGCACTAAAATTCAGCGGATATTCAGACATATTCTTTATTGTTACTATTACCTTTCCATTTTTGAACTCTCCATCCACATAGACTCTTGTATTTGGCATCGCATATTTAGCGGCATTATTATATAAGTTTTCAATGACCCGCCACATTCTTCTTCCATCTGCCCGAATCAGCATCTGGCTTTCCGGAAGTGTACATACAAGACTCAGATTTTTTCTTGCGAACTTCTCTTCAAATTCACCGTTTGTCTGTTTTAGCAGCTGTTTCAGATTAATTTCATCAATATTCAGATTAATATTTCCTGAGCTGATTTTTGAAGCCTCTACCAAATCCTCTGTAAGATGTTTTAATCTCTGGGATTTCCGGTCCAGAATCTCTATATAGCTTCTGATTTTTTCATCCTGAATGTCTTCCCTCTTCAAAATATCTACATAATTAATAATAGAAGTCAGCGGCGTTTTTATGTCATGGGAAACATTCGTAATCAGATCTGTTCTCAGCCGTTCACTTTTCATCTGCTCTTGAATGGCATTCTGCATTCCTTCCCGGACATTATTCATATCATTAGCCATTTCAAGATTATCTCCGGTAAGGTCTTCCACCGGAATCTGAAAATTCAGATTACCTCCTGCGATTTCATGGATTCCTTCCTTTACTTTCTGGCGCTGTACACACTGCTTCATTAGGAAGATCAGTACCGCTCCCCACAAAAGAATAAACAGAGGGATTCCTATCCCGATAAAACTCAGCAGCAGGCAGATAATATTGGCAGCTGCAAAGAAACAGAAACACATCACCAGTTTTCCTGTGATCTTTCGGGTTCCATATGCATTTGAAATGACTTGTTTTAATTTTGTCGCAGCTATTTGAATCAGTGAATTTTTCAGTAATGATTTCGCTTTTCCCTTACAGATAATTGTCAGCAGCTCCCATTGCATCAAACCTGTAAAACTTAAAACCACTGCCATAAAGTATACCAGCATTCCTGCACTGGCCGCTGTATAGGTACCCGGATACAAGCCCGATGAAACAGCTGCCACAACTGATGCCCAGATTACCCAGCAGACAATATCTATGATAATTAAAATCTCAATGGGTATACATCTTGCAAATGTACTGGCATACCGCTCTTTCCCGGGGCCTTTTCTGCCTGCCTGAACAATAGAAATAATAAAGAATACAATCACACCCGCAATTCCGGCAATTATAAGAACCAGAGCTGCCGGGGCCATAGCTATATATTGATTATAAGTCTCTTTTTTCTGCTGTATCTCATAATCCAGGTTTTCAGCAGCAGTCTTATTCTCGGCCAGTATCAGCTGATATTCTCCCAATGTCTCTTCACCAAAATATTTTATCTGATCTAATAATTCTTTTCCGGTATTGCCTGTGCCTTCTGATTCAATTCCGGACCAGGTCTGGCTGTCCCAGGCCGCATATGCTCCTGTATTTTCCGCTTTCTGACCAATCAGCTGGTCTCTTGCTTCTTCATAGGTAAGTTCTGACCAGGCCGGATAATTGGTAATCACCTTTCCTTTGGAATCCACGTAATAGTAATATCCAAGCTGCTGCCCGTTCTCTTTTTCCGCCAGCAGTTCAGCTGTCTGTCCGACTTCATATACAGCTGATGTCAGTTTATGATATAACTCAGAGATAGACACTGTTCCCGGGTTTTTCAATGCATATCTGGCCAATGTCTCTTTACTTTGAGGGAGGGCACTTTCACATTCCGCCCCGGCAAAATAGTAATACAGAAATTCTCCATTATAATCCGTATAATCTGCATTTCCGTCACTAATCAGCGCCGAAACTTCATCTCCCAAAAGCAGGATAGCTCTTAACTCGGTTTCCGTAATCTCTTCCAGCGAAGTATCGCCAAGCTCTGCATTGCTCAGGGCATGCAGCTTCACACTCCTTTGTTTCTGATCAAATATAATTTTATAAACCGGGGTTATCTCAAGATCTGCATCTGCCAGATTATTCAAAGATTCACCAAGTGCAAAGGTTTCATACACATTTCCTTTTTCATCCTTCAGATACGTATCCCCGTTCTCATATACTTCTGTCAGATCTATATATTCACTCCAGCTGCTCCCATCCTCATAGGATAGACGATCCAACGCAGTCCGTTCATCTGACTCGTAAAGTTTCTTAAGATCATTCAAGGTATAAGTAGTCGCCGGATCCTTTTTTTCATACGAGATGCCTGCATCCTGGTGCATAATATCCAGGGTCTGTGTTCCGTCAAATTTTCCGTCAACTGTCAGTTTATCTACTACTGCATCATTCCTCAACGCCTGCAGCCCGCTGTCTGCGATCTTTCTTCCATAAGCGGACGTTTCATTATAAGAGTACCTGTTCATCAGATCTGACATGCCAGCTCCGCTGTTTAGGCAGAGCGCCGCAAGATAAGAACCTGCCACAATGGCAGCAGCGCTGCAAAGTGTCAGAACAATTACTAGAACTTTGGTTCCCAAAGATCCGAATATTTTTTTATGATTCATTTTATCTTTTACCTTTCCATCCGTTTAACGGGGTGGAATATCTTCAACTTTATATCCCACACCCCAGACCACTTTCAGATATTGTGGCTCTTTCGGATTAATTTCAATTTTCTCCCGGATATGCCGGATATGGACCGCTACGGTATTATCTACATTCACTGCGTCTTCATTCCAGATGTTTTCATAAATCTGCTCAATAGAAAACACCCTGCCTTTATTTTTTAACAAAAACAGCAGTACATTATACTGCATTGGAGTCAATTTCTGCACTTCTTCTCCGTCAATAGTAACCTGTTTGGTATCATCATTAATCATCAGGCCCCCTGACTGGTAAATATTATGTTCGGCCTCGGCACACATTGTACCAAGCTTTGTGTAGCGCCTCAGCTGCGACTTCACTCTTGCAACCAGCTCTAGAGAATTGAATGGCTTTGCAACATAATCATCTGCTCCCACATTCAGCCCGACTACTTTATCTGCATCTTCCGTCTTGGCCGAAAGAATAATAATCGGTATGTTGTACTGTTCCCGTATCTTTAATGTAGCCCGGATACCGTCCATACGCGGCATCATTACATCAATTAACAGCAGATGGATTTCCTGCTTCTTAATAATATCAATCGCCTGAATTCCATCATATGCTTTAAAGATCTGATACCCTTCCGGCATCAGGTAAATTTCAATAGCATCTACAATTTCTTTGTCGTCATCACATACTAAAATATTCATCATTTTTCACCTCCCCACCATTATAAAGCACATCCTTTCAAAAGGATATCTTTTCTTTTCTGTAACTAATAATAGCAATCAAATCTTTCTAAGAAGACTTGTCACTTCTTAACGATTTCTTAACGGTTTCTGTCGGTTTTATGGAAAGCAAAAGAATAAGAGAGCCTGTTTCCAAGCTCTCTTTCCCGTTTAATAATTATCTTATAACCTGTTTATGTCTTCTATTTCACCACTGTTATACATTTTCATTTATAATTCTGCGCAGAGACCTGCTGATAAATACTGCAGCAACACACTTTAGAATATCCCCCGGAATAAATGGAAGTACACTGGTGGCAAAAGCTGCCTGCCAGCCGATTCCGGTCACAGCCATCATCCATGGCGTTCCCACGAGATATATCACGGGAATCCCTATGACAATCGTCACCAGAAACTGACGCCACAAATTTCCTTTTTTTCCTCTCAGCAAAGAAATTACTATAACAGCCGCCAGATAACTAAAAATATATCCTCCTGTTGGGCCAAATAATTTTGCAGGTCCTCCCATGCCTCCGGAGAACACCGGAAGCCCCGCAAAACCAAGCAATATCCAGATTCCAACTGTAATACCCGCTTTTTTCGGCGAAAGAAGCAGCGCTATAATGTTTATAATCAATGTCTGTGCAGTAAGACTGACCGCTGAAAACGGCAGGGGAATACTGATATAAGATGAAATACACAGCAATGCGGCAAAAAGTGCCATTATTGTCAGTTCTTTTGTTTTAAATGCAGATTTACCCAATGATAAACTCCTTACTCCCTAATATAAACTCAAAGCTTAATGTTAACTATAAACATTAATATAATAATCTTTCTTTTAATTGTCAACCTCTTTTTGTTGTTTTATGGTTAACATTTTATCAAAAGATAATTTTAGCCTGTAACTCTTTTATGTTACGAATCATATAAACCCGTTTTTAAAAATATCTTATACAGGCAGATAAAAGGCCGCAAAACGTACTGTCTTTGCGGCCTTTTCATACGACGATTCCTCTGTCTGTTATTCTTTTCCAGCTTATTTATGCAAAAGGATTTTCTGTTTTGTAAAGCATTCCCTTTGGCTGATTGAAATTAATCTCTTCTACATCCACACCAATATATTTAAATACCTCATATAATGCTTTCCCAAAATGACCAAAAGCAACGGCTCCGTGATGAGGGTAGTTTTTCTCAATCAGTACATGACGGTAAAAACGCCCCATCTCCGGAATTGCAAACACGCCAATGCTTCCAAAAGATTTTGCAGCCACCGGAAGCACCTCTCCCTGGGCAATATATGCCCGCAGCTTATTATCAGCAGTGCTCTGGAGACGATAAAATGTAATATTCCCCGGCACAATATCCCCTTCTAGTGTTCCCTGTGTTACCTCCTGCGGGAGACTTCTTGCCATAATCAGCTGATACTTCATTTCACAGAAGGACAGCTTTCTTGTGCAGGTATTCCCACAATGGAATCCCATAAATGTATCTTTATGCTCATATGGAAATGTCCCTTTTATAGATTCCTCATACATATCCGCCGGCACATTGTTATTAATATCCAGCAGTGTCACTGCATCCTGAGAAACTACTGTCCCGATAAATTCACTGAGCGCCCCGTAAATATCAACTTCACAGGAAACCGGAATACCTTTTCCAGCCAGCCTTGAATTTACATAACATGGAACAAATCCAAACTGTGTTTGAAATGCCGGCCAGCATTTTCCGGCAATTGCAACATATTTCCGATATCCCTTATGATCTTTTACCCAGTCTAAAAGTGTCAGCTCATACTGTGCAAGCTTCGAAAGAATTTCCGGTTTCTTGTTTCCGTCGCCAAGCTCTTCTTCCATTTCTTTTACCACATCAGGAATTCTCGGATCGCCTGCATGATTGTTAAATGCTTCAAACAAATCCAGTTCTGAGTTTTCTTCAATCTCCACTCCAAGATTATAAAGCTGTTTAATAGGCGCATTGCAGGCCAGGAAATTTAATGGTCTCGGTCCAAAGCTGATAATCTTAAGCTCCGCAAGGGCTGCCACTGCTCTTGCAATTGGAACAAATTCATGAACCATATCCGCAGCTTCTTCAAAAGTGCCTATTGGGTACTCCGGAATATAAGCCTTTGTATTGCGCAGGGCCAGATTATAGCTTGCATTTAACATACCACAGTATGCATCGCCGCGTCCCTGAATCAGATTATTCTGAGACTCTTCCGCTGCAGCCACCACCATAGCCGGACCGTCAAAATGCTTCACCAGCAAAGTCTCTGAGATTTCCGGTCCGAAGTTTCCAAGATATACGCACAGTGCATTACATCCGGCAGCCTGAATGTCTTTCAGCGCATTTACCATGTCTATCTCACTCTCCACAATACAGACCGGACATTCATAAATATCTTCCCCGTCATATTTTGCCTTATAAGCTTCAACCAGTCCTTTTCTGCGGTTCACAGATAACGATTCCGGAAAACAGTCCCGGCTGACTGCTACAATTCCAATTTTTACTTTTGGCATATTTTCCATTTTTCTATCCTCCATCTCACTTTTTTTCATAAATCATTTGACACTATCTCACTTTTTATTTTTCTTCTGTTTTTACCTGCATCCGCTGTTATCATCTAGAGACAGGTTTCTTCCATACAATCCAATAAATGCATTCTCCGGAAGCCCCCCTTCGGGATGTCCTACCAGCCATTTATTCACCGCAAACAACAGCCTGTCCTCAAAACGCGGGCCTGTCTGCTCCTGCAATTCAAGGTTAGTCCCTTTAGGGAGAGCCACAACTACTTTAAAGCCTTCCGGGCCGGGATTACATGGCGCATAATGCAAGGTTGTTGCATACACTTCAATAACACTTCCTTTAGGCGCAAAAAACACTTCCACCTTAGAGGTATCGTAAGTCCCCTCTTCTTCAATATCCTGTTCAAGCCCCAGCATAAACACTGCATCCGTAGCCATAATATTAATCTCTGAGCTTCTGTGATACTCCAGCGCATTCAATTTTTTATTATGTCCGTTACAGTATCCGATCTGGGCCGGCATACCACCGAACAGGCTTTTTTCTATTAGTTCTGAGCCTTCAGCGGCTTCTAGTTTCGGTTCAGAAGCCACATACACCACATCTTCCGGGCACGGAGCCATCTCCATAGCTTTTAAAATTCCTGATACATCTATACCACTGATTACTTTCCCATACTTTTGAAAAGCAGTGTCTGTTATTTTATATATTTTCATGAAATCCTCCGCAATTAGTTATCCAAGACAGAAAACAGCCCCTTTACCGCCGGATAGATCTGTCTGAATTTCTGATACTTATCTTCATACAAAGCGGCAGTTTCCGGGTCCGGTTCTACCGTCTCTACAACTTTCACCAGCTTATCCGCAGCCTCCTGCACCGACGAAAATTCACCGCAGCCCACTGCAGCCAGCATAGCCGCGCCATAGCCGGGACCCTCTTCACTTTCAATCAGGTCTACTTTTACATTGAAAATATCCGCAACCATCTGTCTCCAGAGAGGACTTTTCGCGCCGCCCCCGCAGATCTTAGTTCTCTGAATCTGAATCCCAAGTGACTTTGCCACTTCAAAGGAATCTCTTAATGCAAACGTAACTCCCTCAAGAACAGCCTGCGTCATATCCACCCTGGTTGAATCCATCGTCAGGCCGATAAACGTCCCCCGTGCACTTGGATCGTTGTGGGGAGAACGTTCTCCCATCAGATATGGAAGGAAAAATACATGATTCTTTCCCTGTTTCTTTATCTTCGCCTGCTCTGCCGCAAAGTCATTTGTCTGCAGAATCTCCTCCATCCACCACTTATTGCATGATGCTGCCGAAAGCATACAGCCCATCAGATGATAGTTTCCATCGGCATGAGCAAAGGAATGCAGGGCATTGTTAGAATCTACTCCGAATTTTTCACTGGCAATAAATATGGTTCCGCTTGTACCAAGAGAAAGATTACAGGTTCCGCCGCCAACTGTTCCTGTCCCCACCGCAGCAGCGGCATTGTCTCCCGCACCGGCTATCACTTTAACACCCAAAGATAAACCAAGCTTTTCCGCAACACTTTCTTTTAATGTTCCTACCACCTCATAGCTTTCATAAATCTTTGCCAGCTGGTCTTCTCTTACCCCGCAGATTTCCATCATTTCTTTTGACCAGCATTTATTCTTTACATCGAACAAAAGCATTCCTGAGGCATCTGATACGTCTGTACAAAAACTTCCTGACAGGCGGTAAGCAAGATAGTCTTTCGGCAGCATTATTTTGGCAATAGCCGCAAAATTTTCAGGTTCATGTTTTTTAATCCAGAGTATTTTAGGAGCAGTAAATCCAGCAAATGCAATATTAGCCGTATATTGGGATAACTTATCTTTTCCAATCTCCTGATTCAGATAATCCGTTTCCAAAGCAGTTCTGCCATCATTCCATAAAATCGCCGGCCGGATCACCCGGTCATCCCTGTCAAGAATCACCAGTCCGTGCATCTGGCCGCCAAAACTAATACCTGCAACCTGCTCTTTCTCACATCCGGCCGTAAGCTCTCTGATACCTTCTATTGTCTGTGCATACCAGTCTTCAGGATTCTGCTCTGACCAGCCCGGCCGTGGAAAGTGCAGCGGATATTCTTTAGATACAATATTATGTATTTTACCTTTTTCATCCATCAACAGCAGTTTTACTGCAGATGTTCCTAGATCAACCCCGATATATAACATACAGTTACCTCCTCTGTTCTCTTTTATCACTCTTTAAAATTGTGTTTTATTATTTTCACTATAGCACGGGGTATACCCATGGTCAAGAAGTTTGTTTACTCTCTAAACAAACTATGTTATACTTTTTGTAAACCTATTAAAAAGGAGCTGCTATGCAAACAGGAAGCAATGAATTAATCCGCGATATCAACAGCCGCCTGGTGCTTGAAACCATTCTCCAGAATGGTTCCATTTCCAGAGCTGATATTTCAAAAAAACTTGGGCTCACCAGAGCCACAATCTCAGCAATCACCGAAGATTTAAACCAGCAGAACCTGATTTGTGAAGCCGGAAGTGCAGCTTCCTCTCAGGGCAGGAAGGCCATATTATTTCAAATACGGCAGGAACAGGCTTTTCATATTTGTATTAACTTAACCCAGAATATTATTGCCATAATGTGCGCCGATCTTCTTGGCAGCCACCAGGAATTTTTTGAATACCCCGCCGCCGCGTCACGGGATAAAATTCTGCCTGCATTGATTTCCTATATAGAAAATGCTCTGAAATCATTTCGGGGGCCCGGCCGGCTGGCAAGAATCTGCATTGCAGTCCACGGAACTGTCTATCGGAACGAAATCACATTCTGCCCCTATTCCCCGTATGAAAATCTTCCTTTTTCAGATGTATTATCTAACCGCTTTCATGTTCCTGTTCTTCTTGAAAATGAAGCAAATCTCTGCGCTCTGGGAGAACATACCTTTTGTTCCCATAAAAGCAGTATGATTATGGTCAGTATTCACTCCGGGATCGGCGTGGGAATTATGATTCAGGACCAGCTGTTTTTAGGATACAACGGTAAGGCCGGCGAATTTGGCCACTCCATCGTCCAGCGAAACGGCCGTCCATGCCCCTGTGGAAACCGGGGCTGTCTAGAACAATATGCCTCTGAACAGGCTGTTGTGCAGGATTACTGTGACCTGGCAGGACTTGCCAGCAGTTCTGTAGAAAATTTTATATCAGCCTGCCTGGACGGTTCACCCAAGGCTCTGGAAATTTTATACCAATTTGAAGAATTTATGGTTATCTGCATCAATAATCTTTTAAATCTGTTTAATCCGGAAGTTATTGTACTAAACTGCCGGATCACAAGCCAGATTCCTGACTGCATTAAAAGAATCAGCCTGGGACTTAAAACACGTATGAAAGAACACTGTACCCTGCTGCCTTCTATGCTCCAGGACAAAGCAGTCCTTCTTGGAGGAATCTGCCTATGCACCAAGGATTATCTTGGAATCCAGCGTCTGGATTTAACGGGACACTACACCAAAAAAGAAGGACCGGGCATTTAAAGATTCCGGTCCTTCTTTTACACAGGATTTTGTATGAAACAGTTTTTTGTATATCGTGTTACGTCTATTTTTAAGCTGCCAGCGATTTTCCAAGACTGCGGCACGCCTCTGCTGCCGCTTCATCCGGCGCATTGCAGCAAATACAGCCATCATCTATCAGCACTGCGCCATCGGCTCTGCAGGCGTCCTCCCAGTTCCGCATCCATTCGCCGTCTCCCCATCCATAGGAACCGAACAGGGCAATTTTTTTCCCTTTTAATTTTTCCCTGCAGGATTCAAACATTGGTTCAAACTCGCACTCTTCCAACTGCTCATCCCCCATAGACGGGCAGCCAAATGCAATCCCCTCATACTGATCCATCATATCCGCTGCAAATTCGGAAGAGGAAAATAAATCTACATCTGCTCCATTTTCCTTTATCCCTTCTGCAATCTGCATTGCCATTGCTGCTGTATTGCCTGTTCCACTCCAATAAACAACTGCTGCTTTCATTTTCTACCTCTTTCTTTCTGAAAATTAATATTTAAACGGGAACTGTCAACTGCATGACACTTCTGCCGTCTTGAAACAATCGAATATATACATCTCTGCATTTCTGCAGCTTTGCAAACATCTTTTTTGCTTTTTCCGGCTCATGGTACACTTTCCAGTCACCGCAGCAAAGTCCGTTTCTGCCTTTGTTTTCAATAAATCCTCGGATATCCTCCAGAGGATATCCTAAAAATACGCCAATTTCATGTGGAAACTGTCCGCCATCCGCGGCGATTCTGGCTTTAAGACGCCGAAGAGCATGAACACATTCAAAATCACAATAGCCAAATTCTCTAAGAAACTGCTGGTAAACATTTGTTTTTAAAATTTCTGCCAGCGCAGATTTCCGATATACAAGAATCAGCATCCGGTCTGGAGTTTGATACAAGATATCAATCAATACTCCCTTTTTTATCAGCTCCGCTCTAACAAGTTCCATTTCCTGTAGAATTTCTCCTGTAATCAGACATGACATCATATTTGAACACTTTAATCCTGCCAGTGTAGGGGCACAAAACCGGATTAATATCTGTCGAAATGACTCTCTCCCTCCACGTTCCATTGCGCTTCCTCTCCAAATTTATTATATTAGTTAGTTTTGCCTAACCAGCAATGAAAGAAAAAGACTTTTACCACGGTTCCGGTAAAAATCCGAATGGTTAGTCTCTACTAACTATTAATGAGAATACATTTTTTTCCTGGAAATGTCAAGGGTATACACATTTTTCTTTTCCAGTAAATGTGAGAATTTTTTTTAATATAAAAGTGACCAGGACCGCCGGATAACTGTTCCTGCTCCCTGATCACCCCGAAACTTATTAACGATAACTATGCCTGTTTTACAAATTCATGGGCCTGTTCCTGCCCCCGCAGCACCCGCAGTCCTCCTAAAGCCAGAGATTCCATCTCATTTTCTCCCGGATAAACAATTACAGGGGCTATCCACTCAGAATATTTCTTTACTTCGCTGGTAAAATATTCTGAATAAGCAATGCCGCCGGTTAAAATCACCGCTTCCACATCACCAGAAACAGTGGCTGCCTCTTCTCCTATTTTTCTTGCCACATTTAAAGCCATGGCATCATATACAAGCTTCGCTTCCTGATTCCCCTCTGCAATCATCTTTTCAACTTCTCTGCTGTCATTTACACCCAGATAAGAAACCAATCCGCCGCGGCTTTTCATTTTTTTAAGCATATCCTTTGTAGAAATACCTGTCTCCTCAATATACTTCACCAATGACTGAGAAGGAAGACCTCCTGCGCGCTCCGGTGCGAACGGTCCGTCCTCATCATTGATAATATCAGCTACTTTTCCGCCATACTGAAGCGTTACAGAGATACCGCCTCCAAGATGCACAACAATCAATTTACAGTCTGCATAAGTCTTATTATTTTCTCTTGCATAGCGCATAGCTGCTGCCCGTGTATTTAGATTGTGTCCGATTCCCTTACGCTTAATTTCTTTCAGACCAGTCAATTTTAAAATAGGAAGCATTTCGTCCACTGTAACTCCGTCATAAATAAACGCAGGAATCCCCAGAGGCTTTGCAATAGCATCCGCAATCACAGCCCCCAGATTGGATGCATGTTCCATTGCCGGTTTATTTTTCAGCTGCCAAACCATATCATCATTTACTTGGTATGCCCCCGCTTTTAATGGCGGAAGAAGACCTCCCCGGGCAACAATCCCAGTCAGAGATGCAAGCTCTATTCCCTTTTCTTTTAAAACCTCAAGAATCATATCCTTACGAAATTCAAACTGATCTATAATCAGATCATACTTGGCAATCTCATCTGCCGAATGAGAAATACTTTCTACAAATAATTGATTTTCATCTTCATAAACAGCAATTTTTGTAGATGTGGAACCCGGATTCAAAATTAACAATTTTTCCATTTAAAATACCTCCTGACTTTTATCTTGTTTTTCATTGTATCACACTCTCCTTTTTCATTCAATATATCATGCATAATATACAATATTATTTCTGTATCAAAGATCCGGTCAAAGACTTCCCTCCGTAATTTTCTTCCCCTCATAATCCGAAGGATTAAAGCTGGCCCGGCAGTCTGAAATAATATATAATAACTCCTGTAAACAAATATCTGCACCGTATTTACCATGTTTTTAAGAAGCTGTATCAGCAGCACAATAAGGAGCTCGTTATGAAAATACATCAGATACTATCAAATCTTACTAAGTACGATTTTCGTATTTATGGCAAAGAGCATTTGGAAGACGAAATATGTTCTATTCGATTTGCAGCCCATCCACTTACAGAGTTTTCCGGGGATATTTTATATATCTGCCCATCCCGTTTTCTTCAGGAGCAGCCCGCTATTCATACCGGACATTTTTTATGTTACGGAACGCCGGATTCCATTCCAGAAAATCTGTCCAAAAACCTGCTTGTTCTGCTCTATTCCGGACCAGATGATATTCACCTTGTGTTTAACGAAATTCAGCCGCTCATATCTGATAGCCAAAAAAGTAATGCCGCTCTGCAGATGATGACAAACGCATTTTTTTCTGACCAGGGACTTCAGTTTATGACTGATACTGCCTATCAGATTTTTGACAATCCGGTCTTTGTTATTGATTCCAGCTACAAATATCTGGCAATCTCCTCCGGCCTGGGTCCCGATAATGATTTTGTTGCCAGGGAAAATGCTAACGGCTACATCGCAGAACAGGGTATTCGCTTTATAAAGGAATCCCACCTGGAAGAAAAGCTGGCAAAATCAGGAAAAGCATACTATTATAATCCTCTGTTCCACGCAGGAATGATGGCCGCTGCAGTCAGTATCCACGGCATTACCATCGGAAAAGTCATGTTATATGAAAAAAACCATCCGCTTGCAGACACAGACGGTGCTCTGCTGGAACAGTTTTCACGTTTTGTAGCCATGGAGCTCCAAAAAAATCAGTTTTTTCAACAGAATAAGGATATTATGTATTCCTATTTTCTTGCTGATCTTCTGGACAGCAAAGATATCAATTACCCCAGTATCCGTGACAGACTTCACACAATGGGAATGGATTTGAAAGACGATCTGTACATACTGACGATTTCTGCTTCCAGCTACCATCATGCCGCTGCAAAACTGGAAGTTATTGTGTCAGAATTAAATCGGATTTTGACTGGGGCAATCTATGCAATTTATGAAAATTCACTGGTGTTACTATTTTCCCGTGCCAGAGAAAACACTTTAACCGGCCGCGAAGAAGAAGCGCTGGCCTCATACTTAAAGGAAAACAATCTTTATGCCGGAATAAGCAACTTTTTCACAGATTTAAAAGGAATCCGCCGCTTCTACCTCCAGGCAAAATGTGCGGCCGAAATAGGAAACCGGCTGCGGGAACGGGGACCTGTGTTCTACTACTCTGACCTGTATTTTTATCATATTATGGAGATCTGTGAAGAGAAGGAAAAACTGCAATACTTTATACACCCGGCCATGATGAAGCTCCTTTATTACGACCAGGAAAAAAATTCCGAACTGTTAAATACCATGCAGATTTATCTGCAAAATCCCGGAAGCACTGCAAAAATTGCCTCAGAACTTCACATTCACAAAAATACTCTGCTGTACCGCATGAACAAAATTAAAGAACTTACCGGCTGCAGCCTGGAAAACGGAGATGAAATGATGTCCCTTTCTTTTTCCTACAAGATTATGCGTTATTTAAACATGCTCCCTGATTCTGACCATACAGCCAAACAACTTTAAAAAGGACCTCCTGTCCGGAAGATCTCAAATCTGAATCTCCGTTCAGGAAGTCCTTTTTTCATCTATGTATTACATTCTGCCTGCTCTTAGTGATTTCCGCCTTTTGGCCTTCTGATTCCCAGAAATACAACAAATCCAAGAACTGTTGCTCCCAGCATCATAAAAATCGTGCTCATATAGGAATTGCTTGCATCATACAGCTTTCCTGCAATTGTGGAGGCAAAAGATGCGATAATCAGGTTTGTATTAATCAGAGAAAAATTCAACGGATAATTAGTTCTGCCAAAGAAATCACTGATTATTGCTGAGTTTGTAGGTGTAACTCCGCCATAAGCAAAACCACCAACAATAAATCCCAGAATAATAAATGTGAAATTGCCTGTATTCAATGCCATAATAATGATTCCGGAAGCCACCGCAAACACGATCATATCCAGAATCATAGTCAGGCGATAACCCTTTTTATCAAACAGAGCTCCAAAAATAACACGTCCGATACCGTTCATAATAGAAATCAGACCTACAACGGTTGCTATATTACCTGCCGACACATCAGGCCCTACCTGCTCCGCAATACCGTTGGCCTGGGAAACCAGAGCCAGACCTGCAGCGCTTACAAGAATTGCCCATATATAATACAGCCAGAAAGAAGCCTTTTTCACCATCTGTCCGGCAGGGATATCCAAAGCCGGCTCTCGGACTGCCTTTGCTTTTCCTGATACAGGTGGTTTGAAATCAGCGCCCGGTCTAACAAAAAAGAATGCACATACAATCATAACTACAAAAAGAATCACTGCAAAAATTTTAAAAGACATCCTCCATGCGTCTGATCCGTCTGACGGTGTATATGCCGTGTATACTTTTCCGATAATAAAACTTCCAATACCAAATCCCATCAACAGAATGCCCGAAATCAGCCCCTGTTTATCAGGAAACCATGCTGACATAGTACTCATTACCGCATTATAGGCAAGTCCCGCTGCAAGTCCCGCAAGAACTCCAAAGCCCAGATATAATGTGGCCAAAGACTGTGTCTCCGATGCAAGAAGAAATCCTGCTAAAAATAAAACGCCAGCTACTAATACATAATATTTTGATTTTACCTTTTTAGATAAAATACCACCAATCAACCCGCCAACGCAGAACATTGCCATTGCGATTGTAAATGTCATGGACAACTGGGCCTTCGTCCAGTCTCCCATAAATGTTGCTTCAATAGGTTTAGAAATTACCGACCAGGCATAAATAAGCCCGGCAAAAATAAGCACAAGAACTCCGATAATTGCATAAACCCAACGGTTAAGATTTTTCATTGCCAATCCTCCTCAAATTCATGCTGTTAGTTACATAAGTATTCCAAGTATACATCATCTTATAACATTATGCAAGATATACAATTAATGAAAATCCTTCCCTTTTTTCTCACTTCATAAGTAAAAATCCTTCTTTTTCACGGAATTTTTTATAAAAAATGAACCAGTGAAAGATTATCCTGGTTTTCTTTTAAAAATCTGCTGAGATCTTTTGTTTCCATATTAGGATCATTGACCATAAGTTCCAGCATTTTTATAAATTCCTGTCGAAAATCTGTATATACTTTTCTTATTTGAGTATTATTTAATGACTTATATTTCTCCGGCACTTCTACTTTACGAATTTTTTGATCTCTATCCGAGAATACTAATCTATCCCCCATCATACTTTCTCCTTCTATTCATTCAGCTGTGTTCTTTTAAAATACTAAAACAAACTTCTTTCTCCATTGTATAACTTTTCAACTCTTTTGAATAGTATTTTTTTACAACTGAACGCTATCTTAATCAGATTGCAGGAATTAAACTGTTTATTAACAGGAGGTATCATAATCATGGATGTTATAGCCAGAATTAATGAGATTATGAAAGCACAAGGAATATCAAGGTATGAACTAGCCAAGCTTTCCGGTCTGTCTTCTTCTACGCTGGCAAATATGAAACGCAGAAATACAGTGCCCACAATTGCTACTCTAGAAGAGCTCTGTTCTGCTTTAAATATATCACTATCTCAATTTTTTGCCGGTGAGGATACAGAATTTTATCCGGTTGACGGATCTCAAAGAGAATTTCTTGATCTTTTACTGATTCTTGACACCGAACAGCAAAAGGCCTTGTTAAACTTTGTTAAAACAATGATACCTTCCAACGATGATGAAAAAACCAGCAGGCAGTAATTTCCCTTAAATCTGAGTTCCAACTCACTTGAGTGATAAAGCATTACACATAGACGCTATCGCCTCTGCATAAGAACCTTTAAAATAGTTCATAGGAGGTTATCGGCTCAATGGACGTAATTGCAAGGATTAATGAAATCATGAAGAAACAGGGATTAACGCCATATCAATTTGCGAAACTCTCTGGTTTATCTCAGTCTACAATTTCAAACATGAGTACCAGAAATACGATTCCCTCAGTTCCAACTATCGAAAGTATCTGTGAATACCTGAACATTTCTTTAGCACAGTTTTTTGCGGATGAGGGTACAGACTTTTATCCTGTAGACGACCGTCAGCGGGAAGTACTGGATATTTTTATTCTTCTGGATACTCAGCAGCAGGAAGCTATTTTAAGCCTGTTGCGTTCGATGAAACCGGATATAAAATAAATAATTTTAGACATACTTACAAATAAAAAATCCGCCACATATTTTTCGTGACGGATTTTTTATTTTGATTTTCTAATCCTATTTATTTACTCTGCTGTACGTTTCAGACAACAAAAATGTTGTCATCCCGGCCGCCATCTCTGCGATTTTTTCAACCGGAATCCGCATGGAACGGTCCATCCATTTTAAAAACATTCCAACAAGGCTGTCCAGATAAACAGATACTTTAAATTTTGTAACCTCAGCTTCTCCTGCAATATTTTTAATATTCACAAAGATATAGCGTTCCAGATAGGACTTAATTTTCTCAATAATTCTGTAATTTTCCTTTTCTAGAGAAAACAAACGCCATAAATCTTTATGACGCTGCAGGCTTTTGGCAGTCCGCAGAAAAAATTCATACATATTTCCCTGGCGGAAAAGCTCCTGATTCGTATCGAGAATAGCGACCACTGTGCCAATCACCCGTTCCTCCACTTCGTTTACCATAGCTTCTATAGAATTATAGTGATTATAAAAGGTCTTTCTTGTAATGGAGGCACGTTTCGCCAGCTCACTAACTGTAATATCAGTAAGACGCTTTTCTTTTATCATAGATGATAACGCTCCTAAGAGCGCGGTCCTTGTTTTTTTACTTCTGTAATCAATTTTTTCCCACTCATTTATAAAATTTTTCATAAATTTTTATTTTATTACACAGACCGGCTTTCATATGTGTAATAACCACCCTTTCTGCGTCTGGTCAAAACTTGATTCTGTTTTCGTTTTAACTTATTATATTATAGTATAATTAGTCGTTAAATTCAATGTGGATATCTATATCCTCTTTGGAAAATACACAATAAAGGTGTAAACTTATGAACAATTTAGACAATAATATTATCAGTATACTTAAGCAGCGTTATCTAAATCAGCCGGAACGGGTCTTATATCGTTTTTTAACCTACCATAATTCCAAATGCAGCATGGAAGACCATACAATCAAAGATATTTATGAAACTTCTCTGCGGATGGCCTATACGTTAAAATCAAAGGGGTTAAAAAAAGGAGACAGGGCCGTCATATTCTCCATGCAGGATTTCGGTACCATCTGTGCCGCCCTTGGCTGTATGATGACAGGTGTTATTTTCACTATTATTCCTCCGCCGCTTGATGATGGAAAAATCGAGCGGTTTATTGCTGTTTTGAAGTCCTGCCGTCCAAAAGCGCTGATTTCTAATTATGAGCTGGAAAAGACCTCCAATGTAAACATTACTTCCCGTCTGATTCGGGAGGCGTTTTTACAAGTTATCGGTCTAAAAAGAATTTACACAGACAAGCTGCTTCCCTATATTAAACCGGAAATCATTACACGGGTATACCCGGATGATCTAGTATATCTTCAATATACTTCCGGCTCCACCAGTTCTCCAAAGGGTGTTTGTGTCACGCAGAGGGCTCTGATGAAAAACATGGAACAATGTAAATATGTTTATAATTTTGATTACAGTACCCTTGGCACCTGGGTCCCGTATTTTCATAATCTTGGACTGGTCATTACAATCTTTATGCCGATTTGTACGGAACATGCCACAATATACAATCTTCAGACATTACAATTTCTGGAGAATCCAAAACTGTGGATAAAAATGCTTTCCGACTATAAACTGACTCTGACTGTGGGCCCCGGTTCGGCCTATGATGCCTGCACGAAAATTTTCACCCCAAAGGAAGCAGCTCAGTATGATCTGTCGCACATGACACATCTAATGAACGGCTCTGAATATGTAAGTCCAAAAACAATTGCTGATTTTTCAAAATTGTTTCATGTTCAGCCCCATGCGTTTGCCCCCGGTTACGGCCTGGCTGAAAATGTATGCCTGGCAAGTGTGGCAAGCCTTGATTACAGAGTTCTTAATCTTGACTATGAAGCATTTAAAAATAACAAAATTATTCTGGCTGATAAGGAAGACCCAAACCCAAAACAAATTGTAGGACTGGGCGCTGCTGTCAAAGATCTTACTATGATTGCCTGTAATCCAAAAACATGCAGGGCCTATAAGGATCTTAAAATTGGAGAAATTTTTATCAGCGGTGACAGCGTGGCTGACGGTTACTGGGACAATGCAAAAGAATCCAGAAAATTTCATTATAAAATAGAAGGATATGATGGAGATTTTTATAAAACAGGTGATCTTGGATTCTTAAAAGACGGGTATTTGTATCTGACCGGCAGAATCAAGGAAATGCTTATTGTCAACGGACACAATGTGTATCCCAGTGATCTGCTGCTGCTTATCCAGCAGAAAATTCCGGCTCTGGCAATGTCCGCCATCGGATTTTTCTCATACAATGACGGTCAGAAAGAACAGGTAGTTGCCTGCATTGAATCCCGCCCTGACATTCCCTTTGAAGAAAGAGTATCACAGATTAATGCACTTATTTCTGAACGTTTCGGCTTTTCTTTTCACGATGTAGTCTTCGTACCTTTAAAATCCATGCCCCGTACGGACAACAGCAAGCTTCAGATGTTGAAAGCCCGCAAGCTGTATCTGGACGGAAAATTGGCCATGATATACAGCAGTTATCAGAAACGGATTGCAAAGCTTCCCGCAGAGCCAACACTGATTGACCGTTCAAAGGAAGTTGCTGATGAGATTCTGCTTCAGGTAAAATCCGTTTTTGACAAAGTGTTAAATATTGATCACTACAGTCTCAATCAATCTTTTTTGGAGCTGGGAGGGGATTCTCTCACCGGTTTTGAGCTGGTCAGCAAAATGGAACAGAAGTTCAAAATAAAATTAGATTTAAGAGAACTTCTTTTGGATTCCTCTGTATCCGGTGTGGCCTCTTATATCAGGCGTATGCTTTCCGGAGCAAAGGGTTCCGGACGTACTGTAAATCTGGCCCAGGAATGTACTTTAGACAGCAATATCCGTCCCTGCCGGGAATATGACCGCACACTTTCTGAGTGCAGACATCTGTTTCTGACAGGGGCCACCGGATTTCTTGGCGCCCACCTGATACAGTCCTTTATACAGCAGTATCCTCACGATCATCTGACAATCACCTGTCTGGTACGTGCTGAATCAGAGGAAGAAGGCAAAGAACGAATCATCCGTAATATGAAACATTTCCACTGCTGGGATGATTCCTATCAGCAGTACCTTTATGCTGTAACCGGAGATCTGTCCAGTCCAAACCTTGGGCTTGACACTGATATCTACGCAAAACTAGCAGCAGAGACGGATGCTATCTATCATAATGGCGCGGTACTGAATTTTGTTTTTCCATATGAGTTTCTAAAGTCCACTAATGTAAACGGAACTATTGAAACCCTGCGTCTGGCCTGCACAGGCCCCGCAAAGTATTACCACTATGTCTCATCCTACAGTGTTTATGACACACCTGACAAAACCGGTAAGCGCGTGTATGAAAATGATCCGCTGACTACTTCTAAGGGTTTCTCTCTGGCTTACTCAGAGACAAAATGGGTATCAGAAAAGCTGGTGGGCATCGCCAAAAACCGCGGCCTTCGTACAGTGATCTATCGTCCGGGAGATATTACCGGAACACGCAGAGGAATCTGGGAAGTTGATGATATGGTCAGCCGCGTGATTGTGGGAAGTATTCAGATGCGCAGCATCCCGCGCTCCACGTACTGTATGCATATGACACCCGTGGATTACGTGGCGGATGCCATCACCTGTATTTCCCGAAAACCGGAAGCCCTGGGTGAAGCTTTTAATATTATTAATCCAAAACCAGTATCCATGAAGCAGTTAATTATGGATATCCGCCAGTGCGGCTACCCGATTCGTTATATTCCGTTTCCAGTCTGGAGGAAGCGGCTGCGCACTGCAGATGCCGAGGAAAATTCACTGGCTATACTGGAATGCCTGTTTGAAGCAGGAACTGATGCCAATCCCGGTATCCTGCGCCATTTTATCGGCAAAGATACCACTTACGATGTTTCAAAGACAGACCTCCTTTTAAATGGAACTGATATTACCTGTCCTCAAATAGACACCGAAATGATTGCATCATATTTAAGATATTTTAAAAAGTTAGGATGTATTTAATATGAAAATAGGAATACCAAGAGCGCTTTTATATTACCGTTACGATACCCTGTGGAAAACCTTTTTCCGGGAGCTTGGCATCGAAACAGTATTAAGCCCTGTTACAGACAAAACCATATTAGATGAGGGCAGTCTCTACTCTATCGACGAAAATTGCCTTTCCAGTAAATTGTTTTTCGGCCATATTGCAGCACTTGAAGGCAGGTGCGATGCCGTATTTGTTCCGAGAATTGCTAATTACGGAAAGGACGGCATTTTATGCTCCCGTTTTGAAGCCTTATATGATATGGCGGTAAACACCTTTCGCGATAAAGATCTTCACTTTGTCACCTGCGACATAGATCTGCAGCAAAAAAAATCAGAGCAAAAAGCCTATACTGCTCTGGCCATGGAACTTGGCAAAACAAAGGCCGAAGCTTACAAGGCATATGAAACGGCAAAATCCGCTGCCGCCGAATCTCAGCAGAAAAAAATTCAAGCGCAGCAGCAGCTCCTTGATAAAGACGGAATCAAAATTCTCATTGTAGGACACAGCTACAACCTCTATGACGAATATATCGGGAAACCAATTATTAAAAACCTACACGACCTTAATGCCGTTCCCCTGCTGGCGGATGCAGTAGACTTAAAGCAGGCCCGCCAGGATTATACATCCATCTGCAGAGATGTTCCCTGGATCATGAACCGCGAACTGGTGGGGGCAATCGCCCAATACCATGACGCCGTGGATGGTATTATTTTGATTACCGCCTTTCCATGCGGACCGGATTCCATGCTCAACGAGATGATTATCCGGCGTATAAAAGACCGTCCCATATTAAATCTTCTTCTGGACAGTCAGGATGGAAATGCCGGCATTGAAACGAGACTAGAAAGCTTTGTAGATATTATACGTTTTAGAAAGGAGGCCGCAATCTGATGGATCAGCCACAGTACAAACTCTCTTATCCTCAGCTGGGCAGCTATGATATTCCCATCCGCCATTTCGTGATGCACGGTCTGGGCGAAGCTTATGTTGCTCCGCCTCCAATGACAAAACGTACCATTGAAATCGGCAGCCAGAACAGTCCAGATTTCGTATGCGCCCCCTTTAAATGTATGATGGGCTGCTACATTGAAGCCCTGGAAAAGGGCGCTAATGTTTTAGTTCAGACCGGCGGCACCTGCCGGCTTGGCTATTACGGTGAGCTTCACGAACAGATTCTAAAAGACCTGGGTTACCAGTTCAAAATGCTGAATATAACCATTGCCCGGTATCACAACCTGCTTGGCCTTTATAAAGGCATGAAAGAAATAGCCCCCAAAACCAGTCTGTTGAAAGTAGTACGGGCCCTTCCGGCCACTGCGAAAATGGTAATTCAGATTGATAAAACAGAAGATTATATGCGCCAGAATATGGGATTTGAAAAAAATGACGGTGATTTTGAACGGGCTCATAAAGAATACCTTTCAAGACTGCGGCAGGCAAAGGGCCTAAAAGATGTCAATCGCGCATACAAATGGGTAATGGAAACTATGAAACAGATTCCAATAAAAAAACCAGAGCATCCCCTTCGGGTAGGAGTAATCGGAGAATATTTTACCATTATGGATCCATACTCAAACCATGAAATTGAAGCAAAAATTGCCAAGCTGGGCGCTGAAGTCCATCGCTGGATGAACCTTTCTAACAGTGTGGTTGTCTGTCCTGATAGAAGCACCATAAAAAAACTAAAACATTATCTGACCTATGATATCCGTAAATTTCCGTCGTCAATCTGGCATAAAATTCAGGTGAAACAGGCCGGCCGTTACACAAAATTTGATATGGGCAGTTCTGCCATCTCAACAATCGCACTAGCAGAGGAATATGCAAAACGGGGTTATGACGGATTAATCCATGTAAAATCATTTGGCTGTACACCGGAAATGGATGCCGTTCCGGTTCTGCACAATATCAGTGCGGACTATAAAATTCCAATTTTATATCTAAACTACGATACCCAGACCAGCGATACTGGAATCGAAACCCGTCTGGAGGCATTTTATGATATGATTGAGATGAGAAAGGAAGTAACAGAATCTTGAAAAAAGCATACCTTGGAATCGACATCGGTTCCATTTCCACAAAAGGCGTTATAATAGATGAAGACAAAAATATTCTGGCAAGTATCTATATCTGGACGGAAGGCAACCCTATGGGCGCCTCAAAAAAGGTTATTTCCAAGCTGGGAGAAATGCTTGACCAGGATACTTATAAGGTTGTGGCAGCCGGCACAACCGGCAGCGCACGAAAGCTGGTAGGCGCCATGTGCAATGCCAGCATTGTAAAAAATGAAATCACTGCTCACGCCGTGGGTACCACCACCCTTCATCCAGATGTCCGAACAATTCTGGAAATCGGCGGGCAGGATTCCAAAATTATCTGTGTTGAAAACGGTGTTGCTGTAGACTATGCCATGAACACATTATGCGCTGCCGGAACCGGTTCATTTCTTTCCAGTCAGGCAAGACGTCTGGGCGTTGAAGTCAATGAATTTGGAAAAATCGCTCTCTCCAGCAGCAATCCTACCCCTATTGCCGCCCGCTGTACCGTATTTGCCGAATCCGATCTGGTTCACAAAATTCAGATGGGCCACAGAAAAGAAGACATCATCGCGGGATTATGCAATGCTGTTGCCAACAACTATCTGAATAACATCGGAAAAGGGAAGAAGATCCTTCCTCCCATTGTTTTTCAGGGGGGTGTCAGCAAGAATGAAGGAGTAGTTAAAGCATTTTCCGATTCTCTTAACCAAAAAATCATTGTAGATGATAATGGGCATCTTATGGGCTGTTACGGTGCCGCCATCCTTGCTTTAGGCAGTGGTATTGAAAAAGATTTTACCTTTGATATAGCCGATATGGATTTTGTCACAAAAGAGGTGGTCTGCCCTCACTGCGCAAATCACTGCGAGGTTATCTGTGTATATAGAAACAGCGAATTGATTGATTCCTGGGGAAATCGCTGCGAAAGAGGAGAAGTTAAAGCAGAATCATAATTGATTTGTTTCCACATCAAAAAGAGATCGTACCATTCAAGCAGACTGGTGCGATCTCTTTTCAGATATAGGGGGATAAGATTTATTTCCAATAATAAGAAAATTTCCTTGTTTACAAATACCATTGAGAATCGTCTATTCTTCAAATAATGGTGTTGAAAGATATCTCTCTCCGGTATCCGCAAGCAAAGCTACAATTGTTTTTCCCTTGTTTTCCGGGCGTTTTGCTAAGGATACTGCTGCCCATAAAGCAGCTCCTGAAGAAATTCCTACTAACACACCTTCTTTTTTCCCGATCTCACGTCCTGTTGAAAAAGCATCTTCATTATCAACAGTAATAATTTCATCATAAACTTCCTGGTCTAGTACCTCCGGCACAAAACCGGCCCCAATTCCCTGAATTTTATGACTTCCCGACACACCGGCAGATAAAACCGGTGAATCTTTCGGCTCTACTGCAACTACCTGAATACGAGGGTTTGCAGCTTTTAAGTACTGGCCGACACCGGTTATTGTTCCGCCAGTTCCTATGCCTGCCACAAATATATCTATTTTTCCGTCCGTATCTTTATAAATTTCCGGTCCCGTTGTTTTCCTGTGAATCTCCGGATTAGCCGGATTTACAAACTGTCCCGGGATAAAACTTCCGGGGATTTCCTCCGCCAGCTCTTTCGCCTTTTCGATGGCTCCTTTCATGCCCTTTGCACCTTCTGTTAAAACCAGCCGCGCGCCATACGCCATCATCAGTTTCCGCCGTTCCACAGACATGGTTTCCGGCATAACGATGATAATCTGGTAGCCCCTGGCAGCTGCAACAGACGCCAGCCCGATTCCCGTATTTCCGGAAGTAGGCTCAATAATCACACTGCCAGGCTTTAACTGTCCCTTCTGTTCTGCCTCATCAATCATAGCTTTTGCTATTCTGTCTTTCACAGAGCCCGCTGGATTAAAGTATTCCAGCTTTGCCAGTATTCTGGCCTCTAAATTGTATTCTTTTTCTATATGTGTCAGTTCCAGCAGTGGTGTTTTTCCTACCAGCTGGTCAATTGATGTATAAATTTCAGACATGTCATTCACACTCCTTTTATTTTACTGCCAAAAATCCCTGTTCCAGATCAGCAATAATATCATCTATATGTTCTGTTCCAATAGAAAGCCGTACCGTATTTGGCTTGATTCCGCAAGCCAAAAGCTCCTGGTCTGATAACTGGGAATGAGTGGTGGAGGCCGGATGGATTACCAGCGATTTTACATCTGCTACATTTGCCAGCAGAGAAAACAGTTTCAGACTTTCTGTAAACTTTTTTGCTTCCCGGCTGCCGCCTTTTATTTCAAAAGTGAAAATGGATGCAGCGCCTTTGGGGAAATAGGTCCGGTAGAGTTCTAACGCCCTTCCCTCTGCCAGAGACGGATGGTTTACCTTTTCCACCTGCGGATGCTGTTTTAAGTAATCTACAACCTTTAATGCATTCTCCACATGGCGTTCAACTCTCAGTGATAATGTTTCCAGCCCCTGAAGAAGGAGAAAAGAATTAAATGGTGAAATCGCTGCACCCTGATCTCTCATTAAAGTAGTTCTTATCTTCATAATATATGCAAGATTTTTGCATGCTTCTGTAAAAACAACCCCATGATAAGACGGATTTGGTTGTGAAAGTCCCGGAAACTTATCATTCCCGGCCCAGTCAAACCTTCCTGAGTCTACAATTACTCCTCCCATAACCGTACCATGTCCACCGATAAATTTTGTGGCCGAGTGCACTACAACATCTGCTCCATGCTCTATAGGCCGAAGCAGATACGGCGTTGCAAATGTACTGTCCACAATAAGCGGGATTCCATGTCTGTGAGCAATTTCTGATACAGCTTCCAGATCCAGGACATCCGAGTTTGGATTCCCGAGGGTTTCCGCATATAATAATTTTGTATTTTCTTTGATTGCGTTTTCAAAATTCGCCGGATTGGACGGATCTGCAAAGGTAGTGCTGATTCCCTGCTCCTTTAGAGTATTTGCAAACAAATTGTAAGTTCCTCCATAGAGATTTGTAGAAGATACAATATGATCGCCTGCCCGGGCAATATTCTGAACTGCATAGGTAATTGCCGCTGAACCGCTGGCCGTAGCCAACGCCGCCGCACCGCCTTCTAAGGCTGCCATCCTTTGTTCAAATACATCTGATGTTGGATTCATCAGTCTTGTATAGATATTTCCCCCTTCCCGCAGTCCAAACCGGTTAGCCGCCTGATCGGAATCTTTAAACACATAAGAAGTGGTCGCATAAATAGGCACAGCACGCGCATCCGTCGCCGGATCTGGCTGTTCCTGCCCAACATGAAGCTGTAGTGTCTCAAATTTGTAATCTCTTCCATCCATTTTTCAACTCTCCTTTTCCGGTAATGCAAAATCCTCCGGAACTATTCATGCTTTAGATGATAATTTCTGTTTTTGATTTTACACTATTCCTATCTGTTTTATATGTTTCATGCATTATAATATAATCTTATATCCCTACTTTGTCAATAGGTTTTTATACATTACCTTCCAAAACATCCTTTAATGTAACACTATTTAAATAGTCATGTATCAGTTGATCCAGTTTTTCCCACACAGGAAGCGTTTTACATTGAGGTGCACGTTCACAGTAATTTTCTTTATGCTCCAGACATGAAACCGGCGAAAGTGTCTTATCTGTAAGTTCTACAATACTGCCAACGGTATAATCTTCTATCTTTCTAGTAAGCTTATATCCCCCGCCCTTGCCGCGGATACCTGATACGAACCGGCCTTTACTCAATGTTGAAATAATACTTTCCAAATATTTTTCCGAAATTTCCTGACGCATGGCGATATCTTTCAGTGGAATATATCCCTCATTCTGATGCTGAGCAAGATCTATCATAATACGCAGTGCATATCTTCCCTTTGTTGAGATTAGCATAATTTCACCTCTCCTTCTAATTCATACAAAAATTATAGGTTATTGTTGTTATTCTGTCAATATGCCTCCTTTATCAATGACCCTGACGGATATCAGGTACAGCTTTTAGAAGAGCTGTAAATGCATATAACACAAATAAAGGACAGCCCCTTCCGTTTATGGTGAATCGCTGTCCTTTTCTTATATCTTATTTACATTTTTTATCATATCGTGTTTAAGATTTTCCCAGGATATATCCTCCGCCTGGATTTTATTTACCCGGCCGGCCCCCTGGAAAAATCCTTCATTTATATGGAAGGCGCGATCCTTTTTTTGATTCTGTTCTGTTTCAGACCAGAAATAATAAAAGCGGTACTGGCTCGTTCCGCCATTTACAAAGGGCTGCTCCTCGTATATTCTGCAGGATATATTAATCTTCTCCTCCGTTTTATAAAACCATGGATATATCCCATGAAACCCATTTTCTTCAAACAATTCTGCAATTTCTATACGCTTTTGTTCTATAATGTGGTCCTTTGCAGCTCCGAAGCTCCGTTTTTCATAGACTTTTGATGCCTCATCTAATTCTTCCCTAAGCAGCTCATATACCGGTAAATGCTCTGACTGATTCAGCATACAATGAATGCGTTTCTCCAGCCTGCGTCTCTGTCTCTGCCTGCCTTTGCTGCACCTTTGATACTTTAAAACCTGCCGCTTCAGTATATCGTCATTGGCAAGATCTGCAAATTCCAAGAATGCATCTATCCCCGCATCCGTTGATTCAAACACGCTGTCTTCTTCCCAGGGAACAAAATACCAGCCGCGCAGTGGTGCGAATTCCAACAGCTTGATCAGCTGGCGTTCCTTTCTGCTGCAGCAATCCCTGGGTAAAAACTCCGCTTTATCTTTTATAATTCCAAGCTGATATACCAACTGCCGCAGATGCTCTTCACCTTTTACCCAAACGTGGACAACCTCATGATACTGATATGTCTGAATCCGAAAAGCAAGTTCTCTAAAACGCAGAGTAAAACTATTTCTATTTCCCTGCCGTACTGCCAGGACATAGCTTTCCTCCTCCACTGAAAGAGCTGCTGTCGTCTCCTCTGTGATATCCTTCTCAAATACACCGGTCATTACGGCGTCCTCAAATATCAGAAAGCTTTCTACCGAATCATTCATCACAAACGCTGCATAATAATTCTGATCCTCTCCTTTCCAGATATCCAGCACCTGCTCTTGTATGATACGGGCAAGTTTTAAAAATTCTTTAGAACAATCCTTTGTCATACCGGGAAGATATTTTTTATATTTTTCAAACTCTGTCTGGTTCATTCACTCCCTCTTACTGCCTGGACCACAGGTAGCAATAAGCCTGTGTCCTGGCTGCGAAATGCTGATCTTTTAACAGACTGCCAACAGCTTCTTTTGTATACCATCCCGCCTTAATTTCTTCTGTGGGATCTGTACTTTCAGCAAACGTTCCTGCTGCAGTCCCCACAACACATACATTTTTTTCATTGGAAAATCCTACTGCACTGTAACTTTCAAACATCCAGTCATCTATATGCAGCAGCTTTAATCCCGTCTCTTCCCAAAGTTCCCGTTCTGCGCTTTCCTGGGGACTTTCTCCCGGTTCAATCAGTCCCGCCGGAAAATTATACACCCAGCGCCCTGCCGCCATACGGTATTCACGATTCAAAAGTATTTTTTCACCACTCTCATCATGTATAATTAATACAACCGCATCTGCCCCCTCCTTCAGCAGACCGCCCTGATCCTTTATATTCTTATCCCTGCTTATCATCTCATAAACCTTTTCTCCCCCTGCCTTAGTTTCATAAGTGATATCATAGCGGGTTATATATGCTCCTTCATTTAACTTATTTATATTTTTAAACTTCATAGCCTCTCTCCTGTTCTCCATAAAAATTCTAATACATTCGGCCCTTCGTATACCATAAAAATAATTTTACCACAAAAACATTTCTATGGTATAATTATCCTGAAAATCTGCTTTATTTTATAAAATATAACTGGAATATGAAAATTTCTGTAACAGTATGTTTTACTTTCATTTTAAATTATGGAAGAGAAAGGATACTTCTTATGTATGAACAATTAGATTTAACAGAATATCTTTATGGAATTGCACTATCTGATGCAGATTTCCTGATGAACGAACATCATCAGATACAATATAATGAAATCTGCCAGGACTGCTGTCGCAGCTGCAAACAGAGTTTCCGCTGTTCTATTGTTCAATGCCCATATTATTCGGTTCAAAGGCGAAGAAAACAGGCAGTATAATAAAAGGACATCGCTTCACCCCCATGTAAGGCGGCTCTAAACGATGTCCTCTTATTAGCTGTGCATGCGCGTCTCACCTTTTATCTTGCTTTCAAATCCGGCAATCCTGACACGGCCGCAATATCATCTGCTTATTCACCTTCAATAGAAATATATTTCGTCTCATCCACCTGTGGCTTTTTCTCCATTTTGGGAACCTGCAGAGTCAACACTCCATCTTTAAATTTCGCTTTAATATCATCCTGAGTTACTGCATCGCCCACAAAAAAGCTTCTCTGGTAATGTCCGGAATAACGCTCCCTTCGGATATAACGGCAGCCATCCTCCTGATCTTCTTTTGTATTTGCCCTGCTGGCCCTGATTGTCAGATAACCGCCTTTTAGTTCAGCTCTGACATCTTCCCTGGAAAATCCGGGCAGATCCATCTCAATCTGATACCTGTCTTCCAAATCCTGAATGTCCGTGCGCATTTTATCTACACTTCTTATCTTACCAGTGCTAAAAAACGGATCCCTGAAAAATTCATCAAACAAATTCTCAACAAAATTATCTGAATAAACACCTGGTCTTAACATATAGATACCTTCTTTCTTCTTGATATTAACTATACTATCCATGGATTTATCTTTTAATCATTTTTCTTTTGTTATATATGTTATATAACTTTTAATCAGCACTGTCAAGAGGTGAGTGCTGATTTTTTATAATTCCCAGATCCGATTTTCTTCCAGTCCCCATTTCAGCATTGCTTCTACATCTTCATCCCATTGATCTGACGGCTTATATTCCCGAAGCATCTGGATTAAAACATCCTCCTGCTGATTCCCCGGCTGATACCCTTCTAGCTTCTCCAGCAGCTGCTGTCTTAGCTTTGTTACAGATTTCAGCTCCATATCCGGTAAGGTCTGCAAAATATTAGATAAAATTCCAATAGCATAGGCCGCCTCATAGTTCCCAGTGAGTATGTTGACATCCTTTCTTGTTTTTCTGATTACCGCGTAACGCGCAATTGACTGTACCATATATTATTATCCCCTTTATATTCCCGCGATTATTTGACTACAGGCTGAAAATCTTCTGTATCTCCACAGAAAAAACCTCCTGCCAGCTGAGTAACTCTCTGCATTTCCTTTTTCACAGCATCAAAATTGTCAGATCCCACCGTAACATAAAACAGAGACACAATCTGATGCTCCTTTAAGAATCTGCAGCTATACACATCTTTAAGCTCCGTCCCGTTATCTTCAAAATCTATAAACGTCCCATCCGGAAGCGTTAATTCAACAACACCGGCCGCTTCCCACAGTTCTGCGTCGATCTCATCCCTATCTTCATAAATCTTATATATATTTCTGGCAGAAACTACATGTTCTGACATATAAAACCACTGACGTGGTATCTGCTTTTGCACACTTTTCCTTTGTCCTATTTTTTTACGCTTTGATTTATTTCTCATGAATTTCCCTTTCTGCCTGCTGCTTTTGTACTCTATCCTAGGTGAATAAAAACAAATTGTCAATAAAACCGCCTTACCAGCAAGGGTATTATTTAAAAATCAGATTGATATCTTCAATTTTATGGTAACTATTTGAAAATTAATGGTATACTATAAAAAGAGACAAGTTAACTTTACTTGTACAAACTACAATACTCAGGAGGTATCATCACATGATTAGTGCAAGAAACCAGCTTAAAGGAACAATTACATCTATCGACAAAGGTGCTGTAAATGCCATCGTTAAACTTTCCGTGGCAAATGGCTTAACCATCTCATCCACCATTTCACTGGATGCAGTAAACGACCTAAAACTGACAGAAGGAAAAGAAGCTACAGCAATTATTAAAGCTACTTCTGTTATGATTGGACTGGGAGACTTAAAACTTAGCGCCCGCAATCAGCTGCCAGGTAAAATTGTTGAGATTGAAGAAGGAGCTGTAAATGCAATTGTAAAATTACAGATTGCTGATGACGTTATCATTTCTTCCACAATTTCTATGTCCGCAGTGAAAGAGCTTGGCCTTGCAGCAGGTAAAGAAGCAAAAGCTGTTATAAAAGCTACTTCTGTTATGGTTGGCGCATAATTCTTTTATGATTACCACAACATACGGAAAAGATAAATATATGATTGTCATCGACGCCCTTGTAACGGAGCAGAAGGGTATCACGCTGCGGATTACCGGCGGAGACAGCCCCCATGTTGGAGCTGTAGCACTTGCCGTTCCATCCCTTAATGCAGCAACCGGAGAAAAAACCTGTGACGTCAGCCTGCTGACAGGTCCCGGCCATAAAGACCGCTTTCTGGCAGAAAAAGCTGCGGATATGATCTGCCGGCAAACCGGAGAGCTGGTCTCTGCAACAGCAGGCGTTCATATTGATAATGCCACAGGCAGCGATCTGAAAGTTCTGATTGACAATACAGTAAAAGCAGCAGAACTTTTTCTTGAAAAGTATCTGAGATAATCAAAATTTATCCAGGAACAGCAAAAGGGTACAAACACGCATCCGCATGACAAGTGTTTGTACCCTTTTACATTTAGGCTGCTCCTCCTCTTTACTCCACAGGAACAGTCCCGGCAGAACATATGGGAAAATCTTCTTTTCTTCTAAAATCAGTATTTCATGTAATCTCTCGCCGTATCAAACAATACTCTTAAGTTTTCCGGCTTGGCATTATCCAACGTCACATCTGTATCCAGAATAAATCCTCCTCCGGGAGCATAAATATCAATAGCCTCTCTCACCATTTTCTTTACATCCTCCTGGGTTCCGTACTCCAAGACACTGCCCAGCAAACCGCCTTTCAAACAGTATTTTCCGCCAAACCGCTCCTTAACAGCCTTCATATCATTGGTTCCGGTAAAAGTAAACATAACCTTGTGCTCCGGTACATCCCTTTCAATAATGTCCAATTTGGACATATAACTGTCTTCCACATAAATCCACGGAATTACATTATTTTCAACGCAGACATCTATACATGCCTTTAACCCCGGCCAGTAAAACGTCTCAAACTGCTCCCGGCTCATAAACATATCATATCCGTTATGCAGCATAAATCCAATAATTCGAATCGGCCTTGCATTTATCGTATTTCTCAGATATCTGACCTGAACTTTTTCAGCTGCACGGACCGCCGCTAAAAGCTCGTCAGGACATTCATACATATCCATAGATACATTCAAAAATCCTCTGAGAGTATCATTAAATATATCAAACGGCGCAGATGTTACCAGATCCGCCCCCGACGGAAATCCCTTCTCCATCATAGTCTGATAAAACAGACCATCTGCCGCAGCTTGTTCATTCATTACTTTTCCGCAGGCAATTACCGCATCAAATGCCTCTTTTACAGACGCATCCACAGCCGGCAGCGTGGAATAAAGCATCCCATGCCAAATTGCCATCGAAAAATCCAAAAGCCCAAATCCCTTCAGTTTCCCAAATTGGCGGGGCAGTATCTTTTTCATTAGAAATCCGGTTGGGTCCTCCGCATATTCCAAATATTCCTCCTGCGCCATATATTCCTGATCAGGAACCTGAAATCCAAGATTATCATCAGGAAAATGTTTTCCGGGCCAGCGTACGAATTTACAGTCAAGAGCCTCTAGAGGCTTACCCGGAAAAATAGCTTCCGGACCATATGCCAGATCCGGCTGAAACTCTTCATGATACCGGTAATACGATGGTATCGCATTCCTCCAGTCCGCTATCGTATCTTTAATACTGGTTTCTTTGTAGAGCAGAATCGGCAGATAGGTATAAAACGGAGCTGCCATTACCCGGTCCGTTCTTCGACATGCAATGGTGTCATCAAGAAGCTGAGATCGTTCTGCAAATTTTGGATGAATATGTTCCATGTTTTCAAAAACCTCCCTTTTTTTCTGATTTCAGTATGTCATAATCAGTTCAGGGAAACTATAGGCATTCTGCCATACTTCTATACGGATTTCGTATAGAAAACCTCATTCATCCCTTTCGAGCACTTGTCAAGCTGAGCCATAAATACCGGAATCGCAGGATTATAATTGGACTGATTCCATACAGCCACCAGCCCAGGGTCCCATATATCCTGCTTTAACGGAAACGATTTTATAAACGGATTTAATCTCAGCATATTCCGGGTGTCCAGTATCGTAATCCCCTTTCCCGCTTCCACATTCAACATCAAATCATACAATGTAGGCGCATAGACTATCCTTGGATAAAAATTTTCTTTATGACATGCATTAATAATGTACGAAGAAGATTCCGGGCAGTCATCCGTTGAAATCATCACAAATGTTTCATCTCTGCAGTCAGAAAGACTTAATTCTTCTCTGACAGCCAGAGGATGATCTTTATGCATTAAAATATAATCCATAGAATGTTCTACATATTTATAAAGCAGATATTCCTTCTTTCGTATATTAAATAAAACCGTAAATGCAATATCCAGTTTACCGCTGTATATTTTATTCTGAAGTGCCCGGAAGGAATCATATGATAACGCAATCTCCACATCAGGGTGGTGTGCTCGAAAAAACTCAATAATAGCTGGCATAAAATCTGCTACATACGTTCCGTGAAGAACACCTATCTTTAATGAACCGCTGATGCCTTTCTGAATATTCTGCGCCTGTTCCACTGCCGTATAGTAATTTTCATAAATAACCTTCCAGGTGTCTGCTAACGCTCTGCCTGCAGGTGTCAATTTCATCTTCCTGCCATCCCGGAGAAACAGCAGCAAATTCAGCTCGTTCTCAATATTTGCGATCTGCCGGCTTAATGTAGGCTGCGAAATTTCCAGCTGATCTGCCGCTTTTGAAAAGTTAAGGCTCTCTGCAGCCGTCAGAAACCATTTTATCTGCAAAATTGTCATAAAAGAATCCCCCATTCATTTTTTATGTCCAACAGTATTGTAACATATTCTAAGAAGAGCAGAACAAAGGCAGAACAATTATTTCTGGCAATCCGCTTGCGAAGGCAAACTCTTTTCTTTATAATAGAAAATACGTTTGTATTATAAAAAAATGCGGGATATACATAACCGTTCCTTTTGCCCGCTGCATTACTTACTACCCGGAATAAATATTACATTAAGAGAGGTGCATTATGACAAATACAGCAGCTGTCTCGGACAGCACTCAAAATCCCCTGGGATATGAAAAACTTCCAAAACTTTTAAGAAACTTTGCCATTCCAAGTGTAATCGCCATGCTGGTCACATCCTTATACAATATTGTAGATCAGATTTTTATCGGCCAGGGCGTTGGATATCTTGGCAATGCAGCTACCAATGTGGCTTACCCGCTGACTACAATCTGCCTCGCCATTGCGCTGCTCATCGGAATTGGAGGGGCCGCACGTTTTTCCCTGGAGCTTGGAGCGGGAAATAAAGAAAAGGCAGAACATTCAACTGGAAATGCCATTACGCTGATGATTCTGTGCGGCGTTGTTTACCTTGTTATCATACAGATTTTTATTGTGCCAATGCTGAATATCTTTGGTTCCACACCAGATGTTCTCCCATATGCGGTTACTTACACCCGTATCACTGCTTTTGGTATGCCGCTTCTGATTATCACCAACGGTCTAAGTAACCTTGCCAGAGCTGACGGCAGTCCTAAGTATTCCATGGTTACTATGTTATTAGGGGCTATTATTAACACTATTTTAGATCCCATATTTATTTTTGTTTTTGATATGGGAATCGGAGGCGCTGCACTGGCTACCATTATTGGACAGGCCGCTTCCTGTATTATGGCACTGTTATACATACCAAAATTCAGAAACATTCATCTGAAGAAAAAATATTTTCGTCTAAAGGGTTCCATCTGCAGACAGATCATTCCTCTGGGTATGAGCAACAGCTTTAATCAGCTGGCCTTAACTCTTGTCCAGATCGTTTTTAACAACAGTCTTACCTATTACGGTGCCATGTCTGTTTATGGTACTGATATCCCGCTGGCCTGCTGTGGAATTGTTATGAAAGTTAACGCCGTACTGGTATCCATTATTATCGGCATCGCCCAAGGATGCCAGCCAATTATTGGATTTAATTATGGCGCAAAAAAATATCCACGTGTAAAAGGAATTTATAAACTGGCTATCTGCTGTGCACTCATCATCTGCAGTATCGGATTTATTATTTTTCAGTTTTTCCCGGAACCGGTTATTTCTATTTTTGGCAGTGGAAGTCCCGAATATATGGAATTTGCAGTAAAATTTATGAGGACCTTCTTATTTATGGTTCCAGTTCTTGGCATCCAGATCCTATCTGCCAATTTCTTTACAGCAATTGGTAAAGCAATGAAGGGTCTGTTTCTCTCGCTCACCAGACAGGTATTGTTTTTAATTCCACTGATTTTAATTCTTCCAATCAAATTTGGAATTGAGGGCATTTTATATTCAGCACCTATCGCAGATATCGCCGCTTTTATTGTTGCAGTTTTACTAATCACAAAAGAACTAAGACATATGAACCAGACTGCAGCTCAACTAGAACAGGAATCTAAATAAATATAAAAATTATTTCTTAAAAAACAAATTCCATCGACCTTCAAGGATACTGTAACATCGTTATTTTAGACGATTCAGCAGTATCCTTTTTTACACGGACAGAAAATCAAGAGCTAAGATACCGTTTGTGATACACACAAAAAAGAGCTACCTGACTTTCTCGTCATCAGATAGCTCTCTTAACTGTTAAATTGAAGTTTCACTATATAACCTCCCTTTCTGCTATTTACTTGTTAAAGTTCTATGGTCCTCTGCCTTTCATATAATCACTCCCTGAAGTAACCAAAATCCCTGTACTAACTTTGTGATTTTTACTTAACGTCCCATTGGAACATCCTCCTGATCTCTACAGTTTTTGAATATTAGCTAACTATTTCAATGGACTGCTCCTCCTTTAGCAAGTGTAAAAAGATATCGAATAAATTTATCAGGTTGTCTTTTTCAAGTTCTTTGTTAAATCTATTAGTTATCTTTTTGATGATTTTATTATACATACATTAACATGCTTTGTCAATATATTTTCTGATAATTTTAAACTTTTTTTCATTTTAACAGTCTTTATATTGTTCTTCTTTAAATTTTCTTTTTATCTTCAGCCAGCATATCACATATTTCACTGCAGTCCAGCCCTGAATATACGATTCCATCTATCATAATATTGGGCGCCTGAAGGCAGTTTCGCAGACAATTTACTGTTGTAAGATAAATGCGCTTATCTTTGGAAATTCCATTTTTATCAACACCAAGGCTTTTCTTCAACTTAGACAGCAAGATATGATTTCCCTTCTGAGAACAGTTCCTGCCTGTACATACAACAACTTTGTGTTTATATGGCGCCGCTTTTAAGCTGGGATAACGCTTTACAATAGTTTCTGCCACAACCGGCTTAAAACCAGTTACGGCCGCTGCCCGCTCTATCATCTGAGCATCTATAAATCCCTGTACCTCCTGCAGTTCCCGCAGCAGTTCCACAAGCACTTCCTGGGATGCGGCAGATCTCATTTCTTTGTAGCATGAATAAATGTCATCTAATTTTTCCGCTTTGTTCATATTTTTTATCCCTTCATGGTTTATAAATACAGTTTCTGCTATTATGAGACAATTTATCCGTCCCATATAACAAAGAATCCTGCCACAGCGGAGCGTTTTTACTCTATGGGAATCGGTACTTTTCGGCTTTATCACAACACGGTATTTCCCATAGCGAAAAAAAAGACCGGAACCCAATCAAAAGAAAAAGGTTCCGGCGCCCCTGCCAAGCATTTTTTAATTCAATTTTGTATTTCATGCATCATGACATGCAACACGAAATAGAAAAAGCCTTGACTTTACAAGGCTTATAGAGTCGATGCGACAGGATTTGAACCTGCGACCTCTGCGTCCCGAACGCAGCGCTCTACCAAGCTGAGCCACGCATCGTTTCCAACGAAAAAGCACAATTTAAGATTGTGCTTTTCACTCGGATTATCTTATCATAATTTTTCCAGGTTGTCTATATTATTTTTCAAAATATTGCAATTTAATTCATCGTCCGGGTTATACTTCGTTTTAATCCTCCAAAGCTAGTCCGCTTTTTTTCAGCCGGGCAATATATGAGTCAATGAGCTGTTTTAATGTCACGCTGTTAACATAATCGGTAATTACTTTATCCATGCCCTCCCAGAACTCAATGGTAGCACACTGGTCATAGTGAGCACATTCATTTGTATCATATTCCAAACATGCAATAGGCGCCATACTGCCTTCAATTGCCCGCAGAATCTGCCCTGCTGTATAATCCTTTGCTGCTTTTGCCAGTCGATATCCTCCCTGAGCACCCCGCGCACTTCGAACCAGCCCCGCACGATTCAGAGGAGTCACTATCTGTTCCAGATATTTAATCGAAATATTCTGTCTGCCTGAAATATCCTTTAATGACACAAAATTCTCCTGCCCGTGCATACCCAGATCAACCATTAAACGTAAAGCATATCTGCCTTTTGTGGATACCTTCATTTCCCATTCCTCCCAGTTAACTGCCAAGCCTTATAAAACTTCACATATAATATTATTATATAGTTCCTGATGACAAATTACAATGTTTAGCCAGCCTTTTCCTCCAAAAATTCCTCTCAAAAAAAAGAAACAATCCAATAAATACCAGATTGTTTCTTTTAATTATTAATCTTCCAGCTCTTCAATATAATCTGCAATGGACTCTGCTGCCATACGACCGGAATTGATCGCAAAGCCCATGGTGTTTCCAGGCAGAGTAAAATTATAGCTGTCTCCGTAAATTGTATTGCAGTCAGAGCCTGCACTGTAAAGCCCCGGAATCGCCTCCTGATCGCAATTTAAAACCTCTCCATATTTGTTGGTACGGACTCCGCCGATCGTACCATATGCTGCAATATAGAACCGTACAGCAATAAAACCACCTTTACGTCCTGAAATTGCATGAAGATATCTTGGATCTTTATGGAACTGTGTATCCATATTTTCATCGCACATATCATTGTAATCTTCCAGCGTCTCAGCTAATGTATCCGGATCAATTCCCATTTTTTCTGCAAGCTCTTCAATGGTATCTGCTTCAAAATAACCGTCATACCCGGTCTCAACAGCTTCTTTTGCTGCATTTTCAAATTCAAAGAAACATTCCTCCGGATGTACGATATCAAAAATATCAGGTCCGTTCTTTGCATAATATTTAATAAGGTTACGGTCCATAATACAGTAAGCACATTTGCCAGGCTGCAGATTAATTGCATTTCCTGTAAATGTTGTATTTCCCATCTGACCTTCATCCAGGAAACGGAAACCTTTTTGATTTACCAACAGTGCCGGCTGACGGAAACACGCATCCAGAATAAAATGTGACATATTGTCTTTCATCTGGAAAATCATTTCTATATTTGCGCCCCATTTCATAGCACCTGCATCCCACATCATATTCAGGCCCTCACCGTTGGTTCCGGGTACATTAAACGGGAAAAAGTTTTTCCACAGATCAAGGCCGAATTCATTCTTTATCATTTCCGGATTTGTACCAAATCCGCCGGTAGCAACTACAACCGCTTTGGCACGAGCCTCAATTTCTTCGCCATCTTTATCTGCTGCTATAACGCCCACGCATTTTCCATCTTCCATAATCAAACTTTTTACAGGTGTTTCCAGATAAATTTCAGCGCCAAGTTCTTTTGCCTTTTCCGTCATAATACGAACCATGGGACCGGCCGCACGAGGACCTATTACACCATTTTCCGGCTTTACAATATGCCAGGTTGCAGCAGATTCTGTAAAATACTTAAATGCTCCTGCAAATTCTACTCCCATATCCTCAAGCCATTCAATTGTGTCTGCTGATTTTTCAAAATATGTCTGTACGAGATCTCCATCTACACGATAGTGCGTATATTTCATATGAATATCATACGCTTCTTCTAAGGTTAAATCTTTAAACTCTTTCTTTTGGATTTTAGTGCCGATGCCAAGAGGGCCCATACCCATATTAGCCGCACCGCCGGTTGTATTTGCTTTCTCAAATACAATTGCTTTCAAATCATTTTCCCCCGCTGTGATTGCCGCTGCCAGCCCTGCCGGTCCTGCCGCTACAACTACAACATCTGCTTCCATTTTCTTCATTTTGCATACCTCCTGCTTCCTGTTGTCTCATTTATAGTTTTCATATTTTACTGTCTGCTGCATCTTTTTAATATCTAATATAATTACATCTAACGCTTTTTAAACTTACCGCATTTTACAAGTCTTGAAGGCAGTTTTGGCACCCGCCCTGTTGTCTGTACAACAGCATCATATTCACATGCCTCAATACATTTTCCGCACTTTGTGCAGTCAAAGTCATCAATCATATGAATATATCCGGCTTTTCCTTCTATACATTCTTCCGGACATACGTCTGCACATTCCTCACAGCCTTCACAGATATTCGGATCAATATAAATTGTCATAAAACAGGTACATACACCGGCCGGACAGTTCCGTTTTTTAATATGGGCATCAAATTCACTCATAAAGCCTTCCATCGCTCCAAGGGTAAAATCGGCTCCCACAGTTCCAACAGAACAGCCGCAGGAAAACCGCATGGCCTCTCCGATCTCTTTCATCATATCAAGACCTTCTTTTTTCCCTTTTCCACTGGTAATATCCGTCATATGTCCGTAAAGCTGATTGAGCCCCTCCCGGCAGAATGTGCATTTTCCGCAGCCATTCTTTCTGGATATCAAAAGTCTTTTTTCCGCTTCCTGCATCAGACAGGAACTCTCAGGAATTACCGTCACCACACCATCTCCGGTATTCAGCGTTTCATCTATTATACATTCCTCAGCCTCAGATACCGTATACAGCTTTGTACCTATCTCTACAGCCTTTGCTTTGTCAAGCTCTGCTATTTCATTCAGCTTCGTTCCATAAGGGATTCTCTTTAATTCCCCTGTTTCTGCTCCCTGACAGACAGCCAGATATGTTCCTGGCTGGTATGAATCCAGAAAGGCATCCGCCACTTCAGCCATTGTGGCAATATGGTGCAGCCCATGTCCCTGCCATTCTCTTACATTAACAAAGGCATTTTCTATCCGTATACCATAAGTTTTGGCCCTGCTTTCCAGTTCCTTTTTCAGATCTTCCTCTTCTTTGGGCAGATACAATACCAGTTCCCCGGCGCCAAGCACATAGCCTGCTGCCTGCATTCCCTCAAATACTTTATCTGCATCTAATTTCAGCAATTCAAGAAAAACTCTTCTTGTATCGCTGTTATTTAGAGCTGCCGCTAATTTTAACTCATGCTGGCCTTCACCTAAAATACGTTTCCATTTACCGGCCAGATCTTCCGAAAATACTCCATATTCTCTGATTCCCAGGGAAGCAATTTTCTCTATTGCAGCTTTTACGCCTGCTGCTTTTGCATGTTCTAAAGCACTCATGATTCAACTGCCTCCTTTTTATCTGAAAATTCTGTCCAGAGCTTCGGCTGTTTAATTGAAACCCGCAGATCGCACTGCAGACATCTGCCGGCTTCCCCGCAGATACTATCAGAGCAGATACCATGGTCCACAAGACCAAAGTTATCTTTTCTCTCTTCTGCCGGCACTACATCTGGCTGTACTCTTGTTTCATAACCAAATCCTTCTTTTCGCCCTATGTACGGATCCGGCATTTCTTCCGGAGCAAGTACCTCTGAAATATCTCCATCGCCGCCCAGGTATCTGTCAATCTCCATCGCCGCATCCCGTCCGGATGCAATCGCCTGAATCACCGACTTTGTTCCGTATACAACATCGCCTGCGGCAAATATGCCTTCTGTTGACGCCGCAAGAGATTTATCTCTAACTTTAATACTGTTTCCTCTGCCCAGTTCAAGTCCTGCATGTTCATCAATATCCGGCCTCTGGCCTACAGCAAAAATTACCGTATCGCCTTCAATATGATGTTGGCTTCCCTCTACTTTTTCAATCACAGCTCTTCTGTTTTCATCAAAAGTAAAAGATTTTACATCCATGAAATCAACTCCGGTCACTTTATCCTCACCGGTAATCTTTTCAAAAGTCTGTGCCGGATGAACAAAAATGCCTTCTTCCTGTGCCTGATCTATTTCTTCATCGTCTGCAGTCATAGCCTCTCTTGCCTCCAGACAAGCCAGATGAATCTCTTCGGCCCCCAGCCGTTTTGCCGTTCTGGCACAGTCAAAGGCGACATTACCGCCCCCAAGAACAATAACTTTCCTGCCCATACCGGTTTCTTCTCCCAGACTTGCCTTGCGCAGAAAATCAATGTTTAGCAGCACACCCTCCAGATCATTGCCCTGCATTGGCAGTCTGACGCCGGTATGTGCTCCAATGGCCATCAATACCGCATCATACTCTTTCAGAAGTTCCGTTGGATTTTCAACCTTCGTATTGCATTCTATTACGACTCCGGCCTCCTGAATGACTGCTGCCTCTTCTTCAATGATATTTCTTGGAAGACGATAGGAAGGAATGCCATATCCCATCATTCCGCCTACAGTTGGAAGGGCTTCTTTAACGGTAACCTCATGCCCCTGTTTGCGCAGGTAATATGCCGCTGTCATACCGGCCGGACCACCGCCCACAATACAGACCTTCTTTCCGGTATCTGCAAGCTGTTTGCCTTTTCCCTTCCAGCAGGAACCGGTATCCTGCTCAGCTGCATAACGCTTGATATTGCGGATGGACATAGCTTCACTGACTTCTTTTCTTTTACATTCCAGTTCGCAGACGTGATTACAAATATAACCCAGTGCTTTTGGAAACGGCACTTTTTCACGGATTACTGCCGCTGCCTCATCAAATTTTCCTTCTTTTACATAGCGGATATAACGCGGAACATCCGTATGCGCCGGACAGGCATTTTTACACGGCACCAGCACTTCTTCTCTTGTTCCGTCAGCCGCGCTGTATACCTTTTTATCTCTGATAGTTCCTGTGGGACAGACTTCCGCACATGCAGTACAAAACCGACAGTCTGCATCCTTTAACAGCTTATCGTGCAGTGTCCCTATGTAGGTCTCCATATCCTTTTTCTGATAATCTAAAATTCCCACACCCCTAAGTCTCTTACAGGCTCTTACACAGCGTCCGCATAATACACAGCGGTTCATATCATGAATCAGCAGTGGATTATCTTCATTCATTTTAAACCCTCTGCTTCGGTTTTTCATTCTGGCATTATTAGCACCAATATACTGAATCAGTGTCTGAAGCTCACAATTCCCATATTTCGGACAGGTGGAACAATCCTCCGGGTGTGCCCCCAGCAATAATTCCAATGCCAGCGTCCTTAACCTGCTTATCCTTTCACTGTTTGTGGTAATATTTAAACCATCTTCCGCCTTTAGCATACAGGAGCGGACTACCTCATCCTGTCCTTCCACTTCCACCACGCACATCCGGCAGGAACCATTTTCCGGCAGATCCGGGTGATGGCATAAATGCGGAATATAAATTCCCGCTTCCAGCGCGCAGTCCAGAACATTTTTCTGATCCGGCACTTCCAGACGGATACCGTCAATTGTTATAACAGCCATACTATTTCTCCTCTCCAGCTTATATTTGTATCTCTGTTCAATTCATATTTTTCAACAATTGTTGATTCTATAAATTGACTCTAAAAGCCTATCTGTGTTAAACTATCTGCATTATAGCACATCAACAAGAAAAACACTTCAAACAGCTGTTGAAAAAACATATTTTCAGTGTCCTGTTTTTCAACATATGTTGAATCGGAGAAATCCTATGATTAAATTAAAATCCATCATACAGCACATAGTAGAAACCTTTCAGATTATCATTATTGAATCTTATGAAGAAGAACGCCTGATCAACCGGGTTGATATCTTAACAAAGGATACCATTTATGATTTTAATACGCTTTATTTAAAACCGGACTCTTCCGCTGCACTATCAATACCATCGGATGCCCATCAATATATTCTTCTCACTGATGCTCAATCCAATGAAGCTTTTTGCCAGGTCCGCATGAACCGTTCTCCGGAAGTTCATATTTTATATACGGTAATAAATGAATATCTAAAACTGGAATCCCTCATTGAGAATCACAGTAATCAGCTATACCATGCTCTGTACTACGGACATGGTCTGAAAGATGTTGTATCAAAGGCAGAAAGCTTTCTGAAGCATCCCATCTCTATCTGTGATGCCAGCTATAATATCATAGAAACTTCTCAGCTGATGAATCAGATGCCTTATGGAATAGAAAGAAGCCAGTCCCGCACCTTTCTTACTGCCAGCGAAGTAGAAAGTCTGAAACGTCTGCAGATTGAAGACCGGATTTATGAAAACAAAAGAGCTTTTTTTTCCAAAACAGAAGATCATCCGGATAATAACTGGATTTTCTGCGCAATTCGAATCCAGAATGTTATGGCCGGTTATGTGGCAGTCTGCCTGGAAGCAGACATTGATGCGACCCCTTATGAATTAAAAATTACTACAGCGCTGGCAGATGCATGTGCCATCGAGATGCAGAAACATGATTTCTTTATTACAAGAAGCGGCCTGAAGTATGAAAATTTCCTTATTGATCTTCTGGAGGGACGGTTCCACGATGTAAACCTTATCAGTTCCCGGTTAGAACTGCTAGACCGCAGATTCTGCCAGTTTTTCTGTCTCATCGTCCTTGCCTGCACAGAACCTCATGACAGCACCTTATTTAATAAGCGCCAGATGGCAACACTCCGCACAGTTTATCCAAACAGCATGTCTGTTGTTTATCAGGATACGATTGTTCTGTTTTTAAATCAGGATAAACCGATTCTTCTGGATGAAGAATTTGTGGCACCGCTGAAAAACTTTGCACAGCTCAATCATATGAAAGCCGGTATCAGCCAGCCCTTTGCCGATATTTTAAAAATTAATTCCTTCTATGGGCAGGCCCTTCATACACTGGAGCTGGGAGATGCCATGCACTCAAAAGACCTGCTTTTTTTCGGCTCCGACCTGCTCCCTCAATATCTGTTTTCCAACACTGACTATACCGGCCTGGAAATAGGTATCCACCACCACTTAAAACAGCTGATGGATTATGATAGGATCAACCACACAGAATTTATTCCATCTCTTCGGGCATATCTGGATAATGACAGAAATGCTGCAAAAACCGCAGAATATCTTCATGTCCACAGAAGCACATTTTTTTACAGAATCAAAAAAATAGAAGAATTATTGAATATCTCTATTACAGACAGCAAACTGCTGTTTTTATATGAGTTATCCTTTAAAATATGGGATTATTTGAGCAGGTAGCAAAATTTCCTGCTTGCGTTAGAAAAGAATACCCTGGCATATTCTGCCGAAGGGTGCCAACGCTTGCGGCACTCTTTACCTCCACACCACATTCCCAACTGGAGCTATTTATTGAGTGATGCCCTAGCTCTATTCATGACTATTTATTAACCGATATCCCTTTTATTTTTTCTGTTACACAAAAAGTATCTCAAGATCATTTCATCCAATGATTTTGAGATACTTTTTCGTCTTCTTTCTATTAACTTCCTTCAGCTGCTACCTTACTTCAATCAGTTTCATCAGCCTTAGCAGTGTCAGCCTGCTGCGCACATATGGACTTACATGCAGAATGTCTTCCTTCTGCCCCTCCGTCATCTGTATTTCAGAAAGCGTCGTAATACACCCGGCCTTTTTCATCTTATTCCTTAACTGCTCCGTCTCAGGAAGGTCATCAATCAGGTCCGCAATTTTTTCCAGGGACTCTTCAAACCGTTCCAGATCAATATCTTCCAGCGGATTTGGCGTATTTTCAGCTAGAATCTCTTCCAATACAGTTTCTTTTCCAAACACCTTCTCCAAAAGGCCGTACTCCAGTCCTTTAAGTGTTTCACTCTGTACCACTGTTCTTTTGGCCCGTATCCATCCCGCCAGTTTCTTATATTCCTCAATCACCAGAAGAAGTCCTACAGATACCTTTTCTCCATGAAGAACCGGCTTTGCACACTTCCCGGACTCCATATCCAGCAGATGCGCCACATGATGTTCCGCGCCGGATACCGGTCTTGACGTTCCCGCCATCTGCATGGCAAGCCCTGAAAAAATAAGCGCATACATAAGCTTCTCCATGGCATCCTTATCACCGTCCCGGATATCATCCAGTTCATGGCGGATATCCCTGATCATATCCTCTTCCATTTCACAGATCTCTTCACATATGTATTCATCTGTCAGCAGATGTGAAACTCTCCAATCCAGCAACGCCGTATATTTCCCAAGCACATCTGATATTCCAGCCGCTGTAAGCTTATAGGGAGCTGCGGAAAAAATATCTGTATCCGCCAGAATCCATTCAGGCGCCGCGGCAGGGAGTGTTTTTTTCATCCCATCCCAGGTAATTGCCGCCACCGTTGAAGCAAAGCTGTCTCCGCTGGCAGCTGTAGGTATCGAAACAAACGGAATCCCATGCTCATTGGCGCAGTAGCGTGTCAGTTCATGAATCGTTCCCGCACCAATAGCCACCAAAATGTCTACCGGCACTGCACTGCATCCTCTGTCGCAGAAATCCACCTGTGTCAAAACCTTCTCAACACTCTCATTATCTGCCGTCAGCCCTTCCGGATTTAATTCAATCACCGGATAATCCTTATATTCTTCTTCTAAAAACGGTTCCGCCGCCGCCCGTGTATTGCTGTCGCAGATCAATACCGGATTCTGAAAATTCTCCAGAATGTCCATGAGATGTGAAACCGCTCCCGGTTCCACATAAATCTCCCGGACTTGCAGTTTATGCTCTCTTCCACAGACGCACGGCTTCCTTAAATGACCAAGGTCAATGTCCATTAATTTATCTCCTTTATTTTATTTCACACGTATTCCTATTCAGAAATGCACTGGCTTCCTGATATATAGAACCATTTTCTCATACATTTCAGCACAAAACAACTGAAATTTCATAATTACAATCTGATTTCCTGAAATTTAATCTGATTTTCCCGCAGAATATCCGCTTCCAGCTCCCTGCAGGTAAACAAAAATACCTGTTGTTCCTGTCGCGCCAGCCATTGAAGCACTGCCAAAAGCCGTTGTCTGTCATACCCCGCAAAAGCTTCATCAAACATCAGCGGAAGCTTTTCTTCCCCCGCCAGCAGTCTGCCTGCCGCCATCCGATAAGCAAAATACATCTGCTGCATGGTAGCCTGACTGTACGCTTCGGGCTTTCTTGTCTGAAACTCTGATACAACCTCTATTCCATGCTTTTCATTTATCCGTATATCATCATACTTTCCTTTGGTAATTTGAGAAATAATCTCCGACATCTGTTCATTTAAAAAATCATCCCGGTCCGCCTGAAAGTCGGCAGACAATTTTTTCAATATCTCTTCCGCCAGACATACCGCCTCTTCTTTCCTTAAAAGCTCTAGTTCTTCAGCCCCAGCCGTGCTCTGCTCTTTTTTCTGCTCACGGATATTTTCCAGACTAAGTTCCCTGTCTCTGCCTTCCTCCTCTATTGCAGCCAGAGCACCTTGTATCATTTTTACCGATTCATACATTCTGTTTATTTCCGCTTCTTGCTGCTCCTCTTTCTGCTCAGTGCTGCTCCTTTCCTGTATTTCCCTTAACTCCTCAGCCTTCTTTTGCTGAAACACACGTACAATCCCAAAAACAACCATTCCGGCAAAAATTGCCTGCAGTATAAAAAAGACAGCTCCCGGCAGATGCAGCGTCCCTTTCAAAAGATGATTTAACAAAAAGCATACTACCCCGAAAATAATCCACGGATTCCATGCTCTTTTTTCATTTTCATCCCCCGGCGGGACAATCCCCCCAGCGCTCTTGATATTTTCCTTTCTAAAACTCTCTATACGATACTCAATACGTTTCCGTTCCTCTTTCTTTTCCTGAATTTTTATCTTCACAGATTCATAGTCCCGCATCAGAACTGCTTCTTCCGTTTCAAGCTGTCTAAATCTTTCCTCTCTTTCAGTCTGCAGTATCTTTCGCTGCTTTTCATACCTTTTTCTTCTATCCTGTAATGTACGGACAGCTGCCGACAGCTGAAAGCTTCCATCTCCGGTCCGGGAAAAATTATTTTTCTCATCTGCCAGAAGCGCTCCAAGATCCTTTCCCGGTAAAAGCCGGTCCTGGGAAATAAAATATGTATTTTCATAAGCAGCTTTCGATATTCCTCCAAGAAGCATCTGCAGATCTCCATGCTCCACTGAGAGCTCCTCAAAATCCTGTACATTCAGTAAACGGGAAGTTTTCTCTTTTGAATAAAAATTCCGCTCCAGTAAAAACTCTCTTCCCCCGGTCTCAAACACCATACTACCGGAATAAAAAGAAGGCGCATCCCACGGCTCATACTTCTGATAAGGATCGCCTTCAGAAGCCTTCCCTCTCTTTTTCTCCAATCCAAACAGCATTCCCTTTAAAAACTGCTGCATGGTAGATTTGCCCGCTTCATTTTCACCATATATTATATTCAGACCGTCAGAGAAGTTTTCCTGACAGCTCTGCAGAACTCCAAACTTTCTAATATCTATTCTTTTTATAATCATACTGCCTTTTTCCGTCACACTTTCACAGTCTACTCATTCATAGCCTCAAACATAGCCTGCACGCCATAATACAGCGCATCCTCTTTCAGCCTCTGGTCGGATACTCCCTCCATATATTCAATAAATGCCGCCAGCAAAGTTCCGGAATAATCTTCCTTCAACTTTTCAAAACAATAATCTGCCCCGGTCATATCAAGCACCTTAACAACCCTGGGCAGCTGCTGCAGCTCTTCTACGGGAACTTCCATATCTGCATCCCGCCTTCCGGACAAAATCAAATGTGAGATCTGAAAGGCTTCCCTGGCTGACAGCTGCTCTCTTGCTGCCTCAATCATCTGCCGCTGCCCCATATCCGGTGTTATTTCCACAGTTGTTTTTACGTATTCACAGTTTTTGACAGGGTAAAACTGAACCTGGCAGCTGTCTTTGTAAAGCTCTCCCATCCAGTATCCGTGGGGCCCAAAGTCATTACAGTCCGTCGGTTCCAGAGAACCGCTCATAATAACTTTGTGGTCTTTCAGTTTCTGAGGAATATGTATATGACCAAAGGCCGCATAATCATAACCGGCTTCCTGAAGTTCAGTCAGGGTAAAGGGGTGATGCTTTTCATCACCTCCATGCCCCAGAAGAATCTGAAGCCCTCTTCCATCTAATTTTCCGGTCTGATAGATATGCCGTTTATCTTCCGGCCCCCAATAACTAGAACCCCATACAGTTACATCCAATGAACTTAAATATACCGGCTCCAGGTCCTCCCCTGCAATAAAATGCACGTGTTCCGGCCACACAAAACTCCGGTAATAGGACTTCGGATGCATATAATCATGATTGCCTGCCGCAAGAACAATCTGTGTATTCTTCAATTCGCCAAATAACGCTGCCACTTCCTTCAGCTCCCGCTTCAAAGGCTGTCTGTGAAATAAATCTCCTGCAATCAGCAGCAGATCAGCCTCCTCCTTTGCCGCTAACCTTACCACGCCGGCAAAAGAACTCCAGATATCCTCTGCGCGCCTTTCACTCCATGGTTTTCCCGCATCCGGTTTTACGCCAAGATGAACGTCTGCTATCTGAATAAATTTCATGTCTGCACTCCTTCCGGAAACTTTCCTGACAACTCACGAATCACTTCCCCCGCTAAAATCAAACCCGCAGCTGAAGGGACAAAAGCCAGGCTCCCCGGAACTGTTTTACCGGATTGAGAATCACACTGCGCATGAATTGGCACTGCAGCGGCTTCTCTTGAATAAACTACTTTTAACTTTTCTATTCCCCGTTTCCGAAGCTCCCTCCGCATAACCCGGGCCAGCGGACAGATTTCTGTCTCAAAAATATCCGCCGTCTCAAACCTTGAGGGATCCATCTTATTGCCTGCCCCCATACAGGAAATAATCGGTACCCCGGCTTCCTTTGCCTGCATTACCAGGGCAATTTTAGCACTGACGGTATCTACCGCGTCCACCACATAATCATACTGATTAAAAGAAAACTCCTCCGCTGTCTCCGGCAGATAAAAACAAGGATAACTATTTACCTGTGCATCCGGATTAATGTCAAGAATCCGCTCCTTCATGACATCGACCTTATAACGTCCAACGGTACTGTGAAGCGCAATAATCTGTCTGTTTATATTGGACAGGCTTACCACGTCCTTATCAATCAGATCAAGTGCCCCAATACCGCTTCTGGCCAGCGCTTCCGCCGCATAGCCTCCTACACCGCCGACGCCAAATACCGCTACCCGCGCCCTGCTTAATTTATGTACCCCTTCTTCTCCCAGAAGAAGGGCTGTTCTTGAAAATTCCTGTTTCATGTTTACTGCTCCATTTGTTTTCCGAGAAAACCAGACGCCGTCCGCACCAGCTTATCTTCGGTATCACCCATTTTTTCTTTTTCGTTCTTATTATACAGGATAACCGAACCAATTGCATCCCCTTCACAGATGATGGTACTTACTGCCTGAGAAGCAAATTCACCAGCATCATCAATAGTAATCTTTATGAGATCCTTTTCTGTTTTATTGGCAACAAAATTTTCTCTCTCTTCAATCAGAGCCTCCAGCTGCGCGCTGATCTCTTTTCCTTCAAATTCCTTTTTTCCCGTTCCCGCTGCCGCAATGACATGATCACGATCTGTAACACATGCCAGACATCCTGATGTTTTAGCAAGACTTTCTGCATACTGGCCTGCAAACTGCCCCAGCTCCCCAATAGGCGAATACTTTTTCAGAATTATTTCCCCTTCTCTGTCAGTAAAAATTTCCAGCGGATCTCCTTCCCGGATCCTTAATGTACGCCGGATTTCTTTTGGCACCACGACTCTCCCCAGATCATCTATTCTGCGCACAATTCCTGTTGCTTTCATAAAATAAATTCCTCCATTTAACAATTTTCCATTTATCTTCATCGTTTGGATAAATGTAGTATTCGTCAAATGGAAATTTTTATACTATAACATTAAAAAACATTTTTTTGTGTTATACTGACTTTAAACTTTTACACAGGAGGTTTTATTATGTACACATGGGAAGAAATCCAGGCCGAAATATCGTCCTGTACCAGATGTCCCCTCTCCCGTTCCAGGCATCTAGCAGTTCCCGGACAGGGTTCTTTCAAGGCGGACCTTATGTTTGTGGCAGAAGCCCCCGGTGCCCAGGAGGATCAGATGGGCATTCCCTTTATTGGACCTGCCGGCACAGTTTTTGACGAACTTTTGTCCGGAGCAGATCTGAGCCGGCAAGACATTTATCTGACCAACATTATTAAATGTCATCCTCCGGGAAACCGGGACCCCAAAGATTATGAAAAAGACGCCTGCTTCCCGTATCTAAAACTGGAAACTTATCTTTTAAAGCCCAAAATCATTGTCTGTCTCGGACGTGTAGCAGCTCAGCGTTTAATTGAACCTAACTACCGTATTACAAGACAGCACGGGACCTGGATTCATCGGAAAAACTGCTATCTAACCGCAGTCTACCATCCTTCCGCCCTTCTGCGCGATCCTTCCAAACTAGAAGATGCCCGGCGGGATTTTAAGGAAATATGCAAAAAACGAAAGGAAATACATACAAATCTGGCCAACGGATAGATCTACACACAAAAAAGAGATTTGCCCCCTTACATCTGCTCCGGCTCCCAAGCACCGGATTATCTCACAAAGAAAGACGTTTTTTAAGGTCTGCAAATCTCTTTATAATTTTTAAGCAGGACTGCCGGTATCATAATCTATACGATACCGTTCTCCTTTACCTTTCTGCCAAAATTTCTGTTTTATCCTGCCATTCTGCTTCTTTAAATCCAACCAGAACAGTATCCCCATCCACCAGAATCGGACGTTTTACAAGCATCCCATCTGTTGACAGCAGCTCCAGCTTTTCATCCAGACTCATATCCGCAAGCCTGTCCTTTAATTTCATTTCTTTGTAAAGATTGCCGCTTGTATTAAAAAATCGTTTGATATCCAGTCCGCTTTTCTCATGCCACAAGGCCAGCTCCTCTTTGGTTGGATTTTGTTCCTTAATCGGGCGCACTGTATATTCCACGCCCTGCTCCTGCAGCCATTTTTCCGCCTTTTTACAGGTAGAGCATTTTGAATAACATATAAATAAAGCCATTATTTACCTCCTGATTTATGTTGATTAAATACCACATCGCCTTTTTCTTCGAATATTTCAATCAGATTACCTGTATTATCACGGATAAATACTCCATAGGTATCATCTACTTCCGCCACCATGGCGATTTCCACTCCCAGAGCCTCCAGCTGAGCCTTGGCAGCCCTTCCGTCCGGCACACCGAAAGACATGTGTTTATTACCCTGAGTCATCAGATCACGGTTTGGCACTTTCCGGTCTTCAGGTAATAAGGCCGAGCCCTGAGCCTCAAATACTTCCAGTAAAAAGCCTTCTCCCTGCAGATGAGCTACACGGATATCTGCTCCCGGAATTTCTGAGCGGTTAACTACATAAAATCCAAAAATATTCGAGTACCACTGAATGGTTTCCTCCAGATCTGCTACACTGATTGCAAAATGATTAATTCCGTTTATTTTCACTGCCATAATTCTTCCTCCATATTAAAAACCATATAAATTAGTATTACCTATCTCATCTGACTTGTCAATTCCGAAACCGCCTGATAATATTCTTTTTCCTAATGAAATAGATGAAGTCTACATAAACTGTAAAAAGAACCCCGGGCAAAGATTTTCCTTTGAATATAGTGCATCACAGCTCCATTTGTGCTAAAATTTTTACAATTACAATTTTTACTTTTAAATCGAAAGGGGATTTATATGAAATTTACAAAAATGCATGGCTGCGGCAATGATTATATCTATGTGAACTGTTTTGAAGAGTCCCTCTCAAATCCAAATGAGGTCTCCAGAATCGTCAGTGACCGGCATTTTGGAATTGGTTCCGACGGCCTGATCTGCATCTGCCCTTCTAAAACCGCAGATTTTAGGATGGCAATGTACAATGCCGACGGTTCCGAAGGGAAAATGTGCGGCAACGGAATCCGCTGTGTTGCCAAATACGTATACGACAATAAATTGACAGATAAAACTACTATTACGGTAGAAACATTATCCGGAATTAAAACTTTAAATCTCAATGTCTCAAATGGTTCTGTAAAAACCGTAACTGTTGACATGGGTGCACCATCCCTGACCCCTGCGGATGTACCTGTAGTTATTCCCAATGGCCCAAAAGACTCCGTTGTAAACACTCCCATTACAGTGTCCGTTGACGGAAAGGAGACAGAATATCGGATGACCTGCGTCTCTATGGGTAATCCTCATGCCATTATATTTGTAGATGACGTACACATTCTTGATCTGGAAAAAATCGGACCTTTGTTTGAAAAACATCCATACTTCCCGGAACAGGTAAATACCGAATTTATCCATGTGATTGACAGAAATCAGATTGATATGCGCGTCTGGGAACGAGGCTCCGGAGAAACTCTCGCCTGCGGTACCGGAGCGTGCGCCAGTGTTGTAGCCTGCGTCCTAAACGGACTAACCGAAAACAATGTGACCGTCCACCTGCTGGGAGGAGACCTTACGATCCATTACGATCAGAACAAAAATACTGTATTTATGACCGGTCCGGCAGCCATCATCTGTACCGGCAGCATTGAAATCTAAAAGGAGGTTCCCATGAAACTAATTAATTTACTCTCCAAACTGGATTATAACTGTCTGAAAGGCTCTGTGGAAACAAAAGTTTCCCGGCTTATTTACGACTCACGCAAAGTCAGCCCCCAGGATGTGTTTGTCTGCATAAGCGGAACCGCAAGAGACGCCCATGATTTTGTTACAGATGTGGCAAAAGCAGGTGCTGCCGCCGTAATTGTAGAAAAAGACGTCGCAGATCAGCTGGCCGGATTTGATATTACCATTATCCAGGTTGAAAATACCCGTCATGCCCTGGCCTGCATGTCCGCAGATTACTTTGGCAATCCCGCCGAAAAGCTGACTACTATCGGCATTACGGGAACAAAGGGAAAAACCACTACTACCTATATGGTTAAGTCTGTTCTGGAAAAGACAGGTGTCAAAACCGGACTGATCGGAACCATTGAAACGATCATTGGAGATGAACATATTCCAGCTGCAAACACAACGCCGGAATCTTATATTGTTCAGGAAACATTTGCCAAAATGGCTGCTGCCGGCTGTCAGTGTGTGGTAATGGAAGTCTCCTCACAGGGGCTGATGCTTCACCGGGTATCCGGATTCACATTTGATTATGGTATTTTCACCAACCTATCAGAAGATCATATCGGTCCTGCAGAACATAAAGATTTTCAGGATTATTTAAACTGCAAGGCAATGCTGTTTCGGCAGTGCCGGCACGGAATTGTAAACGCGGATGATCCTTATGTTGACCAGATGATAAAAAATGCTTCCTGTGATATCGAAACCTTTGGACTAGAAAAAGATGCCGATCTTAAGGCATCCGATCTGGATTTGTTTACCAAACCCGGAATACTCGGTATCCGCTATCAGTTATCCGGGAAAGTCAACATGAAAGTTGAAGTAGACATCCCCGGCCGTTTCAGTGTCTACAATTCACTGACTGCCATTGCCGTATGTCTGCATTTTACAGATGATCTGTCTTTGATCAAAGATGTTCTCAAAGATGTTCAGGTAAAAGGAAGAGTAGAAATCGTTCCCGTTTCAGACAAATTTACTATTATGATTGACTATGCCCATAATGCTATGAGCCTTGAGAGCCTCTTAAGCTCCCTGCGGGAATACCATCCCCGACGCCTTGTCACAGTATTTGGCTGCGGCGGTAACCGTTCCAAAGCACGCCGCTTTGAAATGGGGGAGGTTTCATCCCGCATGGCAGATTTTTCTATTATTACTTCCGATAATCCCCGCTTTGAAAAACCAGGGGAAATTATTAATGATATCCTGACCGGCGTCCAGAAAGCTGATGGCGCCTATAGGATGATTGAAGACCGTACCAATGCAATTTCCTATGCCTTAGAACACGCTCAGGAAGGGGATGTTATTATTGTGGCCGGAAAAGGACATGAAGATTATCAGGAAATCGAAGGTATCAAGCATCACTTCAGCGATCGGGAAGTCATTGAGGAGCAGGCCCGCAGACTGAATCTGGGCCGTTCATCAAAAAGCTGATTCAACACACAGACATTTTTTAAAGGCCGCCACATCATTACCAGATGTGATGGCCTTTTTCCTTAATTATTTTTCTGTCAATTATTTTTCAAAATATCTTCTATCTGCTCCCGCTCCGGCATAGAACGAAGGGCTCCTTTTCTTGTAGTTACCAGATAGGCGGCGGCATTTGCGAACCGAAGCATTTCTGTTAAATCTTCCTTGGAAAGATTCTCAATGCCATGCTCCAATACAAAATTTAAAACCGCTCCTCCAAAGGTATCTCCTGCCCCGGTAGTCTCAATAGTTCCACCCAGCAGAAAGCCCGGAACAAATACCTTCATATCTTTGTAATAAGAATAGCTTCCGTCGCCTCCGGCCGTGACATTTAACAATTTTATATTTGGATATTTTTCTTTAAAATCCACAGCTCCTGCTTCAATATCCGACGTTCCCGTCATCATCTCCAGCTCTTCTTCAGAAATCTTGAGAATATCACACTGAGAGAGGCCATAGGCAATCTGTTCTCTAGCTGCTTCTTTGCTTTTCCATAAAGGCTCTCTGTAATTTGGATCAAAAGACAGCAGCATCCCCGCTTCTTTTGCAATTTCAATGGCTTTTCTCGTTGCAGCTCTGACACCGTCATGTGTCATGGATAATGTTCCATAATGAAAGATTTTAGCACGTTTGATTAATTTAGGATCTACTTCATCTGCGGTCAGCATCACATCTGCACCCGGATCTCTATAAAAGGAAAAATCCCGGTCGCCGCTCTTATCTGTATGAACCAGCGCAAGCGTTGTATGATATACATCATCCAGATACAGACCTTCTGTATCAATTCCAAGCTCCTCCAGCGTTTGTTTCAGCATCCGTCCAAATCCATCGTTTCCTACTTTACCGATAAAACCGGTTTTCCTGCCCAGCTTATTTAATATCGCCAATACATTGCAGGGGGCTCCGCCCGGATTTGCTTCGAACAATCCGTTTCCCTGTTCACTGATTCCGTTGCTGGTAAAATCAATTAATAATTCACCAAGGGCCAATACATCAATATCTTTCATTCTGTTATCCAATCCTTTCGTTTATCATTTAATATTTTGTCTCAGACAGCAGCATTTCCGGTTCCGTAATCTCATCCTTTTCAATGGCCAGGGAATGCTCAAGAGCCTGAATCAGCACTTCTAACACCGCCATCTCACTTAACCTGGAATATTGAGAATGCTTATTAACCTCTCCGTCTCCTGAGGCTGACAGCAGCAGGTAATCCGCTGTTCTGGATACCGGTGAATACCGATACCCTGTAACGGCCATGGTTTTCATGCCTTTTTCCTTTGCCATCTCAAGGGCCTGCACAACAGTCCGGGAGGTCCCCGACCACGAAACAGCCAGGACAGCATCCGTTTTTTGTGCCAGATTTATATGATTCATATAATATTCAGGCTGCATATTATAACTGCAGCGAATGCCGATCCTCTCCAGCCTGTATCCGCAATACAAACACAAAGGCCCGGTATTTCCGGCAGCAACCAGATGGAGCATTGTACTGTTTTTTAACAGCTCCACACTTTCATAAAAAACACTTTCATCTATGGCCGCTCCTGCACTAATAATTCCCTCCGCCATTTCCTTAAAATATCCTGTCATAGAGGTATTCACCAGACCGTCTCTTTTCAGAGATAAATCCCGTCTCCCAATATCTCTAGAAAGACATATTTTCATCTGATAATATCCTTCATATCCTAAATGCTTGCATAACCGGATAACAGTGGCATCACTGACCCCGCTGTAATTGGCCAGTTCCGAAACATTGGCATTTACTGCAAGATCTGGATTTTTTAATATAAAATCTGCCACCTTTTTTTCAGCCTGAAAAATCTTGTCATACATTTCAGTAATTGTCAATAATACCGTTTTTTGTGCCGTCTTTGTCATGATAAAACCTTCTTACACTTTATTAACTTAGAAACAGATCTGAACTCCGGACACAAAAGAATCGCCCAGTCCGATAGTATATTTTGGCTTATCAATATATTTAGATGGAACTAAAACCACCTCATCCGCATACTTGCTGGCCTGTACTTTTTCCAGATCAGAAACACCTCTGGGTGAAAGGTCAAGATCCAGCAGTTCTTTTACCTGTTCCTTGGCTGCATACCATCCGTTGGCCGCTTTTCCTGTAGCCAGAAGATTTCCACAGATCAGTCCCAGCTCAATATCAACGTCCAGTTTTTCACCTACATACATGGCATAATTGGCTGTATGCACTACAACTCCTTTTTTCACGCCAAATTTTTCACGGATAAATCTGGCTCCTTCCACACAGGAAATTATGTCTTCTATCACTACATTAAAATCAAAAGATTCTAATGTATAAGCCAGTTCCTCTTCATTCAGGCTGACAATATCGCACTCCGAATAAATGGTTTCCAGACAGGTATTGCGCACTTCCGTATTATGATAATGGGCGTCCTCAAAAAATACAACCCCGGACGGATTGGCTTTTTTATATTTATGAACATGTTCTCTTACATATTCCAGCCTCTCTTTCAGCAGATTTTTATCGCTTAAAGCATTAAAGCTGGACAATACATTACTGCTGATTTTTTCTGCATGTTCTTCAATAAATCTAAAGTAAGGCTCCGAAAACGGAACATACTCGTTTACAGTAATTTTGGTTACAATCATCCTGTTGGAAGTAGGAATCATTGCTTCCTGTTCGCCCAGCCTGATCACATCACCCTTTTTAAACTGTATAATATAATGAATCTCCTGATCCGCTGTCTGTTCACACTCATCAGTATGAATCATTCTTCCGTCTTTGGAAATCGTGTAAATATATGGTGTATTTAAAATATCACACACTTCCTTAGAATCATCTGTGAGATGTACAATAGAAGGACAGCCTACCGCGGATAAGGCCATTGCCGCCTGAACAGCAGTTCCGCCCATACCATACTGCCAGTTAAAACTGTCCGACATCACCTGGGTATTTTCAACATCCACCTCCCCGCCAATGCCATGTATACAGTAATATACAACCGAATGAAGCAGATCTTCCATTGTTTTAATGGATTTAGCCACCTTCATATCTTCCAGCCTTTCGTCCGGAACATAGGTTTCAAGAAGCCGGTTCAATGTTTCCACATTGAAATCACACAGCAGGTCAAGATTACTGGTATATCCCATAGCCGGATAACGCTCCTCTTTGATACGTGCTGCAAACGTCTCGTCCATTTTAGAGAATACTTCTGCGTACTTTTCGTTCATTGTCATATTGTTTACTCCATTCTCATTACATTAATGCAAATGCTTTTATTTTCTCCATTACAACTGCTTTAGCCGCTTTTTCTGAAGGTCCCCAGAGATTTTCACAGGAATACTTAAATCCCTCACTCTGAATTGTTTTTATATATGTTGTTCCCATTGCCACCTGAATATCTGTGCAGATATTTACTTTACGGATACCGTGGCGTATGGCCTCCTGCACCTGGTTCATGGGTGTACCCGAACCTCCGTGGAGCACAATGGGAAGATCTACAACTTCTTTAATTCTGTCCAGCCGTTCAATATTTAACTTTGGCTCGAATGTATACTGGCCATGAGCTGTACCGATAGACACAGCCAAAGCATCAATCCCGGTATCTTTTACAAACTGAAGTGCTTCCCCGGGGTCTGTCTGAGCAGCTTCCGGTCCTTTCACAATGATATCGCCTTCTTCTCCCACCAGTCTGCCAAGCTCACCTTCCACGGTAACTCCTGCAGCATGTGCACGCCGGGCAACTTTTCTGGTAATTTCCATATTTTCCTCATACGGAAGCGCTGATGCGTCAATCATAACAGAAGTAAATCCTGCATTAATCGCAGCATTACAATCTTCGAAGGTTGTGGCATGATCCAGATGCAGAGCTACCGGAACTGTACTGTTTTTTGCAGCCATATAGGCCGTCTCAACAGTCTCCTCAAAACCGCCCATCCGGTCAATCTCCAGCTTACCGCCCTGCAGAATAACAGGTACATCCAGCTCCTGAGCTGCCTGAACAATAGCCCGTGCCACTTCATATGACCAAAATTCAAATGCTCCCAGGGCAATCCCTCTTTGATCTGCAATCTTTAAAGCTTCTTTCATTGTTACTAAATTTGTGTTTTTCATAATATGAAACCTTCCTTTTTGTATAATATCATAAATTTATGTACTCGTACAGATTTTACTCTGTGAATTTTGCTGGACTATATCCTTTTTCTTTCCTTTACTTTCTACAAACCCAAATACCTGCAGGAATTGAAAAACTCTGCAAAACAGTATGGCTTGTCTCATGACTCCACGCTTCTGTTCTACAGAGTTTTTCTCAATCAGCTGCTTTACGCTGCTGAAATATTCTTAGTAAAGTTTTGCTTTTCCATCAGCCTGGAACAGCTCAATTTTATGAAATGCTACTTCTTTCATTGCAACGACACATGGAGGCTGAATTGTGTTTGGCTCTCTTAAACCTTCATCTTTCAATACTTCACGCATTTTTCCGTAATATGCAGCTTTAATATCGCTGGAAATATTAATCTTATTAACGCCAAGTGTTACAGATTCACCAATCTCTTTATCCGGATTGTTGGAACCGCCGTGAAGTACCAGAGGAATAGAAACCTTTGCTTTAATTTCTTTTAATAAATCAAGTTTCAGTTCCGGTTTCATTCCCTTTGGATATAAACCATGGGATGTTCCAATGGCAATTGCAAGAGTATCTACACCTGATTCTGCAACAAATTTAACTGCATCTTCCGGATCTGTATAGATAATCTGGTTTGCACCGGCCTCTGCCTCTTTATCTGTAGTACCGATAGTACCTAATTCGCCTTCTACAGATACATTGACTGCGTGAGCTGCTTCACAGACTTTTTTACAGATTGCAATGTTATCTTCAAAAGAAAGACTTGAACCGTCAATCATAACAGAAGTGAAGCCTGCCTGAATTGCTGAAATTACCTGTTCAAAAGAAGCGCCGTGATCTAAATGAATAACAACAGGAACTGTTGCTTTATTTGCTTTTGCTATAATTCCCTGAACCATTTCTGTTCCGATATGGCTTAATTCATCCGGGTGAATTGCAATAATAACGGGAGCCTGTTTTTCCTCTGAAGCTTCCATAATACCATTGAACATATTGTAATCACTGATATTAAAAGCCGGTACTGCAAAGTTATTTTTGTTAGCAACTGCCAACAGATCTTTCATATTCATTAACATTGTTCATTACCTCCTAAAGTATGAATATTTTTTATAAAGTTAATATAAAAGCATTAATAAAAACAAACCCCCGCTTTATTATACTCTCATTATTTTCGCATCCGGGGTCCTTTTAAATCCCTTCAGATCGACTCCACGAAATTTAGTATTAATTTTTTACTGCTCCGGCTGTCATTCCTGCCAGGAAATATTTCTGGAAGAACAAGAACAATATAAATACCGGAAGAGAACCTAGTACACTGATAGCCATCATCTGATTCCATTCATAGGAATGCTGGCCCATCAGAAGATTGATACCAATGGGTACGGTACGTTTATCATTTGTCTGTGTCAAGGTTAATGCAAACAGGTACTCATTCCATGCCTGCATGAAAGTGTACATACCAACCGATACAAGCCCCGGAATAGATACCGGTACAAGCACCTGCCACAGTGCTCTCATTCTGGAGCCTCCGTCAATCATAATCGCTTCATCCAGATCTTTTGGCAGCGTATTAAAGTAGCCGGTTATCATCAGTATCGCATAAGGCAGTGTCAATACCAGATATGTTAATATCAGCGCCCCATAAGTATTGTACAGCTTCAGAGAAACTACCAGGCTCAGATACGGAATTACCAGAACTACCGGCGGAATTGCCTGTACACTGATAATGATCGTATTGATAATCCCTTTACCCGGGAAGTTAAAGCGGCTGAACCCATAAGATGCGAAAATTGCAACTACAAGAGTTAAAATAACCACGCAGGCCGCAATTACATAACTGTTAATAAAGAAACGAATCTGCTCTGGATTCTGAAATACTGCCGCATAGGCATCCAGCGAGCCGTTGGGTGAAAATATCATCGGCGGCCAGGCAAAAATATCTTTGTTTGGCTTAAATGAATTCAGCACCATCCAGATAACCGGAAATGCAGCCCAGATCGCCCCGCAGATAAGACCGATGATAATTAATATTTTTACATGTAATTTCTTTTTTCCAATCATAATATTAATCCTCCGATCTTTGGTTTCTTACATAGAATATTGCTATAATGATACATACAATCAACGCCAGCACCGCTGCGGCCGATGCCTGGGAATACTTGTACGTCCTAAATGCCGTCTCATAAATATATACACTGACTGTTGTGGTTGCCTTAACCGGCCCGCCGCCTGTGGTCATCCAGATTAATGCAAACTGCTGTATTGTCCATACAAAATCCAGCATAACCAAACTAATCAGAATCGGTTTCAGCTGTGGAATTGTAATTCTAAAAAACTGCTGAACCGGATTTGCACCATCAATAGAAGATGCTTCATACAAATCTGTAGAGATACCCTGCAGACCTGCCAGAATACTGATCATATAGAACGGATATCCTGACCAGATATTAATTACTGTTACTGCTTTTAATGCGATTTCCCTGGTTCCAAGAAAATCAATTGTACTCTGTGACAAATGTAGTGTCTGTGATAAAAAGTTCAGCACACCTACCGGATCATACAATAATCTCCATGTAATAGCGATTACAGAGGCTGTAAACATCCACGGCAACGCATAAATAACACGGAAAACAGCTTTTGTTTTAACATGTAAATAAGTTGTATTCATCAGCATAGCAAAAAACATACCTATTAACATATGAGCGATTACACTGACAATAACAAAGAACAGTGTATTTTTAATGCCCATAATAAAGGTGGGATCTTTTAAAACAATGCCAAAATTCTTAAGCCCTGCAAACTGGGGCTCCTGCACCACAATGACATTATCAAAGAAAGCATAGCTGATAACCATTACAATCGGGACAATCAAAAGAATAATTAACACAACCAGAGTCGGCGCGAGATATAAATATGGCTTTACACCTTTTTTAAAATTAAGCGGTTTCTTACTTTTTACAGCAGTCACGCTGCCATTGGCCTGTAACATATGTATCTCATCCCTCTCTTCTTCTTAAAAATCAGGGGTATACGAGGCAACCTCGTACACCCCTTTTATCACCTGCTTATACAGATTCTTTTATTATTTTCTGCATTTATTCAAATGCCGGCATCCACAGATCCTGAGTAGCTTTCAGCATGTCATCTGCTGTTTTTGTATCTCCGCTCAGATATAACTGGAACTGCTGATTGAACTGTTTCATTAATTCTTCAGATGTTGGGATTCCTGTAAACTCATTGATTGGTGTACATTCCTGATACAGTTCATAGCACTGCTGGAATAATTCATCTGTCTTGGAGTAATCAGGTTTTGCATTTACATTACCTGGGAAAGCATTTGCAAGCTCAACTAACTGTGCATTTACTTCCGGGCTTAATAAATATTCAACAAACTGCATAGCTTCTTTCTGGTATTCGCTGTTAGCTGCAATACCAATACCCCAGTTTGCAACGTCCATACCAGATGTTCCATTGAAATCGTCCATTACAGGAACTTTTGCTACCTGAGCATTTAAGTCAGGGTTCTCTTCTCTGATCATTGTACAATGAGCAAGAGAGTCAAACATAAATGCAACACGTCCATTGATGAAATCCTGAACCATGTCAGATTCTTTTTTGGATGCGGTACCTTCTGCAACATATCCATTATCAAATAAGGATTTTACATATTCTGTTGTTTTTGTTAAACCATCGTTATCTGTTAAAGCCGGTTTTCCGGATTCATCAAGCATAGAGCCGCCTGATGCCCATAACCATGACATGAAACAGTTCTGGATACCGGATGGTGTAGCCTCATTTAAACCAATAATCCATCCTGCCGCATCTGTTTTCTCAGTAATTGCTTTACAAGCTGCTGTAAACTCTGTCCATGTTTTCGGGATCTCTTTTATTCCTGCCTCTTCTAGGATGTCCATGTTTACAAACATCGGATACGGGAAGTTTGCAACCGGAATCATATAAGTTGCGCCGTCAACCTGTACCTCTGCTCCCAGCTGGCTTGTATCATAGTTGTCTGCTTTCATTAACTCGGTTAAGTTAGCAATAGCGCCCTGTTTTGCAAAGTCATAAACCCATGCTCCGTCAAGTCCTACAACGTCAGCCATCGTCTTTGTAGCTGCACCATTTGAAATCTGGTCTTTTGTATCAGCATATGGATTGGATAATAATTGAATTTTGATGCCTGTCTCATCTGTAAAGCCTTTACAGATCTCGTCCAGTGCCCCATCCGGAAGTTCCACTCCCCACCACTGCTGGAATTTCAGTGTTACATCGCTGGCTGCGGCTTTATCAGAATTTGCTGAACTCTGGTTCGCATCATCCTTTTTGTCTCCGCAGGCTACGAGACCTACCGCCATGGCTCCTACTAATCCTACGGCCAGGCCTCTTTTCATGAGTGTGCTTAATTTCATGTCTTTTCCTCCTTTAAAACATTATATATCAGCCTCACACGGAATCTCCCTCCTTCTTCCACAACCCCTTCGTGAAATTGACGGATTCTTTTCCCTTTTCTGTGTGGAAACTGTACTAATTTGATAATCTTATCTTACATCATTTTACGAAAAAGTCAATACATTTCCGGAAACGCAGCCGCTTTTTTATCGTTTTTCACAAAATGAAACCTTATTTTTTCGTGAAATAAAATGTTTTTTCATCATTTTTTCTATTTTTTCGCCAGCCTTCTCCTCTAACAACACCCCTTCCCTCTCCAAATGCAGTCCTCCCTTTCACACATCCCTTTCCTTCCCTCTCCCCAGCAATTTGATCTCCGCTTTCTGCTTCCCCTACTGCCGCTGATCTCCTCCAGCGACAGTATCTGATTCTTCTCCTTTTCTTTTTCAACAACACTTTCCTCTTACCCCTCTCTTTTTTCCCCTTTTCTTCCCGGTTCTCCGCTTTTTTTCTTCCCTACTTTTCCCTCTCTTTCCATAATTTCCTTTTTCCTTTTTTCTTTCCTGTCTATTTCATTTCTCTTCTTAATTCCATTTAGTTTTACCTCTTTCTATCCTTACACTCTATACCTTCTTCCACTATACCCTTCTTCCTTAGGAATCTCTTTTCCCTTTTTTCTTTTTCCTTTCTTTCCTTCCCTGCCTTCCTGCTGGGGCAGTTAGACGGAACTTTCCTGCTCCCCCGCCTCTCTTTTTACACTTTTCTTCACTCTCTCTTCTTTCACCTACTGCTTTTCTTCTTATTCACTTCTCTTTTCTTAGTTCGCTTCCTAGACGCAAAAACAGCCCCAAAGGAAATTACAACTGCAATTTCCTTTGGGGCTGTGAAACTCTGCCGCTAAGGCAGTACATTCCCGGCAGCCTGATACACCTGGTACCACTCTTCTCTTGTTAACCTGACATCAGCCGCCCGGGCAATAGCATCCATCCGGCTGTCGTTTACTGTTCCTACAACAACCTGCATGTCAGCCGGATGTCGAAGCAGCCAGGCAATTACTGCGCCATTCACAGAGATATCATACTTTTGGGCCAGCTGTTCTAAAACACAATTCAATTCACGATATTCCTCATCGCCAATAAAGGTTCCTTCTATCTGTCCCCGCTGGAACGGAGACCAGCATTGAATGGTAATGCCCTCCAGCCTGCAATATTCAATAACTCCGCCGTCCCTGTCAATTCCTTTATCAAAAGATGTGTTTACATTGAACCCTGCATCCAGCATACCCGTTCTGGCCGGACTAAGCTGCATTTGATTAATCTCAAGCTTCCTATTTAAATATTTTGATAGCAGCTTCATCTGCCCGGGATTTTGATTGCTGACACCAAAATGTCCCACCTTTCCACTTTCCTTTAACCGGTCAAAGGCATCTGCTACTTCTTCCGGCTCCATCAGTGCATCCGGCCGATGCAAAAGTAAAATATCAATATGATCCGTATGAAGGCGCCGCAGGCTTTGGTCCACGCTCTCCAATATATGTTTTTTAGAAAAATCATAAACCGTAAAATTCCCGGGGCGGATTCCGCACTTGGTCTGAATCGTCATCTGCTGCCTTAACTTTGGTCTGGCAGCCAGAAGCTTTCCAAACTTTTCTTCGCACACTCCCGCTCCATAGCAATCCGCATGATCAAAAAAGTTAATCCCCCGTTCTAGCTGATGCTCCACTAAAGCTTCCAGCTGATAATCACTCAGAGCATCTATTCTCATGCATCCCTGTACAATCGAAGAAACCTGCTTTCCATTTTGTGCTAAATTAACTGTTTTCATGCGCAATCTTCCTTTCTCCATTGTTTTTTTGTATCCTCACATTTTAGCATATAAAATATATTGTAGTCCATTTTTTTCTATGATAAAATGAATTATTGCATATTTTTACACAAAGGAGATTATTTATGACATCACAAACTATTGGGTTGTTTATTGTCATGGTCATTTATCTTGTGGCTATGATCCTGATTGGGGTATACTGCTCCAAGAAAAACAATGATACCAGCGACTTCTATCTGGGCGGCAGAAAACTGGGGCCCCTTGTTACTGCCATGAGCGCCGAAGCTTCTGATATGAGCAGCTGGCTTTTAATGGGACTGCCAGGTGTTGCTTACCTTTCCGGTGTTGCGGATGCCGGCTGGACCGCCATCGGCCTTGGTATCGGAACTTACATTAACTGGCTGCTGATCGCAAAAAGACTTCGCCGTTATTCTGCCAAAGCCAACAATTCCATTACTATTCCAAGCTTTTTCGCAAATCGTTACCGCGACAAAAGCCGCACCCTTGTTGGTATTTCCGCAATCATTATCGTTATATTCTTTATTCCGTACACGGCATCCGGCTTCGCTGCATGCGGCAAGCTGTTTTCCACCCTATTTGGTATCGAATATGTACCTGTAATGATTATTTCCGCAATTGTAATTGTTGCCTACACCGCTTTAGGCGGTTTCCTGGCTGCAAGTACTACTGATTTCATTCAGAGTATTATTATGACAATTGCCTTAATCATTGTTCTTGTTTTCGGAATCCACGTTGCCGGCGGTTTTGATGCCGTTATGGATAACGCCCATAATCTGAAAGGCTATCTGTCCATGTTTTCCTCCCATGTTCCTGACACAGGAGAATCCGTAACATACGGCGGTCTAACCATTTTTTCAAAACTGGCATGGGGTCTGGGTTATTTCGGCATGCCTCACATTCTGCTTCGCTTTATGGCTATTGAAGACGATAACAAACTGAAGCTTTCACGACGGGTTGCTTCCGTTTGGGTTGTAATTTCTATGATTATTGCAGTTCTTATTGGTATTGTCGGGCTTGGCATGACAAAAGCCGGAGCTATAAATACCCTTACAGGCTCAGAATCAGAAACAATCATTATAAAAATTGCTACACTTTTAAGCCAGAACGGTATCATTGCAGTTATTTTTGCTGGTGTCATCCTTTCAGGAATACTTGCATCAACAATGTCCACTGCTGATTCCCAGCTTCTGGCAGCTTCTTCCAGTGTGTCCCAGAATATTCTTGAAGATGTATTTCATCTTAAGATTTCCAGTAAAATGTCTATGCTCTTCGCAAGACTGACTGTAATTATCATAGCCGTTATCGGTGTTTTTATTGCCCGGAATCCAGACAGCTCTGTTTTCTCCATTGTATCTTTTGCCTGGGCCGGTTTTGGCGCTGCTTTTGGTCCGGTAATGCTGTTTGCTCTCTTCTGGAAGCGCTCCAACAGAAACGGTGCACTGGCCGGTATGATCGTCGGAGGAGCTATGGTATTTATCTGGAAATATCTGATCGCTCCTATAGGCGGTATCTGGAATATTTATGAACTCCTTCCGGCTTTCATTGCTGCCTGTGCCGCCATTATTATTGTCAGCCTTCTTACAAAAGCCCCTGATAAAGAAATAGTGGAAGAGTTTGAATCTGTATAGGAACTAAAATAACAAAAAACTGGTGAGATTTCATCTGCCCTAAATGTTTTGCTTTTAAGGGGCAGTTTCATACAAATCCCACCAGTTTTTTTAATGCTTAGTGTTTCTTTTCTTCTCTTTCTTCCAGCCGGTAGTCCTTATAATCCTGCCCTTCTATTTCATATCCATCTCTTGATTCTAAAGAAGTATAGGTCTTTAATTCTAATACACTCTTATATGCCGGGCGGATAATCTTATCGGCATTTACCAGTTCCTCCAGCCGATGTGCACTCCACCCCACAATACGCGCAATAGCAAATATCGGGGTATAAAGCTCCAGCGGAATTCCCAGCATATTATAAACAAATCCGCTGTAGAAATCTACATTGGCGCTTACCCCTTTATACATTTTACGATTTTTCTCAATGACTTTCGGAGCAAGAGTCTCTACCATAGAATACAATTCAAATTCTTCCTGGCAGCCCTTTTCCTGAGCGAGCTTTTCCACAAAGCTTTTAAATACTTCTGCACGGGGATCTGAAATGGTATAGACAGCATGTCCCATTCCGTAAATCAATCCTCTTCCATCAAACGCCTGGCCTCTGAGAACATGTTCCAGATACGTTTCTACCTGATCCTGATCTGAATAATCTGTTACACATGCTTTCAGATCATTCATCATTTCTACCACTTTAATATTGGCGCCGCCATGTTTTGGCCCCTTTAAAGATGATAAAGCTGCCGCCATTACCGCATAAGTATCAGATCCAGATGATGTCACCACCCGGGTTGTAAAGGTAGAATTGTTTCCGCCACCGTGTTCCATGTGAAGCATAAGCGCCAGATCAAGCACCTTTGCTTCTAGTTTTGAATATTTCATATCCGGCCGCAGCAAACGCAGCAGGTTTTCCGCCGTACTTAATTCCGCATCCGGATGATGAATATACATACTCTGATTATTTTCATAATGATTATAGGCATGATAACCATATACTGCAAGCATTGGGAACACGCTAATCAACATCATACATTGTCTTAGTACATTTTCCAGACTCAAATCTGATACATGCATATCATAGGAAGACAGGGTCAGTACACTTCGTGTCATAGAATTCATAATATCTTTACTGGGCGCCTTCATCACAACGTCTCTGACGAAATTAGTGGGCAGACAGCGCATATCACCAATCATTGCCGAAAATTCCTTCAATTGAGGCTTATTGGGAAGTTCTCCAAACAGCAGCAGATACGCCGTTTCCTCAAATCCATATCTATGATCCGCCATAATTCCGCGCACAAGATCATAAATATTATAGCCGCGGTAAAACAGCTTTCCATGACAAGGTTTTACCTCGCCGTCAACAGTTTCCTTTGACTGAATCATAGAAACATTGGTAAGTCCGGCAAGTACTCCATCCCCGTTCAAATCCCGCAGACCACGTTTCACATTATACTTTGTAAACAAATCGTTTTGAATCAGATCCTGACCGCGAATCACCTCAGACTGTTTTTTCATATAGGTATAAATTGGTTTCATTGTATTCGCCCCTTTCTTTGACATTAAGTTATCAAAAGTATATCACTTGATTGACTTTTGTCAACTATTGACATTTATTTTTAATTATGTTTATAAATTTTTAATCTTTATCAATATTTGACTTTTATCAATTAAATGCTATACTTAAAAAAAGGAAAAAAGAGGAGAGAGTTCTATGAAAGATACAGAAAAACTGCAGCTGGCAGCTTCAATTCTGGAATTTTTTCCGGATTACAGCCATTACTTAAATCATTTTATGAATCTGCAGAAATATGATTTAACAAAAAATCAATGGAAAGCTCTGATTATAATTGCCAACAGTTCAACCCTTTCCATGAGCCAGCTGGCTCAGCGTATGAATATTTCCAGGGAACAGGCAAGCCGGACCATTGCTCCCCTGGCAGACAGAAAATTGGTTGAACGGAAAATAAATGCAGAGAACCGCAGACAAATTGATATTTCCCTGTCCAAAGAAGGCCGACAGCTTTTTAATGACCTGAAAAGTTCAACATCTAATTTGATCTGCAGATCCATGGACAAACTTTCCGAAGAGGAGATTTCAGAATTTAAAGAAGCCTTCAAAATCATCATGAAAACACTAAATAAAATATTATATGCAGATTAACTTCTTTTATTGGTTTGTTTTATTTATATTGTTTTGTCTGTTTTTATTTAGTTTTGTTATTCATTTTATAAATAACTGGACCATTTTTCTGAATTTCAGAGTTCTTAAACTTATGTCATAATATTATCAGACGGCCGGACATCCATATTCCTACTTTTATAGCTCATGATCAGGCATATGGATGTCCACCGGCTGATATATCATGATATAAAAATAAATTCTTGAAAGGAAAACTCTATGAAATACGGATATTTTAACGCATTCATAACCGACATCCAGGAAAGTGTTCCGGAAAAAACGGATGAGCTGAAAGCATTCGCTTCTGAAATCATCATTGACACTATGGCAACCAGAGAAAATCTTCTGGCTCTCCTTGAAAAACTACAACCGGAAGATATTATCTATGTACATAATTTCACACGCTTTTCCAGCGGCTTAAGAGATCTTGTAGATCTGATTCATATAATTGTAAACGAAAAGAAAGCTGCTCTGATCAGTCTCCACGATGATTTTGATTCATCAACACCAGAAGGGAAAAGCAAAATTGCGGCTTTTGAAACAGCAGTACCGCTAATAAATACAGACCCCAATTATGGATTTTACAAATAATTATAGTTACAAAACAATCACAGTTTCATAAATTATCTCTACTCAACGTTATACCATTCGATACTATAAAAAAGCTGCTGCAGTTTCCTGCAACAGCTTTTTCATTGCGTAATAATTAATCCTGTACGTATGGCATTAATGCTACGTGGCGTGCTCTTTTAATTGCTACGGTAAGAGCTCTCTGATGTTTTGCACAGTTTCCTGTGATTCTTCTTGGAAGGATTTTTCCTCTCTCAGAGATATATCTTTTTAATTTATTTACGTCTTTGTAATCAATTACATTATCTTTTCCACAGAATACACAAACTTTTTTTCTTCTGCGGCCGCCTCTTCTCTTCATTGGAGAATCGCTTTTTCCGTCTTTATTGTAAGCCATGATTGTTACCTCCTGTTTAGTTAAATGGTAATTCTTCATCTATTCCATCCGGAATATTCATGAAGCCATCCCCAATCGCATTGTTTGGCGATGGTCTGTCAGCCGGCTGAAAACTATTTTCTGCACTGGCAGCTTTGCTTTCAGCAAACTCCTGTTCTTCAACAACAACATCTGTGGTATACACTCTCTGACCGTCTTTATTTGTATAACTTCCTGTCTGGATTCTGCCTGTGATGGCAATTTTAGTTCCTTTGCGGAAATATTTCTCAGCAAATTCGCCCTGACGTCCAAATGCCACACACCCGATAAAGTCAGCTGTCTGGGTATCGGAATCCCGTTTGAATCTTCTGTCTACGGCGATTGTATATCTGGCCACTGCTGTTGACTGTTCGCCCTGAGAATAACGAACCTCAGGATCTCTGGTCAATCGTCCCATCAAAATTACTTTATTCATAGGATAAACCTCTTTTCTATTCTATGCCTCGTCCTGTCTAACGCATAAGAATCTGAGCACGTTGTCCATAATACGAACACTCTGTTCCAATTCACCGGGAACACCTGCTTCAGCATCGAATTTGATGAAATAATAGAAGCCTTCGTTCATTTTCTGAATTTCGTAAGCTAATCTTTTCTTACCCCAGTCTTCTACTTCTGTTACTGTACCGCCGAAACGCGCAATGTAATCTTTTGCTTTCTCTACTACAGCGGCTCTCGCATCATCTTCGATCTTTGCATTAACAATCAGTGCTAATTCATATTTGTTCATGCGAATGTACCTCCTTTTGGTCTCTGGCCCCCTAACAATGTAAGGAGCAAGGAAATTTATAATATATCACGATTTCTAATGATATCATATATTTTTTTTGGTTTCAAGCTTTTTTTCTTAAGTCCTTTGTGTTTTTTTCCACTGTTTTCCGGTCGATCATAATCTGATGTCCGCACCCCAGACATTTAAGCCTGAAATCAGCCCCCACTCTCAAAATCTCCCACTCAAAACTTCCACAGGGATGCTTTTTTTTCAGTTTTACAATATCACCTATTTCGTATGTCACTTATGACACCTCCAGTTTTTCAAATATTTCACCAATAGAACCCGAAATCAGCAGATCGGCCTTCCGGTCTGCAGGAGTGGCCGTTTTATTTATCAAAACAAGCTTGCTGCCTCTGTAATAATCTATCAGCCCTGCCGCCGGATACACTGCCAGGCTGGTGCCGCCAATAATCAGAATATCCGCTTTGCGTATAAAATTCACAGCCGCTTCCATTGTCTCCATATCCAGCCCTTCTTCATACAGAACAACATCCGGTTTAATAATTCCTCCGCACTCACACCTTGGTATCCCTTCCGCTTCAAGAATATCCTTAGGTGTATAAAATTTCCCGCACTTCTGACAATAATTCCGATGCACACTTCCATGGAGCTCTAGTACACATCTGCTGCCTGCCGCCTGATGAAGCCCGTCTATATTTTGGGTAATAACCGCCTTTACTTTTCCCGCCGCTTCTAATTTTGCAAGCTTGTCATGAGCTGTATTTGGCTCAGCACCTAAAAACAGCATTTTATTTTTGTAAAAACGGTAAAACTCTTCTGGATTTTTTTCGAAAAACGTATGGCTTAAAATCGTCTCCGGAGGATAAGCATATGTCTGGCTGTATAAACCGTCCACACTCCTGAAATCCGGAATACCACTTTCTGTAGATACACCCGCGCCGCCAAAAAACACTACATTATCTGACTCCTTAATCATCTTATTTAATATATCTGTTTCATTCATCTGTATCCTCCCATTTTTATTTCCGTATAAGATAAACACAACTGCAGATCCTATTATGACCTTTATTTTTTTCATTTCCTCATTAAATTTACTTTATAATTATATAATATTTACGTTAATCTTTTTTCATTATCTATCCATAAGTCCGCAAATGCTGGAATATCCCGTATTTACGGACTTTTTTTAACTTTTCAATAGGTCGATACCATACTTAACTCCGCTTATTTCCGCTTCATTCTGCTTTCAAAAGTAGTAAATGTGTAGTAATTTTTCGATTTACTACTAAGCTACAAATCGCTGTAATTCAGCTTTTACCGTTTCCAGTGAAGCATGAGCGTATAGGTTCAATGTGATTGTGATGTTTGAATGTCCCATAACATATTGTAATGCTTTAGGGTTCATGCCTGCATTAGCTAACCTTGTGCAAAACGTATGTCGCATAACATGAGGGGTAATTCTCGGTAACTGTTCCTCATGCTTGCTATTGTACTTGTTCACAAGACTTCTGAACACAGCTTCATAATTCATTGCTACATTCGGATTGCCGTTACGGTTGATGAATAGAAAATCTTTGTAACCGTCAATCTCTAGCTCTTTCTGCTTTCTTCTGTGTTTCAGTATGTTCTTCAAGGACTGGTACACTTCATCACTCATAGGTATCTGTCTGATACCATTCTCTGATTTGGGCGGTTGCACAATATAGTTCCTTTTCAGCTTGATAAGCTGGTGGTCGATATTGATTACTCGGTTTGTGAAATCTAGGTCATTCACAGTCAATCCGCAAAATTCAGAAATACGAAGTCCAGTGCGTAGCAGAACGATAATTTCATCATAGTGCTTCTGGTAACATACATCACTTTGAACAAAGGCTAACAGTTTTTCTTCCTGCTCTTGTGTCAGTGCTTGTCGGCTCTGTGTGTCATTCTTCATCACACTGCTTAAACTAAAGTCAAAAGGGTTCTTTCTGATACAGTCGTCATGCAAAGCCATTTTAAAAGCTGGCTTCAAAGCTCTTTTGTAAAAAAGAACCGTACCGTAAGCCAGCCCGTTTTCCTTTAATTCAAGTAGCCATGTCTTAACATCTGAAATCTTAACCGTGTCAATGCTCCTTGCTCCGAACTTGTCCTTTTTCAAGAACTCCAATAAGTAATGATAGGTGTTCTGTGTACTTGCCCTTGCATTTCTCTGTTGTTTCAGATACTTCTTGAAAAGCTCATACACCGTCATTTTCTTTCCAGCGGTATCTATACCGTCGTTTTTGTCTTGAAGAATTTCTTCCACCTTTTCCCGTAAGGAAATATCCTCACGCTTACCTGCTGGCGTTCTGTCTGTCGGCACAAGTTTCCATGCGTAAACAAACTGCGGTTTTCCAAATGCGTCTATATATTTGTATGCGTATCTTCCATCTTTTCTCTGGCTCTCACCCGTTCTTAATATACGATTTTTGCTGTCACGTCTTTTTTCGGACATTGCTATTCGCTCCTTTCAGAACGGATAGAGCTTGATATAAGATACTATAATTATACCACATATACGGCTCTCTTTCACTATATTACGGTCAATGTATCAAAGAATTTTTCAAAGGGTTTTCGCTTAATCTGAATACGGTTGCCGTTCATAATGTACCAGTCGGCATTCGGATTTTCCTCTACCAGTCTACGCAACTTCTTCTCGCCAATGCGGAAGTATTTGGACGCTTCTTCTAAGGTCAGTGAATATTTTTCCCAGATAGGCACATCAGTATTGTTCATGTTGCAACACTCCTTTCTGTGTGTCTTATCATAAGCAGACAGACGGCTTTGGAAAGCTCCGTTAGTATCTCAACTATTCCCATTCTTGTGGGCAGAACCGCACCATGCGGACGTATCATTATTCTGTGATAGCAGGTCATGGCAAAACGACTATTCCACAAGTCGCTCTCGGATCACTGCGTGGGTCGCTCGCTTTCTTGTCGGAAAGGTCATGGCGTACAGTCCCCGTGGCTCGCTGTATCACAAACGTATCTGTCTGCTTTATTCAGTTGTCAAAGAGCAGTTGGCGAAAGCATAGGCTTTCATGTGTGAAAGCAGTAGCAGGGCAGGAAAGAGGGGATTTCAACAAATCATACCCTGCGGTATCTGCTTATTCTTCTATTTCAAATTCACATATCATTTTTAAAAGAGCTTCTCTGATACGCCCCTTTAATTCCATATCCACGACAATACAAACATTTCCGTATTCATCATAGAATGGTCGCAAACAGCACTTTGATATGTACGGCTCATAGAATTGTAACAAGCGTTCAATCGAATTTACGTTACCGTCCACAGCCGATGAAATAAGATAAAATGAAGGGTGTGTTTTATTCATTGCTTATGTTCTCCTTTAATTTTTTTCTGATTTCTTCCAATGAATTTTTACGACTGCGAAATGAGGTAGTACGATTGATATTCAACTTTTCGCCTATTTCTGTATCGCTCATATCAAGAAAGAAATACATGAGTATAATCGCTCGTTCACGTTCTGGAAGACTTTTGAGAGCGTCTGCTAATTCATCATCAAGTACACGGATTTCAATACCGCATACATCAAAAGCTGTGTAGTCGCTTTCGTATTCGTCCCAGACAGCCAACTTTTCAACAACGATTTCTGGAAGCTCACAAAATGAAATTTCTCGATTTCTGCGACGCTTCAATTCTTTTCGGTAGTTACGAACAATGCCTTTGACTACACGCTTGAGCTTGCAGTCAAATTGACACTGTATCGTCTTTTGGAAGTCCGACGGTTTCATAATCACACCCCCTTTCTGTTATGAAGTGAAAAGTGTTTATCCCTCTTTCCGCACCATATCTGTACAGCAGGGTGTGATTTGTTGCATGAATTGAGAAAAAAGCAGAACTTTTTTCTGGAACTAAAAAAGCCCGCACAAAATATGAATTTTGTACGAGCTACTGTTATAGCGTATTGAATTGTAGATAGTATGCTGTTAAATCGGACTTGAATATATTGAATTGTGCTTAAAGCGTTTCATACGACAAGCCCCCTTTGTAGCAACTTTATGAGCTTATTTCAGTTTTGACAAATCAAATAAATAATTCTGATAATCTTGAACAAAGTATCGAATATTCTTTCTTCCTCTTGTTATAATTGTATGTCCTTCGGTTTCTAGTAACTTTTTTTGTTCTTCAATTCCATGGGGGTATTTTGAATTTAATTCTCCATTAGCTTTTAAAGTACGCCAGTATGGAGTTTTATCTTTGTCACGCTGAAAACTAGCCCAAGCTACGATTGAAACGAAAATACCCGCTGTAATCGGTTCAGTAAAATCAGCACCACTCAATTTAGCAAAATACTCTCTTATTTCACCAACGGTAACAATTTTCCCATAAGGAATTAACTTCATAATTTTGTCATATTCGATAGGCGGAGCAAAATACATTCTATCACCACCATATTTTTTAATACTGGCTTCGTCTGTGATAATTTGATACTTTGGCATATCTTTGCTATCATGAAGCATTTTATTAAAGTCTTTTTTATTCTCATTAGCCATAATTAACACCTCCTAATATAAGCCTATTCCTTTTAGATATATAATGCAATGAGGTTGTTTTTAAAATTTTGTCTTTTTGGTAATTGTATAAATATATTCTTCTGGTGTTGGTCGTTTATTCCCAAAGTATCGTTTAAAATTTGCCTGCACGTCTGGGTCTGTGCTTTCCATAGCTTCATCTATGGTATCTTGTAGCATAGCACGAAATTCAGATACCGAAACACCTTGAGCTTTAGCACCAACTTTCATAATGTATTTCATATCTCGTTTTTTAAGTCCTATCATAAGTATTTCCTTTCCAATGGCATGAATATTTCATTAAATATTTTGTTCAATGTATTCTATCAGTGGATTTACATAATTTCTATCAGTCCAATCACAACTTTTTTCACTTGCTTCAAAAATTGCTTTCATCCACGGTTCAAAGGTAGTCGGGTCTTTTTTTTGTAATGATTTTTTTAACATTTTACATAATGTCCTATCTTTAAAACTCATAATATTTTCATCATAAATACCTCTACCGTAAAACACAGTAATTTCAAACGGAATATTTTTTAAATTATGCTCTTTAACCAGTTCAACTGCTTTCTTATCAAATGGACTTGCTCCTACCATAAAAACACAGACTTTCTTGTTTTTGATGTATTCGATATTCTTTTTGATGTATTTTACGCCAGATATACCGTTTGCATATATACCACTAGCAAAAACAATAATATCGTAATTACTTGCGTTGTTAAATTGAAAACTGCTTATTTCAAAAACATCACATACGATTTCTTTTTTTATCATATCAACATATTTTTTTGTAGCACCATATTTTGATTGATATAACACTAAAACTTTTTTCATTTTCCTTACTCCTTTTCAATAGCATTGTCTATCGCTTTTAATATACACCTACTGCTTACAGTTGCCCCCGATACAGCATCTATATCTAAAGATTGATTTTCTAAAACCTTATCAACTATTTTTTCAGCAGATGTTCCTAAGCCGTTATTGTGTTCTAAAATTTGTATATCAACTATTTCTTGATTTTTAACTGAAATCTTAACTTTTGCATAAACGGGAGTAATAGCGTATTCTCCAATATACTCCCCATTTTCGACTGATGATAGGTCAATGTCGTTTATTGCTATATCGTTTGCTTGCTTTACAATTCTATGGCTTAAAATTTGAACAAAAATAAAGACAAGTAATAACAGACAAAATATCCCAATCAATATTATCTTTCTATTTTTTTTCATCACAGTAGTTCCTTTCCAGATTATCTATGCCAGCATATAATTTCATCATTAAATTAAATAGCTGTTGTATTTCTTTTTCTGTGTATATATCGAAAAGATAATGTAAATCTTCTTGGTAGGATATAAATACTGTTTCAAAGAATTTATCTAACTTTTTTGTTGAATGGATAGTTAAAGCCCGTGCGTCATTTTCGCTTTTTGTTATAAAAACAAATCCCTTTTTCTCTAAGGTAAAGGCTAATTTCTTTACATTTTGTCGAGAACAACCTAACAATTTTCCTAATTGTGTAAATGTTAATTGTTCTTGTGATTGCTTTATCATTGTTAAAAGCATAAATTGTTTCAAGGATATTTCTGGTATATGATTGTCAAATATTGTTTGTAATTTATTTCCTGCAATAAATAGTGAGCTAAAGATAGCCTTACATTGATTTTCGGTTGTATCTGAAAATCTTTTTATTAAATCATTGATGTCCATAAAAACCTCCTTATAGGTAACTTGTTACTATATTATAGCAACAAGTTACCTATTTGTCAATTATTCAAATGTTTATAAATAGACATCATAAAAATTCGCGGAGTATTTATTACGCTACAATCTTCCAGTTGCTATCCTTATGTAACACAAGCTCAAACTGTGATACCTGCGTTGCCTTTGTCTGATTGTCTATGAATTTCACGGCAACCTTGACTTTCACATTATCCCCGTCAGCCGTAAATACGGGGTTGACTAATTCAGAATAGAGGTAGTCCCTGCCGATAGGTTCAAGCACATTGCCAGCCACATAGTAGGCAAGCTCCTTTTCTGTTGCTGTCGGGTACAGCTTAAAGAACGTTTCTAAAAATGCGGTAGCGTCATTGACGGTATCAGTGTCCACACTAGCGTCTGCTTCTTGTGCCTTTGGTTCATAATCAGACTTTTCAACCGCTGGTGCAAGGGTCGGGTTCTGCACGATAACCATATCGCCGTCTTTATCTACATGGACTTTGACGGTATAGGTTGCCTTGACATTCGTTGTCTGTTCGCCCTCTTTTATCTGCTGATCTACTTCGTAGGTAGCAGAAAAAGTGTCCGTTCCCGACTGTTCTATATCCCAAATCAGCACATTTGTAACTACGGAGCTGGTCGGTATATCCGTTCTTACGGTATCAAGGTTCAAGTCCTGCAATTCCTTTGTGAGATAACCGCTGATTGCCTGCGTCCTTGCTTCGATAGCTTCTTTGCTGTTGTCCCATGTGTAGTAGGACTTGCAGAAGTTCTTCACGAAATTTTCAGGCCCGTTGGTGTCATTTAGTCTTAGCTGTATCGTTTCTGTTTCATGTACCGTGTGCATATCAATAGCGGTAAAGTTCTTATACACGCCAAAGCTCACACTTGCGATAAGCACTACCCACAATGCAATCACGGATTTCTTATGTGTGCCTACTTTGACAGTACGCACCTTTTTTTCTTTTACTGGTTTTTCTTTCTTTTTAAACATGGTTTCCAATCCTTTCTACTGTTTTATTCTTCCAGCACCTATCAAGTGCTGTTGCCAATACGAATTATTGAGGTCGGCATATCCGATAGGGTCGCCTGCATGATACATCTGATTATTTCCTACATAGATACCGACGTGGGTTACATAGCTTCCAGCGTTGTAGGTACTGTGGAAAAAGACCAAATCGCCAGCCTTTGCCTGCGATAGTGGGATATGCTGTGTTGCGTCATACTGTGCTTGTGCGGTTCTCGGCAATGAAATACCAGCCTTGCCATAGCACCACTGCGTCAGTCCAGAACAATCAAAAGAAGTGTTGGGGTTACTTCCACCATATTGATATTTCCAGCCTTGATACTTCAACGCTTCATTCATAATCGCCTGCACGGTGGCATTGTCAAACTGCGTAACGGTTAAATACTGATTTACCAGTTCACAATAAAACATATTTCCATAGGCATATCGCCAGCCACCATTCTTCGCTACGGCGATAGGGTTCGTGTAGGTTACTTTCTGACCGCCCGATTTATCTTTTGCGAAATTTTCCGCCAGATTGAACGTATGCTTTTTCCCGTTTCCTGCCACATATCCCACATAGCCACCGCCATAGTTATAGGACTGTATCACGACATTTATATCGCTGATACCTTGATTTTTGCAGGAAGAAAGCAGGGACGCAAAATACTGACACCCCTGCTTGATTGAGCTTTCTGTATCTAGTGAGTTGGGCGGTAATCCCAGACTTTCACTAGACTGCATAACGTCTACGGCTGTACCGCCACTTTCCACTTGTATGATTGCCAGCAACACATTGACATACTCGGAAATACCGTTTTCTCTGGCATACTTTTCTACCATAGGCTGATGTTTCAACACTTCGGCGGATAGGTTCATACCCATATAATTAGAGGAATAGCTGTTGCTCCCGTCGTCGTCCTCAGCACTAATCAGAACCCCAAAGAATAATACGATAGAAAAGAGGATAGGAAACAGACTGCCAATGATAGCGATATGTCTTAGTTTCATTTCTTCCTTTGTCCTTTCTTGAATAGGGTTCGCTTATTCTTCTCGGTATTTTGCTGTGTCTGCTTCTGTGTAGTTGTCGTTTGCGTTTTCGTTACACGGTCAGACTTGTAATTCTGTCTTACTGTTTCTTGATTGACGGTCTTAGTTGATGTACCGCCAGAAGATAACGGACGCTCTTTGACAACATTTGCTTTGACTTCCTCATTCTTCACTTTAGAAGCTGTGGCAGGGCGTTTGACTTCCTGCTGTTTTTCTACATTGCCCTTAGAAGTAGTGGCTGGTCTTTCATGGGGACGGGTAGTTCCGCTTGTCGCCAATCCGTCCGATTTCTTCCCTGCCTGCCTTGCTTCCTGTGCCTTTTGAAGCTCCATACGCTTATCCGCAATATTCTGTCTATGTAATTGCTGTTTTTCTAAACGCCCAGACTGGCGGTTTTCTTGTTCCTGCACTACGCCACGCTTGAAGTCGGACACGCTGGACTTTGCCTTTTCTCTGGCAGAATGAACCGCATAGGCAGTCTGTGTCGGCATATCCTTGATATTTTCTTTGACGGCGGTTGCCTTATCCTTAACTTTATTCTTTGTATCAAGGACAGCTCCTACGGCTGAACCAGCCTTACCGCCAAGAGAAGCGTTGTTACTTCGGGTGGGCTGTTTTGGTGTAGTGTTCCTTGCTGATGAACCGCCAGACGATACCATAGAGCCAGCCATTGCACCAGCTCCAGCACCTAATACACTTCCTTTACCCACAGCCCTAGCTAATCGGTGTTCCATACGCCTAGCCCTATGTCGCATGAACATATATGGTCTGCGGAAAATTCTGCGTCCCATGCTCTGACTGTCGCCAGCATTTAAAGAGAACATACTCATTAAATCGCCTAGCTTCATGTAAATACCTGCAAAACATACTATCTGCAAGAACGCCACCATAAAAAACGGGTAGTCTGTGGATATGTTGTAGAACATACTGGAAATACTAAAAGCTACCGTAACAATCAGCGTAATACCAGCCCTTGTCATAATCGTATTGAATACACGAACAATCGCCTGCTTTGCCATGCTCTCATAGCTCGGTATCATACTTAATAGAAAGCTGATAGGCAGAAACATGGCGAAGATGATAAAAAGTATCTGGCTGAACAACATCATACCCGTAAGCAAGAATACAAATACGGTTATCCCTAAGTTGAAGATAAGCAGGAAGAACACCATACCTAAACGATTTACCACCTGCGGTATCGTCAGATTGTTGTTGTCGTTGTCCTCAATCTCGGTCTTGACGACATTTTCCCTTGTTTCGCCGTCCTCGTCCTCTGGGCTTGCCGATACCAGAGCTTCCACACGGTCAGAGCCGATTTCATCTATATCGCTGTTTCCAAACTGTAAGAGTAGCCACGGCTGTTGTACTTGTATGGAAAATAGGCTGTCCCGTATCAAGTCCACGCTGTCCTTGCCTTTGCTGTCACTGTCGGGAAGCATGATTTTTGTTCCCAAGTCCAGTGAAGCAGTGCTGATGTCTGATGAAAAGTCATTTACTTTCTTGATGTAGTCGGGAGCGTAGGCAATAAAGGAAGCCGATAAAAGAAACACCACCACAAAGTTGATAACGGCGTGCAGTGCCTTGCTGGTTTCTCTTTTTATCAGTCCCGTATAGGCAACATAGATACCGACAACTAGGATAATCAGCAGTAGGAAGCCTACATAAAAGCCAGAGCTGGAAAAACCGTTCTGCGTAACACCTGCAAGGGTCTGTATGCTTTTGCCGATACTGTCTGCCATATCGTTGATGAAGTCCAGCTTGTAGGCTTCCTGCACCACATAGCCCGTAGCATTAGAAAGATATAGGCTTATCGTCCAGACGAAATTTGTAATGCAGTAAAGCCCGTATTGCACACTTTTTCCAATCCCATCCAACCAGTTCCACGGAAGCCACGACCAGCTATTATCGACGTAGAAATCAAGCTGATAATTCGATAGTGGATATTTAGAATAAAGGTTTTCGGTATTGATAGTGTCGTCCACAAGCCCCGTGGCGTGTGCCACCGTTCCCAAGAGCGAAAGCAGGATAAGGGACAGTGCCACGACAAGCAGAGCCATTTTGAGAAAGCGGAATATCTTTTTTCTTGTGAAAGCACCTTTTATCCTTTCTTTCATCACTCCACCTCATTTCTCTGTATCGGCGGTCTGGTATCAAAGGCGTGCAGTAATTCTTCAAAGACGGGGTGTATCTGTACCACGCCCACACGTCCGTATAAATCTTGCAATAGGCATTGCCCGTTTTCCAAATCACGAAGTCGCTTCTGGTTGTTCTCGTCCTCTTTGTCAATGCTGAAAAATTCAAGGGTCTGCTTAATCTCGTTTATATCGGTGCTTCTAAATGCAAATTTCAAACCGATATTGTTTTTCAGACTTTCCTTTGATACGTCCCCCGAAGACTGCGTGACGAAGTACACACCTGCCTGCATGGCACGTCCAGCACGCACCAGTTTGTTGGAGAGCGTTTCGCCTTGTGCCACATTTAAGAACGCCCACGCTTCGTCAAGGTCTACAATCTTGAAAATGCTTCTATCGCTGTGAATGAAATCTAATGCAAAGGTGCTAATTACAATCAGCATGGAAACAGACAGTAATTCAATGGTCGTGTATTCCTCAAAGGTGGTGTCCTTATCGGGCAGAACTAAGTCGGCTACTTGAATGATATTGAGCTGGTTATCTAAACTGATTGCATTTTCCACCGTACCGTCTGAAAACAGCAGATGTGCAAAATCGTAATCCGTGAAGCTGTCGATATGGTCGGCAATGTTGCGTGAGATAGGCGTATCTTCCTTTCTTAATTCCTCAATCACATGGAGCAAGCCCCTTGTTTCACTCTGGGTAACGGCACGCACCGCCTTACGAAGTACGGGGAACTTCTCGCCGTCCCTAGAGGAAATCCCCGTAAGGAATGTGAGTATGTCGATTGCCAGACTTTCAGCGTCTTTCACATTCTTCATAATCACGAACGGGTCAAGCAGTCCTGCGTTTTCTCTGTCGCTGGTAAGGTTGACGATATTGATTTCGTGGGCGATTTCTGGGAGCGTCGCTTTCCAATTTCCTCGTTCTGATTTTGGGTCTAAGATTACCGCCTGACCGCCAAATAAAACAGAGTAATAGACAAGCAGGTTGTTACAGAATGATTTTCCACCACCCAATGAACCAACAAAAGCAGACGCTAACGCATTGGTAACCGTTCCTTTTACGCCTTGACTGGCAAGGGACGGCTGTAAATATACATTGCGTCCCGTATCAACAGAATAGCCGATATAGATACCCGTGTTTTCCCCTAACTGCTGTGTCGCTCCAAAGCCAAGCCCTGCCAAGAAGTCGGATTTTACATACTGCACATAGTCATTGATGTAACGCTTGCTGGCAGGCAGAAATTCAGAGTGAAGCCCTAACATATCGCCAGCAGGACGCACCAGCTTGACGTTCAAATCGTCGTAGAAGTCCTTGACTTCATCACAACGGCGTTTCAGTTCGTCAAGGTCGGGAGCAGATACACGGATAACATAGGAGAGCTTATACATACTTTCTTTGGACTGGTCTAAATCGGTTTCCAGCTCGTCCACACTGTCTAATGCGTCCACCACGTTAGAGCTGGTTTCACTGCCAGACTGGTAGGCATGGTTATCTAAATCTTTCAATTCCTTTTTCTTGTTGCGAACCGTTGACAATGCTTTTCGATTTTCCACGATTTCTACATTCATGCTGGTATCAACGGGAAAAGTAAACTGCTGTTGCTGGAAGTAAAAGATTTCAGAGGACGGAAAATCCAGCTCCCCGACAATCGCATTGACAGTAAAATAGGAAACGTAGCTTTCGCTGTCCTCATGCTCCAAGCGTAAATGTCGCTGGCTTTCTTCCACAAGGCAACGGGTCGGACGTATCAAGTCGTAGTGCTTTATCAAAGTTTCCTTTTTCAGCTTTTTCTTTGGTAAGTGGTACTCATAATCTTCATAGGCGATACCGTCCCTGCCGTAAAGATGTTCAATCAGATACCCGAAGTCGTTGGTTTCCAAGCGTCGCACCTTGAAGCGTCGGCTGATTTTGTTTTCCAACAGCTTCTCCATTTTCAGATAGCGGTTGATTTCATCATTCGGCATAGATACAAAGTCATTCATCAATGTGTGGTTCACTTCATGGATAAATTCCTTGAATGTCAGCCACGCTGATTTTTTCATGTTCTTCAAATTGAATTGTTCTTCCGTTACCATGAGCTTGAAGCCAAGAAAAAAGCGGTAGTCTACTTGATTGTCCCCAATCATGCTTACCAGTGCTTCGGTCTGCTCGTCTATCTTCTGATAGGCAACATCTTTCAATCGTCCCGTTACCAGCTTCTTTGACTGCTCTTGTATGCTTCGGATTGAGCTTTCGGTGGCAATCTGCAAAGCGTGTATCTTGCCCTCACGGGACTGTGCAATCAACTGTCGGAAGCTGTCATGCACAATAAATTTCTGTTCAGCAGATAGAAAACTGTAATTGTAAGGTATCAGCTCATAGTAGGCGAATACCTCATTGTCCTTGTTCCAGACAAGGTTGTTGTCGATATATTTAATCGGGAACATAGCTCACACTCCTTACTGTCGTAATCGTTTCATTCAATCTTTCATTTCTTAGTTTCACGGCTTTTCCTGCATAAGTAGTCTTTGGGCGTAGGGCAAAGGTTATCTGTGATTTCAAAAAGCTGTATGGCTTCTTGCCGTCAAAGGTCTTTTGCGACATAAACCATGTGAGAGCCACGGGAATACCGAAGTATTTTAAAAATGCCCCCTCAATCATGGAGAATGGCGGTAAGTCCCCAAACAGAATGATGATAAATTCCGTTATCACAAACCATGTAATCTGTGTAAAGGTAACGGGAAAAGGTAAATTAAAGTCATTGATTGCATACAAGACTTTTTCCACGTTCCAGATACCCGTGTAGCTTTTAATCTTTTTCATGTTTTCGTTTCCACTCCTTTCTTTATTCCTGCCGTGTACTTCACGGCATAGTGGTATCTCTTTATGAGATTTCGCATAATAGAAAAGGACAGCCGTTTTCAGACTGTCTCTAGTAGAAAAAGCTGTCAGAAGCAACCCTCTAGGTCGCCGATCTGCCAGCTTCTTACCACGGTATTTCACACATACCATGTTTTGTTTCAATAAAAGTTCCCTCAAAGGATAAGTCCCTGCCGTATGCTTCATAGTCGATATAGTTTTCCAACTGTGAGGGAATTGTCCCCAAGCTCTGCAATTCATCAATAAAGTAATAGGCAACGTCGGTCATATCCTCACAGCCAGCGTATAAAATCATATCGTCCTTATGGTCGTACAGTTCTTCTAGTGTTCCATAATGTGATACAAATTCGTCCAAGCTGTCCGTGATAAAGTCGGGAAGCTCACATATCATTTCATACATTCCATTCAATTCTTGAATGGAAATATACTCGCCAATCTCAATCGGGAAATTATCCGTATCATGTACGGCGTATTCTTCGTATCGTTCATTTAATCCGATACGCTCGGCAACATCTTCTTCATCAATCAGAAAAGAGAACCAGTCGCCAACTAAATAGCCCTCATTGTATTTTCCAAGATTAGCGATATACACACGCATATCCTCTACCATAGCAACACCTCATTTCTACGGTAGTTCATAGATACCGTTGTCGGTTTCCACGAATTTTCCGTTATCATCAAGATATTGTCCGTAGCCCTCAAAATCAAAGTATCGGATAATCGTTTCAGACAACGCATTGTAGGCAGGATTTTGTTCCAAAACTGTCCTTGCAACGTCGGTCATGTTTTTGCATAAAGGATAATGGATAATATCATTTCTCTGTGTGTGCAGTTCTTCCAAGCTGGTATAAAAGCACAACAATTCCTCACAATCTTCCTGCATATCAGAGGGCAACTCTGTGAAAAGAGTATATAGATTGTTGAGTTGTCCTGCAATGGTATCTTCCTTTACTTCATCAGCAAAAGGAAGCTCTTTCTCGATAATACGGTAGTCCTCACTGTCCATAGATACTTTCAAACGTTCTTCAAAAATATCTGCGTCAATGGGAAGCGTAAACCATGCGGATAGCTGTTCCTCGCCAGCAGGTGCAAGGCTTTCTATCAATACTCTTAATTCTTTCAATCGCTGTCACGTCCTTTCTGTAATGCTTCAGCTATGATAGGGTAAGGGACACCAAAGACATAGCCTGCAAAATCTTCTAATTGTTTCAGCGGATAGTCGGCAAGGTTCAGTTGTTTCATTTCTTGCCACACCATACGCTTATGATGTGGCAAATCTGAAATGTAGGTACAGCCGATAGTTGCCTGCATATCCGAAAATATATCTTTCAAGGTATCACTCCAATCTTAAATTTAAGTATAGAAAAAGCAGTCAATCCTAAGACTAACTGCTTTTTAAAATACATGAACTTATATTTTATTTTGAGAAAAATATACCATAAAGAACAATCAGTGAAAAAAATATTAGCACTCCAATTCCAATCATATAACATATCCTAATAAAATTTTTCCCCTCATTTATATCATCATATATTGAAGATAATTTTTCATTATTTAAATTTTTTTCTCTCACCTCTTGAACGTCAATATTTCTTACCAATTCATCTAATGTCAACCCAAAGTAATCACTCAATAATACTAATCGTTGAAAATCTGGGTACGACTGGCAAGATTCCCATTTTGAAATCGTTTGTCTGGAAACCTTTAGTTCATTTCCCAATTCCTCTTGCGAAAGACCTTTGGACTTTCTTAAATTTATCAGTTTTTCATTAAAATTCATAAGTAGCCTCCTAAAATAGATTTTATTTGCGACCGCAAAATAAGTATTGCAAATATAACGATTTTTTTCAACCAACCTTTGTTGGCAATTTGTCAACCACTCATTACATCAATAAAATTCACTAATAGTTATCATAAGGTAAAGAAATATTAACCACATATAAGTTTATTTTTATACCCATATTATAGCAGTTCCATATTTTCGTTACAATATAGTTTTATGCACCGATAATCTTATTAAACAGCTCTAAGAGTACATCTTTCACACCGCCTGCATTGAATACCAATCCAACCGCAACTAAGGCTACCACCAAGAAGCCAATGAGCTTTGAAAACTCACGTTTGAACCCTAAGTAAATACCAATAACCACAATCGCCATAAGCACTAAAGACTGTGCGTTGCTTAAAAACCAGTTGTATAGATTTGCTCCAAAATTCATTTAATTTTCCTCGCTTTCTTTTATTTCTATCATGTGTCGGTCAGCTTCCTTTCCGACACTTAGAATACACATCAGAACCACGCCGATACCCATGCCAAGTGATACCAGCAGTAAGTTCTTTATCAATTCCCACATCATCAATCACTCCTTTTCTTGTTCTATCAGTTCGTCCACCGAAGCCGTCTGTTGCTTGACTATCTGCTTATGCTTATCCGTCAGCTTTGCCTGCTGTTCAATGGTCTTGAGATAGTCGGTCTGATTGCCTGCGTCTATCTGTTTCAGCATTTTCAAGGTCGGAGCAACCTGCCTTTGTAGCCAGTTCAGCGTCCGTTGCAATGTGTAAGGCTCTGGCTTTGTCGTCAGCTTCACGGGCGGTCGTCCCTCGCCAATGAACCAAGACCAGCGTGCATTTGTTTTCCAATCGCTTTTTCGCTTGTTTGCTTCCTTATCGGCGAAACGGATATACTGATTGATAATAGAAAATGCCGTCAGCTCTGCGTCGTAGTGGGTCAGCAGTTCTCTCACGGCATAGTAGGCACGCTCATTTTTCAAACGTATCTCAAATCGGTTTTTAATCGGGACTTCCTCAATGGGTATTCCCAATTTTGAGGATTGTTCATAATTCTTTTCATAGACACAGAAGTAGACCTCACTGGTAAATGAACCAATGTAAAGCGTATGTCCCATGCCGTCCTTGTTGGCTTCGTTGTGCTTTACCAGCTCGCCAGAACCATAGCTCTTGAAAGAACGGAATTTAGAAATACATTCCTCATTCTTGCATTTCTCTATTAGCTCTGGAATATCTAATAAGCCCGTTCTGTCATTGATTGCAAGGTCAAGGCGTTTCATCACACCGCCCTCAACCAGTGCGTCCATGAAGAAGTCATACCAGCTTCGCTCCTGTGCCAGCAGGTAGCTTTCAAACTGACGACAGCCTTTGCCTTTCAGTTCCAGCAGGACACCTTTTTCCTTGTCTTGTGAAGTATAAACGAACACGTCCCCGATATAGTAATGCTCGGTGTACTTGTAATGTCCGAAATCTTCATGAAGCATATAGCTGATGTTCAGCTTTAATATGTCCTTGATAACGTGCTGTATATCCAGCGTGGGAAATCGGATACGCACATAATCAAAGAGCAAAAACATAGGAGCGTCGGGATTGAACCTTTCCACAGCGTCCAGTAGCTTCTCCTGCATTTCCTTTGTCAGATTGACTTTTCCAGCTTCGATACGGCTTAGATGTTCACGGCTGATACCAGCCATGATTGCAAGCCTTGTCTGCGATACGCCGTAATCACTGCGTTTAGCTTTCAAGGCGTTCAGAAAATCAGTATCATTCAGTTGTCATACCCCCAATCGTGATATTTTTATGATTTTGTGATAATTTCAAGCGATTATCACAAACGGCTGAAAATGGTACAAACCCTTATTCCTAGCGGACTTTCAAAGGTTTTTGAACCAGTTTCCAGCGTAATTGTGCCCCTCTGTTAGATATGAGGGGCTAATGTCTGCTGGCGTGGCTGACGCCACACCAGCAACGGCATACACGGTCTTGTACGCTTCGCTGACCGTTCCTGCCGTTTCGGTTATTCGCATACGGACATACCCATATATATTGCAATGCAGTCCATATCTTCGTTTCTGCATATTTCTAGGGCTTCCTTGTCAAGCTCATACTCATGCTCCATACGCATGAACATAGGCTTATCCATGATGATGAACTGATAAGAAAGCGTACTGCTTAAAAAAGCCATTTCCTCGTCAAGCGAAATAGAAATCAATAACGGTAATTTTTGCTTCTTATGGTCTATCTTTTCCAATACTTCGCTCATTTTTTCGTGATAGCGTTCAATCGGATATTCGTCCCATTTGTAATATTCCGTATCTGTGGAAAACTCCAAGTCGGCAAGGAATTTGCCAAAGTTTAGGCATATCCCGTTTGTGCTGGTTTTGTTTTCTTCATTTCTTAATTTCATTTCTAAATAACTCATAGTCTTTCATTCTCCTTTTCTTGTTGTTCTGGCACGGCTTGTCTTTGTTCGGCAAGCTTGCCGATTGTCTGTAAAAAATCATGCCCTTTAGGGACAAGGGGAGTGTAAAACTCGCTGATTACGCTTGTCCCCACATCACAGTAGCCACGCCCTTTGATACGCTTCTGAAAGAATTGTTTCTTTACATCTGAACCAAAGAGCATACCATACCCAAGTTCACTGATACGACCAAGCCCCACACGGAAGTTGAAGTTATCCCTTATCCCGTCTGAAAAATATTTTGCGTCTGGTCTTTGACAAGCGACAATAAGGAAATAACCAGCTTGCCGTCCCAACATCACGATTTTCTTTAGCTGGCTAAGCAAGCTCATGCTTTCCTTTGTTGCCAGCATTTCAAAAAATGCCACATATTCATCAAAGATTAAAAAGCAGGGCGGTAGTCCCAAGTAGGCGTAGTTCTCGCCCGTCTTGTACTTCGGGTGCTGTTTCATTTCTTCGCTTCGTGCCACCATGCCGTCATAAAAGGCATTGACGCAATCAATCATTTCTTCTTTGGTGTGATACACATTCGGCATAACCGTTCCCAAGTCGGCAAGGTCGCTATTCTTCGGGTCTAAGATGTAAAGCTCGGCGTTGGTCTGCAATAGTGCTTCAATGAGCGTCAGCAAAAAGTAAGTTTTACCGCCACCCGTACCACCAGCTATCAGAGCGTGAGGAAGTGCGTCATATTCCCAGACAAGATTTTTCATCAGTCTAAGACAGCCATTTTCTGCCTTGACTTCCTCAATGGAAATACGGTTCGCTATCATGTCATATAAAAGCGTGTACTCGATATAGCCGTCGTGTAAGGTCTTGTCGGTCAGCTCACAGTACAAACCGCTTTCCAGCTTATCCTCTAACCGCAGGAGCTGGTCTTGATACTTTCCTAATGTAATCTCACAGCGGATATGAAGCAGTCCCGTATTCATCTGATAATAGATTTTTGGAAACCAGACGATTTTTTCCCTTGATCTGCCTTGCAGGTCAGTGAAAAAACCGCTGTCCTTGACGGTATCGGCTTCATACCACTTGTTTTCCAGTATCATTCGTGCCAGCTTTTGACGGTGCAACAACTGTTTGAAACGGTCATAACAAAAGCGGTAATACAGAAAAGCGACCAATGCACAAACACCAGTCGCTATCAGTATGGTTATGAAGTTGTAAGGGGAGAGTGTCAGCCCATTATCTAACAAGCTGAACTGCTCCCAATCGGTACGCATAAGTTGTTTCATATTCAGTAGCAGGATAACCGCTACGAACAGAAACAGAAGCGTACCCATTGAAAAGCGGTACACAAGGCTTTTGTCACTGGCTCTGATACGGTGTCCTTTGTTCAAAATCATTTTCATAAATCAATCGCTCCTTTCTAGGTATGAAAAAAGCAGTCAATCCTAAGACTAACTGCTAATTACTGTGAAATATGAAGTTGTAGATAAACTGTAAGTTGAGAGTGTTTTAAATCTTAAATACTAATATAGCTTTATCTGTTCCTACCATTGACATAGTTATTAACTTATATCCTTTATTCAGCATTTCTTCGGCTTTTTTCTCAATAGCCTTCGCTAAATCTTCTACACCAGTAGAACATTCTACAACAACTGATTTATAGACTAAATTGAACATTTTAGCCACCTCCTCAATATAATTTTTCATTGCAATTTTACCATAGTTTTCCTGCTAAAATCAATATGGTATTCCTATTTACAACTTCTAATTCGCCGATTTCTTCATATTCACTACAATAAAAATTTAGCCTATTACCTATTTTCTCGGTTGTCCCTGCGGATTGTTGTTCTGTGGATTTCCTGCTGGCTGGTTGCCTTTGTTCTTCAAGATAATATCATCAGCCTTAATGTACCAGTCTACATCAGCCCCTCTAAAGTTGGCGTTTGCTACCGTATCGGCTACGGGATTGATAAGCTCCACCTCGGCATTGTAGGGATAGTCCTTGACGGCTACATCAGCAGGAATAGATACTTGTATCATGCGTTCCTGCACACTGCATTTTAAATCGTAGGTTCTGCGTTTGATTTCTTCGCTTGTCGTGCCGTCCTCATTTTCCATACGCACCTCATGTCTAAGGGCAGAGAACTTCAACACGCCGAATGTCTTTTCCTTATCTAATACAATTCCATTTGCTAATCTCATAATGAATACCCCCTTATTTACTTTCCACTGGCAACATATCATCAGCCAGTAAGATATAGTTTGTAAAGCCACGCCCACGGATATTGTAGCCCTCTGCGGTAATGCGTGGGTTAATCAATTTGATTTTCTGCTCTGGCTTGAAGTGCTTTTCGCCAGCTTTCGCAGGAATGGTTACGATAATATCATCAGCTCTCTGTACGTCGGAATACAAGTTGTAGCTTCTGGTGATAGGAACATAGCGACCATTCACACGCTGTTGTTCAATCTTGCTTTCTCCTGCAAATTCCAAATTGCCGAATGTCTTTTCCATGTTCGGCACAACATATTTTAATTCCATAGTGTTTTACCTCGTTTCTTTCTTTGTTTTTAATTGTGATAGGTTCTTATTCTGGCGTTATGGGAAATACCCGCAAGCCCCCAGATAGTAAAGGGTAAATAAATGCTTACGCACCCTTGACTATCCGTGTTCTTGCAGGTCGTAGGCAGACAAGCCAGAATAAGCGGAAGTCTGCCGACACGGTAACGGCGGAGAGCGTGGTTTTTCTTTTCTCATACAGTTACCGCCTTATGATTTTTTCATACGACGGCGTTTGTAGAAGTATGTCCCTGCAAGACCGCCAGCAGAAGCAATCAACATCACGATAAATGCCATAAGATTAGTGCTGTCGCCCGTTTTGGGACTGTCCGTTCTGGTTGGTGTATCGGGTGTTGTTGGTGTTTCTGGCTTCTCTGGTTCTTCGGGAACTTCTGGTATTTCCTTGATTGTTACCGTCTGTCCTTTATCCTCAATGTCCTTATGCTCCGTAACCTTTTTCGGTTCGTCTGGATTGCTTACATCATATAATTCTTCAAAGGTTACAAGCTGTTTTCCGCCAAGCTCGGAAGCGTCGAATGTAAAGACAATCTGTACTTCCATGTTTTCACTGTCAGCGGTAAAGGTATAGTCATTTTCTACACGTTTGCCGTCAATGATAAGCTCTGCATTTTCTTCTTGTAACATCTGCCAGCCCACAAGCTGATACTTTGTGCCGACTTCCAAGCCCTCTAAAGTAACGGTATCAATAATCGTTACGTCTTTGTCGGCTTCAATTTCTTTCTTGCCGTCCTCAAAGGTCGCAGTTGTATGTATCTTGATGATACGCTCGGTAATCAATACCGTTTGCCCGTCGTCCTCAATGTCCTTGTGTTCTGCCACCTTGATAGGCTCGTCCTTATCGGAAAGGTCGTATAATTCTTCAAAGGTTACAAGGTTCTTGCCACCTAAAGCAGAAGCATTGAATGTATAGCCAATTTCAACTTTCATTTCTTCATCATCAGCAATAAAGGTATAGTCATTTTCTACACGCTTGCCGTCAATGATAAGTTCGGCATTTTCGTCCTTAATCATCTGCCAGCCTTTCAACTGATACTTTGTACCTTTTGTAAGCCCGTCTAATTTGACCGTATCAATGATTGTTACCTCTTTGCCTGCAATGATTGACTTTTCACCGTCCTTGCTGGTCGCTGTGGTATGGATTGAGATTTCCTTTTCGTATTCGTCAGTCAATGTTCCTAAATCAACGGTTACTTTGTTTCTGGAAATCACAATCTCAAACGGTGGGATAAGAGTAAATCCCTTGTTGCTGTCAGAGCGTAATTCTTCAATGATGTAGGTATCATATAATAACGCACCTTTGCTGTCGTCTGGTTCAGAAGTGCCAAACCATACACCGTTCTCGCTGGTCTTGCCCTCGTTGGTATTGTGCTTGTGGGAAGCCCAGTCAGAAGATGTAGAGAACTGCCCGTTGTCGTCCGTTACGACAATATGGCTTTCGCCCGTCGTCTTGCTTGTGATCCTGAACGGAACATCAGCAAGACGCTTGTGCGTGCCTGCTCCAATCTTCACGCCCTCTAAGTCGCCACGTTTCATCTGATTATAAATAGAATGGGCTTCGTCGGTTAAATCCACGATTTTTCCATTCTCTGTGATTGTAAACTCAATCGCTTTTGCACCGTCGGTTAGGTAGCCCTCTGGTGCTTCGCTTTCTTCGATACGGTATTTCCCATGTGGCAATAAATCAGCAGAAGTAGAAGCTACACCCTCAATGTCCGTATGAATGGTCTTTACGACTTCATTTTTCTTGTATAACTTGCCCTCAACCAATACGGCATTGTCATTTAAGGAAATGATTTCAAAGGCAGTATCTTTCAAGGTAGCTCCGCCTTGTGCTTTGGTATCTTTGGTTTCTAAATCACGTTTCTGGATTTTGACACCGCCACGGATAACCTTGTCTGATACATGGAACTGATTGCTTCCAGTCAGTACGGCAAGGTCGCCGTCCTCGGTAATCTGTGTTAGATACATTCCTTTGATTTGTTCTTCACTGCCGTTTGCCTGCATATATGCACCGTCTAACAAATAACCTGTCGGACTTTTCACTTCTTCTACGGTCAGTGTTCCAAGTGGAAGTACGGCTTTCCCGTCTTGTTTATAGAAGCTGTCGCCAGCTACTTTGTAAGCGTCGGCTAAACGGGTAACATAATGGATTGTACCGTCGCTGTCTTTTTCAGCGATTGTCTTTGTCGTCCATGTGCGAGTTGGGTCAGCAGGGAGATTATCTTTGTTGTAGTAACCAGCGTAATACTTCCATGTGAACTCTGCACCCTCTAAGGTAGCGTCGCCCTGCGGATTGCTTTTCTGTGTTTCCATATCAATCTTGAAAAGTTCAATCAAGGTATCGGTTACTTTTGGTGTATCAGCTACTTTTAAAGTGGCTGTTTTTCCTGCTTCAACCTTTAAAGAATACACGGTAGTATCTACCTTATAGCCAGTCGGTGCAGATAATTCCTTGATATAGACTGTGCCAGCCTTGACTTCTACGGTTTCGGTATTACCGTTGCTATCTGTCGTAAGGGTGGCAAGCTGTTCTTTGCAGTCCTTATCAGAAAAGACACCATACGTCGCACCAGCGATTGAATAATTGCCGTTGCCGTCTGTAATGCTGGTGTTGGTGGAACGCTTTTGTAAGGTGGCATTTCCTACATTAAGGTTCGCCCAGAACTGTCCCAATTCCTGCCCCTCGCCAGAGTAGATATAACCGCCACATTCATAGCGTCCTTTATTCTCTTTGACAAAGGCTTTTGCTCCTGCGAATACTTCGTCCTGCGTTGCCTTTGGAATTTCATCATAGGAAGCTCGCACGTTATCGCACTGCCAGCCAAGATGTACGCTCAATCTTTGCCAGACAACCAACTGTCTTAAAAGGTAAGCGTGATTACTGCTTAAACCGCTGTGACTGGCTGTGTATTGTTTGACATATTCAATAGATAAGGCAACGTCGGCTATCTGGTCGGTACTCATGCGTGTGCTTGCGTCAGCTCTGGTCTTATAGCCATTTTTAAAGTCCGTGTTAATATCAATACAGTATGCGTCCTCGCCCTCAACGGTCAAATGTCCCTCATTAAAGGTTGAACCGATAGAACCGTCATTCATTACTTTTTCAACGATACCGACACGCTCTTGCGATTCAGTCCAGTATTGTTTGCTTTCTGCATGAACAGCAGTAGTTGGCAAAGCGGTAGCGATAGTTGCAAAGGCTAAGAAACCCGTACATAATCGCTTGAATATCTTTTTCATAATTCGTAATGCTCCTTTCATTTTGGGTAATAAAATAGCCGTCCACTCGGAACGGCTGAAAATAGAAAAGGAACGTCATTTTAGGCGTTCCATAGTCTATCAATCATTCAATTTTTCTTGTTTCAATACTGATGTGTTTTTACTGTAAGTCTGCATATCTCGGACAATCTCTTATATCAAAGCTCAATCCGTAGTAGTAATTTGGTAGTATTTTAATAGTGTTAAGTCCTTGAATATGCCGTAAAATCAATGGTCTGGACAGATAGTTGAAATAAATTAAAAATTTTATATTCATTTTTAAGTATGAAATATTATTAAAAATGTGTTCTTATTTTATTTTAGGGGTTTCTTTTTTTTTATTTTAGATATATATTAAGGAAATGATCATAAATTTTACATATTTTTATATTAGACTTTTCACAGACCAGACACAGATCGCATTTCGATCTGCGTTTATAAGTTAAGGACAAAATGCATGATCAGGCGTTTGTTCTTTTCACTGATTGTTAAAAATTATGGAAATTTGACTATTTCCTGAATAAAATTGCAACTGACACATAGAAACAAAACACAATTAATAAGGTAAGAATCATGAAAACGATTAAAATTAAAAATATTGAAATTATTTTTTCCGGAAAAAAAGTACGCCTTCTGGCAGCGGCAATTACGGCATTTATGTTGATTTTTGTATTAGCTAATAATAATTTATTTTTAAATTCCGATCTGGAACTTAACAAGGGCATTGCATTATTTGTTATCTCATTAATCTGCGCACCGGTTGCGGGACTTTTGATTGTGACAAAAATCAGACTTCCGGAACGCTGGCAGAAACCGGCAAATACATTACTGTTTTTCCTTATGCCTATTATTTCTTTACAAATGGTAGAAAGCCTGAATGGAAAATTTATTTATGATTTCTCTCCTCAGACTTTTTTTGCAAATTATCTTACGATTCTTTGTTTTTACCTTTTATTTTATCTGTTTACCGGCCGTTACCATATGGTAGGACTCCTGGTTAATATTCCATTATACATATGGGGACTTCTGAACTATTTTATTGAAAGCTTCAGAGGCACTCCATTTATACCAATGGATCTTCTAAGTTTTAAAACCGGATTAAGTGTCGCCGACGGATATTCCTATAATTTATCCTGGAATCTGATACTAGGTTCTATCCTTTTTTTCCTGACCTATTTGGTTAACAGAAAGATTAAAAATATCAAGCCACAAAAACTGAAATTTAAAATTTTCTGTAAATTGCTTCCCAGTGGATTTCTCGCTGTTTTGCTGGCAACCTTTTTCTTTACAGATTTTCCTGCCAACGCAGGTTATAAACCGGATTTCTGGAATCAGACCCGGGGATATTACAATACCGGTTCCTTTTTCAACTTCTGCCTGAATACCAAATATCTGCATGTATCCAAACCTTCAAACTATCAGGCGTCTCAGACAAGCGAGCTGATTGATGGAGTAATGGAAGACGCCGGTATTTTGGCAGACAGTGAGACCTCTACCAATCTCTTAACCGGAAAAAATGATTATCAGGCTTCAAATACAGAAAAAAAACCAAATATTATATGCATTATGAATGAATCATTTGCTGATCTTGGAAATCTGGGAGACCTTGAAACAAATGAAGATTATATGCCTTTTATTCACAGCCTGACAGAAAATACTATTAAAGGAAATCTATATATGCCGGTTTTCGGCGCCGGAACCAGCAATTCTGAATTTGAGTTCTTAACCGGCAACTCTATTTCAAGCCTTCCTGCTGGCTGCAACGTATATCAGTCCTATATTAAAACCAATCAGTCTTCGCTGGTATCTACCCTGGGAAGTCTTGGTTATTCCAAACAGGCCTTCCATCCTTATTACAAAGACGGCTGGAACCGCACCGAAGTTTATGATTATCTTGGATTTGATAAGTATACTGCTATTGAAGATTTTATTGATAATAATATACTGGATACCTACAAACAGAATAATGATGTTACAGAATACGAGAACCTGTTAAAGCAGGCTTATCCGGATGAGAATATGCTGCTCCGCCGTTTTATCAGTGATGAATATGACTATAAGATGGTAGAAGACATGTATGAAGAACGGGACAGCTCGAAACCCTTTTTCCTGTTTAATGTTACCATGCAGAATCATGGCGGTTATTCCGTTGGCTATTCCAATTTCCTTCAGGAAATATATGCTACAAATCTTTCCCAGACTTATCCCATGGCCAACCGGTACCTTTCACTGGTAAAGAAATCTGATGATGCCTTTAAGTCTCTTGTAGAATATTTCAGCAATGTGGATGAACCTACCATTATCTGTATGTTTGGCGATCATCTTCCTTCTATTGAAGATGAATTCTATGAAGAACTGTTAGGAAGCAGTCTGAATGATCTGTCTAAGGAAAATGAACAGGCCCGCTATGCAACTCCATTTGTTATCTGGGCAAATTACGACATTCCGGAAGCCACAGTTGAAAAAATGAGTGCAAACTACCTGTCCACCCTGCTTTTACAGACAGCCGGCCTGGAACTGACCGACTACAATAAATTTCTTGCTTCCATGTATCAGAAGCTTCCCGTAATAGATACTGTTGGCTATATGGATTCTGAAGGAAACTATTACTCTCACGATGAAACCTCTGACTACAGTGATCTTCTTAATGTATATAGCAGAATTGAGTACAACAACCTTATTGATACAGAAAATAAAGATAACAGCCAGTTTTATTTGAATGAGGATAAAACATCCCAATAATTTTTACTAAAAAAGAATGTGCAAAGCACATTCTCCGCCTGCGGCGGGTCGCTTTTGTGACATGACTCCATTCCGCCGCAGTGCGCTCCACAGCTGAGCGTTTTTTTCTCTATAGGAATTGGTACTTTTCAGCTTTATCACAACACAGTGTTTCCTATAGAGTAAAAAAGCGTTTTCCTGAGCCGGTTCAGGAAAACGCTTTTTTATTGCAGTTCTTCAGATTACAAATTTTATTCAAATAGCGGTGTAGAAAAGTACCGTTCTGCCGTATCCGGCAGAATTGTCACAACCGTCTTTCCTTTTCCCAGCTTTGCCGCCAGCTTTAATGCTGCGGCCACATTGGTTCCACTAGAAATGCCGCACATTATTCCTTCTTTTCTTGCCAGATCTTTAGCGGTATTTATAGCCTCCTCGTCAGATACGATATAAATATCTTCATAAATCTTCTGATTTAAAATATCAGGGATAACGCCGTCTCCGATTCCCATCTGCAGATGTGTTCCCACAGTTCCTCCTGCGAGAATCGCCGCATTCTCCGGCTCAACAGCCCAGATTACAATATCCGGGTTCTGTGCTTTTAATACCTCTCCTATTCCGGTAATGGTTCCTCCAGTTCCGATACCTGAACAGAATCCATCAATGGGTCCGGCAACCTGCTCAAGAATCTCAAGCCCGGTGTGATGCCGGTGTACCATAGGATTCGCCTGATTCTGAAACTGCTGTGGTACGTATACATCAGGATTTTCTTCCGCCATTTTTAATGCCGTCTGAAGACACTGCTCGATACACTCTCCTATATTTCCCGCATCATGAATTAAAATCACTTCTGCTCCATAATGCTCTACCAGCTTTCTGCGCTCTTCGCTGACAGAATCCGGCATAACAATAATCGTCCGGTATCCTTTGACTGCTCCAACCAAAGCAAGGCCAATCCCCTGATTGCCGCTGGTTGGCTCCACAATGATTGTATTTTCATGAATCAGTCCCTGCTGTTCGGCCTTTTCAATCATATTAAATGCTGTTCTGGTTTTGATGGAACCTCCCACATTTAATCCTTCAAACTTTACAAGCACTTCCGCATTCTCCGGATGATTCATTTTTTCAAGGCGAATCATTGGCGTATGCCCGATTGCTTCCAGTATGTTGTTATGTATCACCTTTTTACCTCTCTTTTTACAAAATTCTCTCTATATCGAATCAGTATACAATGAATTTCCCGAAAACTCAACAATGTTTTACTGTTCCAAAAGTCCCAGCCAGGTGCTGGCGGCAATTCCTGCCAGACTGGCAATCAGTGCACCTGCAAATGTCCATCTTGTTTTCTTTATCTTAACAGACATAAAATAAATGCTCATCGTATAAAAAATCGTTTCGGTACTGCTCATCATAAGAGAAGCTGTGACCCCCAGCCTGGAATCTGTACCGTACTGCTGATACAGGTCCAGCAAAAGTCCGGTGGCTGCAGAGGAGGAAAACATTTTGACAACCGCCAGAGGCACCAGCTGTGAAGGAAAGTGAATCAAGTCCGTAATGCCTGCAATAGCATTTGTTACAAGATCCAAAAAACCGGAAGCGCGCAGAATTCCTACTCCAATCATAAGTCCCGCCAGCGTTGGCAGTATCTTTGCGGCTGTCAGTATTCCCTCTTTGGCTCCATCTACAAAGTCCTCATAGATATTACGTTTTGCCATAAGCCCGGATAAGATTACCACCAGTATAATCAGAGGAATCAGCGCTTCTGAGAAAAACATCAGTATACTAGACATGGCGCTTCCTTTCCGTCAGACACATGATCTTGGCAAAAACAATTCCGGCTGCTGTTGACACCATGGTAGCCACAATAGCCATTCCCACAATAGACGTGGGATTAACAGAGCCATACTGGCTGCGGTATGCGATAATGTTTACCGGTATCAACTGAAGAGAAGAAATATTTAAAACCAGAAATGTACACATGGAATTGCTGGCTCTTTGAGGATTTTGGGTATTTAACTGCTGCATCTTTTTCATTGCGTCCAGTCCCGCCGGCGTTGCCGCCCATCCAAGGCCAAAAATGTTGGCAATACAGTTGACGGCAATGGCCTGATTGGCCGGATGATCTTTTGGTATATCGGGAAATAAAAATCGAAGAAACGGCCTGAGCCTTTTAGCCGCCGCCCGGAGCAGCCCTCCATTTTCCGCAATTCGCATCATCCCCACCCAGAAAGCCATTACTCCCGCCATTGTAATACAAAGAGTTACCGCCTCCCCGGCAGATTCCAGAGCCGCATCTGTCACCGCCGCTAGATTTCCCTGCAGCGCCGCATATATAATTCCGATCAAAATCATAAATGCCCATAAAAAGTTTAACATTCTATGTACTCCAGACATTTTTTACTAGTATATGCCGCTTCCTTTTATCTGTTACCTAAAAATTCCCTATACTTTCAAATAATTTGATAATCAAACTACTTGTCTGTATTCAGAAAATAAGCTATAATAATTGCAAATAGTACGCCAATATTAGCGCACCCTGATTGATTTTACGGAGGTCTGATTTGGACTCATATAATACATTTAATGAAATTTTAGTTACATTATTCAATGACATTATGCACATTGAAGAGAAAGCGGTAATAACTGAAGAATTTAAAGATATCACCAATAATGATATGCATGTCATAGAAGCTATTGGTCTTGAGGGCGGCCGGAATATGTCATCCGTTGCCAAAGATCTGTCTGTAACAGTGGGAACACTGACCATTGCGGTTAATAATCTGGTAAAAAAATCATATGTACGCAGAAACCGCAGTGAAAAAGACCGCAGAGTTGTGCTGATTTCCCTGACAGCCAAAGGAAAATCCGCCTACCTGCATCATAAAAAGTTCCATGATGAAATGATAAAAGCCACCCTGGAGGGATTAAATCTGGAAGAAACCGAGGTTCTAGTAAAGGCCCTTTCTAATCTCTGTACATTTTTTAAAACCTATCAAAATAAATAAATTCATACATTTTTCCTGTAGAGAGCTCATATTCTTAATATGAAATCACTACAGGATTTTTTTATGTCTGAATATCATTTTTCTTACAAACACCGCAAAACTTTTGTTTTCCTGTCTGTATTTCTTTTGTGTTTCTGCCTGCTGCTTTCCGGATGCGGCTTAAAAAGAAGTAAGGACATTCAGGATACATCATCTCAGGACTTCCAGACCTACACGGAACAGCTTTTTTTACAGCAAGTCTGCGCAAGCACCATTACCCTGCACTATACCTTAGCCCACCCCGAAAACATGGGCATTACAGACACCCCTGTTTCACTGGGGCACATTTCCCTTCCTGAAAACAGTACTGCTCCGGCAGAAGCGGAAAATATACTATTTGCTCTAGATCATTTTTCAAAAGACTCTCTTACTCTGGAGCAGCAGATAGATTACGAGATTATGCAGGATGCACTGCAGACACAGATCGCTGAGGACACCTTCCCCTACTATCCTGAAATTCTTTCTCCTGCCGGCGGCATACAGTCAGAGCTTCCTATTCTGCTGGCCGAATACTCATTTTATGATGAACAGGATATCATTGATTACTTAAATCTTTTGAAACTGGTCCCTGACTATTTTAATGAGGTAATACAATATGAAACCCATAAGTCCCAGGCAGGACTTTTTATGCCCGACTATTCCTCGGAGGTGATTATCGCCCAATGCCAGGCAATGACCGCTGATTTGGATTCCCATTTTCTGGTTGAAACTTTTAAAAACCGGTTGAAAAGCTTATCTCTTTCCTCAGAAAAAATAAAAGAATATGAAAACCAGAACCGCCAGCTGTTAAAGCAGAAAGTGTTTCCCGCATTTCAGCAATTATCTTTAGCTTTGCTGGAGCTTCAGGGAACAGGAAAAAACCAGGGCGGTCTTTGTAACTATGAACATGGAAAGGAATATTATTCTTACCTGGTTTATGCCTCCACCGGTTCTGACAAAAGCGTGGAAGAGTTTCAGAGTGCAGTCTCAGATCAGAGAGCTAAAGATCTGACACAGCTTCAGGCTTTACTGGAAAAAAACCAGTCTCTGGCATCAGATCTTCAAAATGTCCAGATTTCTTTAAATACGCCTGAAGAAATGCTTAAGTCACTGGCACAGACAATCAAAGAAGATTTTCCGGTTCTTAATGAAAATATTAAAGCAACGGTTAAAAATGTTGATCCATCCCTGCAGGAATATCTGGCTCCCGCCTTTTATCTGACTGTCCCAATTGACGAAGTAACAAATAATGCCATCTACATAAATCAAAAGTCTAAAACCGACCAGGTTACCTTATTTACTACCATTGCTCATGAGGGCTATCCTGGACACCTGTTCCAGACAGTTTACTTTAATAATCATGAGAAAAACCTGTTCCGCCACCTGATGAATTATCCAGGATATATTGAAGGCTGGGCCACCTACGCAGAATTGTATTCTTATAAATATGCGGGCCTCCCAAAAGAAGCAGCAGAATATCTGCAGCTGGAGCAGTCTATTATCTTAAGTCTCTATGCCTCTGCTGACTTTGGCATACACTATGACGGCTGGACATTAAAAGACACCACACAGTTCTTTGGTGCCTACGGTTTTTCAGACAGTGAGACACTGAAGGAAATATACGAATATATTGTGGAAACTCCTGCCAACTATTTGAAATATTATGGGGGCTATCTGGAATTTCTGGAACTGAGGGATTATGCCGAAAAAAAATACGGGGATGCCTTTGACATCTCCGCATTTCATGAGGCCGTTCTAAAAATCGGCCCTGCTCCGTTTTCAATTATAAAAAAATATCTTCCCCAATACTATGAGGCTGCCCGCTCTTAAGGTCCGGTAATACCTGCCCATCACTCTAACATCCGGTTTTTTCAGGCTACAGGCTAAATTCCTTCCTCTAATAGCTGCTGGTATATTTCCCTCTTTCCTACACCACGGTCTCTTGCCACTTTTTTCATGGCTTCCTTTCGATCCAGGCCCTGGCTGATATACTGATTCATATGCTCCTTTAAAGGCACCGATTCCCAGGACTGCTGCTTTATCTGCTGCAGCTCCAGGGGATCTCTGCCTTTTATTACAATTACACACTCTCCCCGGACACCCGATTCCCGGTAATACAAAACCGCCTGGGACAGTGTTGTTTGGAAAACCGTTTCAAATCGTTTCGTTAATTCCCGGCAGACAGTTGCTTTTCTGTCGCCTAATGATTTTAGCAGCTCCTCCAGGGTTTTCAGCAAATGATGGGGCGCCTCATAAAGAATAATCGTCCGGGTCTCATTTACCAGCTCTTCAAGAATCCGCTGGCGCTCTTTTTTCTCTTTTGGAAGAAATGCTTCAAAACAAAATCTTCTGGTTGGCAGACCAGATACCGTCAGTGCCGTGATACAGGCTGCCGGCCCCGGCAGAGATGTCACCTCAATTCCCTGCTCTGTACAGATTCTTACAAGTTCTTCTCCCGGATCGGATATACCCGGCGTACCTGCATCTGTAATCAGAGCAATATTCATCCCGGACCGGATTTTTCCCGCAAGCTCATGAGCTTTTTCTATTTTGTTGTACTCATGATAGCTGGTCATAGGTGTCTTAATATCAAAATGATTCAGCAAATGAATGGAATTTCTTGTATCCTCCGCCGCAATCAGATCAACTTCCTTCAGCGTTTTCAGTACTCTGAGTGTAATATCCTCCAGATTTCCAATTGGAGTTGCACACAAAAATAACTTTCCCTGCATAATAATATCCTGCCTGTTAATATCCGTATATGTCATAAATTTCATCTGTATACTTTCCCGGTTCCCGGTAAACTATCAGTGGTTTTTCCACTGTCATCCGGGGCCTGCCGCCTCTAAGTCCCTCTAACAGCACCATATTCGGTTCCCGGTCTGCGTATGGATACACCAGACGCATACGTTTTGGCTCCACATGGCAGGCCACCATCAGTGATATAATCTCCGCCAGCCTAAAGGGCCTGTGCACCATATAAAATCTTCCGCCGGGGCGCAGAAGTCGTGCCCCCTCCCGGATTACATCCTCTAATGTGCACAAAATTTCATGCCGGGCAATTTTTTTTGCTTCCCCTGCATTGGTTAGTCCGTGGCTGGCTGTCATATACGGCGGATTACTTGTCACCACATCAAATTTACCGGCTCCCAGAAGGGAGGATGCTTCCTTAATATCCCCCTCTACAATATCTATTTTAGCCTCCAGATGATTTATGGCCGCACTTCGCCTTGCCATATCCGCACTCTCCGCCTGTATTTCCAGTCCGGTAAAATGTTTCCCTTCGGTCTTGGCCTCCAGCAGAATCGGAATAATTCCTGTACCAGTACCCAGGTCAACAGCACACTCACCTGCTTTTACCTTTGCAAAACCAGACAGCAGCACGGCATCCATGCCAAAGCAGAACTTTTCCGGATTTTGGATGATCCAGTACCCGTTTCTGTGAAGCTCGTCTAGTCTCTCATTCTCTTTCAGTATTGTATCCATAGGCCTAATGGTTATCATTCAGCTTTGATTTGTTGTCCTTATCTTCCAGAGCTGCCAGTTCTTTCATCTCTGCTCTGCTCAGTTTCTGATTTTCTTTTTTTCGTTTCGGGCGGAATTTCAGCTGATTGACACAATATTCACGGATTTCTTTCTCATCCCCGGTCTCCACTATAACTTTCACCCGCTGGCGCAGTACATTTACACTCTGGACTTCACCTTTCAGATTATCTATTGTTGTTACACGGTCGCCCACATTGGGAAGCCGGCTGTTTAAATATTCGTATGTTTCCTCTTCATTTTTCAAACAGCACATCAATCTGCCGCAGACGCCGGAAATTTTGGTGGGATTTAAGGATAAATTCTGTTCCTTGGCCATTTTTATGGATACCGGTGCAAACTCAGACAGAAATGTATGACAGCATAATGGTCTTCCACAGATTCCGATTCCTCCAAGAATCTTTGTTTCATCCCGGACGCCGATCTGACGCAGCTCAATTCTGGTCCGGAATACAGCCGCTAAATCCTTTACCAGCTCCCTGAAATCAATCCTTCCATCTGCGGTAAAATAAAATAAAAGCTTATTATTATCAAAGGTATACTCTGCTTCCACCAGCTTCATCTCCAGTCCGTGTTTCCGGATTTTTTCCTGACAGATTTTATAAGCCTGTTTTTCTTTTTCTCTGTTTTTTTCCTCAATTCTATCATCTTCCGGTGTGGCTGTACGTATTACCGGTTTTAAAGGCTGAACCACCTGATCATCTGTTACTCCTTTCGGGGCTGTCATCACTGTTCCATATTCCACTCCCCGGGCAGTCTCAACGATTACATGGTCTCCTTCCTTCATATCCATTTCTTTTGGGTCGAAATAATAAATCTTCCCTGCCTTTCTAAAGCGCACTCCTACAACTTTTATCATTCTATATTCTCCTTTATGTTAATCAGTAAAAGCTCCAGGGATATATCCTGATTGACATTAGAACGCAGTCTTTTCCTTGTCTGTTCAATCATATTTAAGATGTCATTCAAACCCTGATAAGAGCTCCTTTCTGCCTGCCTTGCTATTTCATGTATCTGCTCTTTAAAAATAATTCCCTGTTCTGTACCTGAAGCCTTATAAAACAGCACATCCCTGTACCACATCATAAGCAGATCAAAAAAATCATCCATCCGCGAAAAACCGCCGATGGCTTTAACCTCTTCCATCAGATCGTAAACTTCTATTTCACCGATCTTGCGCACCAGCCAGACAGTCTTGTCCTTCAATTCATTAAAATCAGAGGAGCCGGCCAGCATTACAGCCTTTCCTACATTTCCCTGGGCGAATGCCGTGCATACATCCGCCTTGTAATCTACTACCTGGTATTTTTTCATCAGCATTCTGTGAATTTTTTCATCTGAAACTGCTTTCAGATTCAATCTAACACACCGGGAACGAATTGTCTGTAAAAAACTGTCAGCATTGGTTGTCAGCAGCAAAATCACCACATAAGAGGGCGGTTCCTCTATGGTCTTAAGCAGGGCATTTTGCGCCTGCTCATTCATTTTTTCAGCTTCGTCTATAATATATACCTTATACTTTGACTGTGCACTGTATGGCTTCACCGTGACAGAATCATTAATCTGCTTCCTGACATCGTCCACAGATATGGTATTTGGCTTCTCATGGGTCAGATAAATAATATCCGGATGGTTCTTCCCTTCCGCCTGTCTGCAGGAACGACATTTCAGACAGGGTTCCGCCGTCTGCTGTTCACACTGCAGCGCTGTGGCAAAGGCCTCCGCCAGCATCATTTTCCCGGAGCGTTCGGCTCCGTTTAAAATATACGCATGAGATACCTTGTTTAAACGTATGGCATTCTGCAGATGATCAATAATCTGTTCGTGTCCTATAATTTCTGAAAATCCCGGCATATCAGCAAACTCCTTTTATATATTCAGAAATCTCTTTTACGGTATCTTTCAACGACTGATTCTCAAATGTTACCAGGATTCCCGCCGTCTTTCTATTTTCATCAGAAAAGTCTTTTTCATCCGCCAGAAAACGGCGGCACATTTCCGCATACCTTGGCTGTATCTGCTGCATTTCCCTGTCAAGAGCTCTCTGAAGACGTACCCCGTCATCCAGATCAATGTAAAGGGGAATCACGTACTCTTTTCCAAAATAATCTCTTATTTTAGTATAGGCCTCCAGAGTACCGATCATCAGATAATGAAACGGACTTTTTAAATCAATCTGTCCGTCATCTGCCGTAAAATATTTCCATACGCCATGAACCGTCTCATAGGCCCGCAGCTCAATGATATGTCCTTCCTTTTCCATCTGCCGGACATACTGCTCATCACAGAAAAAATAATCCTTACCTTCCGTTTCTCCCATACGAATTGGTCTGGTTGTATATGGAACTACACATTTGAGTTTTAAATCAGCGGGTTTTAACAACTCTTTATATATGGTATCTTTCCCGGATGCACTCTTTCCCATTAAACAAAATACTTTGCCCATGCTGTCTCCTAACTTCCTGTTATTAAACAGGCCGCCGGCACAAACCGGCATCTTCAGTATAATATAACTGTTCCTAAATCACAATGTTAATTCTCTTTCCTGATTTGTCATCCATTCCCTGAACTGCAAATCCTTCCTCTTTCAATAACCGGATATTTCTGATCAGCTCTTCTGTCAAAACTTCTCCCGGTACAGCCAGCGGAATCCCCGGGGGATAAAGATAAATAAATTCTGCAGATACGGCTCCAGGTGCACAGTCCAGCTCTATTTCTCTTACTGCTGATTCTTTTGCTTTATATAATTCCATGGCACGGGGAAGCTCCCGGTACAGCCGGCAGTCAGATACTGTCATATTTGTAGGAGATACCGGTTTCCTATGGGCCAAAAATGCTTTATCCAGCGCCGTCAATGCCTGTTTAAGCCGCCTAAAACCTTCTTCTGTATCGCAGATACTTGTCAGAGCGGTCGCATAATGCCCCGATGCCATCTCCAGCTGCAATCGGTATTTTTCTAACAGAATTTCAGACAGATGCCGGCCGCTGAGCCCTGCCCCCCATGAAAATATCACAATTTTTGAAAAATCCCGTCCAAAAATTCCCTTCTGATGCTGGCTCTGCAGTACTTCCAGACAGCTAAGCTTCTTCATATCTTTATAAAATTCCTGCAGGCGCTGCTCAAAAGCCTCAAACAATTCCTTTTTCTTTTCTGTTAAAATCCGGTTCAACCGGTCTATGCCTGCCATAAAAATATAAGACGGTGAACTGGTCTGAAAAATTCCCAGATACTCCCTGATTTTTCTGCCGGATACCCGCTTTCCCTTTACATGAAGTACCGCCGTCTGTGTATAAGAAGGCAGGGTTTTGTGAAGACTTTCTATTACCAGATCTGCACCTTTTGCCAACGCTTTTTGGGGAAAGCCCTTGGAAAATCCAAAATGAGCTCCGTGAGCTTCATCTACAATTAATGGAATGCCCTTTTCATGAACTATCTCACTAATCTTTTTGATATCTGAAATAACCCCGTCATATGTAGGGGAAGTAATCAGTACAGCTGCAATATCCGGATGGCTGTTTAGTTTTTCTTTTATTTTTTCCGGACTTATACTGCCCTGTATCCCGGCTTTTGTATATTCCGGGTAAACATATTCCGCCTTTAGCTGATGCAGAAATATCCCGTGATAAACCGCCTTATGACAGTTCCTTGCCACCAGAATCTTATCTCCTCTTTCCACTGCGGCACAGATAGCTGTCAGAAGTCCTGCCGTACTTCCGTTTACAAGAAAATAACTGCAATCCGCACCAAAAATATCTGCCGTCCGGTTCTGGGCCTCATCAAGAATTCCTTCCGCATGATGGAGATTGTCAAATCCGTCAATTTCTGTAATATCTATCTTTTCAGGATGCAAAATCCCCATATCCACACGCTTGTGGCCGGGCATATGGAAGGGATAAATATTTTCTTTTTCATACTGATACAATTTTTGATCCAGATAATTTTCTTTCATCTTTGTTTTTACACTTTCATAACTTTTGCTGGGACAATGACGTTTTATAGTTGTCCGCTTTTTACATATTATAGTATAATCAGGAACAAATACATCATTTTTTTAATTAATAATGAAAACAAAAAAGAATGGAGGTTCTTATGACAAAAGCACTTGTTATCCTGTGCGGCGGCAAAAGCTCCCGCATGGGTACTGATAAAGCATTTCTGCCCTTTGGCACAGATTCACTATTAAACTATCAAATTAAACGATTTCGCTCCTGCTTTGAGCATATCTATATCTCAGTTCAGGATAAGCAGGACAAATCTTTTGATTACAGCGCTTACTGCGGATGCAGGGAAATCCCCGATCTGTATCCAGGTATTGGACCCATAGGGGGCCTCTACAGCTGTCTGATGCAGATTCCTGAGGATATTATTTACTTTAATGCAGTGGATACTCCATTTTCCTCTCCTGAGCTGGCTTTGGACCTCTGCGAAGAATTATCAGAGCATCCGGAATATGCAATCTGTCTTCTAAGAAATCCAGCGGGGGAAATACAGCCTCTCCAGGGCGCATATACAAAATCTGTTCTGCCCGCAGTCAATGAGCTGATACAGAGTAAACGGTACGCCCTCCGGGGAATTTTTGACCGTTTTGGGCCCCATATTTATGAGACCTTTCATAAAGAAGAACAGTTTTTCAATATGAATAATCCATATTCCTATTATCTGGGTCTCCAAATGCTTGCGCAAAAATCGCCCGGCAGTTTTCCCGTACAGTTTACAGGAACTGAAAAAAAATGTAAAATACCGGCCTTATCTTTTACAGCAAAGTCCGGAACCGGCAAAACCACCTATCTGGAAAAACTGATTCCTCTGTTAAAAAAACAGGGCCTGAAAATTGCAGTTTTAAAACATGACGCCCATGGATTTCAAATGGATAAACCAGGCAAAGACAGTTATCGCCTGACACAGGCAGGCGCTGACCACATGATATTGACTTCCAGGGATCAGACTGCCGCTATTTTTACTCATCCCGCTGAAAATCCGGATTTAAAGTTTCTAATGTCCAAAATCAAGCAGGTAGACTTTATTTTAACCGAAGGATATAAACTGGAGAATATGCCAAAAATAGAACTGCTGAGAAAGGGCTATAATGAAACCCTGACGTCAAATCCGGAAAATCTCCTTGGAGTTGTCTGTGATTTTCCATTTGAAACAGATCTTCCGGTCTTTCCTTTAAATGAACCGGGAAAAATTGTGCCGTTTCTTATGCAGTATATAAAGGAAAAACCGTTTTAAATTAAGCAGATCTTTAATCCCTTGTTTCTCACATTAGAGACATCAATTGGACAATTTTGATGTCTCTTTTGTTTTCACTAAATCTTTTCATCTTGTTTTTTGTATAATTTCAACAAAATTTTCCTTCTTTTCATGTATGTTTGTTAGATTTATTTTTTTAATTCCTTGTATTACGATAGATTTTATTAAGAATTTTGTAAAAAATACACTTTTTTTCTTGACAGTGTATTATGCATAAAATATAATACTTCTTGTAGTTTATATTTTTTTAATAAAATATATTCTAATTTTATTATTTTTTTTATAGGAGGTCTTTTATGGGTAAGAAATCTAATTCGTTTAATCTGGGTGCTAAAGGCTACGTCATCGTTATACTGGCATTCGTTTCCTGCTATGTGTACTCAGCATTAACATCCGATTCCTTAAACGTTACAATCGGCGTTTTCGGAAAAATGGGTCTGAATACAAATGTTCTGTATTCTATGTCCACCATCGCCACAATCTGTGGTATTATCGGTTCTATCATTCTTGGTAAGATTATGAGTCTGAAAACCGCAAGCAAAACATGGGCTGTATCCATGATTTTAGTAGCTGTATTTTCTGTAATCTGGTCACAGGCTACAAATGTAACAATTTATGCTGTTGGCTATCTTGTATGCTATACTTTAACATTAGCATGCGCAATGCTTTTAAGTTCTCAGGTACTAGCTTACTGGTTCCCGAAAAAACGTGGTGTGGCCATGGGTATCTGTACAGCAGGTTATCCGCTCTCAGCAGCAACTACAACAGCTGTCTGCGGCGCATTTGTAAGTAAAATGGGTATCAGCTCTTTTTACATATTCATCGCTATTATTGCATTAGCAGCCGGAATTATTATCTTTGCTTTTGTAAAAGATTTCCCGGAAGAGAAACATGCTTATCCGGATAATGACAAAGATTTTGATTTTGAAGCTGCTGAAAAAGAACATAAAGCAAACCTTGAATACTTAAAAACATCTAAATGGACCGTAGGCAAATGTCTTGCAAGCGGACGGATGTGAATTCTCTGGATTGCAGTAGGTATCGGCGGATTCCTTTCCATGGGTATCATGTCCAACTTTGTTGGTAAATTTATGGAACAGGGATACCAGATGAATGAAATTCTCGGTATGCTTGCAATCGCAGGTATTGTAGCTATCCCGGGTTCTATGTTTGTTGGTTTCCTGGATGCAAAATTTGGAACAAAATTTGCAGGTATTATTGTAAATATTCTTGCAGTTGTTGCCGTACTGTTCAACCTGACAGACGTACACGCACTTCATTATGTTGCACTTCCGCTGCTTGGTATTATGCTTGGCGGTTCTTCTAATATGATGGTTTCCTGTACATCCGCTATCTGGGGACGTTACGATTTCCAGAATGCATTCCGTGTTATTCAGCCGTTAAACTCTGTTATGACTGGTATCGGAATTACAGTTGTTGGTATTGTAGGTACAAACTTCAACTACATGAGCGCATACAAAGTTATGTTTGTTATGGCTATTTGTGGTCTGCTTGCTATGATGGCGCTGAAAGTAAAACCAATTGACAAAGATGTAAGATAATCAATGTTCTATGAAAAAACGGGACCGATTCTTTTGAATCCGTCCCGTTTTTTTGCTTTTCATATCCCCTATCCCCTGCAGCACCTGCGGCACGCTTTCACTTCCCATGAGTACGTATCGTCGTGCAAATCACATTTCCATGCCACCAATACCTAATAATATAAAAATACAGTAATTCATAAGACCTATATCTTCTTTAATACCATATGCCGGATATCTTCCATCACTTCCATGGCCACCGCCACCCCGTAAACACTTTCTATATGCTCTTTTTTAAGCACTTCTTCATCGCTGCCACAGGCAAATATGCTGCCCTGATGGAGCATCAGAAATTTATCACAATACATTGCTGACAGATTAATATCATGTATAGAAACAATAACAGAAAGCTTCTGTTCATCTACAAGTTTTCTTACAAGGGCCATGGTTCTCAACTGGTTTTTAAGATCCATACTGCTTGTAGGCTCGTCTAGCAGTAAAAGCTCCGGCTCCTGGCACAATGCCCTTGCAATAAATACCCGCTGCCGTTCTCCGCCGCTCATCTCGTTAATATTCTTAAAAGCGAAGTCCTCTAATTCCATTTTCCTTAGAATCTCAAAAGCTTTTTGTTCGTCTTCCTTTGTGACCCCAAACCGCTGAAAGGGTTTTCGTCCCATCAGCACCGCGTCAATTACCCGCATTGGGAATGTATTATTTGTATTCTGGGGTACATAGGCAACCAGTTTGGCCCTCTTTTTAATGTCCATTTTCAGAAGATTACTGCCCATCAGCCGGCTCTCTCCCTCATAAGGTCTTAAAATACCGCACAGCGACTTTAAAAGTGTCGTTTTACCAGTGCCATTTGGACCAAGAAGCGCAAGCATATTGCCCTCTTCAAGGGAAAATGTAATCTTCTCAAATATATTTCTCTTTCCGTATCGAAAAGACAGCTGTTGAACTTCAAGACTCACTACATACTCCCCTTTCTCTGGGTCAGAATTAAATTAATAAAAATCGGTACTCCCAGGAAGGAAATTACTATACCAACAGGCATAATCACCGGGGCCAAAATCAACCTTCCTATTGTATCAGCAGCCAGCATCAGGAGCGCTCCAATAATTGCCGAAAAAGGCAGCAGAAATCTGTGGTCACTGCCAATTATCATTCTGGCAATATGAGGCCCCGCCAGTCCCACAAACCCGATAACACCGGTAAAGCTAATAACCGCTGCGGTTGATAAAACCGCAAGAATGCACACTTCCATTCGGACTCTCTCCGGATGAATCCCCAAAGACTTTGCCACTTCATCATCACCGCTGGCAATAATATTCAACGCCGGAGCAAATATATAGATAGCAATACAGCAGACTGCAACTACCACCAGAACAACCATTACTTCACTCCACTGACTGCCGTTTAAACTTCCAAATGCCCATTGAACCACTTCTGCCAGTTTATGCTCATTTGCAAAAAACTCAATAGTAGAAGTACAGGCACTGAAAAAATAATTCAAAGCAATGCCTGTCAGAACAATAGACGCCGGACTCATTCCCACTTTAATGGAAATCAGATATACCAGCGCCATACATCCAACTGCCCACAAAAAGGCATTAAACACAGTACCGGCCTGGCTTCCTGAAAAGAAGCCAACGCCGAATACAATAGATAAGGAGGCCCCAAATGCCGCTGCATTGGAAATACCGATAGTGAAGGGACTCACCAGCGGATTTCTTGTGGCAGCCTGCATGGCCGCCCCTGAAACAGCAAGACCAAACCCGGCCAAAATCGCCATAACAACCCGGGGCAGCCGCAGCAAAATTACGACTTTTTCCTGATTATCAGTAATTTCTCCACCATTTGCAATTGTATGAAAGATAGCAGTTAACACTTCCTTCATACCTGCCCCGGTAGCCCCAAGTGTTGTAAAAGCCAGAGCCAGAATCAGCATCAGGACAATACCAGCGATAATGATTAGACATTTTATCTTCCGGCTTTTTTTATAGACCTGCTGAATCTCCCCATCATGATATTTCATTATTAATGTAAATCCTTTCCGCTGTAGAAATGTCCGTCTACATCTTTAAATCCCTGGAAATCTTCCATCCATGCCCTGAAAATTTCATCCGGGTCAAGATCCGGCAGTAAATCCGGATACAACATTTTTGCAATATAGCAGGTACCTACCAATTTACCCGCTCCGCCATGGCTGAACTGTGTCATGAAGTATATATCATCGTTCTTTACTGCTGTAATTCCATCCCAGCCCGCACGGCCTGTAATATCTTCATATGCTGCCTTAAACTCATCTTTTGTAGGAGGCTCATACAGCCCGGTTCCTGCCAGGGCTTCTGCAGGTGTTACCAGTTTCACGATCACATCCGGATTCCGTGCAATAACCTCCTCCGGATCTACTTCACTGGCACTGATATTTTCATTATCTACTGCAAAAATGTTCTCTGCTTCTGCATACTCAATCATATCATACATTGGATCTCCAGCCAGCACCGTCGTAAGAGGAGAGGTGCTCTCAAAGTACAGACTTCTTTTCTCCACTCCATCCAGCTGTTTTTTGATATATTCCAGTTTACCATTAAAATAATCATAAAATTCCTGGGCTTTTTCTTCTACCCCAAACATTTTACCTATATTTTCAACCTGATTTTTAAAATCTGCTGTATCATATCCGGAAATTACAAAAACCTTAATCCCGAAGGGTTCCAGCTTCTCTTCTGCTTCCTCATATGCCCCATTATCCGGAATAATTACAACCTCCGGATTCAGTTCAACTATTTTTTCATAGTCCAGTTCTCTCTGACTCTTTCCGATTACATTGTCCGGATCAAACATGCCCCAATATTCTCTGTCCTGCGCAGTGTTTAAATCTACAGAAACAATTTTATCAATAGCCCCGCAGGCACGGATCAGTTCATTATTATATCGAAGTACGCTGGCAGCGCTGTCTACCGGGCATTCCAGCTCTACTTTTCGTCCCACATTATCTGTTAATGTGACAGTCTCTTTTTTTCCGGAATCCTCTTTTGTCTCCTTTGTTGTTTCGGAAGATACGGATTCTCCTTTGTTTTCCTGACCGTTTGTCCCACAGCCGGCCAGGGTGCTCATTGCTAACACGCAGGTCAGCACAATTGCTGCTAGTTTCTTTTTCATGTAATATCCCTCCTGATTTTGCTGCTGTTATCTGTGGAAAACGGAATAAAAATCAAGAAAAAAAGCCCACCACTTCTGTGGGGGCAATATATGTTCAGTGATTTCGTCTGAATTACATTAGTTCCGGTGTCCGCAGAATAACGCTGAATGATACAGGCAAGTATCTGACTTATGAAACAGTGGGAGCAACTACTCCCACAGTCCCAAATACAGTAACGGCCTTGCACAGGATTCGCACCTGTTTCCTTTTATGCTCTCGCACCTGTATATAACTGTATTGAATTACTTCTGCATTATAGCATCCGGGGAAAAATAGTGTCAATAAAAAGAGTGACTTCTTTCCCAAAACCAGAGACTATATATCAGAAAATAATGACATATGTCATTTTATCTAATTTTTATTTATGATATAATATTTAAAAATACTTAAACTATTATATGTACCGTTTTGTATCAGGAGGCAATTTTTATGGAATTTATCAGTGACAAAAACAAACTTGATTACTATATTAAAAAATACCGGTTAAAAGATTATTTTTCTGATGAATACTTTCCTGAACATTATAAATATATGACTGTTACAAAATTTGCCAGAGACGAATATATCTTTACTGAAAGGGGCAACATTCAGTATATGTACATCTTTCTCAACGGTAAAGTAAAAGTCTGCTCTCTACTTCGAAACGGTAAACAGCAGCTTTTAAATCTGATTACCGGAATCTCTTTTTTTGGTGATCTGGAGCTTTTTAACATTACGAATCCCTTTATTACTATTCAGGCTGTCAACGAATCTTATGCTATTGCTCTGCCTCTGACTTTTACTCAGGAACTTCTCTTTCAGGATTCTGTTTTTCTGAAACACATTGGCACACTGCTGGCAAAAAAGATTTATGTATTTACAAGCAATGCTGCATTAAACATGAACTATCCTCTGGAAAACAGGCTGTGCTCTTATCTAAGCTTTATTTCCAAAAAAATCAATATAGAAGGAACGGAATATTCCTACTTCAATGAAAATCTGTCTGAAACAGCAGAACTGCTGGGCACCAGTTACCGGCATCTGCAGCGGACCCTGAAGGATTTAAAAGAGAGCAATATTCTGGAAAAATATGAAAAAGGCTATATTGTAAAAGATTCAAAAGCACTTTCTAAATTAGCTTCCGACGAATATCTGATATAACAACTGCCGGACAGAGCTCTCACCTCTGTCCGGCAGCTTTTTGGAAAAAACATAAAATTGTGACTAAGCGTTCTCTACACTGTTATCTCTACCAGCTCAATAATTGTATTATCTTTCATAATAAATGCAATTTTCATCTGTCCATCCAGTTCCATAGGCTCAAAAATAATTCTGTCAGCATCCTCCAGATAAGGAAGCATATTATCTACCTGATATGCCACATGAGGACTTCTATGCATTATCTCCGGAAAGGGCGTTCCTTCTTCAAATTTCAGATATTCAATTTTATAATCGTAGCTGTCCACATCTGTATTTGCCCAAAATTTCAACTGCTCATTATATATCATATTCGGTTTCTTTGCTGTCACCGGAATACCCAGATGCATATACATAGCTGCCATCTTTCATCCCTCCATTTTTCTTTTACTTCAAAGACCTCTTCCTATCCTGGAAAAATTCATATGCTTCCCGGTCTGTATAGCCTTCATGGACAATTTTACCTACTGCCTGCGCCATTGCCACCGGATCCTCGCTTTGAAAAATATTTCTTCCCATATCTACTCCATGGGCGCCCTGACTAATTGCACGATATGCCATACTCAACGCCTCTGCTTCAGGTAACTTTTTACCTCCCGCAATGATTATAGGCACCGGACACGCAGCTGTAACTTTTTCAAAATCCTCACAATAATACGTCTTTATAAAATGCGCCCCATGCTCTGCCAGAATCCTTGTTGCCAGCAGGAAAAACTTAGCGTTACGCTCCATCTGCTTTCCTACCGCAACCACACCCAGCACCGGCATCCCATAGCGGTCTCCTGCATCCACATATCGGCACAGTGTCTCCAGGGACGCCGTCTCTCCCGGCGATCCAATAAAAGTCTGGACAGCTACTGCCGAAGCATTCATCCTGATTGCATCCTCCATTTCCACTCCCGCACCGTTTCCAATGCTCATATCATCATATAATACAGATGCATCATGAGTGGCCCGCAAACAAATCGCCTGATCCATGGCAGGGGAAAAACTGGAGCGAATCGCCCCTCTGGTCCCCATCAGCACATCCACATATGGTACCAGAGGTTTGATGGTCACATCCATTCTTTCCAGACCTGCCGTAGATCCCATAATATAACCATGATCAAAAGCCAACACCACTGCATTCTTTGACTTTGGATTAAAAATACGGGACAGACGATTTTTGATTCCAAAATCATTATTATTAAGTCCTTTCAGAAAAAATCCTTCTGTTTCCACTGGTACATCCAGATAATAATCTTTACTTGGTTTATTTCCAATATTATCAGCCATTTTTCTTTATTTCCTCCTGCCTATTTCGATAATGCAAATGTATGGACAGGAGTATTCCAGAGCCGCAGACATTCATCATCCCATTTAGCTATATTCAGCTGAAATCCTGCCTGCTCCTGTACTGTCAGAATCTCTCCCACCATATTCGCAACAACTTCTATTCCCTGCTCTTTCAAATAATGAACACAGTCTTTATAAAGGATAAACATCTCCATCAGTGTAGTTGCACCAGTTCCATTTATCATTACAAAACACTTATCGCCTCTCTTTAACGGGATATCTTTTATCAACGCATCTGCCATAATGGAAATGGTTTCTCTGGCCGTTTTTAATGGCTGACGCCCTCCACCGCCTTCACCGTGCTGTCCCATACCGATTTCCATATCTTCATCTCCCAGATCTCCAAAGGACTCTCCGTTTGCCGGATGAGTAGCACATCGGACTGCAACAGAAATTGTTGCCATGGAATCAGCATATTTCTGTGCAAGATCTGCTGCCTCATCCAAAGTTTTCCCTTCTCTGCATGCGGCTGCGGCAATGTGGTATAATGGAATAGCTCCCGCAAGCCCCCGGCGGTCTGCCGCATTACTTCTGGGTGCGTTTGAGATATCCTCCTGGGTAACAACTTTTTTCACTTTTATTCCTGCCTTCTCCGCCATCTTAATTACCATATTAGCGCATAACATATCTCCCGCATGGTTCAGCACAAGGAGCAATACCCCATGTCCCTTATCCGCCAGCTGCAGCGCTTCATATACAGACTGAGGACTCGGAGCAGCAAATACATCACCTACAACCTGAATATCCAGCATACCCTCACCTACAAATCCCGCCTGAGCCGGTTCATGTCCGGAACCGCCCATGGTAACTACCGTTACCCGATCAGCGGTCTTTAATCCTTTACTGATTACCAGATGCCCTCTGACTTCTACAATATCAGCTGCTGCCAGTCCATATCCCTCCAGCATTTCATCTGTCAGTGTATTTGGACTGTTCAGAAATTTTTTCATTTTCATACTCTTCCTCCTATCTGTAATATCCCTGTCTCAATCCTTCAAAAATAAGGGCCATGGAACATGCTCCCGCGTCTTTTACTCCAATAGATTTTTCACCATAATTTTTTGCTCTCCCATATTTTGCTATATAATCTGCCGTATCTTCAGCACCTTTTGCAGCTGCTTTTGCTCCAAGTTCAAGAGCTTCTTCATCACTTTCCGCATTCTTCATTGCTTCCACTGCTGGAATCAATGCATCCATCATGGTTTTTTCCCCGATTTTTGCGTTACTCATACCCTGCAATTCTTTTAATGCACATTCCAACACATCTGCTACCGACGCATCTTCCTTGGCTTCCTGCATACCGGTAATAAATGTGCCAAACAACGGTCCTGCACTTCCGCCCTGAACATTAACAGTCCCCCAGCCCAGGTCTTCAAAAAAGTCCGGAGTTTTTATATAATCTTTTGCAGCCTTTTCTTTGATAAGATTAGCAATTTTGGTCATCGTAATACCATGATCTCCATCTCCGATAACAGCATCTGTCCGGGAAAGGTTTTCTGCATTTTCCAACAGCAGATCTGCCGCCGCCAAAAACATTTTTTTCCACTGTTCTAATGAAACTGCCATATTAATCCCCTCTTTCTCTATCCGTATATTGTTTTTTCTACTGCTTTGATTCTTTTCTGGGCATCCAGCAGAAAATCATGAAAATCATCCAGTCCATCTGTAATCTGAGTGTTTAGGAAAACATCTACCATCTCACATGCCATAAATGGCGCTACGACAAATCCTCCCATTGTCAGAATATTTGAATTATTAATAGCTCTGCTCATTTTAGCTGTATAGGTACTTTCCACCACCGCAGCCCGAATCCCCTGATAGCTGTTGGCCATCTGCGCCATCCCCATACCTGTTCCACAACAGAGAATTCCGAAATCAAAATCTCCCCTCTGTACGGCCGGCACAGCCTCAGGAACAATCTCGTAGTAATCCCTGGCTTCTTTTGCAAAATCTGTATATTCTATATTAAGCTCTTCCAAATGCTTTCTAACAGCTTCTTTTAATTCAAATCCTGATGCATCTGCTCCAATCGCAATCTTCATTTACTTTCTCCTTTTAAATTTTATATCTGGAATTTTCATATCTCTTTTTTAATGAATACTTATACTGCCAATTCTTCTCTTGCCATAATAGAATCCTGCAGTTCTTTTGTCAGATCTACAAACACCGCACTATATCCCCCCACCCGGACAAGCAGATCTCTGTATTCATCAGGATTTTTCTGGGCTTCTTTTAAATCTTCGGCACTGACAACCAGATACTGTATCTGCTGCCCGCCGGCATCCATGTATGTACGCACCAGATCTGCCCACTTTGCAATATCTCTGGATGTGTTCACTGTTGTCATACTAAATCTCTGATTAAACGTAACACCATTAGTTGTATGATAAGTATCTATAGCTCTTGCCGCAGAAAAGTGTCTTGCTGTTATTCCTCTGGAATCGGAATACCTGGAGGGGGCCACTGAATCTGACAAATGCTCCCCGGCTCTTCTTCCATCAGGAGTAGCTCCCGTCTGATGGCCCAGGGTAATATAACTGTCCATACTTATTAATCCACCGATAAAATGTCCTCCATGAGCTGTTCCATACGATTCCAGAGAAGAAAACCACATGTCCAGAATGCGCTTACTCCAATTATCAGCGTATGGATCATCACAGCCATATTTAGGTGCCTGAATACATTTTTGCCGAAGCGCTTCATATCCTGTCCAGTTATTTTTCAAAGCCTCCATTAGTACCGGCCAAGCTGTTTCCTTTTGCTTAAATATCAGCGTATCCACTGCTGCAAGTATATCTCCGGCAGTAGCAAGTCCGATTCCCAGCGGGCCAGTCCAATTATATTTTGCTCCCCCTGCCACGAAATCAATTCCTGTCCTTCGGGGAGTAGGATGCATCAGGTTATGCCAGACAGAAGGATAATAAGCGGTAAAAACATAATCATTTACATTATTTGCAATTACATTCATCTCTACTGCATATTCCATCTGTCTGCCAACAGCCTCCATAAACGCTTCCATTGAGAGGAAACTTTGCACATCCCCGGTTTTGGGGCCTGCCTGTCTGCCGTTTTGTGGATTTATACCATTCCACAATGCAAGCTCAATCGGTTTTACCAGACTGAAAAAACCTCCATTTTGCCTTCCTGAAGTATCAGCTCCGGTCATATTAGGATCCGTCACATTTTCCTGACAACCTACATCACCGTAATTTCTGGCATCTTTTAATTCCACCTGACAATTGGCAGTCATACCTGCCACAATTGCATCATCATTTAAAAGCAGAGGCAGCCCCCCTCCAAGACGGAGAAGTTCCAGGGTGCAGATCAGCAGTTTTTCCGGTGTCTTATGATGCACTCTTACAGATAAGGCCGGATCCGTCAGATGTACATGGGCGTGAGCTTCCAGAAGCATAAAAGAAAGCTCGTTGGTACAGTCCCGCCCCAGTTCATCCATACCGCTTATATTGATTTTGTCATTATTTCCCCTTGGACACCCCAAACCCATGGTAAATGCTGTACTCTCATTCCATTTCAGGAAAAGACACTCCAAAAGCTCCTGAGCTTTTTTCCTGGTAATTGTTCCATTTTCCAGATCATTCTGCAGCCAGGGCAGCATATACTGATCAAACCTGCCTGCAGAATGGGAATCCATCCCCTCAATCAGAGCTGTAGCTGCCCTTAAAAAATGAAAGCACTGCAGCGCTTCCCACCAGGATTCTGCCGGATATGCCGGCACCTTTTTGCAGATACGTGCCATTTCCACCAATTCCGTACGCCGCTTATCCTCCGGTTCCGCATCAGCAAGTTTCTGCGCATAGTCCGCATTTCTCTGCGCATAATCAATCATTGCTTCCCCGGCTATTATCATGGCTTCATACTGGTTTCGTCTTTCCAGTGTTTTCATTCCGTCCGGATGCGTCATATCAAGAGACTTTATCTGCTCTCTGATATCAGCAATTACTCCCAGCATTCCTTTTTGCAGAACTGTTTTATAGTCCTGAATTGTATGAGCAAGAGGGCCGCCTACCGTGGGAATATAACATTGACTGTCATTTAGATATTTCCACGCCTCCTGATAATTTTCAGACATTTCCATGCAAAAGTAGTCCATTCTTCCTTTATTTTCCCAGAATGGCAATATGTCTCTCTGAAATGCTTCCAGTTCTGTCTTATCATAGACATAAATACGATCCAGTTCCTCACAAGAACCTTTCCTGGGGAAGTCAAGTGCCGGAAAATGCGGGTTAAAATCTACATAATGAGGCCCGCAGGAAGCGCCGCCCATAAGCAGCTGTCCCTCAGTCAGCCCTATAGAAATCTCATGAAGCCCCTTCTTTATAGACAATGCACGCCGGATAGCCGGATGTCTGCCTTCCGTCTGCATATAAGAATGGGTCACACTTCTCGCCCATTGAAAAGAAAGACGACGTTTTCCGGATTTATAACGTGTCAACATTCCTTTACGAATTTTCTGAATACGCTTTTCCCCTGTATCTTCTTCACTGAGAATCATTCCCTCAAACAAATTTCCTCTCCAGGGAACATTTCTCTCTGTCCACCATGGAGTAAAAATATCTTTCTTTTGTTCTTCCATCATCCAGCCTCCTTTATCAGGTTCTCTTCAGCGCCTGAATTCTTAAATCTAAAACAAAAATACTACCTTTGTTGCATTATGTTTTTTTACAAGATCAAATCCATACTGGCAGTCCTCCGGCTGCAGTACATGGCTGATATATTCATAAGGATTCACTTCCCCTTCCAGAATTAATTTCGCCATTTCCTCATTGGCATCTTCTTCGTCCGGCCATTTCACCCACACTCTCGGATCGCTGCGCAAAGAATCTTCCCATTTTAAACCGGGTGCCGCTCCGTATAACTGCACCGTTCCTTTTTCTCCTGCTACATCCAGACACATTTTCAGCGCTGAATCACTACCCACTGCTTCTATTACTTTTCCAAGGCCTCCGTCTGTGATAATTTTCTGCAATTCGTTTGGAAAATCATCTCCCACAACATACAAATCTGCCCCGGCATCCTTAAATTTTTTTTCATGATCTTTCCGACGTCCGAAAACTACGATGGGAGACGCACCCATGAGCTTTGCAAATTTTGCAAAGCAAACAGCAACGGGACCGGTTCCCACAATGCCAAGAGGTTCTCCGGGCTTTATATCAAAATTACGCAGTGTCTGCCATGTCTCTTTCAGGGTAATCATAACTGCCCCCTGAACACTGTCAATTCCCTGAGGAAGGATCTGGTGTTTTGTGGCCTGATAGTTCAGAGGGATATCTGCTCCATCTTCCTGAATAGCTGCATAATCCTGAACAACCCCATACTCACTCATACCGCCTTCAGATCCAATTCCCCCCGGATAGTGCCCCCAGGTATGTGCCCGCAGCACTCTGTCCCCTACTTTAAAACTGCGGCACTTCTCACCCACTTCAATTACAACACCACAGGATTCATGACCAAGATTTATCGGAACTCCCTCAGGATGGCCTCCTCCCTCCGGACCGCCAAACTCACGGTTTACAAACATCATATCTGTGTGGTTACAGATGGCACATGCTTCGATTTTTACTAAAGCTTCATACTTTCCCGGTTTTGGTACAGGTATATTTCCCAGACACACCTGCCCGGGATTTGATGAAATAATGGTTTTCATATTTTTCATTTATCCTTTCTATACTTTATGTTATCCGCCCACAGCTGCCCAAAACCCCTGATCTTTCAACTGATTACAGACCTCCTGCAGCCGGCGGGCACCTTCTTTATCTTGATTCAAAGACGCCTTCCCTGCTAGCAGATACTCTCTGCCAAGCCGTCTGTACTTGTCTTTTCCAAGCTGATGAAAGGGCATCAGATGTATGGTACGGATCTCTGCAGATTTCATAAACGTTACCATATTGTCAATGTTTTCTTTTTCTGTATTACAGCCCGGCACAAAGGGCATACGTATTATTATTTCTTTTCCCGTCTGTGCTATCCTCCGGGCATTTTCCAGTATTAGTTGGTTGGAAACACCGGTCAGTATTTTATGCGTCATTTTATCCATATGTTTCAGATCGTACAAAAACAGATCCGTCCATGGCAGAATTTTTTCTATTGCTTCCCAGGCGCCATATCCGGAGGTCTCAACAGCCGTATGGATGTTTCTCTCACAACACCACTGCAATATTTCAGCAGCAAATCCAGGCTGCATAAGCACTTCTCCTCCGGAAAGCGTTACCCCTCCGCCGGAATGACGGTAACAGTCTCTGTCTTTCTGTATTTCTTCAAGAATCCCTTCTGCTTCCCAGACGCTGCCCATTATCTTTTGTTTCTCATGATATTCTGCTTCCGGCTCTGGATTCTGAGATTCCGGATTACAGCACCACAAACACTGAAGGGGACATCCTTTCAAAAATACCACTGTTCGAATACCCGGCCCGTCATGAATAGAATAGCGCTGTATGTCAAATACAATGCCTTTCATAAGCTGTCCTTCCTTTGCCGTTATCCCGCTTTAATACCATGGACTGCTCTGTGCTGTCATAATCTCCAACGGTACTGTACTTAACGGCTCTGCACCATCTGGACCGGTCAGAAAATTATCGCAGCAAAACGCATATACATCATCGGTAATCCCAAAAGGATGTACGGCAATATTCATATTGGACCGTATTGCCATAGTCTCTGATCCGTAAATTACAGGCCGCTCTGCAAGTTCATATCCTTGTCCGTGCGCAAATATCATATTGCGGGACGGAAAACCTCTTTTTTCCATATAATCATTGTTAATCCTGCAGACATCAGCCGGGCATGCTCCTTCTTTCAATATCTCTGCCGCTCTTCGCTGAGCGTCCCTGGCTGCCATCCAGGCATCTGTCAGCCGCCTGGATGGCTCCCCGATACAGATTGTACGTCCTACTTCCTGATAAAATCCGCCCGGACCGGATACTTCCAGCATTACCATTACCTGATCACCTTTTTGCAATGTACGGTTCATAAAAAACGGCAGTTTATGCCCTGCCGGCTCCCCCATAGGCGCCGAGCAAACCATGATTAACTGTTCTTCACTTCCCAGATCCGTTAGAATATGACGTATATCGTTTGCTACTTCATACTCTTTTCTTCCAGGTCTTATAAATGCCGGAACTGCCGCAAAGGCAGCACCTGTTATTTCCGCTGTTCTTCGGATAAGAGCAATTTCCTCAGAACTTTTAATGCATTTAATCTGATCTACTAAATCTGTTGCATCTACAAATTCTACATCTGTAAGGTTTTCTTTTATGTATTCATAAAAACAGGCTGACATCAGTCCCTTTGCAACAATCCCTATTTTTTTATAACCGGACGCTCTGATGGCTGCTGCCGCCGCTTCTCCATCCAATGTATTTGTATAATAGATACTCCGGTAATACGGGCGGACAATATTTTCTTTTATGCCTCTCATCATCCAGCCGGGCAGTACCAGTTCCGGTATATTGCCTTCTGTAATCACAGTCATCTCATCATCCGCCGGAAACAGTACTGTGGCGGGCGTTCCGAATTTTGCAGGCATATCAATAAACCATCTGATATACCCGCCCATGTGGGCTTCACTGTTCTGAATTACCAGACAGTCTATCCCGTTTTTTCTCATTTCTTCCCGCACGGCTATCCATCGTCGGTTTAATTCATTGTCTGAAACAGGAAGAAATACATTTTCTTTCAACTGACGGTCCATAATTTTACCTCCGCACCATTTTAAGTATGAAATACAGGCGCCTCACTGGGGTTATACACAGCCGGAATCTTTACTTTTCCGCCGTCTACAAGAACATTTTCGGCTGTAATCCAGCCTGAATACTCATCAGATGCCAAGAAGCAGCAAATTCTTCCATGATCATTATACGGATCTCCGCAGCGTCCCATCGGAATGGTTTTTCCAATCTGATCTGCAGCTTCATGCATAAATGTGTTCATTCCAGTAGGTGTCGGGCCTGGCGCAATAGAGTTTACACGTATGCCATATGGCGCCAGGTAACCTGCCAGTGCAAGGGTAATAGCCTGAACACCACCTTTAGAAGCACTGTAACCGATTCCCTCCGGAAAACTTGAGCTCACTGCCTCAGAGGAAAAATTCACGACAGAACCAGCTTTCACCCCATGTTCCAACATACTTTTTACAACCGCCTTTGTAACAATAAATACACTTTCCAGATTGATTCTTACCTCTCTTTGGAACTCCTCCAATGTCTGTTCAAAGAAAGACTTCCAGTAAATAACCCCTGCGTTATTAATCAATGTTGTTACCGGACCAAAAGCATCTACAGTTGCTTTTACCATGTCCTCAACACTGGCAGGATCTGTTACATCACAGAAGGCTGCAACTGCACGTCCGCCTGCATTACAAATTTCTTCAGCAACATTCTTTGCATTTTCCTCATTGATATCACATACCATTACAGCTGCTCCATGATCAGCCAGAGCCATTGCCACTCCTCGTCCATTTCCACGGCCGCCGCCTGTAACGATGGCCACTTTGTCATTTAATTTTAACATTGTAAAAACTCTCCTTTACTTTTTTCTGATTTCACTATAACAAAAGGCATATTTTTCATATACGACAGATGTCCCTCCGCCATTTTCTTTTTTTAGGACATATGTCCTGTATTAATATTTTCTGCGCCAGATACAGCAGGCTCGCTGAATAGAAAAAAACCTGCAAACCGGATACATTTTTTGTATCCGATTTACAGGCTTCTAATGATCAAGCTTTATCCAATGGAAAACAAACCACTATGAACTCTGTTTTATTCTTAATATTATTTCAGAAATTTATCTGCCTGAAAAACACACAGATATGTGCCAATTACTCAGCAGAGTTCCAAGCAGATAATATTCCGAAAACTTAGAATCCTCTGTAATTTTCTTATACCGGGCTATTCTGTCAATTTATTCTATCAATATTGCTGTCGTCTTTTTCTTTATTTTTACAGTTCGATTCTCTGCATGGATAGTAATAAACAAAATTACCATTAATAAAATCCCTTCCACCAATTCTGAAATTTCACTGGAGCCAAATCCCATAATCTTCAGACCATTTTCTATAATCATAAATACAAAACATCCAATTATCATTTTATAAGCAGATGCTGTAGAACCACCCCTGACAAGTACGCCTCCCACATAAATAGCAATCAGGGTTTTCATCTCATACATGGTTCCCATGGTAGTACTTGTCCCTCCGCTTCTTGCAATAATGAAAAATCCAGCTATGGCTGCGGTCAGGCCTGACAACATAAAACAAAAGATTTTTACCCTGTCTACCGGCTTTCCCACATACTTTGCCAGTATCTCATTTTCACCAACTGCTCTGGCATTTCTTCCAAAAGAAGTACGTTCCAGTAAAAACCAGGAAACAGCTAAAATCAATATCAGCAAGGGAATCTTTATATACTGTTTCTGCAGCATTAGGATCGCGTCACCTGCATGAGTGACACCTACCTTACTCTGAATAAAATTAATGATGCCGCGCAAACCTATCAGCAATGCCAGCGTTTCCATAAACGAAGGCACTTTAAATTTTGCATTTATCACACCATTTAGCGCTCCAAATCCTATTCCTATTCCAATGGCAGTAATAACCATCAGAAAAACATTTCCTGTAACCATAAATACAATATCACTTACGACTGCGCACATACCGCTTACAACACCTACTGATAAATCACAACAGCCCAGCGCCACCACAAAAATTGCTCCGCTGCAAAGCACTAATAAAATCACTGTCTGATCCAGCAGTGTTCTGAGATTAAAAGGAGAAAACATATTTCCGCCCGTCAAAATAGCAAAAACAATAAGAATGACTCCCAAAGATATAAACGGTACCGCTTTATTCATATCAATTTTCTGCTTCATCACACCATCACCTCAATCAAAGCTTCCTGGGTAAAATTATTACCGCGTATAAATTCCCCTTTTATACAGCCATCCTTCATTACAATAAGCCGGTCTGCCATTCCCAGCAATTCCGGTAATTCATCTGAAATTAATATCATGGACAGTCCTTTTTTCTTTACCTCGCTCATAACATGATAAATATAAGCTTTTACACTGACATCTACCCCTCTTGTAGGACAGTCTAAAACCAATACATTCAAATCTTTTAGCAGCCATCTCCCCAGATTTACTTTCTGCTTATTCCCTCCTGATAAATCCTGCATCTTCTGATATATACCGTTACACTTCACATTAAATTCTTCCACGCCATTTTGTGCAAAACGTTTTAACTTAGCCGGACTTAAATACATACACTTTCCTTGCAGTTCTGTAGTGGACGGCAGTACAAAATTATTTAAGATACTGTCTTTTATCATCAGGGCAGAGCCATCCCGATCCTTAGGCACATACGCCATACCATTTTTCCCCGCAATCAACTCATTCTTAATCAAAATATTTCCCTCTGTTAAGGTTACACTTCCAGTCCTGTCATGCGACAACCCAAACACAGCCGTTCCAATCTCATGAATACCCGAATCACTCAGTCCGCAAAAGCCTAAAATCTCACCTCTATGAAGTTCAAAAGATATATCATTTAGTGTATAAGGCACATTAACATGCTCTGCCTGCAAAACTACTTCTTCCTTATAATCTGCAACAGCATCTTCCCTGTAATAAGCAGAATTTACCTGGCGTCCAACCATCAGCCGTTTGATTTCATCCGTATCCAGTTCACTGCAGGCTTTTGTAGTAATCACTTCCCCATCCCGAAGCACTGTAATATTGTCACAAATTTCCAGCATTTCCTCTAAATCATGGGTGATGATAACAATAGTTTTTCCTTCTTTCTGAAGACGCGCAATCAATTGATATAACATTTCCCGGTTATTTTGTGAAAGAGACTGAGTCACCTCATCCAGAATTAAAATATCCGGATTTCCTGACAATGCTCTTGCCAGTTCCAGCATTTTTCTGGATTCAATGGACATTTCAGCGCAGTCTGCATTTAACGGAATCTTCATCAGTCCATACGTTTCAAATATATCATTGGCCTTTTGATACATTTTTTTCATATTAATAATTCCAAACCTTGAAAATTGTTTCCAGTTTCCGGCAAAGACATTAACCCCCGCAGGAAGTGTATTTAACACTCCAAGTTCCTGCACCACAATTCCAATTTTATTGTTTTTTGCATCAAGAGGGTTTTGAGGATCATATTCCTTCCCATTTAATATCATCCTTCCTTCATCTTTCAGATAAATACCCGCAATCTGTTGCAACAGTGTTGATTTTCCGGAACCATTCTCTCCTGCCAGCCCTCTTATTTCACCTCGTTTTAAAGTAAAATCAATATTCTTATTCGCAATAGTGGATCCAAAATATTTACAAAGTCCTTTTACTTCTAAAATATGATTCATTATTTCACCACCTTTTTCTGTTTTCTCTGAGCCAGAATACCAAAAGCAATTACAATCAATCCCAGTACGGCTTCCTGGAGCGTTCCGGAAGGCACACCTGCAATAGTCAGCATATTGAAAATTCCATATACAAGCAGCGCACAAATAGGAATTCCTATAATGATATTTATCTTAGCTTTTAACACCTGGGCAAGCATAACAGATGCAATAGGCTGAAATATCATTGTCATACTGGTCAGTCCTGTCTTTACACTGATACGGGCACTGTAGCTTTCATTAAGAAACGCAGAGCATCCTACAAATATCCCACAGATGATTCCAACTGTAATAATTGTCTTTACAGTATCAATTCCCATCGCCTCTGCAATCTTTTGTCCGCTTCCCAAAGCTCTTACTTTCAGTCCGATGGTTGTCCTGTTATATATAAGATATGCTAAAGCAAATCCTATTCCAAATACCACATAGATAGCCGGTGCTTTAGCAAGCCCCCGCATAGGTTCACTTAATTGTGCAATGGTTTTTCCACTTGTCAGCTGGTGATTAGAATAAAAAATTGCAATCGCCTCATAAACCATTACCATACCAATACTGGCCACCCAGGAAGGAATTTTTGATTTTGCAAATAGAAAAAAATTAAAAACCATCAAGGCCATGGACACACCAACCGCTCCAATTATAATTCCAAAATACCCAAGTTTGGTTTCACCCAGAAAACCCGACATATTTGCAGCAAGTATCACAACCGCTCCCAGAGACATATCCGTAAAGTCACATGCAAACACAAAACATAACGCCCAGGCCATAAAACACGGAATAATTGCATGGGAAATTAATGTCTTTATATTATTTCCAGTTAAAAATTTTCCCGAAACAGCATAGTTAAAAATAATACAAACTGCTATAATTGCCGCTGTTATCACAATTGTCTGGATATGACCTTTCTTATTATCCGTCATAAAATCACCCCATTTTAAAATATGCCCGGGCACTTTCACTGACCGGGCATATTCACTATTTTTTTACTTTTCTAAACTGGTTTCAAAACTGTAATTTTCTATAAACTCTTTAAAATCCTTATATGTCACATCTTTCCCTACAAGTTCATTCATCTGATCCGGTGTCAGCGGATGCCCTGTAAGATATAAATCAGAAAACTGATCAGCATTCTCTGCTGTAACCGAAAACGGTACTACATTAGCAAAATATGGCGCATTCCCAGCTTCATCTTTAATAATATTTCCCTGAGCATAATTTACAAGCAATGCAGAGGCAATTGGAATAACAATTTTAGATCCACTATCTGCATATGAGATTGTTCCGTCCTTGATATAAGGAATTGTCTCTTTTGTTGTATCCGACTGGTAAACTGCTATATTAACATCTCCATGATTTCCAAGGGCTGAAATCGCTGCTACCGAATAATCTCCTGCAAGACAATAGACCCCCTGTGCATCCGGATTCGCAGAAACAAGATCATCGAACTTCGTTGTTCCTTCGGACGGATCTGTACACCTGCCTGCGCCTAAAATTTCTCCTCCACCTTCTTTGAAAGTTTCTGTAAATCCTTCTACACGTTTATCATGAATCGTATCACCGACAGCACCTCCAAGTATTAGCGCCTTCTTTTCTCCATTTTTCAGCATTTCCGAAGCCGCATTCGCGCCGCACATATAACTGTCTGTTCCTACTGAACCGGCGTAATATTCATTTTCATTAAGCATTGCTGTAGTTTCATCATCTCGTGATATCTGGTCATACATTGCAAAAGGAACCTTGGTCATCTGACAAGTGGCCGAAATCTGTTTGTAAGAAGTATTGTTCCATCCATAAATCATCAGCCCATCATACCCTTTAGAGGCCATTGTTTCTACATTTTGCATCTGAGTATCCGCAGTAAAGTTATCGTTGTAAATCTGAAAAGAAGCCCCCATAGATGTAAAATCATACTCCAGTTCATTCACAAAATTATCCAGCGCAACACTGCCCTGTCCTACAATATCTCCTGCAAATTTTAATCCATTGGATTTTACTGCATCGTCTGTACTTTCCTGTACACTACCGGAACTATTGTTTTCCTCTTTGTTTGTTCCGCATGCACTTAATCCCGATACCAGCAGTACCCCAATTGTTCCCCAGCAAATCACTCTTCTTATTTTTCTGCTCATTATATCCTCCTTTGCTAAATTCCCTTTTTCTGCCATGCTATTCAAAATGGCACTTTTTCTTCTCCTTTTTGTATTTTTGATACTCTAAATTTACCATTCACTTCATTTTGTGTATATGCCATGTGTCGTGCTTTTCATCTGTTTTTTTAAGACATATGTCCCAGAACAGAAACACTTCCCATTCTACCTATTTAACGAAAAATACAGAGCAAAATAAAACGGGACATTGGAAATCTTTCCTCTGTCCCCCTGACCATTTTATCTTATCTTTTTTTTATATGTCCCTCCAGCAGCTCCATAAACAGAGCAATGGCTGGATTATAGTTCTTCTTTCTCCAGGCTACTGTGATATCATGATCTTTTGCCTCAACTATGGGAATCTCCCGAATTACCACCTGAGGATTCATCTTTTCAATTGTTCTGTTGGTGGTTATAGCCACGCAATTCCCGGTCTGCACCCACAAAAGCACATCTTCCATTTTATTTACCAGTTTTATATTAGGATATACACCACATTTTCCACACAGATTCATAATATACTGATATCCCTCTTCGCTGATTGTCCGGTCTAGCTGTACAAACTGTTCATTTTTCAGATCTTCCAGATTCAAAATAGGCTTTTGAGCCAGGGGATGATTCCTGTTGAGCATAATGCAGGAATCATACTTCTGTATATTAACGGTAACCAGATCCGGTTTATCAAACAGCGAAAAACCATAGGTTAAAATTATATCCAGACTTTTATTATATAAGTTATCTGGCAAAATTCCCAAGGAAAATCTTTCCAGTGTCAGATGAATCTTAGGATACTGTTCCTGAAAATACTCCAGTACTAGAGGAAACAGTTCAGAAATATCATAAACATCCAGAAATCCTACTCTTAACCTTCCCTGATACCCCTGATTGGCATTTCTTGCCTCACTGATAAGCCCTCCATATGTATTGAGCAGCTCCGGAAGTCCATTATACAAAATACTTCCTCCCGGAGTCAGCTTTAATGTTTTTTTCTCTCTTACAAACAGCTGAGTTCCCAATTCCTCTTCCATAGCTGCAATCTGGCGGCTTAAAGCAGGCTGTGTAATAAACAGGCTTTTTGCAGCCTCTGTAAAACTCAAACACCTTGCAACTGCTATAAAATATTTCATCTGATTAAGCGTCATAAAATCCCCCTGTTTCTTTCATCACTTTTATTACATAATATCAGTCTCATTACCAAAAAGCAATTCTATCATTACCAAAAGGCATGGATATATACAGGAATTGCATTCACAATTTCCACATACAGAATTGATTCTCACAAGTTAAAATGTTAACATTTTTTTAAATCATTCATTCACATTATTAAGATACATACAGGAGGTTTTTATGAAAGTTATGGGTATCGTGGCAGGACGCCACAACGGAAACAGTGAAATTTTAGTAAAAGAAGCTTTGTTAGCCTGTCAGGAGGCGGGAGCCGAAGTAACACTTATTAATTTGTTTGATTACAATATCCTTCCATGCACAGGATGTGAATGCTGTACCATGAATATGGGCGATGTTGCTATGGGAAAAGGAGAATACAGAGGCTGTGTATTAAAAGAAAAAGACGATGTAGATAAACTGATTAACGTTATGCAGCAGCAAAACGGCGTTATTATTGGTGTACCAACCTATGATCTGATGCCAAGTTCTGTATATACCCGTTTTGCACAGCGCTTTCTTGCCTATGAGCTTTCTTTCCTTTTAAAGATCGGAACGGTAAAAGAAGATCCACACTGTGTGGCAGGCCTGATCGCTGTAGGGGGGTCCTGTCATGACTGGCAGGGCCTGACACTGGAAACTATGGCCGCATCTATGTTTACACAGTCCATGCAGGTTGTGGACCAGTTTATGTCCACCAGAGTCGGCCGTCCAGGAAATGTTCTGCTTCGCACAGAGCAGCTAGAGCGGGCTCACAAAATGGGTGAAAATATTATAAAAGCCATCCAGACACCGGTGGAAGAACGGGGCTGGCTTGGCGATCCTAATCAGGGTCTTTGTCCAAACTGCCACGGAGGTCTTATTTTTAAAGGAGAGCCCCACTGGGACGGCATTCAGTGGCCTTTTGAATGTGCAGTCTGCGGTGCCGGCGGAGATCTTGTAAAGGATGAAAACGGAAAGGTGAAATTTGTTCTGGCAAAAGACGGCTTGTGCCGGGACAGAAATGTAAATGAATGCCGGGATAAACATCTAGAAGAAATTATTGCCACAAGAATTGACTTTATGAAAAATCAGGATGTGGTTCAGGAACGTTATGGAAAATATAAAGAACTGAAATTCCCTGCCGTATAATCATCAAGATTCAAGTCTCGCTCTTGCGGGACTTGACGCTGACCGGTCCATCAAAAAAGAACATTCCCATAAATCGGAGATTATTAAGAGCCCATATTTATGGAAATGTTCTTTTTCTTGATTTTTTCATTTTATACAGTCAGCCTCAAATATCCGCTCAGGATGCGAATAAATATTAAATCCGCTGTCTCTGGCAAATCCAATCAGGGTAATTCCAAGCTTCTGGGCCAGATCACAGGAATAATTCGTGGGCGCTGACTTTGCAATAACCATCATGCATCCCATAGCCGCCACCTTTTTTAATATTTCAGCAGGTACCCGGCCGCTGAATACCAGTATCCCCCCTCCCATGGGAATTCCCCGAATCAAACAATCTCCCACTACTTTATCCACTGCCACATGACGGCTGACATCCTCTTTATAAGACAAAAACTCTGTATCTCTTACAAAAGCTGCACAATGCACCCCTCCTGTTCTGTGAAACAAACCTGACATTTCCTCCAGTTTTTGGGATAAATCCATAATTTCACAAACAGAGAGGCTCCTGCTATCATCCGCTGACAGTATATTTGACGTTCCTTCCTTTTGTATATCCGCAGTTTCAATAAAAACGCTATGCCCCTTTTGATCTATATGAATCTTTTTAATATCAGCAATATCATGAACATATTCTTTCATATACAGATAACCTGTCACAGCTTCCTGTATTTCCCAGGGAGAACAAATCATCTCGCCTGCAGGCTTTTTATTCACAAACAGTTCCAGCCGAATCTCCTCCACGATATCTTTCTGATCTCTGGCCAGTTTTTTTCCTGTATATGTAATTACCTCTCTGGTTACTGAATTTTTTGTATATTTCCTTAGATTCTTCATCCAGACACTCCTGTTATAACAAATGTGGGTGCGCTCCTTTGGCTGCACCCACATATCTGAAAACTCTTATCATTGATAAAAGTATCATTTTTGGCGACGGTGTGTGGGAATCGAACCCACCCAGGACGCTCCTAACGCCCAACACAGGTTTTGAAGACCAGGGGGCACACCAGTTGCCCGCCCACCGCCATATTAATAACAAAACTCAAAAGTTATTATTCCACATTTCCCTGTTCTCGTCAACTGACAAAGCTGTCTTTGCAAACCTTTAATAAGGCACTCTTTCTGTCTCAGCTCCTGCCTTTTTCGTAATTTTTCTGCGGTCTGTTTCTTCAAGTATCAGCTTGGCATTTTTTCTGCTGGTAGAAAACAGATCCCGCACCTGACTGAAAGTGATGACATGTTCCTTGCGGACATAATTTTGAATCTGCTCTGCAGCCGCTTCCATCAAAACAGTCAGCGTATAAGTATCCTCTGTCAGCCGCATCAGCGTCCCTTCTTCCACAAGCATCTGCAACACATCCTCCCGGACCTGTTCCGATATATTTCCCGCTGGTACTTCCGTAATCCGGATAAATTCATATGCCGCCCTTTTAAAGGTGTCTGTAAATTGTTTCTCTATCTCAAGATATATCTCATCTTTCTTTACCTCAAAATCAGTCAGGTGCAGATATTCGCCTTTCTTTCCCAATATCCTCTGCTCTGTCATCCGTTCTATATAAAAATCAAATACATTGGCTTTTACCTTTTTCATATAGGTCATTTGAATTTCAGCCTTTTTCCTGCCAAACCGATACGGATATTTTTTATGATACTCTTTCAGATCCCGGATCATCTTCTGTCTGACTATAAATTCACTTTCCCGGTGCCAGATATAAGTATCTTTTTTCATGGGAAATACATATACCGTTTCTTCGGCTTCCATATCTTTAAGCAGAGCCTGCATTTCCTCCTGGGCATAAGCTGTCAGCTTTGCCAGTTCCGCCAGAGTAATCATCGTATCACCGTGCTCTTTTATATGAAGCTCCATAACATCGGCCAGAGATCCTGACTCCTTTTTCTGCAGTTCATAAATCGTCTGTTCATCAAACCTTTTTTTCCTTTTTGGATTTGGTTCCAGTACAATCCCTCCTCCAATGGTTTCCAAAGGAGAATAAAAACGAATTACAAAGCGATCTCCCCGTTTTACAGCTGTTTTTTCTTCCAGCCGAAGCTGTGCCAGACCACTTTCCCCCGGTTCTATTTTTTCACAATCAAGAAGTACTGCACGACAGAGAATTTCACTTGTTCCTATATACAGATGCAGACGTTCTCTATTTGTGACAGTCCTTGAAGAACCAGGCAGAACCGAAATTTTTACATCCAGCAGGTCTGTATTTCTCATACTGTTTTTTGGCGCCAGTACACAGCCTCTGCTGATTTCCGATTTCTTTATGTTGGAAAGGTTAATGGCCGCCCGCTGACCGGCACTGCACTGCTGCTGGTCTTTGCCATGGACCTGAATACTTCTTATTTTACATTCCTTTTCATTGGGATACAATTCCAGAACATCCTCCCTGGTAATCGTGCCTGAAATTAAGGTTCCCGTTACAATAGTGCCAAAACCGGGCAGCGTAAACACCCGGTCAACCGGCAGCCTTGGAATCGTCTGTGTGTTTTTTTCTTTTACCTCAGCCCTGGTCATAGATTCAATGGTATCTTTTAATGCATTTAATCCCTGACCTGTTACAGCAGAAACTCTTACAACAGGAGCATTCTCCAGAAACGTTCCCCTAAGCTCCTCCTTTAATTCTTCCTCCACAAGATCTGCCCACTCTTCTTCTACAAGATCACATTTATTCAGTACAATAATACTTTTCTCTATTCCAAGAAGACCTAAAATATCCACATGTTCTCTTGTCTGAGGCATAATTCCTTCATCCGCCGCCACAACCAGCAGTACAAGGTCCATCCCCACAACTCCGGCCGCCATATTATGAATAAACTTCTCATGGCCGGGCACATCTATAATGCCCGCACGGTCTCCGTTTTTCATATCAAAATACGTAAACCCAAGATCAATAGTAATCCCGCGTATCTGCTCTTCTTTCCACCGGTCAGTATTATGACCGGTCAATGCTTTTATAAGCGTTGTTTTTCCATGATCAATATGACCTGCTGTTCCTATAATGATATTTTTCATACTATTAAATCTCCAAGACTTTTGGCAATCTGTTCCAGCCACCGCGGCTCTACCGTCCTCATATCCAGATAAACAGCATCATCTGCAATTCTTGAAATAATAGGAACCGTCAGTCCTCTCATAGCCCTTTCCAGCTCTTCTGCCTTCATATACAGCGGTCTAATTAAAACAGCGGCACTGGGAATTTCAGTCAGCGGCATCGCTCCTCCCCCTACCTGAGAACGACAGGAAATTACTGTAACTTCTGCCTTTATATTCTCTGATACCAGCATTCTTTTTAATGTCTCTGCCCTCTCCTCCACCGACTCTGCAGATTCATGGAGCATCTTTAATACCGGAATATTCTGAACGGCTTTTTCCTGAGACAAATATTCTTTCAATACCAGTTCCAGTGCAGCTGCAGTAAATTTATCAATACGCAGTGCTCTGGTCAACGGATTTTTTTTCATCTGGTCAACGTACTTTTTCTTTCCGGCAATAATCCCTGCCTGAGGACCTCCCAGCAGCTTATCACCGCTGAAACATACTACATCCACACCACTGTTTATGGCATCCTGCACAGAAGGTTCTGCCGGAAGTCCGTATTTCTTCAGATCAATAAGCACACCGCTTCCCAGGTCCTCTATTAACGGAATCTTACATTCCTGTGCCAGCGGCACAAGATCCTTTGCGGGAACAGCCTCTGTAAAACCAACAATACGGTAATTACTGGTATGTACTTTTAACAAAGCCTTTGTATCTTCTGTAACTGCAGCCTCATAATCTGTCAGGCGTGTCTTATTGGTTGTACCCGTCTCTATCAGAACAGCTCCGCTCTGTCTCATAACATCCGGAATTCGGAAAGCTCCGCCAATTTCAACCAGTTCCCCCCTGGATACGATCACTTCTCCGCCAGCCGCAAGGCTATTTAAAATAAGCAGAACCGCAGCAGCATTATTGTTAACTGCCATTGCCGCCTCCGCACCGGTAAGCCGACATAACAGCTCCTCAAAATGAGAATACCTCTCGCCTCTTTCTCCGCTATTTAAGTCGTATTCCAGATTACAATAACCGGCTGTAATCTCTTTTAATTTTTCCGCATGCTCCAGACTGAGAGGCGCCCGTCCAAGATTCGTATGAAGGATTGTTCCTGTCCCATTAATCACAGCCCGGATATCCGGCTGTGCGGACTTTTTCACAGCTTTACAGATATCCTTTGGCAGCCGGGAAATCTTTTCAAAAACGTCTCCATCCTCCTGGCAGACACCAATAAACCTTCTAAGCTCCCCAAGCTTTTCCCGGAGAACTTCCATCACTCTGTCATGTCCATAGGTTTCCATTAACAGCTTTATTTCTTCCTTTTCCAACAGGCAGTCTACCTTTGGAATGCTTCGGTATAACAGATTTTTATCCATACTTACCTCTTTTACTCTAATACAAACAAATCCTGCTGCCGTTCATTTCCGACACTCTTCCAATCACAGAAACCTTTGTATCTATATTACTCTGCCGAAACGCATCCAGGAGTTCCTTTTCACAATCCGGAGCTACACTCACCAACAGACCCCCGGAAGTCTGAGGATCGCATAAAAGATCCACATAAAACTCCTCTGCCTTTTTGCAGTCCGCTTTTCCTATAAAATATTCCCGGTTTCGATATGCACCGGCTGGAATCAGTCCCATTTTTGCATAATCGGCTGCTTCCTCCATATAGGGAATACTTCTGACATCCAGCATAAACGTTACATCACTGGCCTCAGCCATCTCCACGCAATGTCCCAGCAGTCCAAAGCCGGTGATGTCTGTGCAGGCATGAACCGGAAACTGTTCAAGTACTTCCTTTGCTTTTTTATTCAGCGACGTCATAACCTGTACCGCCTCTTTTACAGCTCCATCAGAAGCCATCTCGGCTTTAATGGCCGTATTGATTATTCCACTTCCAATCTGCTTGGTAAGAATCAGCACATCACCTGGCCGGCTACCATAATTTTTTAAAATTTTATCAGGATGAACAAAGCCGGTAACAGAAAGGCCATACTTTGGCTCATCATCCTGAACAGAGTGGCCGCCCACAAGAACAGCCCCCGCTTCTTTTACCTTATCCGCACCTCCGGCCAGAATTTCTCCCAGGATCTCAGGATCAAGACAGTTTGGAAAGCCTACAATATTCAATGCAATCTTCGGCTCCCCGCCCATTGCGTATATGTCGCTTAGAGAATTGGCCGCTGCAATCTGTCCAAATGTATAAGGATCGTCCACCACAGGAGTGAAAAAATCCAATGTCTGAATCAGAGCAATCTCTTCTGTCACTTTATAAATAGCTGCATCGTCAGAAGTCTCAATTCCCACCAGCAGATTTTTATCATAAAACTCAGGCAGCTTACCCAGAACCTGGGCAAGGGTCGCAGGACCTATTTTCGCCGCTCAGCCCGCTGTTTTAGTTAACTGTGTTAATTTGATTTTTTCACTCATGCCGTTCCTCCTTTTCACATTTTTTAAGGCTGTACCTTATTCCTATCATAACTATAAGGATTTTCCCCTTTATTTGCAAGAAAAAAAGAATACCCTCCGCAGTAAAGCACTATGCTTCCTTGCGGAGGGCCTGATTTATGTTACATACAGCATGGCTTATCAATTCGAACCGCACACACCTTATACTCCGGTGTACTTGAAATGGAATCTAAAGAATCAATGGTCAGCCAGTTTGCACCACCTTCCACATAATGGAAAGGCATCCAGCATTCGCCTTTTCTTGTTTTATCAGATACATACGCTCTTGTCTGAATGCTTCCCCGCCGGGATGATACAGTAACGATATCTCCGTTGTGTACTCCCGCTGCTTTGGCATCCTGCGTATTCATCTCAATAAATGATCCCTTGTCGATTCGGTTGATTCCTTCTGTCTTGTCTGTCATAGCGCATGCATTATAATGATGCAGCACACGCCCGGTCATCATAGTCAAAGGATATTCTTCATCTGGAAGCTCCGTTGAGGGCTTATATTCTGTGGGACTGAAATATCCAAGACCTCTTGAGAATTTTCCCGTGTGAAGAATCGGAGTTCCCTTATGTTCCGGTGACGTACACGGCCACTGCAGGCCACGCCCGGCTACTTCTTCGCTGTCGAGACGCACATGACTGATTCCCGCAAAGGAAGGAGTTACAGATGCAATCTCATCCATAATCTCTGCAGGTGTCAGATGCGGCTGAGGATATCCCATACGATTCATAATCTCTGTGAAAATCCAGGTGTCAGGTCTTGTTTCCCCGGCCACTTCAATGGCCTTTCTAACCCTTTGCACACGGCGTTCTGTATTAGAGAAGGTTCCCTCCTTCTCCGTATAAGAACGGCCGGGCAGGACCACGTCCGCAAGTTTCGCTGTCTCTGTCATAAATAATTCATCCATAACAAGAAAATCCAGTGAATTTAATGCCTTGATTACATGACTGGTATTTGGATCTGTTCTTACCGGATCCTCTCCAAAAATAAAGAGGCCTTTGATCTCACCTGTCAGCATTTTGGGGAAACAGTCTGTAGCCTTAATTCCAACCTTATGATTAAGCTTCGTATTCCAGGCCTTCTCAAATTTTTCCACCACTCCCGGTACCGGAATATTCTGATACCCCGGAAACTGGTTTGGAGAAGCCCCCATATCACAGGCGCCCTGTACATTATTCTGTCCACGGATAGGATTCACACCACATCCGGGCCGTCCGATTTTCCCAACCATCATAGCAAGATTGGACAAAGACATAACCCCTTCTGTACCAGTATGATGCTCTGTAACACCCAGACAGTACATAATCGGAGCCTTATCAGCTGTTGCATACATTCTGGCTGCTTCCCGAAGCAGGTCCGGATCGATATCGCAGATTTTGGCTACCCGTTCCGGTGTATACGCTTTTACAGCCTCTTTAACAGCTTCAAAGTTTTCTGTACGTTCTTTTATAAATGCCTCATCTGTCAGGCCTTCTTCTATAATGACATTCATCATACCGTTTGCAAATGCCACATTGGTACCCGGCCTTAATTTCAAATGAATATCCGCATCTTTTGCAAGATCAATATCCCGTGGATCCACAATAATCAGCTTCGTTCCATTTGCTGCTGCTTTACGGATCTGCATACCAATTACGGGATGTGCATGTTCCGGATTTGATCCCACAAGCATAATAACATCAGATTCCTGTGTTGTATCATAAATTGTATTTGTCATGGCTCCTGAGCCTAATGTGGTTGCCAGCCCGGCAACAGTAGGAGCATGTCAAACGCGGGCACAGTTATCTGTATTGTTGCTCATGAACGCAGTACGAACCATTTTCTGAAGCATATAAACATCTTCATTGGTTGAACGCGAGCAGGCAAATCCAGCCAGTGCCTCACCTCCGTAATTATTTTTAATCTCTGTAAACCGGGATGCCACCAGATCTAGGGCCTCTTCCCAGGATGCCTGTTCAAACTCGCCGGTTTTGTGATTTTTTATTAATGGATAACGGATTCTCTCCGGAGAATCTACAAAATCAAAGGAAGCACTGCGCCCTTTAACACAGAGCAGTCCATGATTAGAAGGACCGTCCGCTGCTTCCACATCCACGATCTTATTATCCTTTACAATCAAATCCATCTGACATCCGGTTGCACAATGCGGGCAGGTGGTACGGACACGTTCTACCTCCCATTCGCGATAAGCAAGTCTTCGCTTCTCAGTAATAGCACCTGTAGGACACGCCTGGGCACAGTTTCCGCAGGACTCACATAACGTTTCCTCCCAGTCTTCTCCAAAGGGCGCTTCTATGATATTAAACATTCCTGTTTTTCCAAGAGTAATTGCATGTCTTCCGGTAGCTTTAGCACAAGTATTTACACACCGCTGGCAATGAATACACAATTCCGGCCGGTAGCTTAAAAACGGATGCTCTTTCTTTGCCGGTTTTTCTATTTTTATTCTGGTTCCTTCATAGGATGTATGCTCTACACCATATTCATTGCAATATTTCTGAAGTTCACATACACCATTTTGTGCACATGAAAAACAGTCCTGCACATGATTGGACAGCAACAGATCTAAAACCATTCTCCGGGCAGCCTTTACCCGCTCAGTCATGGTCTCTACTACCATTCCCTCTTTTACAATGGTATTACAGGATGTAGGTAATTTATCCATACCTTCCACCTCTACCACACACAAACGGCAGGAACCGATTTCATTCACCCCTTCCAAATAGCACAGGGTAGGAATTTTAATTCCTGCTGACCGGGCCGCTTCCAGAATTGTAGAACCGCTGGCGGCTTTTACATGCTGCCCATTAATCGTTAAATTAACCATTAATCTCTGCCTCCTTCTAGTACTCCGCAGCCGAAGTGATCACAACGCAGGCATCTGCCTGCCTCCTGCATCGCTTCTTCATATGTATACGGATTTTCTACATGTTCAAAATCATGTTTCCGGATATATGCCGGACGTTCAGTTATATTTGCACGGCCGGTAGGAATCCGGTTATTCTCTTTTGGCTCCGGCGCTTCTGCTTCACAGTGCAGTGTATGATGATATCCAAGATATTCATCAATATTATGCGCCGCAACTTTTCCTGCTGCCACTGCCCGGATCGCTGTAGACGGCCCCGTTGCACAGTCTCCGCCTACAAATACACCCGGCATGTTTTCTACCGCCGTATCCAGTCCTGCCTGAAATACATTGCGGTTTGCAGGCATACCAAACTCTTCAAAAGGCTGGCTTATAATATCCTGTCCTACAGCAATTAATATCACTTCACAGGGAATCCGCTCCGGCTCTTTGTTTGCATCCATAGGACTTGGCCGGCCGGCACGGTCATAGGGGCCTATCATCTGAGGCTGAACAATCAGCGCCCGGCATTTTCCTTCACCATCTTTTTCAATAGATTTCGGAGCCTGCAGAGTCATAAGCTCAATGCCCTCCATTACCGCAGATTCAATCTCAGTATCTAACGCTGTCATATCATTCTGGCGTCTTCTGTATACAATTCTTACATCCTTTGCATTGCACCGGACCGCACTTCTGGCCGCATCCATGGCAACATTTCCGCCTCCAATGACAACAACTGTTTTACCGGTATAATCCGGCAGATGGCCATTTCCTATCCGATCAAGCATTTCCACCGCAGATTCAACATTTTCTGCATCGGCTCCATCAAGCCGCAGTCTTTTTCCCGCCTGAGCACCAATAGCTACAAACATGGCATCAAATTCTTTATGCAGCTCCTCAATGGAAATATCAGTTCCCACTTTAGCTTCATAGCGAACCTCTATATCTCCAGCAGATAAAATAGCCCGGATATCCTCATCCAGACGTTCCTTCGGGAAACGATAATTTGGAATTCCATACCTTAACATACCGCCCAGTTTCTTCTGCCGCTCAAAAACCACCGCTTTATGGCCCATCAGTCCAAGGAAATACGCAGCAGTAAGTCCGGCGGGACCGCCTCCGATCACGGCAATCTTTTTTCCTGTTGAAGCATTTGCTTTGGGTACTGCCACTTTGTCAGCTGCAGCCTGATCTACCGCATACTTTTTCAATCCTCGTATATTCAAAGAATCATCAATCAGGTTTCTGCGGCACCGCTCCTCACATGGATGTTCGCAGATCATAGCACATGCAGTAGGCAGGGGATTATCTTTACGGATAATATTTACTGCTCCCGCATAATCCTCATTTCCAATAAGTGCTATATAAGCCGGTATATCCACATGGGCCGGACACATATTAATACATGGCACTTTCTGTCCCATCTCTCCTGGGCACTCATGTATTTGTATGTGGCTGATATACTCTTCTTTAAATATTTCAAGTCCCTGCAGAACCTCCGAAGCAGACTGGTACCCAATGGCACAGTCTGCTGTATCTTTAATCATCGCTGCCAGCGCTTTCATCTCTTCTAAAGTTTCCATGCTGGCATCTCCGTCCAGAATGCGCTTCAGCAAAATCTCCAGCTGAGGCAGACCATCACGGCAGGGTACGCATTTTCCGCACGTCTGATTTTTTGACGACTGGAGCAGTGAAAGCTGCACAGTCAAAGGACAGGTTCCAGGCGGATACACTTTTACTTTACTTTCAAATTTATCCAGCAGTTTACCGATTTTTACATCACTGCTGTCAGGATCCGCAAGAAAAATCTTACTCATCTTATCCTCCTATTTCTCTTTTTTTCTAAGGTAAACAAACCAGTAAACACATCCCACACAGACAGCGCCGCCAATAATATTACCGATGGTAACAGGAAGAAGATTTTTTCCAAAATAATTTCCCCATGTTACAGAGCTGATATCAACTCCCGCGTCTGCAGCCACCTGAATAAATGCATCATTGGTTTTCGCAAATAATCCCGCTCCAATAAAATACATGTTTGCAATACTGTGTTCAAAACCGCAGAGTACAAATAACATAATCGGGAAAAACAGCCCAATAATCTTTCCGAATACGTCTTTTGCCGCAAAGGAAATCCATACCGCAATACATACTAAAAAGTTACAGGCAATGCCTTTTAACAGAGCATCTCCAAAAGAAAGAGAACACTTGGATGCCGCTGTGTTTAATATAGATACCGCCATTCCATTACTGAACAAGGTTGCCTGATGTCCAAAGATAACAATTGCCGCAACAATCAAAGCCCCAATGAGATTTCCTATGTATACAACAACCCAGTTTTTCATCATGCCACTGAATTTTATCTCTTTTTCCAACAGGGGGATTGTAAGCAGACAGTTTCCTGTAAATAATTCGCTTCCCGCCAGCAGTACCATTGTAAGACCGCCTGGGAATACACAGGCCCCTAAAAACTTTCCTAAAGATGCCTCTCCCACAGATACCGCTACTGTTGTAGAACCAACACCGCCAAATGCAATAAATGCCCCAGCCATAATCGCCAGCAGAATCATTTTACTGACAGGTGTATTTACTTTCCCTTTCCCTATGTTGATATAATTTTTAGCTACTTCAGCTGGTGAATTCATCTTTCTTTCCTCCTGATTCGAAATTTTATCCTGAATTATTTTATCTGAAATCTTCCAGTTTTTGTATGTTTAAAAAAACATAAAATACTGTTGAAATTATGCATATCATACATTTTTATCAACAAATGTGATATGATATCCACAGATTCACTGATATACATGAGGTAATGAACTATGCAGCTTCCTTTAAACGTACTTTTATACCGTCTGTCACCTAACAGCCGGTACGATATCCAAAATACTGATCTGTCTTGCAGATTTGATGGCATCCAGCTATTTGACGCCAATGAAACACCCATCGAAAACCAAAATTTTTTATATCTGGTTTCGGAAAAAATGCTGCGGGGATACGCAAACAAATTTCTTCTTGAGCAGCTGATGTCTAAATGTGTTTTTTTATGTATCTCTTCTGATGATGATACTACAATCCTTAACTTAAATCACAACCTTTCTGTTATATTATTGCATACAAAAGACTCTTTCCCACTGATATTTAATAAAATTCTCAATATTTTCAGGGAATTTGACGAATGGGACAAATCATTCCATCTGACACTTCTCCAGGGAGGATCTCTTCAGGAACTGCTGAATATCTCAAGCAGTATTCTGGTTCACCCTATGATTGTCTTCGACAGAAATTATACCATACTTGGATACCTTCGAAGCCCCGATGTATCAGATCCTTTTATGGAACAAATGATTAAAACAGGTTATGCAACTCCGGAAGATATCAGAAAGCTCCGCGAAGACGGCCTTATCTCCGCTTCGGAACATTCCGCCAACCCTTTAATTAACTGGTACTGTCTTCCTGATCAAAACTGCTATTACAGTATGATGTACCGTTTCAAAGCAAATCAGCACATTGTTGGATACGCTTTAATCTTCTGCTGTACCAGGCACCCAAATACAAATTATCTGGATCTTATGGATACCGTATGTGAAAATCTTGAGCTGTACTTTCACCAGGATCGTTTTACCAGCCGCTCTTCATCTGAAATCTATGAACCAATTTTGACAGAAATATTAGAGCACCCTGAGCTTCCTGCCAAACAGCTTCAGGATCAGATCCGTCATATCCCTGATCTGAATCTTAATGGAAATTTTGTTCTAAGTAAGCTGGCCTACAGTGAAATCCATAAGCTTCCTTTTTCATTTGTAAGCTGGAATCTTAGGACCTCTATCCCCTCCTTAAAGCCATTTGTCTACCAGAATTTTCTTTATATTCTCAGAGATAACAGCAGGCAGGAGGACTGTACCTGTTTTTTAACTGACAAAGAGCAGAAAATCTTTGATGAAATATTCAGCGGCCATCTTCTGACCTGCGGAATCAGCCAGACGTTTTTTTCTCTGGCCGATCTGCCCCTGGCAGCTGCACAATGCAGGGAAGCAGTTTTACTTGGCAGCCGGCTGTTTACAGATTCCAGAAAGTTTTTTAAATTCGAAGATATCGCCATATTCTACTTTCTGCGGGAAATGAAAAAACATATGCCGCTTCCAATGATTGCCTCGCCCTACTATCACCTGCTCAAACAGTACGATGCAGATCATAACAGTGATTTATGTGAAATTTTTTACACCTTCCTGTTAAACGGAAGAAATATAAATCAGACTTCTGCAGCAATTTTTATGCACCGCAATACGGTACTCAATAAAATCAAAAAAGCTTCTGCTATAATGAACAACGACTTTAATGACTATCAGACACAATTATATTATATCATTTCTTACCTGTCTGACAGAAGTCCTTTATTAAATTAAATATCGACCCAAAGAAACCCGCAGGCTTTGTATTAACAACCTGCGGATTTTTCTAATTTAAAAATCACCATTTTCGATTTTTTCTGATCTTCTTATATTTTTTACCAGAACCTGACTTACCTCTAAAAATTCTGTTTTTGTTTGCAAACAGCCAGAGTACCGCAAATAATACTGCCGCAGCCACCACAATAATAACAATTATATTCCGCAGAGTGCTTTTATTTATTTCCTTGCTGCTATCTGCCGAATCTTCACCATCCGTATCCGCTGCTGTACTTAAAAGACTTCCTTTAGAAAATTCAAAAGGTTCTACAGATGCTCCGGTAGTTACCACATCAGCTTTCCCTGCCACCCGGTTACCATATTTGTAAACCAGAGTTCCAAGTACCGTATCATTTACATTATCGTAGGAAACATCCACAGATGTATCATCAAAAGAAGCTGCCTTAGGTAAAATAATCTCTGCATCACTGTCCAGTTCTGCAAAAGGCTGCGTTTGTGACAGCTTTAAACTGTCAGTCTGAGAATTGTTTGAATACCGTTTCTCATTCTGGGCCACATTGTACATTTTGAAATTATTAAAGCAGTAATCAAATAGCTTTTCCGTATCTGCATACTGGGCAGAAGAATTGCTCCTCATAACTACACAGATTAACAGCATCCCGTCTTTTTCTGCATATGTGACCAGTGTATTTCTGGCGGCCACTGTATAGCCTGTCTTGCCTCCGATGGCATATTCATATAAATACCTGCTGGTACGATTAGAACAAATCATGGCATGATGGTTGTACATGGTAAGTTCCTGATCTTTTTTATTTGTCTTTGGAAGCGTATATGTCTTTGTGCTGATCAGAGTTCTGAAATCATCATTTTTTATAGCTTCTCTGGCAATCAGCGCCATATCATAACAAGTGGTATAATGCTGTTCATCCGGCAGTCCGTTACAGTTATTAAAATGAGTATTTTCACACCCTAGTTCTTTTGCCTTTTCATTCATCAAATCCACGAACTTGCTGTAGTCACCGCCTCCAATATGTTCAGCTACCGCATAGGCGCATTCATTGGCTGACTCTAACATTACCGCATAAAGGCAGTCCTTCATAGTCAGCTGCTCCCCTATATCACGGGCAACTCCGGACCCTTCTGTTTTATAAATCGCATCCTGGGAAAATGTAACGATTTCATCCGGTGAACTGTTCTGAAGCGCCAGCATCGTTGTCATAATTTTAGTAATACTTGCCGGATAACTTTTTTTCTTACAGTCCTTCTGATATAAAATAGTACCAGTAGACGCCTCCATAACAATAGCGTTCTCCGAATCAACAGATACACCTTCGGGCCATTTTTCCGCAGCATTTACTGATATACTTGCTGTTCCTATACACATTACGCCTGTAATCACCAGACATAACAAACGTTTTATCTTTTTCATAATGTCTCCTGCATCACAATTTCTCTTTATGTTATAATCTTATATAGTATAATATGATTTACTTTTTATAGCAACCTATGTAAAATGAAAAAGAAAATATTTTATCACGGAAAGGAGACGCATCCATTATGCGGTTAAGAAATATACCCGGCTCACGGGAAGTTATCGCAGACCATCCATCCTGTATTCTGGAGGAGAATCCACAAAAAGGAAACTGGGCTGATATCTTTGGAAATTCCAATCCCATTCACATTGAGGTTGGCATGGGAAAGGGACGTTTTATCATGTCTCTTGCCCGCCTGAATCCGGATATCAACTACATAGGAATCGAAAAATATTCCAGCGTCCTTGTGCGGGCTCTTGAGAAACTGGATGAAGACCCAATTGACAATATCCGATTTATTCGAATGGACGCTGAAAAAATAAATGAAATGTTTGCTCAGGATGAAATATCCAGGATTTACCTGAACTTTTCCGACCCCTGGCCTAAAGACCGTCATGCAAAACGCCGTCTTACCTCAGAAACATTTTTAAAACGCTATGACAATATTTTAAAAAAAGAAGGTCATATAGAATTTAAAACCGATAACCAGGATCTGTTTGACTTTTCACTGGAACAGGTAGCACCTGCCGGCTGGAATCTGGCTGCTTCTACCCGTGATCTTCACCATGATAAAGTGTTAAATCAGGGAAATGTCATGACCGAATATGAAGAGAAATTTTCTTCTCAGGGAAATCCTATCTTTAAGATGATTATAAACAGATAAATAAAAATCCTGTAAATAAGCGCTTCTTAGCCTGGGCTGGGCCGCCTCAGCGGCATATTTTTATCCAGCCCAGTCCTTAACGAAGCGCTTTTTATTTCAAACTCATTTCTACAGAAATATCATTGCCTTTTACTTTAATATCGGCGTAACTTCCACAAATCAGCGGCATCATAGGTGCAATGTGCCCCAAATCCACATCCATAACAACAGGAACTTCATATTTTTTTAATATCCCCATAACCGCTTCATACTGGTCAAGGCCCATCAGTTCCTGTCCGTGGCACAATGGACGTCCAATCAAAAATCCTTTTACATACCGAAACCATCCCGCATGATCTATCTGCCACAAGGCCCGGCGGATACTCATTACATTCAGATCACAAGCTTCCATAAACCAGATAATTCCGTCTTCTTTATACGTTTCTGTAAAGTCTTTTACTCCATCAAACTTTGTTCCCAGAAGATTCACAAGAATATCCAGACATCCTCCCAGCAGGCGGCCTCTCATTTTTACTTCCGGCTGCGGAAATGTCCTCAATACCCTTGGTTCTGTTACATGATAAGGCTTAAGAGGATGTTCCTCATCCTTCAGCGATTCTTTTTCCCAGAAATCATAACCGCATACCACCTGTTTTTTTCCTCTCAGAACATCCCAGGCGTCATATATGGCCGGATGCCATGGTTCCATTCCAAAAGCCGCCGCGCATGGGCCATAGATAGAAGCCGTATCACAAAGAGTTGTCAGTAAAAAGGTAAAATTAGTATTATCCGAATATCCCATATACCACTTGGGCGGAGCCTGTCTGATTTTATCAAACTCCAAAAAATCCAGATCTTCACACATCAGCTCTCCGCCGCCGCAGGAAATTAAAACATCATTTTCCTCTGAACAATAGTAATCCATCAGCTCTCTGCCGCAGCTTTCCGGCGTGCTGCTGATTCCAATGCCACTGCCCTCATAGCAATTGGGTCCCAGCGCGGTCTGATATCCCATATGCCAAAATCTTTCCAGCGCATGATCAAAAGCAGTCCGGTAAGGCTCTATATTACAGCCAAAAGACGGCGCAACAAATCCAATGGTTCCATTCTCTTTTAAAAATTCCGGATATCTCATATTTCCTCCATTGTTCCTTTTGATTTACTGTAATAAAAAACGAATATAGTCTTTTACATATTCTACATTTTCCGTCTGTCTGCTGACCATTAAGTACACTGGCTGTGTACTGTCAACTCCATATGACTGAAGTGTTTTTGACCCTTTAAGATTTAATCCTGTATTATTTGTAATCAGATCCTGATATTCTTCAGTATCCTCTGTAAAAAAGTCTTCCAGATTCATAAACAGCCCAGAATCATCATATACTTCAAAAACTTCCTGATCTACAATTACCGCATCCAGCACAGGCGCCGAATTATATACAGAAAATCTGAATTCTCCATAAAAATCGCTGGTATTTCCACTGGGATCAATTTCCATAGAAGTATCTACATCCACTTCATCAAATTTATCATCATTTCCAATAAATGTTTTATAATCAGCAGCCATCTGTTCTCCGTCACACTGCATACTGTTGACTACTCCCACATAAAGAATCTGGTCATATCGGAATCCAAGCAGCCAGTTTACAACAAGTACTCCAATAATGACAAAGAACAAAATCATTCCCATTTCCAGCTTATAATATGTCCAGATATAATCTAAACGTTCTTTGCCCTTCATGGATTTTAACTGCTCTTTACGCATCTGCCGTTTTTCTTTTTTTGTCATATCAGATTCATATCGCCGCTCACTCATAAACCTCTTCCGCCTTATCGTTTTCTAACAGTATATAAAATTCCTTCCGTTACAGCAAGACCTTTCTTTCTGCCGGAAAATCCCTATATATCTCTCACTATAATTCTATTGATTTACAACACAACAATTTTGTTTATTTATTTAGAGGCCCCCAAAACCCGCTAAAATCAAGGGTTTGAAAAAGTACTTCCAGAATTTTCGGTGAAATTTGACGGCCGGATGGAGTAACTTTCAACAAATATGGTGCAAATTCCGGAAAATACGGGGTTTTATGTGGATAAATAAGAGTTATCCACTGTTTTTTTGGCGTTTCTCCATGAAAAAAAGGAGTTAGCAGATGTCTGGCCTTTTTTCCGGAGGTTTTTGGAGTTTGATTTTAACTTCAGGAAAATTTGGAGTGGAAACTCCGAATTTCTACCTATTAATAATATAATCACTGATTTCACCTAATTTCAGGAAAATTTGGAGTTTGAATAGACAGTTAGCCCATTTACTTCCAGAAAAAATGGAGTTCGAATATTTTTTTCAATTTTTACTTCCAGAGAAAATGGAGCTTTATTTATTATTTCTGGTGTTTTTGGAGTTTTAAATCTATAAAAATGGGAAAATGGAGCTTCCCTGCCTTAACTTCTGGTAAAAATGGAGTTATTAAAGTGTTTTTTGGAGTTTGAACTCCAAAAAACCCAGAAGTTTAAATTTTCAGACAAAATTGCTGAACCCGCATTTTTTTAGCAAATGAAAAATTTTTGCTTTTATATTCGGAGGTATCCGGAGTTTTTCTCCTGAATATTGACCATCAGCATACTATTCTTCAGAGTTTTTCGGAGTTTTTAATTTTACTTTTATATAATTTCAGAGAAATACGGAGCTTTTCCAGAGAAATACGGAGCTTTTTTCGGAGAAATACGGAGCTTTTATATTGACACCGAAGAATGCTGTCGATATAATGTAAGAACTTGCGATATCGAGAGGCAGGATTTACCACTATGAAAGAAGAAGAGATTAAAAAACACGAACTGGAATGTTTTCGCAATGAAACCATTACCCGTTCAAATTCACTGATTACTGCAAAATACAAAAGTTCTCTGCTGGAAAACAAGCTTATGGTTCTGGCTCTGAAACGCTCAAAAAAAGACACTTTAAACCGTCCTTCTGTAGAAATCAGTGCAGAAGAAATCCGCAAGCTTTCCGGAAATACCGGCGGCAGTTTTTACGGACAGTTAAAACTGGCGGCCAAATCAATGGCCAACCGGACTATTTTTATAGAAGATGCGGAAAAAAAGCAGTTTAAAGTCATTAACCTGATTCATGTTGCCGAGTATAAAAACGGAATGTTTTCTATTCGTTTTACACCGGAAGCCAATGAATATCTGGACGATCTGAGGGATAATTTCACTACCATGAAACTTACAACGCTCTTTGTATTTTCCAGTAATTATGCTTACCGTCTGTATGAAATCCTGAAAATGCACGAATACAAAATAGGGAAAGACAATACCCCTATTGTTATTAACTATTCTCTTGCGGAGCTGAAGCTTGAGATGAACTGTGTCAATACAGAAGAAAAAGCCATCCAGAGAGAACTGCAGAAAGATACTCCCGATTACGAACGGATTGTAAATGATATTGCAAAAGAAAAGCATCTTGAAAACTACTCTGATTTTCGAAAAAATGCTTTAGATGTGGCTAAAAAACAGATCAATGAATTATCGGATCTTTACATTGATTATAAACCGGTGCGCAGCGGCCGGGGCGGAAAAGTTGTTGCTGTAGATATTTATCTCCAGCGCAATGTAAACAATAAAATGTACGCCATTACAGAAGACGGCACGGAAGTAGTCACAGAAGAATTACTGGAACCAGAAAACATGACAGAGCTTATTCTGGATATTATTGACTATATTACTGACGTTAAAATTTCTTCCAGGGATGCAGGAATTTTACTGAAAGACGCCGGCTACAATGCAGACGCTGTGAAAAAGGCATACGATTTATCCAAAACCCAGACAGAGATTAAAAATTTTATGGGATGGATGCGCAAATGTATCAAAGAAGACTATCAGCCTTCCATTGAAACTATGAGCGGCAGTCAGGAGGCCGCCAGACAGGTAAAAGAAGTCCATGAGGATATCGAGTCCAATAAAATGTCCCTTTCAGTAAAAGTATGGGAAAAAACAAAGCAGAAAGACAACTACCCGGCCTTTCTTCAGTACCTTGACAGCCAGGGGATTTCTGAAGATATTATTGACGCCATTTATTCTCCGGAAGAATGTCTGAAATTATATGTAGACTGGGTAAAGATGAGCTGAAAAGATAATATGGAAAAAGGAGCAGTTTTTCAGGGCAGAATGCATCCTTCTGCAAAGTCAGATTTTCAAGTCCGGCTTTCAGAAGGGTACATCTGCAAAAGAAATCCGCTCCTTTTTTGATAAAATAAAATTTAGCTTATTCATTTATTGGCAAAAACTCTGTTTCTGTATGATTCATATCTGAATCCGGAGTATATGTTATTATCATTTTGTCTCCTCTGACAGAAAAGTCCAGAAGATCATATTCACAGGTATAAATTTTTTGTCTGTTTTTCATGCTGTAATCTGAGCGGTATATGGTTCTCATATCTTCTGTATAATAAAATACCGTATCATCCATTTGAAAAACGATATAATTTCCACTGCCCACTGCTTTTGATGGATACGGCTCTTCACACAAATAAATTTTTTCATCAGCAGCAGAAAATAATACTTTGTTATGGTTACCATATACAGACATAACCATCTTATCAGATATCAGTTCCGTCTGCCTGTCTGAGATGGAATATTTTTGCAGCATATATTTTTTATTAATGTAATAAATATTTCCATTCATAAATACAAAATTGGAATCATAGATATCATCAATTAATACCTGCTCTTTACCATTTGTTAAGCTGACCTGGACAATATCATCTCCTCGGAACAGATATAGATATCCCTGTTCCACCCAAAATCCATGAATACTGAAGTTCTGCATCTGCTGGCTGGTATGCACTGTCAGAACAGATTCTTTATAAAGATTTAAAAAATTTGTTCCTTTAATAGAATGATTCTGTTTGCGAATTAATATCTTATCTGAGCCTGTATTTAACTCCAATGCATGTAATTCATAATCCAGCAGTTCCTGCTCTGTATTTATTTTTTTTAAATAATAGCATATGTTTCCCTGGACACCGCTGATGAGAATATTGTCATATGTCTCTTTTGTGGCAAAGGGATCTGCCAGCAGCTCCTGATCAGAAAGAGAGCCGGTATCTGTTTTATACCATACTTGATGATCCAGATAAAGCGTCCACTGATCCGTACTTTTAAGCACCTCATTTAATCCTTTTTGATAAGTTACAGGATCCGGATTGCTATTACTATTTTTTTGTACACTGCAGGCCGGAAGAAATAATAACAATCCAAAAACCAGACATAATGGTCCTGCTTTTTTTAATAGCCGTTTTATTTTTCTAAAGTTCTTATACCGTATCCATGCGGCCAGATAAAGCAATCCCATAATAATCAAAGCTATGCCGCATGTTTTTTTTACAGATAAAGCAGAAAAAAAGTCCTGCATCCCAGTATCCTCATTCCATACACCTGTAATAAACCCATTTCCCCATAAAAAAGACGTGGGAAGCGGAAGCTGAAATAGTTTACTTTCTTTAAAAATAAACAATGGTATACAAATAAATGCCACTGATAAAACACCGGTATTCAGCAGTCTGCGGCACCATACAGATAAGCTCATAATCAGCAAAGCCGTATATGCTGCTCCTATTATCCTTAAAACAAGTAAAAGCCCTGCAGCACTCAGACAGGAAACATTCCAGGGATGTCCTGCAAAAAGTTCCTGCACACTTTGCAGAGGATAGGAGGCCCCCTCCAGACCAAAATAGATTTCTGTGATGATAAATTTAATTGCTATCTGGACAGCTGTACATACAGCTGCAAATAACACCCCTGCCAATACTCTGCTGTGATACAACCTGCTGCCGCCGCTTCTGGTAGTCTGGTTCAGCATATCCATATCCCGCTCATAATCAATAGAAAATACAGGGAGTACTCCCACTAGTATAATAACCATCAGCAGAATATCCATGGAATTACTTTTGAAAAAACCAATCCAGCCGTTCTCATAAATCCAGTATCTTTGTTCCGGATTTTCAGAAATATATAAAAGCTGATTCTCCAGCAGATTAATAATCTGTTCATGAGACAAAAGTTCCTCTGATTCTTCTGATGTCCGGTAAAACTCCTCTTTTCCTGCTTCTCCCCTTATATAACGGTCAACTGTCTCATTTTGTTTTTCTTTTGCTTTTTGAACCTGCTGGAACAGGTCATTAACAAATACTTTTTTCTCTTCTGTATGGGGACCGGAAAGTACTTCCATATATTCTGTGTACTGTACCTTATCATCTTCCACAGCATAAATGATGTCTCTGGAATTTCTGATTCCTGAAACTGACATTATGATTTCTGCCAGAATAAAAATAATCAACAGCAGTATTCCTCTTCGTTTTATTAAAATGTGATATATTTCTCTACCTGCTAACTGCATCTCTCTTTCCCTTTATTATTACAAAAGCCATAACAATATTAATTCCTGTATATAACAGCAGCAGTATATAAATCATCAGCAGCGGAAAACCCCCGATATTTACAGCAGAATACTCCTTAAAAAGTACTGAATTTTTAATCAGAAGTACTGGGCTGAAAGAAAATGACGTATATACTGTAATCAAAACAAAAGCTGCCGTAATCAGGCCGCCGCTGATAAAAATTAACAGTACATTAGAAAATATTGCAGAACAAATATAAATTAGAAAGGCAATAACCAGATTCCCCACAAAACGTATCAAAATACTTACAAAGAAAAAGGCAATAATTTTCATATGTACCGGTGTAAAACAAAAATCAGATATTGCATACAATGGCTGTCCCAATCCATCCAGATCTCCAAAAACTGCAAATCCAATCAGATCCGTAATAGAAAAAAACACTGATAATATCAGCGTTAGAACTGCCAAAAATGCGGTTTTTGCCCCGCGAACCTGCCACTGTCCATGACTGCAGGTTGCTGACAGCCGGTCCATACCTCCCTTTCTTTCATATACCCTGATATAAGGAACCCCAAGAAGCAGAAAAATCAGTATTATTCCCTGAGAAAAGTCATATTCTAACAATGCTTTTTCATCGTCCATGTGATAAAAAGCTTCCAGCTTCCGATGAGAATAATACCTGGTAATCTGTTTATTTTTTTTCTTTTCGAAGGAATCCAATTTGGCATTCTCTACATTATTTTCGGCTTTTTTTATGACCTGCTGTATATTTTCCTCATAATTATATGCATACTCCAGTGCATCATAATCATCTAAATAGATTCCATAATACGGATTGGTCTGATCTGCCTGCTGTACCTCTTTTACAAATGCAGATACTTTTTCATTGATGATCGGACCTTTGATTTTACTGTATACCTCTAACTCCTGTACTGAGTTTTCAGGAATAATCTGGCTTTTTATATAACACAAATTTATGATGGTAAAAACACATAACAGGAAAAAGAAGAACTTATTTGTTAAAAATTTTCGAAACTCATATTTCAACATAATAGTCACCCTAACTTTTTTGGATATAATACAAGAATGCCTCCTCCAGATTTGGTGAAACTTTTTGTCCCCCTTCCGGCGGACATTCATCCTCTCCCAATACAATTCTCATACGGGTTCTATTTCCGTCAAATATCATATTACTGACGGTATATGTCTGAGTAATCATTTCAATATCAGATTCATCCGGACAAAGTTCTACTACTTTTTCTTTTACCTGCTCTAACAGCATCCTTGGTTGTCTGGCGGCCAGAATTTTTCCTTTATGCATTAATATCACATGATTTGCTGTTAATTCCACATCCTGTACAATATGTGTAGCAAGAAGCACAATTTTATTTTTTGATATTTCGGATATTAGGTTACGAAACCGGATTCTTTCATTAGGATCAAGCCCTGCGGTAGGTTCATCCAAAATAATAATCTCAGGATCATTTAAAAGTGTCTGTGCAATTCCAAGCCGCTGCCGCATTCCCCCAGAAAAATTACCGATTTTTTTTCGTTTTTCCTGCTCCAGATTCACACTGCGTAAAAGCTGACAAATCCGTTCTTTCTGCTCCTTTTTTGGAATATGCTTCAAAATACACATATACTTTAAAAACTCTTCTGCAGAAAAATCCGGATAATAAAAAGCATATTGAGGCATATAGCCTACTTTATCCCGAAATCTGCTGCCAAGCTTTTGAATATCTGTTCCATTATACAAAACGCTGCCGGATGCAGGAACAAGCAATGTTGTAAGTACACGGATCAGTGTTGTTTTCCCGGCTCCGTTTTCACCCAGCAATGCATAAATTCCCGGCTCCAGTTTCAAATTAATATGATCTAAAATTGTATTTTTTCCAAACCTGACAGTTACATTTTTTATTTCTAGCATAAATTCCTCTTAATTTAAAAGTAATATAGAATCTGATTTATCAGCCATCAGTCCATTTACACTGGTATCCAGCTCATATGGCACATAGCATGCATAAATTGTGTTATTTTCCTTTAAGTTTAGATCTTTTGGGGAAAAATACGCAGACACTACAGCCTCTTCTGTCTTTGATGCTGTAACCTCCGCATAATCATTTCCCTGAAAAGCACCTTCTACTAGCTGATTATTAATCAGCAGACATAGCCGGTATTTTTTCTTATCAGCCGTCTCCCCCTTAAGATGGATATCTAAAGATGTCTCATCTTTGGCCTGCATCATATCTGTAATCTCCGTATCTCCCTGAAAAATCCTGCATAGATAACTGTGTTCATCTGTACTGACACTCTGTGTTTGAAACTCCTGATAAAATTTCTTTTGGTTTTGAAGCTCATCTGTACAAAGGACCCACTGTCCAAATGGTGTTCCATGTCCGTAATTCCCATACGCCATATTATCTTTTGTTGCTGTAAAATCAGGTTCAAAAACCGCCAGAGCATTGATTTGATGTTTCTTTCCGGATACGCCGATTTCAGGTGTAAAATAAAAATGAAAGCTTTCTTTTGATGCAGGTTTTAACTTCAGTGTGTGCATGACCTGAAGCTGCTCCTGATCTTTGGTCTGGTATTTTTGCAAAATGCCATCCACAAACAATAATACCCCTGCCTGGCATTCTGTATCTCCATTTTCAAATTCAATTTCGACATCAGCTTCTCCATTTGTACAGTTCAGTTCTTTTGTTTCTTCATTTCCATTGACAATTCCAAATCCATAAGAAGCCTGAATAGAAGAAGTATCCTGCTCCATTGCCTGACTGTCAAAGGGATTTTCTTCTGCGGCAGTACTGGTGATGCTGCTTTTTTCTGCTGGTTTTGTCTGGCAGGCTCCTAAAAACATACAGCCTATCAGAAAAAATACCGCTGTCTTTTTCATTTTATTTTACTTCCTCCATTTCATAACTTTTCAGTGTATACTCTCCATCAGTATCACAGACAGAGATATAAACCTTATCTTTTACTACGATCAGCCATTCTATAAAATTATCAACATCAAACTGTTTTATAATTTCACCGGATGAACTGTCATATATGTGAAGACTATTTTTTATTACTTCTTCTTTATCATCTATTATATTGCTGCAAATATTTGCTCCGTCTGCCGAAATGTAAACATTTCCACTTTCTAAGTTTTGATTAAACTGAAACTTCTCAAAAGTACCATCATTGTAGAAAATATCTGCATAACCATTTCTATTCTCTTTTACATTATTATTTTCAGAATCAAAATACAGGCATCCATTTAAAAAAGGCCGCATTTCCATCTGCACTTTTGTTGTTTTTAATTCTGACAATGTATTTTTCCCAAGATCATAGACCCCGTAACACATTTTAAATTGATCGGAAGATGCCGTTATATATTCTCCGGTAAAATATAACAAACTGCCGTCATAGGAACAGGACATTTCTACAAAATTGTTCAGCTGATACTGGTTCTCTGTATTGGCCGTTGTTTTAAATAATAATTTTTGATCCTGAAACTGATAATCTGTCTGATACAGACCCATATACCAGGTATCATTTTCATAGATGTCAGTTCTGCAATAATAAATGGTTTTTGTATTGGGATCTACACAGTAATTCTTATTTAACCCATGGCTGAAAGCAGAGAATTCCTCATGACCGGTAAAACTTATTTCATCCTCCACTTCTAGATTTTCATTTAATACCATAAATTTGTTATCTGTATATAAAACATATCTGCCTTTAAATATATCAATATTACTGAAATCAGAAATATCTGAAAATACCTGTGATGTTTTTAGCTGTCCGCTGATTACATTCATCAATCCCATATGAACCTGTTTATCCAGCATTCCCGCAAACAGCACGTAATCATCATCTGCGTACATACGTGATAAGCCATATTGTTTTGCAAACTGCTGCACATCCAAAAGCGCATCAGACTGATCTGATATATTTGAATTACTTACATCTTTATCACTTTCTTCTGCAGATTCTGAAGATAATATATTATTAGAAGACCCGCAGCCAGCAAAAGTCAGAATAACAGTTATCATTAACAAGACAGATATTATTTTTTTCATCTTTGTATAACTCCTTGCCGGGCTGCGGCATAAAAGCCGCAGCCCATTTGATTAATAAAGTTTATTTGCTACATAAAAATATAATATGTAAGAAATATATATAGTTTTTATACAACATGTCACTGACTTATCTAAAATCAGACAATTTATAATAAAATTATAAATTCTCATATATTCCATGTCAACATATATTTAGTTAATAATAGTATTGACTACACTATTATTAACCGATATATTTAAACTATATTAAATATTACTAAAAAGGAAAAATATAATGACTGAAAAAAATACAGATAAGATTATAAAATCTTTTATCAGACAAACAAAATCCCTATTTCCTATTTACAACTCACAGATTAAAACATTTCTTTCAGATCTGCAGAATTCTATCTTTGATTTTGCGTCAGAAAATGATATTACCTGTGAACAGCTGGAAGCACATTTTGGAGCCCCCCAGGAAATTGTTTTTAATTATTTAACAGAAATGCCGGAAGAAAATTTGTCAAAATGTCTGTCACTAAAACGAACCATTAAAATATGTGTAATAACCGCATTGATTGTATTTATCGTTGCCGCGGTAGTTTTTTCTGTCAGCTATTACAAAGCTTCTAAGGCAGTACAAGAATCAACAATTAGTCAGGAAATTATTACCATCGAAGAACTTGAATAGGAGAATTTATTATGAATAGAAAAATACTATGTTTTATCATTGCAGCTGTTCTTTTACTATGTCCTTTAACTCTATCTGCCGCAGCACCTGCTGAACAGATATTTTCCACTGAAATTTTACAGTTAGCTAATGGGGATTATTGTGAGATCACAATTACAGAAGAAACAGACAGCCCGCAGCTGTTTGCCGCAGCTTCCACAAAAAAAGGGGCGAAAACTTATACCTATAAAAATTCATCCGGTACCAGCTTATGGTATGTAAAAGTTACAGGGACTTTTACATACAATGGCAGTTCATCCAAATGTACAAACTCTGCCGTATCAGCTGCTTCTAAGATATCAACCTGGAAAATAAGTTCCAAGAGCGCTTCTAAAAGCGGCTCTACTGCAACTGCAAAAGCAACGGCTAAATTATATTTAAACACTACGGTAATGCAGACCGTAACAAAAAGCGTGTCTCTTAACTGTGATAAAAACGGAAAATTATCATAAAACTGATATAACAGCAAATCTTTTTTGTTAAATACTTGACAGGACATAATATCTTTGTATAGTAAATATAAAGCTTATTGAATAATTAAAGGATTTCTATATGAATAATAAAAACAATTTTAAAAAGGGATCCGTAGAGCTGCTGGTTCTGTGTATATTACAGGAAGGCGATTGTTACGGATACCAGTTGACACAAATGATTGATGAGCGGTCCAAAGGACTGCTGAAAATACCGGAAGGCTCTTTATACCCTTCCCTATACCGACTGATGGATAAAGGATTTATCAGTGATGAAAAGCGCCTGGTAGGCAAGCGGATGACTCGTGTCTATTATCATCTGGAACCGGAAGGATTAAAATATTACCAGCAGCTGCTGGAGGATTACAATGAAGTTCATCAGGGCATCCAGCGCATTTTACATTTTCAGCCCGCAAAAAATAGTACAGAGCAGACTCCTTAAGCAAAAGGAGCTGCTCTTTTTTGTCTGAAATTCTCAGATCTGCATATCTTTACATTCTAAGGGAATAATTATCCAAAACTACATTTCGATTTAACCAGAGTTTAGCATTCTGAAAAAATTTATATAGTATAATATTAATACCGGATTGATACATACCAGTCAAATCCTGTAAAAGGAATGTATCTCTGAGAAAAATATATTTATCGTAAATATCAGGAGGAAAAAATTGAGCCAGCCAATCGTGTCTGTAATTATGCCGGTCTATAATAATGAGAAATATTTAAAACAGTGTCTGAACAGTATTATTCACCAGACATTAAAAAATATAGAAATTATCTGCGTGGATGACGGTTCTGATGATCGGTCACCGGAGATCTTAAAAAGCTTTGCCGCCAGGGACAGCCGTATTAAATTATTGCATCAGGAAAACGCCGGAGCGGGCGCTGCCAGAAATCTTGGATTAAAACATGCCATTGGAACTTATCTTTCCTTTCTGGATTCCGATGATTTTTTTGAACCGGATATGCTGGAACTGGCAGTTGAAAAAATCGAATCAGACAATGCAGATTTTGCCGTTTTTCGCTGTGATCAATATTTGAATGATACAAACCAATATAAAAGTGCAGATTATGCATTTAAAAAACATACCCTGCCGCCCTACACACCCTTTTGTTTTCGTGAAATTACAGATAACATCTTTAAAACATTTGTAGGCTGGGCCTGGGACAAGCTCTACCGGAGAGAATTTGTTATAAAAAAACAGTTGAAATTCCAGGAACAGCGTACAAGCAATGATCTGTTATTTGTTTTTTCAGGCCTGGTGCTGGCAGAAAAAATTACTTATGTAGATAAAGTACTGGCACATCAGAGAAGAAATAACAGTGAATCACTTTCAAATACAAGGGAGAAATCCTGGTTTTGTTTTTATCAGGCGCTCTGCGCATTAAAACAGGTTTTAACAGAACATGATTTATATGAAGAACTGAAACGGGATTTTATTAACTATGCGCTGCATTTTTGTTTGTGGAATCTGAATACTATTTCCGGAAACTGCTATTCTAAGTTATATACAAAGCTTCGGGAAAGCTGGTTTCAGGAACTGGAAATCACCGGCCATAATGCAGACTATTTCTACATGGAGAAAGAATATAGACAGTTTCAGAAGATTATGATATATACTTTTGAGGAGTATGAAACAAAAATATCTGTGGTAATTCCTGTTTATAATGCCGAAAAATATATCCGCCAGTGTCTTGAGAGCGTTCTTCATAATCAGAATATCTCTCTAGAGGTCATCTGTGTAGATGATGCATCCACAGATCAGACCCCCGGAATCTTAAAAGAATATCAGCAAAGATACAGCAATGTCAAAGTAATCCGAAATAAAAAGAATATCCATGCCGGAAGCTCTAGAAACCTGGGACTAAGACAGGCCAGGGGGCAGTATATTCATTTCCTGGATGCGGATGATACTGTTGTTGCCCATGCATATGAAAAACTTTATAATCTGGCTGATAAAAATGATCTGGACTGGCTGAAGACAACTGTAATAGGAATTGACGATCAGACTGGTGAAGAAGTAAAAAACCGTTTGTATGAGCTGCGGGATGTTGACAGAGGTTTCGATGAAAAGCTTTTGGAATTTGAGAGATTCCCTGGTAAATTCTTTGATATTGCTGTTGTCCCATGGAACGGAATCTATAACAGACAGTTTTTGTTAAAAAATAATATTCAGTTTAATCAGCTTTTCTGCGTGAATGACAGATCTTTTTATGTTTCTGTCTGTGTAAAAGGAAAACGTAAAATGATAACCCGTACACTATTTATCAGACACAGAGTGAATGTCAGCAATTCTCTCATTGACAAACGGGCACAGCATTTTGACTGCCAGCTGGAATCCTATCTCATAATGGAACAAATCTGCAATGAAAATAACGTATCAGAAAAAGTACGATTTGAGATACTAGAACATGAGATGAGAGATATTTTCGTCTGGTACCGGAAATTTATTGAAAATCATACTCTTTCAGAAGAAATGAAAAACCGGCTGCGCAGCTTTTTATCCCCTGAAAAAATACATTACTTTGAACAGTTTGGCAGAAACAGCCGCTGGTTAGAGTTTAGAGATTTGATTGAAGTATAAAATAAGAAAGTATAGAGAGAATCATATGGCAAAAATATCAATTATAATACCTGTTTACAATGTTGAAGAATACCTTACAGAATGTATGGAAAGTGTGGTCCGCCAGACATTACATGATATTGAAATTATCTGCATCAATGACGGCTCTATAGATGGCTCTCTGGATATTTTAAAAGAATACGCCGCTAAAGACCACCGGATTATTATAGTGGACAAAGAAAATGAGGGTTATGGCATCGGCATGAATATTGGTTTATCAAAAGCTTCCGGTGAATACATCGGTATTGTAGAGCCTGATGACTTTGTTCCCCTGAATATGTATGAAGATCTGTATGATATCGCATCTGAAAACAAGCTGGATTTTGTGAAGGCAGATTTTTATCGTTTTAAGCGAAATGAAAACAATGGAAATATGGAGCTTACCTACAACCATTTATCTCCACATAAAGAAGACTATCATACTATTTTTAATCCCAGTGAAACCCCTCAGGCTATTTATTATATTATGAATACCTGGAGCGGCATTTACCGCCGGGAATTTCTAAATGAACATCATATCCGCCATAATGAAACACCGGGAGCATCCTTTCAGGACAACGGATTTTATTTTCAGACCTTTGTTTATGGAAAACGGGCTATGATTATCGACAGACCTTATTATATGAACCGCAGAGATAATCCAAATTCTTCGGTACACAACAGAGAAAAGGTATACTGTATGAATATAGAATATGATTTTATCCGGGAAATCTTAACCCGGGATAAAAAAATCTGGAATCGGTTTAAATATATGTACTGGTATAAGAAATATACAAATTATACCGCTACTTTAAACAGAATTGGAAATGAATATAAAAAAGAATATGTAAACCGGTTTTCCGATGAATTTCGCCGGGCAAAAGAACTAGGAGAATTAAATCGTGACGTATTTTCCGATGCCAGATGGCAGGATATTCAGTTTCTGATTAACGATCCGGAGGGATTTTATTACAGAATGCTTACCTCCGGTTACAATGCATCCGCGGAGCTGCAGAAGCTAAAAAATTCAACTTCCTATAAACTGGGAAGATATATAACAAAAGTCCCAAGAAAAATAAAACAGAAATTGAAATAAAAACACCCCTGCAGGTATATGATTCAGAAAATCTGAAACGTTCCTGCAGGGGTGTTTTCCCCTTATCAGCTTCCCTCAAAGCTAATTATCTATATTTTTTACCGAAAAGCGATTACTATTTCTGGGATCTTCCAATCTCCAGACCTTTTTCAAAAGCTGCTTTATTTAATGGCAGCAGTTTTGCTTTTTTAGCAAGCTTATGCTCAATAGTTCCCCATACTACTTCAGGAGAAACAACCTCTGTATATCCAACATATACGCCAAGCATAATTACGTTTAATACTTTCGCATTTCCCATTTCAAGGGCCAGCTCTGTTACAGGTGCTTTTACGATTTTTACATCATCTCTTTCGATATCATCAGATACAATAGAACTGTTAATAAACAGTGTACCGCCCTTTTTCAGTGTTGGTAAAAATTTCTGTAAAGATGGTCCGTTCATTACAATCAGATCATCCATAACGTCACCTAAAGGAGCTCCAACCATATCGTCAGAAATAACAACGAAGCAGTTTGCTGTACCGCCGCGCTGCTCAGCGCCGTATGATGGGAAGAAAGTAACGTTTTTATCTGTAGAATCGCAGGTTGCTGACGCAAGGAATTTTCCAAGAGTCATGACACCCTGTCCGCCGAATCCGGCAACACATAAATTTGTTTCCATATCTCTTTCCTCCTATTTATCTCTGATTACGCCCAGTGGAAATTCCGGAAGCATTTTTTCTTCGATGAATTTCAGTGAATCTAAAGGATCCAGTCCCCAGTTTGTAGGACAGCTTGTTACGATCTCAACCATAGAAAATCCCTTTCCATCAATCTGGTTCTGGAAAGCTTTTTTAATGGCTTTTTTCGTTTTTATTACATTCTGCGGTGTATTGCAGCTTGTACGCTCTAAATATGCAGGTGCTGTCAGCTGATTTAAAATTTCACACATATGCATCGGATATCCGTGCTCTTCTGCAATACGTCCTTTTGGCGCTGTAGAAGCTTTCATGCCCATCAGAGTAGTAGGAGCCATCTGACCGCCTGTCATGCCGTAAATACCATTGTTAATGAAGATAACTGTGATATTTTCTCCACGGTTTGCAGCAGAAATAGATTCTCCAAGACCGATAGATGCAAAATCACCGTCACCCTGGTATGTAAAGTATAAGCTGTCAGGATTGCTTCTTTTTAGTCCCGTTGCAACTGCACAGGCACGTCCGTGAGGTGCAGTAATTGTGTCATATGCGATATAGTCCATGTGAAGACCACAGCATCCAATACCGGTAATCATAACTGCTTTTTCAACAAGGTTCATTTCTTCAAGAACCTCACCAATCAGTTTTACAACCGTACTGTGCATACAGCCCGGGCAGAATCCGGATACTTTGTCTTCCTGGATTGTTTTTGTTCTAGAGTAAATCAATTCCATTTTCCGTATCCTCCTTATTTCTCAAAAATCTTCTTAACAGCTTCAATGACTGCTTCACGGCTCATAATATTACCGCCGGAGCACAGACATGTTTCAATCGGGCAGCGTCCTTTTACTCCCATTTCCACATCTTTTACAAACTGTGCGGGAATAGACATTTCCACATCAAGAACTGCCTTACATTTGCTGTAGTCAATCTTGTCATAGGATTTATACGGGAATGGGCTGACTGTAATGGCTCTGATTAAACCAACTTTTAATCCCTCTTTACGGAGAATATCAACAACAGATTTTGCAATACGTGCAGAAATACCATAGGAAGTAATAACTACTTCTGCATCTTCTACCATATATTCCTCTGCCTGAACGTCTTTCTCCCAGGATTCGTAAAGTGCAGCAGCTTTTTCATTTTCAGCCTGCATCTTGTGGGTATCCCACTGTCCCGGCTGAATCCATGATCTGTTTGCATAATCCAGTTCATGTCCGATGCAGGACCATTTTTTCTTATTTTCTCTTATTGCAGCGATTTCTTCATCAGATTTCATTTCCGGAAGCTCTACCGGTTCCATCATAGTTCCAATGACACCGTCTGCCAGAATTAATACAGGATTCATATCTCTGTCAGCATAATCAAATGCTTTATATGTCATATCAACAGCTTCCTGTACAGTAGAAGGAGCTAGTACCATCATCTGGAAGCCGCCGTTTCCGGATGCTTTTGTAGCCTGGAAATAATCCTGCTGTGCAGGCTGGATAGCGCCTACTCCTGGGCCTCCTCTGGAGATATTTGCATACACCATTGGAACACGTGCCGCAGCCGCATAGGAAATACCTTCACTCTTTAATGCGATTCCCGGGCTGGATGATGATGTCATTGATCTTGTACCGCCGGCAGCCGCACCATAAACCATATTAATAGATGCAACCTCTGACTCACCCTGTACAAAGTTACCGCCTACTTCCGGAAGTCTTCTTGAGAAATATTCCGGGATTTCATTCTGCGGTGTAATAGGATATCCGGCGAAAAATCTACAGCCGGCTCTTACAGCTGCCTCAGCGATAGCCTCGCAGCCTTTCATTAATACTCTTGCCATAATCTTTCAACCTCCTTATTTGTACACTTCTATCGCGCCGTCCGGGCATATGCGGGCGCACATGCAACAGGCGATACAAGCATCCATGTTAACTGGTACTACATACTCATAGCCTTTTGAATTAACTTTTTCCCCAACAGCCAATACTCCTTTTGGGCAAAATTTAATACAATACTGGCAACTTTTGCAGCGTTCTGATCTAATCTCAATCTTTGCCATTTTGATCAAATCCTCCTCTTTCATAATACTTGTTGAATTTATTTAAACATTGGTTCAATGTTTAGTGCATTATTTTTATACTCACTACCCCCGTCCGGGAACAGGAGCCTCTCCCTGAGACTGATAGTCCAAAAGCCATGGATAAGTCAAATACAGATGAATTGGAAGAACAGGCACTCCGGCCTGATCTTTTACCTGATCATAAAGATCCTCTCTGACGCAGGCAAAATCAACGGTAATATATGGATTTACCATATCAGCCATTTTCTGATTTCCATCCAAAAACTCTTTTTCTGTTGTTGTCAGACCATTATTTGGATTGTTTACCATATGTACTCTGCCAAGTTCAATATGGGAAACACCAAGAATCTTTCCAAGAGTTTCATCAATATGCTCAATATCATCAGACCATGGACGGTAAGCGTTCAGCACATAATATACGATGGTATTTCCTTTATTAATTCTAGGAGCATATCCGCCGATAGAACGGGCTCCGATATAATCACCGCCTACATCCATCACAGCATAACAGGTTTCATCTCTCAGAAGCAGATTCACACCGCCAACCAGTGTGGGGGCATCCATAAACTGTTCCTCATGATGAAAAATGATTCCTGCAGATTCAAGCTCCTGAATCACATCTCTAGAGCGGAACAGAGGCTTTGTCATATCCATGTCAAAATAATGAACCGGTTTATCACCGATTTTAGCCAGCAGCATGGCAAAATTAATAGAAATCTCGCTTTTGCCGCTTCCGGCTTCTCCTAAAAATATGAAGTTATGATTATCTCCAATTAGTTTCTTAAACGTATCATTCATATTTATCTGCCTTTCTTTTTCCAGCTGAATATATCATATCATATAAAATATAAAATTTCATCCTTTTTTTGAATAATTTTATATAATATATAATATAAATTTTTCCATATTTTCCAGGGATACTGCAGAATAGGTTTTAAATAGCAGTAAAAAGGAATGTGCAAAGCACATTCTCCGCCTGCGGCGGGTTGCGTAAGCAACATAATTCCATTCTGCCGCAGTGCGTTCCATAGCGGAGCGTTTTTTGCTCTATAGGAATCGGTACTTTTCAGCTTTATCACAACACAGTGTTTCCTATAGAGTAAAAAAACAGCAGAGGAAAAATAATTTCTCACTCTGCTGCAATTAATTTTTTGTTTATGTTATAGAGAGAGGGACCGAAATTTCGGTCCCTCTCTCCAAGGTCTTTTATGGTATATAGATAATTAGCAAATATTAACCTACTATTAATTTTACAGGAAAAACACTAACATGTCAATAATAAAAACGGGAATTAAAAAAGAAACTGACCATGCCATATATCCGAAAAATGAGGGCATTTTTATACCGGCACCTTCTGCAATACTCCGCACCATGAAATTTGGAGCATTTCCTATATATGTATTAGCTCCCATGCATACAGCACCGCAGGAAATTGCCATCAGCATAACAGGCATAATTGTTCCTACCGTTGTAGCTATTCCAGAAGAAGCTCCTAAAGTCCCTGCCGTTGTTAAAAATACCAGATAAGTAGGTGTATTATCAAGAAAGCTTGACAAGGCACCGGTAGCCCAGAACATCTGCCAGGGCTGTGAAATTCCAAGCTCAGGACCATGGGCCTCCAAAAACAGCAGAGCAGGTTCCATCGTAATAAAAATACCGATAAATAAAACTGCAACTTCCTGAATAGCATCCCAGGAAAAATGATTCTGAATGCGGACTTTTTTATTTGTTGTTTTCATAGACAAAAAAGCTGCTGTCAGAATAATTACGATCTCTATAATTGCAGGGATACCTAATGAAACCTCTCCAAGAATCTGAATTTCACCGGAAAAAGCGGGAACTGTTCCAAGTATGCCGCTTAAAATAACTGCAGCTACAATTGCTATCAGAAAAATAATATTGTGGACACCCTGAATACTCATCTTTTCATTGATATCCCGAATCTCCGGCGCAAGACCTTCTGAAATATCTTTCCGGTAAGCTCTTAAATCCAGCAAAAAGAAAACAGACAGCAAAATCCCTGTGTTTAGCAGCATAATCGGCAGTAAATGAAGACTCCAGAAAAAAGGAACGCCCCGCATAAATCCCATCAATAAAGGAGGATCCCCAACAGGTGTCAGGCATCCTCCAATATTGGATACCAGAAAAATAAAAAATATAACTACCTGTACTTTTCTTCTTCTCCAGGAATTTGCCCGGATAATCGGCCGGATCATAACCATGCTGGCTCCCGTGGTTCCGATCCAGCTGGCCATCAGCGTTCCTATCAGCAAAAGCATAACATTAGCTCTTGGCGAACCTCTGAATCGTCCCTGAATAGAAATATTACCGGAAACGCAGAACAGACCAAATAATAAAACAATAAATGGAATATAATCATTAATCATAATATCTGCCAGAACCTCTGTCATAGTTCCCGCAGAATATGTAACAGCAAAAGGAATTAAAAATAAAACGGACCATAAAATAACCATATATTTTTTATTTTTTTCCCACCATTCCCCTGCAATTAATGGCAATACCGCAATACTCAAAAGCATTCCCACAAATGGAATACAAAAAACAAGTGAAATATTTTCTAATGTATTCATTTTTTCCCCCAATTAAACATAAAGCACCGTCCCCGGTGCTCTTTCGTCATCGAAAACAGTGCTTTGTAAATGCACCTTCAGGGGTTCGAACCCTGGACAAATAGATTAAGAGTCTACTGCTCTACCAGCTGAGCTAAAGGTGCGGATTGAATGCATGGATTATTATATAATAAGAGTTTCAATATTGCAAGAAAAATATTATAATAATTTTATATTCATTAAAATTTTAAAAAGGATATAAAAATATGGAAAATAAAAAACGAACTCTCATTGCCTGTTCCATGCTGGAAGATGAACTAAATTCACTTTTTCAAAGGTTAAATATTTCATACCCTGTAATATGGCTGGACAGAGGATACCATAATACACCGGAGAAATTAAAGGACAGGCTTCAAGAAATTATTCTCACGCTTCAGGATCAGGATGAAATTCTTCTGGCATTTGGTTTATGCGGAAACGGAACGGCTGGACTATACAGTCCGGATACTAAACTGATAATGCCTAAATTTGACGACTGCCTGAATATGCTTTTATGCAGCAGACCAAGAACAGCCAGAGCATTCACCAAACCCGGAACGATCTATCTTACCAGAGGGTGGACTTTGGATAAGGAAGGTATTATACAGCAATATGAAACCATGCAGGAAAAATATGACGAAGAAACCTGTGAGGTTGTTATGGATATGATGTATGCTCATTATGACAGCATTACATTAATTGACACCGGATGCTATGATCCAAATCCAGTTAGAGAATATGCCAGTCAGGTATGCGATCTTCTTGACTTTTCATTAGAAAATAAGGAAGGCTCTCTTCATGTATTGGAAAAACTGCTGACAGGCTCCTGGGATAAAGATTTTATTGTTGCAGATGCCGGTATTTCTATTACAGATCAGGATTTTGAATATAATGAAACCTGATTTGAAAAAGTGTCTGAAAAGATACATGAAATCAGGAAAATTCCCTTGAATTTTAAGAAGAAACGTTTAAAATATAAATAGCGAGTATTTAATTAATGGGAGGAACATCTATGTTTAAAAAATTAATACAGAAATTAAAAGAAAATCCGCGTACTATTGTTTTTACCGAAGGAAGTGATCCACGTATTCTGGAAGCTTCATCCAGACTTCTTTCCGGAACATTTTTAAAACCAATTCTTGTAGGAAATGAAAAAGAGATTTATCAGGCCGCTGAAGATGCCGGTTTTAACATTAACGGAGCTGTAATCGTTGATCCTTTGAATTATCCTGAAATGGATGCCATGGTAGAAAAAATGGTAGAACTCCGTAAAGGAAAAATGACAGAGGAACAGTGCCGTGAAGCATTATCTAAAGGCAATTACTTTGGTACTATGTTAGTAAAAATGGGCATCGCAGATTGTCTGCTGGGAGGAGCCACCTATTCAACTGCTGATACAGTAAGACCTGCTCTGCAGTTAATTAAAACAAAACCTGGCAATAAAATCGTATCTTCCTGCTTTATTCTTGTTCGTGAAGCAGCAACAGGAGATAACGAAGTTCTGGCAATGGGAGACTGTGCAATTAACATTAAACCATCAGAAGATGATCTTGTTGAAATTGCACTGGAAACATCCGAATGCGCTAAGATCTTTGGTGTAGATCCGAAAGTCGCTTTCTTAAGCTACTCTACATTAGGCTCCGGAAAAGGTGAAGATGTAGATAAGGTACGCAATGCATGTGAAAAAGCTAAAGCAGCCGCTCCTGAGCTTCCTATTGAGGGTGAGCTTCAGTTTGATGCAGCTGTATCACCAAGAGTTGCGGAAACAAAATGCCCGGATTCTAAAGTAGCAGGACATGCCAATACATTTATTTTCCCTGATATCAATGCCGGTAATATTGGTTATAAGATCGCACAGCGTCTGGGTGGATTTGATGCTTATGGACCAATCCTTCTTGGTTTAAATGCACCGATTAATGACTTATCAAGAGGATGTAATGCATTAGAAGTATATTCTATGGCAATTATTACAGCAGCATTAAGCTAAGTATTGAATAAATAAAAAGCCTGCAAATGCAGAATTTTCCGCTGATTTACGGATTAATGATGATCTGTCAATCAGCGGTTTTTATTTTAGTAATTTTTGTATATCAGATTCCCTGTAAATCCTGATTCCTTCTTTTCTTAAAAGATCAGATAATACACCGTTTCCTGATATAGTTCTGCCGGAAAATGTTCCGTCATATATTTCTCCATATCCACAGGATGGACTTCGTTCTTTTAATAAGGCTGTTTTGCAGTCAAAAAATCTTGCCAGCCTTAACACTTCTTCTGCTCCGCGCACAAAATTTTCTGTTACATCTTCTCCCTGTTTATTAATTACTGTACTCCCGGATCTTTCAGAGGGAATCCTCGGTATCGGAAGACCCCCAAATATTTCCGCACATACAGGAATCAAATGATAATCTGATTTTAAACGCTCTGTTAAAGGCAAATAGTTATTTTTACCGTTATATTTACAGTTTACACCTAACAGACAACTGCTGATTAATAGATTTTCCATACATTTCCCCGTTCTATAATTCAAGTCTCGCTTTTTATTGTTATATTACTCTAATCCTGTATTCCTGTCTATATGATACATCACAGCATCCGCCTGTAATATTTTTACAAAAGAGTTTCTTTTTAAAATGAAAATATCCTCTCTATCCAAAACATAGAGAAGATATTTTCTGTAACCAATTTAACTCCAATAATATAAAGAGGATTTTTTCAGCCTGTATCCACATCAGGCTCAATCTATTATAAATTTCATAGATGACTGATTAATATTCTGCGCCAAGCTCCACAAGCTTTTTAATTCTAAGACTGCTTTCCGGATGGCTGCTTGCAAGACTTGCAAATAAACCCTGTGGTTTTTCGTCTCCAAAGCTATCTAATAATCTGCACAGCTGGCTTCCATATCCCAGGCTAAAAGAAAACTTATCTGCCTGATATTCATTGCTGCGGCTTGTTTTCATGCAGAGTGCAACACCTAGTGCTGTCCACAGTTTCATAAACCCTTTCAGTACAATCAAAGACAGGAAGGTTACCAGTGCATTCATAATACTGATAAGGAATCCGTGTTTTGAAAAGATACTAAATATAGCTGTAACAATACTTGCAATAATAATGCTGATTTGAATAATCATAAAAATAATTGAAATAATTGTATTTCCAATTGCCACAACTAAAATACGGTCTGTATCCTTGTGAGCCAGATGACCAAATTCATGTCCAAGTGCAGCTTTAATTTCATCATCCGGGCGGCTCATCATGCCTCGTGTAATACATATTGTCTTTCTGCCTGTGGCAAAGGCATTTGGACACTCATCTTCATTTAAAAATAATCTCACATCACTTGAAATAGAAGGATTTTCCTTTTTCGCTTTATAATATACTTCACAAAATAATGGTTTCAGCTTATCAATATCTTCTTTTCGGTTGATTTCTTTACATCCAGTTTGTTTACGAAGCATCCATTCGCCAATGGGTGATAAAGCAACACTGATAGACGCTGCATAAATAATCAGTCCCGATACCATTCCCCATCCGAAAGGAAGTGCTAACAATAATGTAAACACCGTTCCGATGATCACTGCGTTAATGGCAAGATAAATAAGAACCGGTATATTTTCTTTTGAAGCCATTCGAATAAAAAAATCAAATAAATAAATGCTTCGGATTCCATCGGGCTTTTCTGTAGGAAGATTTCGGTAATTATATTCAAAATTCGATTTTAAGTCCTTTGATTTCTTACTCTCAGTTTCCATTTCTATCGTTTTTTTCTCATTCTCAATTTTCATTTCTGCCGGTTTCATATTATTATCAGTTTTTATTTCTGTCACTTTTGTCTCCTGCTCTGATTTCTGTGTTTCTTTTACTGTCTGCATTATGGAAAGCTCTGCTCCACAATTCCAACAATATCTGGCTTTTTCATTTAACCTGGTTCCACATTCCGGACAATACATCTTATTACCTCCTTTTATTTCTGACTTTGGAAAAACTGATCCAGACCATCTGCTATTCCTTTTTCAATTTTTTTATATACTTCAATAGCCATTTTTAATCTTCTTCCGAATTCTTCATATAGCCCATTTCCTTTTCATATTCCAGAAGCAGCTGACCATTTGCGATTTCATAATCATTCAGCATATCCAATGTAAAATCTTCTGGTTGTACAGTTCCATGATACCAGTCTTTTTTGTCAAAATAAGCCTGAATCTTTTCATCTTTAAATAACCTGCCATGACGGGCATATATTTCATTTCTTGCAATTGATAGCTGATCTGCAGTTAATCCTGAAATATCACTCTCAGTCAGATATTTCTCTGAACTCTGGGGAATAACATATTCTGTATTCTCTTCAGATATGTATACATCGTTATAAAGCTGATTATCTGTATTTTCCATCTGATTGATATTCGATTGATATTGATCATCAGAATAATTGTAGTCCGGTACATTCTGTTCATAACTATCGGTATCTTCTGCATTGTTTTCATTTACAGCTGTTCTCACAGATCTAGAACTTTGAATATATCTTTCCGGATGTGATGCATAGCTGAAATTAGACACTATTACAACAAGAACAATAATAGCCGCTGCTACAAAAACAAGTGCTGTTAAAATTCCTGCTGCATTACTTTCCACTTTATCCGGATATAAAGTGTCATCAAAAGTAACTGCCGGCCCTTCTTTATTTCCTTTCATAAACTCTTTCCCTCCTGTTATTTACGAATCTTTTTTATTTAACACATTGATACATGCAGAAATTATTTATTATTCTTCAATTTTATATATTTTTTTACCACATAATAAAAGACAGGATATCATAGCTATTTCATCTGTTCGATGATTGTATGATATCCTGTCTTTTATAAAATTAAATTTCTGATTAATGTTTCCTTCTATCTTTTTTCCAAAGAACAACCGTGAAAAATTCTGATACTTTTATCAAAAACATTCTAGTCCATTTTAGGCTGTTTAATAAATGCAATTAAAACAATAGCCAGCGCAGAAAAGATAAAGAAAATAATATAAGATTTTGTTAGATTAGCAGTTCCTACTGCTCCGATAATTACAAGAGCTGTAGAACGTACTGCTGTATTAATAGGAGCAATCAGTCTATTTGCCTGAATAAATCCAAAACGACCGAAACATGTACCTATAATAGATGGAATTAAATTACCAATTCCACCAATTCCAAATCCTACAAAAAATGCAGCAAGAACGGTCATTGCCATAGAACCATTATGGAAAATCATAATAAGCAGTGCTATAAGATACCAGAATCCATAAATAATGGAAGCTGTCTTTGTTGTAAATTTCTGATCCAGCCATCCCCATACATAGCTTCCAAAAATACCGATTAAAGCTGCAATGGTAAGCATACTCAAGGCCAGATTAGGTGACACACCAGCCATACTTAATCTTGGAATAAAATTAGATACAAGTCCAATTGTTGTCATCCACAGAAAACCATGCCCAAATCCAATCAGCCAGGTATTTCTGTTTTTGGCTATCACTCCGATGGTCATATGTTTTGCTTCTTCTTCCTGCTGCTTTTTCAATGCAAGGGCAGCTTCCATATCAATTGGTTCATTATCAGGTGTAGCTCCTACCTCTTCCGGGGTATTTTTAACCCAGAAAACTGATATAACACCAACTACAAAACATAAAACACCCAAAATGATATAAGCAGTACGTGGATTTCCAATGGCGCTTAAAATAACAATAATTGTTGCCGTGCACAAAGGAAGTCCCATAGATGCCCAGCCAAGAGCAAGCCCCTTTTTCTTCGGAAACCAGATATTCATAATATTATTAGGAACTACATTCAGCTGAATATTTCCGGAAACAAATGTTAATACAACTACCATTGCCAAAAATACGGTAATATTTGATGTAGTTGCAAAGATAATACATAAAATACCACAGATAAAATTTCCAAAAACAGCCATAAATTTACTTCCAAGCTTTGCGGCCATAATACTAAACACAACCGCTGCAATTACTCCTAACCAGCCTCCGACGCCGGCCATGGTATTGCATAAATTTACAACATTTTCATTCCATCCATGAAATGCGGTAAATGCTGCCGGGAACCAGTTTAATGTATCTGTAGAAAGTGCTGCCGCCAGATAATAACTAACTGCACAGTACAGAATCATTGACCATCCCCACTTACCAAAATTACTTTTTGTGTTGTTTGATGATGAACTCATATCTTCCTCCAATCTGTCAGATCAATTTGTATAAAATTATTATAAAGAGCCTTATTTTCTATGTCCAATGAATAGAATTACATGATATATTACTGACAGGAATAAATATATATGTTAAAATAACATAAAAATTACAATTAAAGGTAACATTTTATATTATATTTTTTATATCGTTTGGGGAGGTTCTATTATGAATTTTACTCTTGCTCCAATTACTATTCAGCAGATAATTGTCTTTTTGCAGGTGGTAGAATCCAATGGTTTTGCCAAAGCAAGCAATATTCTTCATATGACCCAGTCTGCCGTCAGCAAAAGTATTGCAAAACTGGAAAAAGAACTTGAAATTAATTTATTCATCAGAACAACAAGAGAACTGCATCTTACTGAACCCGGAAAATTATTATATAAAGAATGGAAAATACAGATGGAAGGAATGCACACTGCCTATGCTAATGCCTGCAGCCTTCAAAACCATCAAAATACTACTCTTCGTATCGGACTTTTAAATACCGCAAGGCCGGAGCGTTATTTCTGGGATATCGAAAAAAATTTCTCAGAAAAATATCCCCAGGTAAAACTAGAACTGGAAAGTGAGTATATGACGGACCTGGAAGTAAGGCTGATAGAAAATTACTATGATGCGATTATGATTCCTGATTTTGAAAGATTCATTCTGGAAGAGAACAAACTTTGTTGGAAATGGGCGGCAAGATCTTTCGCCTATGTAATTATTCCTGTCCAGAACCCTCTTTCTCAAAAAAAGGAACTATACACAAAAGATCTGTTAACCCAGAGCTTTGTATCTTTAAATAATGTTCAGTCCTCCAGCTATCTGAGAGATTTAAAGGAACGATTTTCAGATTATGATACTATTCCGCAGATTGAAATCCACTATAAAAACGCATTTGATATCCGTTACCTGTTTCGTCCCGATTCCGGAATCCTAATGGCAGATGCATACTTTGATTATCAGGAAGGCAACGGGTTTGTTAAAGTTCCTGTTATGGATCAGTTTAACGGTATTATCTGCGGCTGGAATCCAGCTAATCAAAATCCTTATCTTCAAAAGTTTTTAAATATACTTCCCAAATCTGACTGATCTGACAAATAAAACTGCCTGTATTTTTCTAGACTGTTATTTATTCTATTGAGGAATAAATAACAGTTTTTTTTTCCTTCTCTGCTGTATTGCTTATTTTTTGTGTGGATTTTATACTGAGTTTATCATTAATAATTATTTGTACTGGAGGTAAAAGTATGGCAAAAAAAGTACCTGTTACAAATCAGGATCGGGAAAAAAGTTATTTTAAGTATTATGCAGATAATGTGTACTGCGGCGAACAGGAAAAGTATAATCAGATTTCAGAAGAACCCTTAGATAACTCTCTGGCTCTCCATATTGATAACCGCAATGATTTATTTCTTCCAGGGGACCTTCCCGGTGAATTTGGCTGGTGGCTTATGGATGACGGAACAGCGCTGATCGCTAACAAAACGTTTTTTCCGGGATTAACAGGTGAAATGTTTGACTGGTGGTTCGCATGGCATCCTATCGACAGACTTCGCTATGCATGCTGGGATAATGAAGATCACTATGACGTATATCTGGATGATCCGGCCAAAGCGCTGGATATGAGCAAATCCATGCGGGAAAGACACTGGGGAAGCATCCATAATATCTGGGAAGATATCGGAACCGGAAATATTGATCTGCTTCGCATTCATTTTGAAAAACCATCTGTATTGGGATATGATGAAAGTAAGGTGGATACAGAAGTCTGCAATGGACTTGTATGTGCCAATGTTCAAATTCTGGGAAGCGGCGATCAGCCGGATATTCCTGTTGTAATGACTCACTTTTTAAGACCTGCCAAGGGCGGATCTATTCTCAGATCCAGATTCTGGTTTGGCTGGCAGATTATAGACGGCAAAGCTGTAAAATGCATTCCGGAGGGATTTAAAATTCCTTCTGCAGGACCTGTCTGCCTGTTAAATCACAATGTAAAGGAATTTTCAAATCTCAGTAAAATTCTTCCTGCATTGTACGAAGAAGAAAAAGATAACTGGGCAAAATAAAAAACATTTTTTCCAACAGAATTAATATTCTTTAAAACAAAAACAGACCGCAAAATCATCAAATTAAATGATTTTGCGGTCCATTTTTTAACGCCGCCGGTTTTTTATGATTCCCCAGAGCAGCCAAAGGCCAAGAATAATAGCCACAAAATATCCAATTGCTCCAAGAGCGGGTATTCCAAAAAACTGTCCCTTCATATTCGTTGTACATATCAAACTAGAACTAATCAGCAAAGCCACATCTATAAGAGCTATAACCAGTTTATTAATCATCTCGTTTAAATGAGAAAAAAATTCTGCTGATTCTGAAAGCTCTATATTTATTTTAGTCTGACCCTTCACTGTCATTTTTATCAGATCAATAATATTTGCCGGTAAATGCACTGTTTTTTTCAACAGATGAAAGGCGCTGATACTATTTTGCTTCAACTCATTTTTCAGATCTATATCTGTAATCTCTTTCTTTTGCATATGATTAGAGAAGATCTTCATAAAATCAATTTCGGGACTGATAAGAGTCAGCACTCCTTCAATTGTAATTACTCCCCGAATCAACATGGAAATGCCACGGCCAATACTGATATGATGCTTATTTAGTACCTCCTGAATGTCCTGGATGATATCGCCAAGACTTAGCCCCTGAAAACTGGTGTGCGCGTATTTTGAAATAATAAAATCTACATCATTGTACAATTCATTATGGTCTACTTTTCCATGCTTTACACCAAGGGCCAAAACCGTATCCTTTAATTCATAAATATCTCCAAAAGTAATTGCCTCTACTGCATTGGAAAATAATTCCCGGTCTCTAGAAGAGAGTCTTGCCATCATTCCCATATCCATCCAGACAATCTTTCCGTCACGGATACTGATATTTCCCGGATGGGGGTCTGCCTGAAAAAAGGCATCTTCCAATACCTGCTTTACATAATTTTCGGCCAGCTTTTCTCCAATTTCATTCATATCATATCCAAGAATTTTTAACAGATCAACAGAATCAATGGGGATTCCATCAATATATTCCATCATAAGCATTCTGGTAGTAGACCAGTCTTCAATTACTTTTGGACAGGAGACATATTTTATATCCTTATTTCGCTGGGCAAACTCTTTTAGATTAGCGGCTTCCTGCAGGAAATCAAATTCTTTCTGTGCTGCTTCCCACATTTCATCCAGCACAATAATAAAATCTACTGCATCTCCTGAAGGTCTTACAACTTTTAACGCAAACATGGCTTTTTTACAAAGAGAAATATCCTGCCGCATGATTTCTTTGATTTTAGGTCTTTGTATTTTGATAACCACATTCTGGCCGTTTTTTAAAACAGCTTTATGAACCTGGCCAATAGAGGCGGAACCAAGAGGCACAGAATCAATTTTTATAAATACCTGACTGATTTCCTGCTTACACTCTGCCTCAATCAATTCTTTTATCAGCGAAAACGGCATGGGATTAACATCTGACCGCAATTTTGCCAGTTCTTTACAATACTCCGGAGGAATCAGATCCGGACGCATGGAAAGAACCTGGCCAAATTTAATAAATGTGGGACCTAGACCTTCTAATATGTTTCTCAGCTTTTCCGGTGTCAGTCCCTGAACTATTTTATTTTCTCTGAGCACCTGTAAAATGTGCCTCATCCGCGTATATGTTGATTCACTCATTGTGCTGTCTGTTCTTCTTCTTTCTTCTGTTCATCCTCATCGCTGACTTTTTTATCATCCGTTTCTTCTCTTTCCAGTATATCTAATTTTTCCCGGATGACCTGACGTTCTAAAGGGGTGAGCTGCTTTAGTATTTCTTCAAGGCTTTCGCTGTCTGTGATTTCATCATCCAGATTCAAAGCTTCTTTTACCTTGGATTTTACTTTTACTTTTGCATCTCTTTTTAACTCTTCGTTTGCTGCCTTTCCTTCTTCTACCAGGCTTTTTCCTTTTTTAATCAATTCTTCTGTTACTTCCTGGGTCTTTTCAACTGCCGTAGCTGCTGCCCCTACACCGGCCAGTAAAACTTTTTTTACATTTTCAGTGAAAGCTTCCACTAAGAAACACCTCCTGCATTTTAAAACAGTTATTTACATTATTTACTATACCCTCAGCTGGCAAGAGCATACGCATTAATTACCACAAACTTTTTCTTATCTTTAAATATAACATTGTTAAACCGGGTTGTAAAATTTTATGTGGTAATATAAGAAAATTTTAATAAGCAGCTCTCTCATCTCAGGTCTTTCTAATATTAAAATGTCATAACTGTTTTTAAATGTACTTATTGACTTGTCCTGAATCTGGATTATAATACATACAAAAGCTAATAGAAAGATGAGGAATATTGAATGGCAATCAGAATTGGAATATTAGGTTATGGAAACTTGGGACGCGGTGTAGAAAGCGCTGTTTTGCAAAATAAAGATATGGAACTTTCAGCTGTATTTACCCGTCGTAATCCTGAATCTTTACATATCAAAACGAAAGGTGTACAAGTGCTTCATACAGATAAAATCAGCAGTATGAAGGATCAGATTGACGTTTTGATTCTCTGCGGAGGAAGCGCTACTGATCTGCCTGAACAGACCCCGGCATATGCTGAAATGTTTAACGTGGTTGACAGTTTTGACACTCATGCAAAAATTCCGGAACATTTCGCCAATGTTGATAGTTCTGCAAAAAAAGGAAATAAAGTGAGTATTATTTCCTGTGGATGGGATCCAGGTATGTTTTCTATTAACCGTTTATATGGAAACTGCATTCTTCCGGAAGGAAAAGATTACACTTTCTGGGGAAAAGGTGTCAGCCAGGGACATTCTGATGCAGTACGCCGCATTCAAGGAGTGGCAGACTGCAGACAGTACACTATTCCTGTTCCTGAAGCAGTAGATACAGTGAGAAGCGGTTCTAATCCAGAACTTACTACAAGACAAAAGCATACAAGAGAATGTTTTGTTGTGGCCAAAAAAGATGCTGACTTAAATCAGATTGAACAAGAAATAAAGACCATGCCCAATTATTTTTCTGATTATGATACAACCGTTCATTTTATTTCTGAAGAGGAGATGAAGCGTGACCACAGTGGACTTCCTCATGGAGGCTGTGTCATCCGGACCGGAGTTACCGGTATAGAAAAAGAACACAAACATATTATAGAATATAACCTATCTTTGGATTCCAATCCGGAATTTACCGGTTCTGTTATCTGCGCTTATGCAAGAGCCGCTTACCGTCTAAATCAGGAGGGACAGGCCGGGTGCAGAACAGTATTTGATATAGCCCCTGCATATTTATCTTCAAAGAGTCCCGAAGAGCTTCGGGCACACTTACTCTAATTTAAAAAGTATAAAAAGGTATGACAGCTGATACTTTTTTTGCAGGTCAGATAACATCTTTAACGATTGTTATAACGTATCATACATTGTCATACCTTTTTTATTTTTAATTATCGAATTTTTCTTACTACAATTTTTTTACAAATAATGCCCGGACTGCATTTAATACTGCAATAATCATGACTCCCACATCTGCAAAAATCGCAAACCACATATCAGCAATACCAAAAGCTCCTAAAATCAAAAATATCATTTTAATGCCAATAGCAAAAATAATGTTCTGATATACAATTCCCAGACATTTTCGGGATATCTTGATCGCTTTGGAGATCTTTAAGGGATCATCATCCATTAACACGATATCCGCTGCTTCTATCGCCGCATCAGATCCCATAGCCCCCATGGCAATTCCAATATCCGCTCTGGAAAGTACCGGAGCATCATTAATTCCGTCTCCCACAAATGCCAGTTTTTCTTTCTCCGGTTTTTCTGTTAAAAGCTTTTCTACTTTTTCAACTTTATCCCCGGGCAGCAGTTCACTATATACTTCATCAATACCCAAAGATGCGGCAACCTGCTTTGCAACTGCATCAGCATCACCTGTCAGCATTACTGTTTTTTCCACACCGGCAGCTTTTAAGGCCGAAACCGCAGCTTTTGCATTTGGTTTTATAACATCTGATATAACAATATGTCCTGCATAACTTCCATTAACAGCCATATGAATAATAGTTCCTACCTGATGGCAATTAACAGGTGTTATATTCAGTGTTTTCATTAATTTTGCGTTTCCGGCTGCAACTTCAATCCCATCTACCTCAGCAATTACTCCATTACCGCTGATTTCCCTGATATTAGAGACTCTAGACCGGTCTATTCTCTTTCCATATGCACGCTGCAGACTTTTACTGATAGGGTGAGACGACGCACTCTCTGCAAGAGCAGCATATTCCAGGAGCTTTTCTTCTTCCATTTCATTGTGATGGATTCCATTTACTTCAAATACTCCTCTTGTCAATGTACCGGTTTTATCAAATACAACATATCTGGCCTTTGATAAACTCTCCAGGTAATTGGATCCTTTCACCAGTACACCTGCTTTGCTTGCGCCTCCGATTCCAGCAAAAAAACTAAGAGGTATACTAATAACAAGAGCACACGGGCAGCTGATAACAAGAAAAGTCAGCGCACGATAAATCCACATGCCCCATTCCGGCGTCATACCAGGAATCATCAGCTGCACAACAGGCGGAATAATCGCCAGCGCCAGTGCCGCAAAACAGACAGCCGGGGTATATATTCTTGCAAATTTTGAAATAAAATCTTCTGACTTTGATTTTCTGGAACTGGCATTTTCAACAAGATCTAAAATTTTAGAAACCGTAGATTCTCCAAATTCCTTTGTGGTCCTGATTTTTAAAACGCCTGTCATATTTATACAGCCGCTGATAACTTCGTCCCCTGCAGATGCTTCCCTGGGCAGACTTTCTCCGGTTAATGCACTTGTATTTAGAGTAGAAGTTCCTTCTGTTATAATACCATCAATAGGTACTTTTTCTCCCGGCTGTACAATAATTGTAGTTCCTATGGATACTTCATCCGGATCAATTTTTTCCAGCACACCATCCTGTTCAACATTTGCATAATCCGGACGGATATCCATCAGATCACTGATATTTCTGCGGCTTTTACCCACAGCATAACTCTGAAACCATTCTCCTATCTGATAAAACAGCATAACTGCAATTGCTTCTACATAATCCCCGTCATCATAAACCGCAAGAACAATAGCTCCTATTGTTGCAACTGCCATTAAAAAACATTCGTCAAAAATCTGCCGGTTAATAATACCTTTTCCAGCTTTTTTAAGAATATCATATCCAACAATCAGATATGGGATCATATATAAAACAAATCTCAGAATGCCGCTTAATGGAATAAAATGGAGTATAATCAATAACGCTGCTGAAATAAGAATACGAATTAACATTTTTTTCTGTTTCTTATTCATCTTCAAATCCTCCTATTCTACAAGTGGATTTTATTTAAAAGAAGATCTCACAGTCATCTTCCACCTTTTTACAATTTTTAAGGACATCTTTCATAACCGTTTTTGGTTCCTGGCCTTCTTCAAATTCCACAATCATTTTTAATGCCATAAAATTAACGGTAGCGTCTTTTACACCATTTGTATTTTTGGCAGCAATTTCCATTTTGTTTGCACAGTTAGCACAATCCACATCAATTTTATAAGTTTTTTTCATAATCTTTTCTTCCTTTCGATTAAATAATTAAATATATGTTTAATTGTTAGTTTTAATATACGCTGACAATAAATAATTGTCAATATATTTTTTAAATTTCTTTCAATGAAATCAAATTTGACAGTTCAATTCTTTCAATGGTACTATTTATTATATTATATTTTTTGGAAGGATAAAACATTATGACAACACAGCAGCTTCCTCATAATCATGGTCAACAAATAGAGCACTGTATAGATGATATGCCGGATACAGAAGATTTCCGTCTTATTTCAGACATTTTTAAACAGCTGGGCGACGCCAGCAGAATTAAGATTTTCTGGCTTTTATGCCACTGTGAAGAATGTGTAACTAATATTTCTGCTCTGGTGGATATGAGCAGTCCTGCAGTTTCCCATCATCTGAAACAATTAAAATCCGGCGGCTTAATTATCAGCAGACGGGACGGAAAAGAAGTTTACTACAAAGTATCAGATACAAAAGCAGCAGATTTGCTCCATCATATGATTGAAAAACTAATGGAAATTACATGTCCTGTGATGTAAATTTTCAAGGTTTGCTGCTTATTTTATGGAAAATTTAAAGTTTGAATTGTTTAGAAAAATAGAAAAGCCGAAAAACCATTTTAGAAGTTTCTCGGCATTGCTGGTGGCACCCATAGTAGGAATCGAACCTACAACTAACCCTTAGGAGAGGCACTCCTAAAGGTCAATCAGCTACCTTCTAAGTTTAAATAATCCCCGTATTTACTGGGTTTTCACGGCATCAGGATGTTATCCTGTACCTCGGTATTTCTGCTGATTTTAAGGTGTTTTATGCCATTCAATTTGCAGGTGATTAGCAAAAAAACAGGAGTTGGGAAAATACTAAATAGTAAAAACAAGTCGCTGCTGTGCGGATGCGTCCCTTCTGGTGTTAGGACGACTCTCCTGATCTGCTCTGTAACTTCTCAAGAACAGTATGTAAACAATAGACTGAAAGAAAGAGGACAACCCATGTTGGATTTTCCTCTTGTGTTTCTTTGGGTGCAGATGCTTGCTCTATGATCTATTACTTCAATCTGCACACGCTTTTCTTTTATGGCTCATTATATCTTTTCTTTGCAACGCTTCCTGTATAGCGGTATAAGGCACATCAAATACATAATGTGAAAAATCTTCTAACTGTTTCTTAGGATATTCAGACAGACAAAAGTTTTTCAGTTCCAACCAGACCGCACTCTTATGGTAGGGCAGATCAGATATATACTGACATCCTATTTGGGCCTGCATATCCGTAAAAATATCTTTCAATCAATCACTCCAATCTTAATATGATATAGCAGAAGGAGCCATTGCTCCATAGATGACTACTCATCTATTTGCAACGGCTCCTCAATGTCATATGGTTTTCGCCAGTGATTTCAAAAGGGCTGCCATTTCTGGATTGGCAAGAAGTTTCTGAAGCAGCTCCTGTTCAGTCTGTGTTTCTTCTGGAGCAGGGGGTTCTTCTGGTTCTTCAACCGCTGGGATTGATTTTCCCTGGTAAAACTGCTCTTCAAATCGCTGAGCATTTAAGCGTCTGTCCTCGTCTATAATGTGGGAATATACATCAGCTACCATCTTAACCTGTGCGTGACCGGAATCACCCTGTACGGATTTCATATCGCCACCGTTGAGTTTTAGCTTATAAGTGATACTTGAATGTCTGAAACTATGAAATACGACAGGCGGCAAATCATGATCTTTGATCAGCTTTCCTAAAGCTCGATTGATAACCTGTCCTTCAATCGGTCTGCCGCAGGAAGAAGCGAATACGAGATTAAAGTCCAGGTATTCGTCACCAAACAGTGCCTTGTAGTTTTCAATTTCCTCGTGTCGATCAACAAGCATTTCTGCAACTGTTTTCGGAAGAAATACCTTTCGTATACTTGTTTTTGTTTTCGGCTCTTTCAGCACCAGCGCTGTGTGTGTACTTGCCAGCGCAGGTGGAAACTTAAAGACAACTCCTTTTTCCCCCAACTGTTCCAACGCATTGCGATTAACACGCTGAAGCTCTTTGTTGACAAAGATATAGGCACATCCATTTTTTATGCTATCCTCTGAAATATCGATACAGTCCCAGGTCAGTCCGAGAAGTTCACCCATTCGCAATGAGCAGGAAAAAGCAAGATTCAGTGCCAATGCCAGATTGTCATCGTCACAAACTTCCAATGCTTTAAACAGTGTTTCTGCTGTCCAGATTGCACGCTCTTTATGTTCTTCTTTTGGAAGGGTAGCATTAAGAACAGGATTCCTTGACATCAGTTCCCATTTTACTGCCTGATTAAAGGCATTGCGGAGCAGCTTATGAATCTCTCTAACTGTATGGGCGGTGAGATATTCATTGTTCGGCCTGCGGTTATTTACCACTTTTGCCTTGACCGATAATAAGCTCTGATAGAATTTGTCCATTGTTCTTGGTGTCAGATCTTCCAGTTTAATATCTCCAATCAGCGGAGTAATATAATTGAAGATCAGGCTTCGCCTTGCTTCATAGGTCGATAATGCCCAGGTATTCACACCATAAATAGACATGTATTCTTCCAGAAGATCACTGACCGTCTTAGCGGAAGGGGTAATAAAAGTACCTGTCTCCTGTTCAAATTCAACCTGCACTTTGCGCTTTTTGGCTTCGGCATTAGTAGCAAATGTTTCCCACTTTTGCCTCTTTACGCCGTTTTCATCCGTATAGCTGTAAACCACAGAATAGCGGTTTTTTCTCTTAACAATAGATGCCATGTAAAACACCTCCTTATTCTCTTGTTTCGAGCCATGCATCAAAACTGCTTTTTACGATTCTGATGCCACTATTCAATCGAACACTCTGAAACACATTCTGATTTATCAGCTTATATGCAGTGGGGCGGCTTATTCCAAGAATCTGCCGAATTTCTGCAACAGTATAGCTTTTCTTATTCGGAGTAGTTTTTGAAACTCCATTTAATTCAGCGATGCGATCTTCAAACATGCTACCACCTCCTCATTTTTGATAACTTTCTTATAGTGGGATTGAGAGTTGTACCAATCCTCGAAGCTATCTATGTAAATACGGGTATACATGCCAACCTTTACCGTTTTGAAAGGTTTCTTCTTCATCAAGTCATATAGGGTTCCTTCAGCAATCCCAAGTAAGCTGGCAGTTTCCTGAATTGACATTGTGATGGATGTCCAATTCTTTCCCGGTGCTTCACCAATTATTTTCTTATAATGAAGCTGGTTGGCGTACCAGTTTTCAAAGCTCTCGATCATCACACGCATCTTACCGGCGATGATGACCGTATCAAAATAGTTCTTTTTCACGAGCCAGTATGCTTCCGTCTTACCAAGCCCAAGAAGCCGACGCATTTCTCGCACGGACATGCTTTTCTTTTTCATTGTATTTTCCTCCGATTCATATTTTTTTCGGCTCGTCAGCCGTTAGGGTATGCTATATAGCCAAGCATCTCTGCTTGGCTATATAGTATGGAAAATCAGAGAAAAAGTGAAATATGCAAATCCGACAGTTCAAGGGATTTTTCACACTTGACAAGTATCCATCTGTTTATCAAGCCAATCGTCAAAGCTCTTTTTTGAAATACGGATATTGCCGCCAATACGGACACTGTGGAATACGCCGGATTTCACAAGATTATAGGCAGAATTCCTGCCGATGCCTAAAATGTCCTGGATCTCATCTACTGTATAAATTCTTTTCTCATATGGAATACTCGGCATAGCTTCTGTATCCTTATTTAATGCTGCAATTCTATCCTCAAACATGAGAAATCCTCCTTTCTGCTTTCAGCTCTTTTTCTGCACCCATGCTGATGAATAGGGGTAAAACAATCTTTTCCATAGATTGTTTATCAAGCTGTGTTACTTTCTCTTTGAGACGGCTTTTATCAATCGTGCGCACCTGTTCAAAGAGAATAATTGAATTTTCGGGAAGCCCGTCAACATCTTCCAAATAGTAATGTGTCGGTAGCTTCGTTTTCTTTCGTACTCGACTCGTAATGGCGGCAACAATGACCGTGGGGCTGAACCTGTTTCCTGTATCATTGGAAAGAATGAGGACAGGTCTTGTGCCGCCCTGTTCAGAGCCGATATGCGGATCAAGTTTTGCGTAGTAAATATCTCCACGCCTGACAGTTCTTTTCATTTGAATGCCCTCCAATCTATATTTGACATACGGTTTCTGTCTATGTAATAAGCCAGACAAAAGGCTTATTGAGGTCGGGAGCCTATAAAACAAAGCTCTGTTCTCATTGATAACCTTGTGTCTGGCTTTATGATCATGGCATTTCTATTTGTCCTCGACACCCCGAAATGCAAATGCGCAAAAGCATAGGGAAGTCGCCAAACGGTCAGCAGCGAACTGACTCCACGGGAGTTTCACCCCAACTGACGGTCTGCCAGAGCCGCCCTCATTGCCTGCGGCGGATTGGATACCGCTCGGACTGTGACTGGACGGGAGTACCATTATGCTCTTTGTGGGTTATGGCGAAACCGGGGGCTACCCGATATTTGGAGTCAGTATAGGCTCGCTCACCACCTTTCATCGCTATTTGCTTGTCGGCAGGTCTTGGCGTACTGCTCCGTACGCTTATGCTCATCACAATCACAAAGAGGAAGTATTTGGCGAATGACTATTCGGTTGTCAAGGAACAATCCTGTTTTTGCCACACAAAGGAAAACAGGGTGGAGGATTTCGTCCTCTCACCCTGTCGCCAATGGGAACCTATCAATTTCCCCTCACATTAAAATATTTTTTTGATTTTTTCTTTTAACCTGTCCATGCGTCTGTAAACCGCCTTTTCGGTAATCTTCAGATACCTGGCGATTTCATGAGTGCTGTACCCCTGGATCTTCATCAGAACGATCTGCAGGGTAAGCCTGTCCACTGTGATCAGTATATGATACAATTCCTGATTCTCAATACGATCCAAGAAGTCCTGTACTGTTTTCGGTTCTGCCTGATCGGTGGATGCTGCTACCGTATCCAGATATGTACCTGTTTCCTGCACACGCTCATAATAGCGTCTGTCTGAATTAAATGCCTGACGGTCATAGAGACGAATTGCTTCAATCATATCTTCAGAAACACCGCTGTCTCTTAAAATCTTTTCTTCTTTCTCTTTCCAGAGCTTCCATTTGCGCTCTGCTTTTCCATGGTTATATGCCATTTTCCTTACCTCCAATCTGATTTGTTTGAACATTCAGATTGGAAAGGGCGGAGAACGACAGCCGATACCGGAAGATGGCTTATCCTTTTCCCCGACAAATATCGACAAATAAAAAACCGCAAAGGCTGTTAAACCTTTACGGCAATAAGAAAAATAAGAACTATATTGTAGAAATATAGCTTCTATATTTGGGGCGTGAGAGTGCCACCAATAGCAGAAGATTTTTTTGAGAGACTATCCTCATTCCTGTATGAAATTATGTAGGTAATTGCTGCTTTGGATAAGCAGCAGGGCGGCTGAAGCAGACCAGCACATAAAAAATCCCTCCAAACCCAAAACGGGTTCAGAGGGAAGATGTGTAATCAGGCATGATGAAGCCGCCCACCGAAACACCGTTTTTTTATTCGGTGGGCTTATCCTTTATCGCTTTTGACAGGGCAGAAATCTCGCTTTCCTGATTTCTAAAGGCAGCCTTTTTCAACCGTTCAAAGCTTTCATTACTGATTACATGTTCCATCCGGCAGGCGTCAGCCTCCGCAGTTCTGGGGTCAACGCCTGCTGCGATAAGCTGCTTGGTAAAGAAGCAATGGCGCTCATAGATTTTTTCGGCAACCTCCCGGCCCACATCGGTCAAATGGAGAAGGTGATCTTCATCCATTATGAGAAAGCCGCCGTCTTTCAGGGTGTTGACCGCCACACAAACACTCGGTTTTGACACTCCCATGTGCCGGGCAACATCTACGGAGCGCACCATACCCATTTTCTTATGGATAACAAGGATGGTTTCCAGATAGTCCTCCCCGGACGCATGAAGTTTCATAGGTTCTCCTTTATGAGCTAATTTTCCAATTTGAAGATTCTTGTTGAAGTTCGACCATGTGGCGAAATATTCTTCCTTGATCCAATAATTGTTTTGGTGTTCCTTCCTCCGCTACATGTCCATCAGCAAGTACAACTACGTGATCTGCCCCCATTACAGTGCGCATTCGATGCGCAATTATTAAAACAGTCTTTTCTTTAAGTAGGGCAGAGAGCGCAGTTTGAAGGCTGGTTTCATTTTCTACGTCCAAGGATGCCGTCGCTTCATCCAGTAAGACAACGGGGGCATTTTTTAATAAAGCGCGGGCGATGGAGATACGCTGACGTTCTCCACCAGACAGAGTTGAGCCGTTTTCACCCACAACTGTCTGGTAGCCTTCTGGCAATTGCTGAACAAACTCATCACACTGAGCAGCTCTGGCAGCAGCTAAAATTTCCTCATTGGTGGCATCCTTGCGCCCCAAACGGATATTTCCCATAATGGTATCGTTGAATAGTACCACATCTTGGAATACAATGGCATAGTCTTTAAGCAGTGTTTCTGGGTCGATTTTTGAAATGTCTGTACCGCCGATAGTGATAGAGCCTTTTTGAATGTCCCAAAAACGGGCAGCCAGTTTCGCTGTTGTACTTTTTCCACCGCCAGAAGGCCCTACCAATGCAGTCACTTCCCCTTGCTTAGCAGTGAATGTTACATCGGTCAATACATCTTCGCCATCTTGGTAGCTGAATCCCACATGAGAAAAAGAAATGTCATACCCCTTAGTGGAATATTGAGTGGTGCCAGTTTGTTCTGGCTCTTTTTCGATAGCTTTCATCCGCTGAAGCTGGAGCATAGCATTGAATATTTCACTAAGCTGCATCATCACACCACTGAGTGGGTCATAAATACGAGAAGCTGTTACCAGAAACATAAGAAATAGGAACAGGCTTAAATGTCCTTGACTGAGCAGTAATGTTCCTACTAATACTGTAACAGGGAAACCAAAGCGTAAAATCATTTGGGCTGATGTGATCATTAAGCCGCTAGTCATCTCATAACGTATTGAGGTATGGACAATTTTTTCCAGTTTTTGATCCAGACCGGCCAGATATTCTTCCTCTTGATTGTTTGCCTGTAAATCGCGGATGCTTTCTAAAAATTCTTGAATACTATCTGCCGCATCCAGCTTAGATTGCATTTTTTTGAGATCCATTCGGTTCTGAAGCCGCTTACTCCCAATGAGAACTATAATAGCCAGAATAAAGGGAGAAAGGATGGCCAGAGCCATGCGCCAGTCTATAAAAAACAAACATAGACAAACAATTAAACAACTAATTGCCGTACCAAAAATCTGCGGGATAGTATAGGCAAAGACCCTTTCCAAATCGCTGCAGTCACTCATCATGGTTGTTGTCAAATCAGAAAGATCTCGTTTGCCAAAAAAAGACAACGGCAACGTCCTCAGTTTTTCTGCAAGACCGATTCGGCGTTGAGCGCTTTCGGCATAGGCTGCGATGTACGTACAACGATATTGGACATAGTGTGTTAAGAAAATAATTATAAGTAATCCTATACACAGAACAGAGTATAATTTCAGTGAAGGCCCATCAGCCTCAATACCTAACAAGGGTTGAAGCAGTTGCATAACAAGCATAAGCAGTAATCCCATAGGAAACATTAGACTAAGAGAAGAAAAAATTGAAGCAATAATACCTTTTTTCATATCTTTTGCACCCTGTTCTGTCAGGGCAAAGAGATTACGAAGCATGATATTCCCCCTTTCCGATATTCCATGCTATTGAGGTCTGATAATCTTTCCACATAGTTGCGTAAATCCCACCCTGAGCCATCAGAGCATTATGGGTTCCTCTTTCAACTACAGTTCCTTTATTTAGCACTAAAATCTCATCGGCATTTTGAATGGTAGGCAGTCTGTGCGCAATCATCAACACAGTTTTCCCACGAGTCAAATGTTCAAAAGCCAGTTGGATTTTATATTCATTTTCCGGATCTGCGAAGGCAGTAGCCTCGTCCAGTAAAATGATAGGGGCATCTTTAAGAATAGCCCGCGCCAGCGCGAGACGCTGTTGTTCACCGCCAGAAAGATAAATCCCCTTTGTTCCCAAAATGGTATCTACTCCTTGTGGGAATTTTTCTATAATATCATCACATTGGGCATTGTGAAGTGCGTTCAACACCTGTTCCTTTGTTGCATCTGGACGAGCTGCACGCATATTTTCCAAAATGCTAACTTTCAAAAGTTTAGTATCTTGGAACACAAATGCGATACGGTTCATCAAATCCTTTTTTGTGATTTCTGTAACAGGAACACCACCGATACTAACAATACCTTCCTGTGGATCCCAAAATCGAGGAATCAATGTTGCTGCGGTAGTTTTTCCGCTCCCAGACGCTCCAACCAGAGCTACTGTTTTTCCTTCCTGTACATGTAAATTTAAATGTGAAAGTGCCGGGAATTTATTACCAGGATATGTGAATGTCACATCCTTAAACTCCACATCGTTGCGGTCTGGAATCTGTGCCAAAGTTGTTTCAACCACCGGAATCTCATCTAACAACATATCAATTCGCCGAACTGCTTCTTGTGCCATCATTCGATGTGTACCGGAAAAAAGTATCTTATTCAAAATAGCAGCACTTCCAGATGCGAACATCATATAAAAGACAAGATCCAGTAAAAAACTTTTGTAATTATCCGGTCTAATTAACAGAATCCCTGCTGGAATTAGTACGGCAAAAGAGGCATTGATAATAACATTGAAAGCTACCATTGGTCCTTGGCAGGAAAGGGCATATTCGGTTACATTGTTCTTATAGTGCATGATAGCAGCGTAAAAACTTTTAAAAGAATAGATTGTTTGTTGAAACACTTTAACAACAGGAATACCCCTAACATATTCTACAGCTTCGTTGTTCATTTGCTCCGAAGCATCCTGATACTGGCGCATATAGGACATAGACTTTTCGTTGGTCATCAGCATCTGTACAGTAAAACCAACAACTAACAGCAAAATACAAAGACCTCCTAGTCGCCAATCGAAAAACAAAAGCATCACCAACATAGTCACTGCTGTTACAACAGAACCTGTCATATCAGGAAGTTGGTGAGCCAGAAAATTCTCTGTTTGAGATGTATTTTCGTTTATAATTTTCCTGAGTTTTCCACTACTGTTCTGTGAAAAAAATCCTAATGGAAGGGTTGCCAAGTGATGCAGAATCAGAGATTGCATATTTTTAGCTGTATGAAAGGCTCCCAAATGTGAAAAAAGAAGCGCCAATGCATAGAATATAAACCCACTTACTGCTAAAGCAAGTGCCATCCATCCATAATTTGATATGGCTTGTACATTCACTTTACTTAAATCTGGTAACACGGCAAATACATCTCGCAAAACCATCCAGAAACATAAAAATGGACAAAGCATAAGTATTGAACTTATTCCAGATAAAATACAAGCTATGACTGTAAGATAGCGGTAGCGACCTCCAAATTCTAACAGTCTTGCAATTCCTGATTTATTCTTTTGGGACATCAGATTACCTCCTACTTATTTATTGTGGTTCGTTTTAACTAACCCGATAATACTGTCAGCGTTTGGAAAGTTCAATCCTTTTTGTTCAACTCTGGAATATAGCCAAACACATTTGTACGATTGCAAAAAAAGAACTGCCGTATGCGCTACGACAGCCCAATAAAATTTTATTCATTGTTTTAGATACTGTTTCTAAACTCATTTGGAGTTAAACCGGTTTTTCGATGAAAAGCAACAGAAAAACTGCTTGGGTGTTCATATCCAACTGAAAATGCTATCTCACTAATCTTTTTTTTCCGATCAGCCAATAATTCTTTTGCCCGTTCGATTCGACAGGACAAAATAAAATCATAGATTGTCATTCCACACATTTTGCGAAAAAGAAATGTCAATTTCGATTTGCTCATATAACACATTTGCGCTAATCTTTGTAAGTCAATTTGAGCGGAATAATTTTGTCTCAGATAATGCTTCAAGTTTTGAATAACTTCCTGATCGCTTGCAGAAATACTCTGAACGGCTGGAATGGATAAAGATAAGATATTCCATTCCAAAAGAGCGGCTATGAGATCCAAGATTTTCGATTCGTATCTCAAAGATGCAGTTCCAGCTTTTGGCACATAAGAAGCCATTTGATGAAGCAATAGTTCAACCTCAGGAATTGAAAATGTGCCATCTAATAAACAAGCAGCACTTAACACCTGAGATGTATCTTGTTCCAATAATCGGGGTAACTGCTGTTCCCAAAATTCCGGCATTAATCCCAGTCCAATACTCCTCACAGGTGTTCCCTTAGGAACGGTATGCGAAAAAATTCCTTCATCTAAATAATAACCCACGAGATTTTCAGGATTACAACATGTCTTTGTAAATACAGGCTCTATACTCCCCGGTGAACTAACAGCAATCGTAAGCGCAGCTGGATGATGGTAGCGAAAAGACATGTCCTGATGAAAAATAATATCATAAATAGTCAATGAACATGTAGAATTGATAGGGTATGTCCATAAATATCCTTCTCCAATTTCTGAATCTGGCACAAAAGTAAAACCAATACCATTTTTAACTTCCTGCCCTTTACATGCAGGTCTTAACCCTAATTGCGGTAAATGCCCTAAACAAAGTTGTTCAAATCTAGCATCCACAACATATCACCTTCCTTTTTTTGAAATCGACCAAATCGCTTTTGAAATCAGCCAAACCAATGTTTTTCCTATTGTTTTCAAGGCAAGACGCTGTATAATTTATGCGGAGCGGTTAGCTATATCTAACTCATGGTAACACAAAAAAACTTATATTGCAATGGAGGAGACATGATGCAAAACAAAAAAGAGAAACTCAACGGAAAAGACTTTATTAACATTGGGATTTTTACAGCAATTTACATGGTAATTGTTATCGTGATTGCTTGTACTGTAGGATTAATCCCTATTGGCTTTATACTGTTGCCAATTATTCTCCCAATAATCGGCGGTATTCCTATGATGCTGTATTTTACAAAAGTAAAAAAGGCTGGTATGCTTCTGATTTTTGAAATTCTATTTGGTCTTGTAATGATCCTAACAGGCATGGGGTATGACCTTTTAATTTGGGGTGTTGTTGTTGGCATTATTTGCGAACTACTATTTAAAGCTACCAAATATTCAAGTAGAAAGATGGCCGTTATCTGCTATGGTATTTTATCCACCTGTATCTGCGGGAACTACATCCACTGGATTTCTGCCAGCGAAGATTGGCTTTCTCAAACAGCTGTCACCTATGGAGATACTTATGTAAATACAGTACATGGTGCATTGACTACTGGATGGGTTTTCCCAGTAATGGTGATCGGCGGTTTTATTGCTGGCATTATCGGTGGTCTGATTGGAAAATCAGTAATGAAAAAGCATTTTGAAAAAAGTGGTTTAGTGTAAACGGTGACATTATGATAAGTGATATTTACGATACGACAGCAAAAGCAAAGCAACTCTATTTAGACCCACGAACAAAAATTTTTTTGTGCCTTACAGTATCATCTATCATGTTGGTGCCTTCAGATTCACCGATTATTGAAACAATGCATCTACTCTTTGCAATATTACCGTTGATTTTTTTGGTAGTATTAAAAAAATATAAAATGGCGGTCTATTACTTGGGGATGTATTTGTTTTCAGCATTAGTGCCAAAACTATTGATTCCATACTTGCCTAATATCATTAATGTTCTGTTTACAGGAATGATTGCGCTCTTTACACAAATTTTACCTGGAATGATGATGGCATATTTCCTAATTGTAAGCACAACTGTAAGCGAGTTTGTTGCCGCTATGGATCGGATGCATGTAACAAAAAAAATATCCATGCCCTTTTCTGTATTGTTTCGTTTTTTTCCAACTATTATCGAAGAATATGGACATGTGAAAGATGCTATGGTGATGCGTGAAGTGGGTTCCATAAGAAACCCTATGAAAATGCTTGAATACCGTATGGTACCTTTTTTAACAAGCATCGTCTCTATAGGAAATGATCTAGCAGCTTCAGCGCTCACAAGAGGATTGAACTCACCAGTTAAAAGAACGAATGTCTGCCCCATTGGCTTTACTTGGAGAGATGGAATTGCTTTCTTTGCCACTATATGCTGCATTATTGTTTTTATAATTTACAAATAGGAGTTGGTGCTTTTAATGATAAAATTGGAACAGGTAGACTTTGTATATAACCATGCGAAGTCCGACGCCGGAGTACATAATATTAATCTACAGATTCCTAGGGGGCAGGTAGTACTACTTTGTGGTAGCTCTGGATGTGGAAAAACAACATTGTCGCGAATGATTAACGGCTTAATTCCCAATTTTTATGAGGGAGAACTTTCTGGTGATATTACCGTTTGCGGATTTAATACAAAGAAAAGTGAGCTTTACGAACTAACCCCTTTTGTTGGCTCCGTTTTTCAAAATCCCAAATCGCAGTTTTACACTGTGCAAACGGATTCAGAAATTGTTTTTGCTTGCGAAAATATTGGAATGGAAAAGGAAAACATATATCAGCGTTTTGAAGAAATTGTAGATAAACTAAAACTAACTCCTTTACTTGGAAAAAGTTTATTTGCTCTATCTGGAGGACAAAAACAAAAGATTGCTTGTGCTTCTGTGGCAACACTCTTTCCTCAAATTCTGGTCATGGATGAGCCATCTTCCAACTTGGATATCGAAGCAATCTATGAGTTGGCTGGAGTCATAAAACAGTGGAAAGAAGCTGGATGTACAATCGTCATAGCTGAACATAGGCTCTATTGGCTTATGGATATTGTTGATCGTGTAGTTTATGTTAAAAATGGTTTCATTGAACAGGATATTTCTATTCAGGAATTTTTAACAATTCCTGACGATATTCTGGCTAAAATGGGATTAAGATCACGGACAGTATCTTTTGATAAATTATATTCCAATACAGTCAAAAAGGAAGAAGTTATCTATTTCAAAGATTTTTCTTTTGCCTACGAAAGAGAGAAAAATCTTGATATTCCATCTTTATCAATCCCGTGCGGAAGTGTCGTGGCGGTGATAGGAAAAAATGGAGCAGGTAAGTCAACTTTTGGCAGATGTATGTGTGGCTTGGAAAAGAAAACAAGCGGTACAATGACATTTAATGGATGTGTTCTAAACTGGAAAGAACGTATCAAAACTTGTTACCTCGTAATGCAAGATGTTAATCATCAGCTTTTTACTGAAAGTGTATTAGATGAGCTTCTTTTATCTATGGAAAAAAGTAATGAGGAGGAAAAATCAAAAAAAGAAAAAGTTGATCAAATTCTAACTTCACTAAATTTGGAGCAATATCAAGATGTTCATCCCATGTCGCTTTCTGGTGGGCAAAAACAAAGAGTGTCTGTTGCATGTGCACTAGCATCAGATAAGCAAATTTTAGTATATGATGAACCAACTAGCGGATTAGACTATACAAGGATGATAGATGTTGCCGAGGCAATAAAAAATATGAAAGCAAAGGGGAAAACCCAGTTTATAATAACACACGACCCGGAACTCATCGAACAGTGCTGTGATTATCTTGTATTTATGGAAGAAGGCAGAATTATTGAAACAGGATGGTTACAAGGTTTGCTAATTGATAAAATAAAAAATTTTTTTATGGTATAAATACGACTGAATGATGCCAATGACTCGATTCGATAAAGCAGAATACTATAAGCTGGTAATAGTCAGTTATTTTGTTGGTTATAAAGTCGCTTATAACCGTTTAAAAAACAGTACAGGGCAGATTTCGCCAATGGATATATATACCTTTTATGCGGAAGTTCAAGAGATTACACCAAGCATGATATCTGTTGAGAAGCTTTCTTTAAACGAACGCGATATTGTCCGATACGATGTATAGGCAGAAACAAGTGTTGTTCTCGGCAATGAAGTGAGTAATCTATCCGATTTGGAACAAGGCGATGTAGTAGCAATTATACTTGTAACTGGTGCAGGAGATATAACCGATATTAAGATACAGCTTTTCCAATAACAACTATTTATACGAGTCAGACAACATAAATGGGCAACGATTTTGCAAAGTCAAGGTGGTTGCTTGTATGATTTTTTTGATGATATTTATTAGAATATAAACGCTCTAAATATTAGAAGAATTTCAGATTAACCATCAAATTTCTATTAGATGGTTAAAATCAACAGGTGAAAAAATGCGAGGGATTTTGTTTCCAAACAAAATCCCTTTAATTTATGAAATAGAACATTGAGAATCTGAGATTTCATCTCTATATATAAGATATAAAATCTCTTATTACAGGAAATTTCACATCGTTTCATAAGAACTATGACCTCTGTACAATATAAAAGTAACATTATATTGCTGCAAGGTGGTGAGCTTATGGACGAAAGAAACAACGATTTTGACTTTGATTTTATGCCCATTGGACAGGCGATCAAAAAAGCCCGTGAAGCCAGAGGAATGACAAGGGAGCAGCTTGCCGGGATCATTGGATATGCTCCACGACACATTCAGTCCATTGAGAACGAGGGACAACATCCCAGTATTGAGCTGTTTATTCAACTGATTACCATGTTCGATGTGTCTGTTGATGAATACATATTTCCTGAAAAAGAAGTGAAGAAAAGTTCCGTCCGCAGACGTTTAGACGCACAGCTCGACAAACTCAATGATAGAGAACTGTCCGTTATAGAAGCAACTGTGAACGGGCTATGTATGGCAAAAGAGCCAGAGGAATAAAATCCTCTGGTTTTCTTTTGCTGATTTTTAATAGGCTGGAACACCATATCCATAGATGGAGCTGCTTCCAACCGTATATTGTCTCTGTTTTACCGCATCACCGGAATTTCCTTCTACGGTGTAGACAACTCCGTTTTCGCATTTCTCTACAATACCTACATGGTCGGTTGAACCATCGCCTTCCCAATCGAAGAAAATAATATCTCCCGCCGTAGGCTCATAGTTTCTGTCCTGCCATTGGTTCCGTTCTTTAAACCAGTTTGCGCCGCTGACGCATCCTGCAAATTTCGGGATAAATCCACCTTCGATATAGCCACACTGTTCTGCACACCATGAAACAAAGCAGGCGCACCATTCTTCACGACTGCTGAAACCATACCATGACCAGTAGGGCTGTCCGCCCTCATTGCCAAGCTGCGTCAGGGCAACTTCCACGATTGCCTGATTACCACCGCCGGTAAATACCCGTCCGAAGGGATAATAGCGCAGTACATGAGAAACATATTGGGTATCCCCGTAGCTGTCCCATCCCAATCGCTCTGCTTGTATCGTAGAAAACTCAACCGCATTGGCATAAGTGTAGCCGCCGTAATTGGTCTGCGCCCATGAAATATAGCCATTTCCAAAGTTATATCCCTGCAGGGCCAGTTTGATCCGATCCATGTCAACGGGATTTTCCACTTGTGCGGCATTCAGACAGGCAGCTAAATTCTGGATACCGACATTGATGGAATATTCCGGGTCTGTAATGCCATTCGGTGTATTTGGGTACTGTGTGTTATACCCACATTCCGATGCCTGCATGGGGTCATTTCCCCGTCCTCCAGACTCCTGCATCATGACCGCCTTGATAAGCTCTACATATTCAGGAATCCCATGCTGCTTTGCATATTTCTGGATCAGCGGTTCATAGGCTTCTACCTCGGCACTGACCGGAGTATAAGAAGTGCTTTCACTGCCTCCGCCAAACAGAGAGATCGCACAACCAAGCAATACCACGATCAGAATAATCACTACTGCGATCCAGCCGCCTGCAACAATCGCTGCTATCAATGCTTTTGTTCCTGCAATGATTGCTTTGACAGCCGCTATGGTGGCTTTGACGGTTGTTTTAGCAGCCACCGCAGATGCCTTTGCGGATGCTCTTGCCGCCTGCGCTGCTTTCTGTGCGGTTTTCGCTGAAGCCTTTGCCGCAGCCTGTGCTGTTTTGGTGGCCTGCTGAGTGGTCTTTATGGCCGCTTTAGAAGTCACCTGTGCTGTTTTTACGCTTCTTTCGGTTGTTTTTACAGAGCCTTTTGCCGCTGTCTTGACGGTTTTTCCTGCACTTCTGGCAGACTGCTTAATCGTTCTTTTGGTATCTGTTGCTGTTTTTATGGTCTGGACAGAAGCATCTGAAACAGGAGAACGACCTGCAGTTCCACGATGGATCTGCAAGCCGTTCTGTCCAGACACATTCCTTGCTGACCTTTGCTCAGCAGCTTTGGCGGCCCGCTTCTGCTTAAAATCAGCCATTTTGTCCTTTACCTTAACGATATTGTCTTTGGTAGTCTTAGCGCTTTTTTGCCCTTGCTTATTGAACTGATGGATACCCTCATCTTTTACCCGGTCAGAAGCATAGGAGATCTTATCCGCAGCATATTCCGTAGCAGAACCTTCGTTGGCGTAATATCCTTCTTCCGCTTTCTCCTTTGTCTTTGCATAGGCAGCTTTCATACGCTCTGAAGCAACGGCGGCTTTATCTATGGTCTTAATCGTACCTTTGACTGCATCCCTGGTTTTAATATCTGCCATAGAAGCCCTCCTTTCTTAGAAGCTGTACCTTACTTATGCAGTCCTTTTTGCCACCACAACAAGCCTGCCATTTGTAGCCGAATACTCACAGGTAGAAAGGGTAATCAGCCTGTCGCCATAGTCTGCGGTAACACCCGTATCGTATAGGGCAAGCTCTTTACACGTTTTGATATAGGCATTAAATTCTTCCTCATTCTCCGCATTTACAAAATCATAATAGCGATAGCCGCTGGAGCTGTAAGCGACTGTCTTAAATACAGCAACGATCTCATACTCTGCCTGTTCTGTCAGGGTATCAAACTGAATGGTTTTGTGTTCCTCATAAAAACTCTTGGATTTATAATCCTCCAAAGCTCCAAACATGCGGTTGCCACTGATGTGATGCCCGTAAATGATCAGATTATCACTGGTAAGCAGATCACAGTTTTCCTGAATATACGGAGTACCTAAATCACTGTACTGCTTCTCAAAATTGTGTTTAAGATAGTAATTCGGTTCATCCTTTGTCTGCATAACAGGGTAGTTAATGGTTGTGCCGGAAATGGAAATCCAGCCCACCATATCTTCATTCTGCAAATACAGCTCCTTGTATTTGGACAGAACATCTTGGCCTTCGCTGACGGGAACATCATCAGGAACCGGTTCTTCATCGGGAGCCTGTGCCACCACTTCTGCAATCTCATCAAATACTTCGGTCTGCTCGTCCAACTGTGCGTAATGATCATAGATGTGATAAACAGAAAATGCCGCCGTACCTAAAAGGCACACAGCGGCAATCAGACAGATCATAGATTGATATTTTTTCATGGGTTTCTCCTTTCTTAGCGTGATAATTCGTTTTGTTTTCTGGGTGCGGGAAGATCCCTGCAATATTCGGGATACCTGACCTTGATGCCCTCCATGAAGTAGGGGGCAAACTCACAGCAGAACAGATCTTCCGGTGTAAAAGACTGGGGGCTGTTCATGTCGGTGTACCCATTCCAGAGATTAAAGGCGAGGCGGCAGACCTTAACGGTTCCACTGGTCTGCCATCCACCGTGCATCCCATCCGGCTCGATACAATCATTCTTAAAGTCAAACATCTGGTTGATATTTGCCCTTGTTTCCGAAGCAATCCCCATGACATAGAAAAATGCCCGGTGATAGCTGTCGTTGACTCTGCACTTATTCATGTTTTCCAGAAAGAAATCTCTATGCTCTGCGGAGCGAAATTGAATATTAGACATTTGAAAATACCTCCTTTATCCGTTTTTTCGCAATCTTAAAATATGCCTCATTGATCTCTGCACCTAAATAATCCCTGTCGTTTGCCAAGGCAGCCAAAGCAGTGCTTCCAGTCCCCATAAAACCGTCAAAGACCAGTTCCTTTCTGGTACTGGAAATCTGGATTAGCCACGACAAAAACTCCACATTTTTTACGGTTGGATGGTAAATGCCATGTTTCTTCTGCCATGTGGCATTGTAGGTTGCCTTGGGATATTCCTCTCCAAACCAACAGGCAGGGAACCTCGTCTTGTATTTCTTACTCGGTTCTCTGCCTTTATGGAACTGTGTGCCTTCTTTTTTACGGTTCTCCAGTAATTGTGTCTGCTGAAACAATCGCCGTCCTTTCTGACAGAAAATGATCCATTCTGAATTATTGGCATAGCTGCCTTTCAGATCACCGATGCCGCCCAGTGTCCCTTTCTCCACCACCAGACAGTTTTTTACCGTAAATCCTGCTTTTCGCAGACAGTCGTAATGAAAAGAATAGCAGTCAAACCGGGTAAAAAAATAAGCGTGGGAATTGTCCCGCAAAATGCGGTAACTTTCCCACGCAAAGCGTTCATAATCAATCCCGTGATCCCCATCCAATATTTCATGGGGCTGTCTGGCAAAATGGTTCTGGTATGCGATGCCATAGGGCGGATCGGTCAGGATCAGTGACACAAAGTTATCCGGGATATGCGCCATCAGCTCCATACAATCCATACAGTAAATTTGATTGCGCAGATCTAAACACTCTGTCTCCTCTCTCACTTTCCTTATACCTCTCCAAACTTGGTCGTCATCAGTTTATACAGTTCGGTGTTATGCGGGAATTTATTGACAAATGGCACAAGGGAACTGCCTACCTTCAAAAGTCCCTGTCCTGCACCGACATTGGTGATATAGCCCATCTGAAGGTCAGAGATGTTCAAAAGCTTGGCAAGCTCAATCCTGTCCGTAGACGCCTGATTGAGCATGATGATAAATTCAGAGTTGGCAAGCATTGTCCTTGCGGTATGGCTCTGCAAAAGGTCGTCTACATTCTGTGTGATACCGGTACAGTACGCACCATATTTACGCACACGCTTCCAAAGGGTAAAGAGGAAGTTTGCCGAGTATTCATGCTGGAACAGGAGATAGATTTCATCAATGAAAATGAACGTGTTCCTGCCCTTGGCTCTGTTCTGCGTAATGCGGTTTAAGATACTGTCAAGGACAACCAGCATACCAATCGGCTGTAACTGTTTGCCCAGATCCAGAATGTCATAACAGATCAGACGGCTGTGGGTATCCACATTGGTGTTCTTGGCAAAGGTGTTCAGGCTGCCATCGGTAAACAGCTCAATGGCAAGGGCGATTTCCTGCGCCTCCGGCTCATTCTGTTTGAGCAGTTCTTCACGGAAGTCCTGCAAAGTGGGCGGGACACCCTGATAATTACCCTGCTGATAGTGGCGGTAAACACTGGCCGTACAACGGTCAATAATGGATTTCTGTTTTGCTCCCAAACTTGTACCGCCAATGAGCTGTTCACAGAGAGACAAAATAAACTCCGATTTCAGAATGACCGGGTTTGCGCCGTCACCGTAATCGGAGTTCATATCCATTGCATTGATGTGGTTTTCACTGGTCGCAGAAATGTGGATGACTTCGCCCTGCATGGCCTTGACCAGCGGGGAATATTCCCGTTCAGGATCGATAATAATGACATCCGCATTGGGATCTGTGAGGATGATATTGGTCATTTCTTCTTTTGCCGTAAAGGATTTACCGGCACCAGACACACCGAGAATAAAGGAGTTGCCATTGAGCAGATGGCGGCGGTTGGCAATAATCATGTTCTTGCTGATCACATTCTGCCCGTAATATATACCGTCCTTGTGGTAAATCTCCTGTACCCGGAACGGAATAAATACGGCAAGGCTTTCCGTGGTCAGCGTGCGCAGGGCATCGATCTTACGCACACCAAACGGCAGCGCCGTGTTCAGTCCGTCCATCTGCTGATATTTCAGCACCGCAAACTGACACAAATGCTTTCTGGCTGTGGTCAGCAGGGCTTCCGTATCGCTGTCCAGCTGTTCTTTGGTTTCTGCGGTATGCACCAGTGTCAGCACCGCAAACATCATTCGCTGGTCACGGGTTGTCAGGTCGTCCAGAAATTCCTTGCTTTCCTTGCGCTGCTGCTCAAGGTCATAAGGGACAACTGCCGAGAAGTTATTGTTCTGATTCTGTTTTCTCTGCCAGTTCGTGATATTGGTTTCGACACCGAGCAGCCTGTTTTCCACTTCCCGCACCGCTTCATCTGTGGGAACCGGGACAACATCAATGGACAGCATCATGTTGCGGTTCAGCTCACAAAGCTCCGCTACCATGCTGTCTTTGATATAGGCAGCGTATTCTCTCAGGAAGATCACACGCCCGTATCGATCTCCCATACGGAAGCAGTCCTTTTCAAACTCAAAGGTGTCCGGGCAGATAAAGTCTTTGAAATCATGGCCTTTGCGCATACTCTGTACCATATCGAAGGTAAAAGCGGTTTCTTCGCCGGTACGGTAGAAGTCGTGGAAGATACGGAGTTTTTCTTCCGCTTCCAGTTCCACGCATCGTGCGCCCAGGCGGGAAAAATGAGTGACAAGGTCGGCACCCACACGGGCAAAATAGTTCCGTGCTTCTTCGATATTCTTTTTGCACACAGAAATAGTCACATATTTGTCCTGCACGATAGAGTTTGCTCCGGTTGCCTTATCCAGCAGCATCTTGTTGTACTCCTTACGGTACTTATCCAGACCGTCCTCCGCCATAGGGATCAGGATGGTCTGCTCAAAATCCACCCGGTTCAGACGGCGGTTATTGATGGTGAGCTTTGTGGTAGCGCCGCTGTCAAAAGCATTGAGCAGTTCAGAGTATTCCAGAAACATGGCTTCCTTGTCCTCACGGCTGGCCACGGCATAATTGATGTCCTCAAATTTAAAGGTCTTTGCGTATTTATTCCTGCCCACAAGGAAAATGCCATCTTCCCAGATGGTATAAATGGGAATGACATTCTGTACCGACTTTGGCACCACAAATTTTTCCTTATCCTGCTTGAACAGGGTTCTCAGTGTTTTAATCATGCTGCGCCTCCTTTATTCTTTTTCGTTTTCTTCTTATCCTGTTTTTTCTCCTTTCGCTCTTTTCGTCTCTGTTTCTTGGGAACGACAGGAAGTCCTTTTTCTCTTGCTTCGATGTTGGACTTCATGGCTTCGTAATAAAGATTGTCTGGCCGGAACATCAGTTTCTTTGGCATCAGAAATTCGGATTTAAACCATGCCCAGACAAACTGTTCTGCGGTCATGCCGTTATATTTGATAAAGCCCATGGCCGCAAAGGGGAAGGCCCCTAAAATACATACCCAGCTAAGGGTTTCCATGCCAAAGTATGGACGGAGAAGGAAATACAAGCCTACCGCAACACCGCAGGCAAGGACAGAAAAAATGAACTGCCTTAATGACAGTCCAAAAAACATGCTTTCCGTATAGTTACGGATTTCTTTATTGATCTTTACTTCCAAATGGATACCTCCTTTATAAGCCCATCATTTCCCGTACAACACGGTCAGCCATTTTGACCGCACCGACTAAGACGAGCATATTGAATACCAGTTCCCCGATGTAGCTCCATACCATAGATACCGCTGCCGCATCCGGGTTGACTGCCGGTGGAGCCGCTGCAAACAGGGAAAAGATGATGCAGGCAAGCACTATGATCGCACCTTCCAGGCAGACAGCGGCATAGCTTTTGATAAAGCTCTTGCCAACACTCTGACTCGGTTCCCCTGCAAAAGTGGAAAGAGGGATAGGCGCAATCGCCGTATAGAGATACAGTTTAAAAAATCTGCCATAGACAGACATAATCATAATGAACGACAGTATCGTAATAAACAGACCGCCGATCAATGTGACTGCCCAGAGGGGGATGCTCTCAAAAAAGCCACAGTCCTCAACGGCTGTGACGATTTCCTGCGGCAGTACCGTTTGTGTGGCAGAGCCAAATCCAGCGGCATTCATAATCGTGGAAACCACACCCTGAACGATGTTAAAGAGAGCCATCATCAGCTCTAAGCCATAGGTGACGACTCCTTTTGCAAGGGCGAAACGGATAAACAGCTTCAAAGCATGTTCCGGCTTTTTGACTTCTGCAAAATTGCCGCAGGTACGCATGACACCAACGACAAAGAACAGCACCAGCAGGGCAAGCCCGATTGCCTGCAGTGCGCCGTGGATATTCAGGATAACAGACCATATCGTACCGCCTTTGAACTGCTCCGGTGACTGGGTAATAAGCTGCCATATCTCGGCTAACTTTTCATTCCATGTGTTCAGGGCATTTTCAAGATTCTGTACGACCCAGTTATCAGACACATAAACCACCTCCTGTTTTCTCTGCATAACTGCTGATTTCAACATCACTTACAACCTCGTTGCCCCACACATCCCAACCATCTGTTTTTTGGCGGGCAAACAATTCCAATCGCGGCAGGTCGCCCATCAGCGCAACGATTTTCTCTCGGACTTCATCCGGTTTCTGACTATGCTCACGCAAAGGGCTGATAATAAACTGATGGATACGGTTTGATTGTCTGCGAGGTTTTCCTTTTGTGGCGAGCAGGCAGATTTCCGCATTTCCTCTTGTCCAAAATCCAAGACCGAAGAACCATCCTTTTCCACTTTTGTTCTGTTTTAGCCAAACAAATGCAACTGTTTTATATTGAAAGCCCCATGCTTTGATTACCTTTAAGGCTTCGGGTAATTGAGGAAATGTCGCCCATAAAAACAGGACACAATGTTGATCGGCTACTTCTGCCACTTTCAGCTTACAGATTTCTTCGATGCTCATGGTGCGGTAATGATGTTCTGCTGCTCCAGAAAGATTTTTTTGGTTGTAGTGCCACGGTGGATCGGCGTAAATGATGCCATATTTTTTTATATTCTCGATAGATTCAACCACCTTTCTTGTCATAAAACAGACAGTGGGAGCATTTCTGCCGCAGCAGATCTGCTCCCACTGCCTTGTTTCGCCCGTTATCTTAGCCTGTAATCAGGGTAAGGATCTCCTTTGCAAAGGTAATGACTACGCCGCCCGCAAGCGTCAGAAATCCATTCGCTCTCTGGGACGGATCATGGGATTTCAGGGAAAGACCGATCTGCACGATACCAAAGCCGAGCATGATCATACCCACAGCCCTTACCAGTCCGAAAATGAAGTCAGAGAGGTTGTTGACTACGGTAATGGGATCGTTGGCGGCAAATGCCGTCGTGGTAAAACAGGTCATACAAAGCACAGCCCCTGCATACGCCACCAAGGCTCTTTTGGTCTTTCTGCTCATCGGCAGTTTCACGGTTTCTTTCTTCTTAGTATCCTTCTTGCTAAAAAATTTCATAGATAAATCCTCCTTTAGATGTTAAACATTTCTTCCAAATCCTCATCGGACAGAAGTTCATAGGTTGTGTTGACAGATGCAATGCTTACGGCATTCTCTGGAATTTCACTGTCAAACACGAGCGTAGCGACAGCCTGTGTCGGCTCTCCGTGGATATACGGCGGCTGGCCGCCATCCACTGTCAGCTTCACATTCGGGTGCTTCAGGATGTCGTACTTCAGATCCATAACCGGACGTTCCCCACGGATAAACAGCAGTGCATAGCGGTTGTCCAGCATACGCACCTCATCCGGTGTCATCAGTTCACGTCCTGAAATCTGATAGTTGGTCGAATAGTTTCCGCTGCGCCCGGAGCTTTTTCCATAGGTGTTCGTATCAATGGTTTCCTTTCCTAAAAGCTCGGACACATATTTGTGGGTACTCTGTTCGTTGCCACCCAGATACAGAAATTCATCGCAGTTGCCCACAATGCTTTCCCACTGCTTTTCAAAGAGTGCTTTCAGCTGCGCCAGATTCTGGAGAATGATGCTGACGGATACGCCACGGGAGCGCATCACAGAAAGAATCTTGTCAAAATCATCCGGCAGACTCACGTTGGCAAACTCGTCCATGATGAAATGGCAGTGGACAGGCAGGCTGCCTCCGTACTTGTGGTCGGCAAGATAAAAGAGCTGCTGGAAAAGCTGCGTATAAAGGATACTGACAAGAAAGTTAAAACTCGTATCGTTGTCTGGTATCAGAGCGAACAAAGCAACTTTCTTTTCGCCTAAAGAGGGCAGATCAAGCTCATCCGTAGCTGTCAAACCGGCAAGGCTCTCCAGATTGAATTTTTCAAGCCTTGCGGCAAGGGTGATCTGGATGCTCTTTAAGGTCTTAGCCGAACCGGAGTGATAATCCCTGTAATACTTCAGGGCGATATGCTCCGGGTTATCCAATTCCAACCGGTCAAACAGTTCATCCAGAGGACTGACATAGCTATCATCATCCTCCCGAACTTCACCAGCCCGTAAAAGCTCCATGACCATTGGGAAGTTCTGTTCATCAGGCGGCGCTTCGTATTTCAGATAAAACACCAGTGCCAGAAGCAGCATACTGGCCGCTGTATCCCAGAAGGGATCTTGCGACTGTGCGCCTTTGGGCGTGGTTGCCTTAAAAAGATTGGTCACCAGCCTTTGCACATCGTTGTCATTCCTAAGATAAACAAAGGGATTGTAACAATGGCTTCGGTGCATATTGATCAGATCAAGGACTCGCACTTCATAGCCTTTCTTTTCAAGCAGACCGCCAATGTCACGGACAATTTCTCCTTTCGGATCGAGGATCACGAAAGAGGTATTGCACTGCATGGCATTGGGCTTACAGAAAAACCTTGTTTTTCCTGCGCCGGAACCGCCGCATACTAAAATGTTCAGATTTCTGCGGTGTTTTCTGCCATCCAGACCAATACGGACATTCTGCGTCAGCAGCTTATTTGCGGACGGATCTTTATCCCGGTACTTTTTATTCAAAGTCCCGGTGTTGCCCCATTTTGCCGAGCCATGCTCCTCCCGCCTGCGGTAGTTCCTGCGGGTAGAGAAATAAATGCCGATCCCCATTGCATAAGCGAGCAAAAAAAGAAGGACAGTTTTTAAGCTGTCCTCACACATCCTGATTGCAAAAGGGTGGCGCATCGCCACGGGTAATCCGTTGACGATCTCTACCATGCCTCCACTGACATAGGGCGCTGTCAGCAGGGCAAACCATACGACAGGAACAATCCCGCAGACAGAAAGGATAATGCTCGTTTTCTGGTCGTTATCGTTCCTCATGACACTTACAGGGAAGCACCCTGACTTTCTTTGTCGGGGCATTGGCTACCTTGTCGATCAGCTCATCCACAGGCTCGGTGGGGCGTTCCTCCTGTATCTGCCGTGTCCGCAAGGTATTTAAGGCATTGATCACGATATTCCTGTCGTACCTATCCAGTGCGATATGGTATCGTTCTTCTTTCATAGGCTCTACCTCCGATTAGCGTTCCTGCTCCTTATTCTTAGGCGGTCTGCTCTTTTCCAGGCTCTTAAACATGTCGCTCTGGATTTCTCCCAGAACATCACGCATGGAGTTAAGCTCGCCTTTGAACACCTGCGTATCCATTTCCGAAAATTCACCCGGAAGCCGGTCAAAACTGAACCCTCTGGTATCTACGCCATAGCGTTCACTGACCATATAGGCGACACAGAAGGATTTGAAATCGGAAACATCACGGCTTTCATTGTGTTTAAAGTCAAAGACCGCTGCAGAAACTTCCTTTGCCATGCTCACAAAAAGCTGTTCTTCGGAAAGACCGGTCTTAATAAAAATCGTCTGCTGCTTACTATCGTAGTAGGCAGGCATTTCCAGATCGTCAACCGGAACAAAGGGAACCGGGCTTGCATCAATCAGGGCGGAAACAAGCTCCCGCATGGTTTTCGTCTCCGGTGCCTGTACTTTTCCTGCCGCAGAGGTTTCAGAAATGTCATAGACAATCTTTGCATTATAGCCGACTGCCTTTGAGCCGTCCTCACGGATATATTCCTTACCCGGTTCAAGAATGACGATCTTGTGTGCATCCTTGTTGACATAGATCCGATTCTGCTTCCATGCGCTGTAATCTTTCAGCTGCACTGCATCGGGTTTCTGGGCAGATACCAAAATGGCATTGGCAACTGAATAACGGTCAAAACGGCTCTGCACATCCAGATACTGCTGGAAACAATTTCCGCTGGTCATCATTTTGGTACAGGTACTGTCGATCAGCTCATAAGCTTCCTTTCGCTGTTCCTGCTTCTGGGCAGCCCACTGTGCTTTATCAAACGGTTTACTGCCGCCGCTAAATACATCATAAATACTCATTATCGTTTACCTCGTTTCTTTGGATTTGGGTTTCTTTTTCCGCCTTGGCGGCTGTTTATGCTCTGTTTTTCCTGCTGGCGGTTTCTTGGCTCTGTCAGAAGCAGAGCTTCTGTCCAGGGAAGGGGAAGCCTCCGCTTCCTGCTCTTTACGGCTCTCTTTGATTTTCCGCAGTTCCTCTCTGACAGAAGGTTTTTCCTTAGTCATAGTAGCCCCCTCTGCGGACTTCTTTGGCTGCTCTAAGATAGGCTCGGACTGAGGGGATTTTTCGGTCTTTGCCACTGAGGGGTTTTCCGGGGCATGTTCCTCCTTCTGAACCGGCGCACCCATCAGAGCGTCAAGAAGTTTATCTTTCTCTGCCTTTTCCTGTACTCCGATGTCTGGCTCCGGCTGGCCGTCCTTCGTATCTTTGGACTTTTCTGTTTCCGTCACAATAGACGCCGTGCTTTCCGATGCCAGTTTGAAGCGCTCCGCAATACGGCTGATCTTAGACGCATCCTCCGCACGGGCGATCACATCCACCTCGGCATTGGGATCTTTGTTTTTTCGGTCAGCAAGCACACAGTAGAGGACACCGTATTTCTTGGCTTCCTGTGTGAACTTCTTTAAATCACCATTCTTGACGGTAAAGACTTTCAGTTCCTTTCCAGAGCGCAGCATGTTGGTGAGTCTTGCCTTGCCTTTGGTTTTCTTTTCTTCTTTGAGAATGGAATACAAGAGAATGGCAATGTTTTTCGCACCAGCACCGGTAATCCTGGCGGCGACTTCAAATCCCTCCAAGCTCATTCGGACGATCTGTTCTGCCGCTTCGCCGCTTGTGTTCATTCGTCATCAGCTCCTTTCTTTGCTGTTCTTCATCTGCCCGTATGGTTTTCAGCTTTTCCTTGAGGGTATCGTTACGGGCCTCGATCCCCTCGCACAGTTTCACCTCCTTTCGGATTTCTCGCAATCGTTTGGAAAGATCGGAAAGCTGTGACCGTATCGCTTCCTTTTCTTCACCGCCCATCTTGCGGGATTGGGAATAAAGTCCCTTGCGCTTTTGAAGCAGGTCAGCCATTTCCGTTTCCAAAGATTCCTTATAGGAACAAAGCTGCTCTACCGTATCAATGCGATTCCGGCAAAGCAGCCTTGTTTCCTGCGATATGGCTTCCATCTTCATCAGGTCATCCTTCAAAAGATAATGAAGCCTTGCATAATTTTGTTTTCTGTTTTTCGGAAGAATACCGAGCCTGTAGCAGTAATGCAGATACAGCCCCCGCAGCCCGCCGATTTTCCTTACTCCATTCAGAGTGCCTTTCAGGCGGTACACCGGGATTGGTTTTTGCGGCCCGGCAAACCGGGAAAACTTCACCGCATAGGAATTTTCCCGGATGCGCTCCATGATCCTCTCGTTGGTATAATCATCTCCCAGCTTGTAAAGCCGCTTGGGGCGCTTCCAGCCTTTGCCCATGATCGTCCAGTATTTCCGGTTCGGGTCAAATCGGACATGGTATCCCATTTCCGCCATCTGACGGTCAAAGTCTTTCAGGGTAAAGGACTTGCTGATCGCTTCATCCACTGCCTGCCTTGCCACGTTGTCCCGTGTGGGCATTCCATTCTTTTCCGCCTGATAAAGCGCATAGGGTTTCTTTCTGCCGCTTGGACGTTCTATGACCGAAAGGGCATATTCCCGACACAGCTCATCGGAGCGCTGGCGAAGCAATCGAAGATTGGCTTTGTTGTCGTGGTAATGTTTCCCGTCCATAAAAGAAACCGAGTTCACAACAAAGTGATTGTGCAGGCAGTCCGTATTCAGATGGGTAGCAACGATTACCTGAAACCTGTCGCCCCACATCCGCTGTGCAAGTCTGACGCCGATTTCGTGTGCCTGTTTGGGCGTGACCTCTCCAGATTTAAAACTCTGGAACCCGTGATAGCAGATGATCTCACTTTCATCGTTCCACTGTGCTTTAGCGATCATCATTTCCTCTCTGGCAGAGGCAGGGTCACAGTTGACACCCGTGACAAAAAAACGCTGCTCCGTCTTATCCTGATTGGTCGCATATTCCATCACATCCACCAAAGCCTGAAGGTCTGTTTCCGAGTAATTGGGATTGGCAGTCTTTTCCGGGTTTTCGGCATAGTCAATCGGGTGGTCAAGCCTGCCCCGTACATCCCAGATTTCACAGACTGCCATTATCCCGATGGCCTTTGGGGAAGCAGATATTTTTTTCGGACATCCACCTGAAACTCATGCCACTTCTTTGCTTCCTGTGCAAGCATGGGAGCGTCCACAAATCCAAGAGCGTTGGCTTTCGCAGCAAGCTGGTTGATACGGTTGCCGATGGCAGACAGTTCCCGCATGATCTTATAAAATTCAGGATCGGGCTTTTCACAAAGTCGGTAGCCCTTGACCATTTCCCGTAGGAACGCTTCTTTGGAGTGGCCCGATCTTTTTACAAGCTCATAGAGATGCTGTGCTTCTTCCTCATTCAGACGAAACAGGATCTGTACGCTTCGGTTTCTCATTTCCCACATCCTTTCTGGCGGAGAGCCGGTTGATCTGCAGGCAGCACATCAGTACAACACCGAAAATTCCGCCAAGGGTAAACGCAATAAATTCACTCATTCTTAAACTCCTTTTCTTCACTGGGGTATTAGGGGATGCCCCCTAACAAGCGAATTTGGCATCCAGAAGATTTCTGGATAACCAAATTCAGTGCTTGGTAAGACATCACTCCTCGCACTCGTCCTCATACACACATTCTCCGCAAACGGAACAGAAGTACGGGCAGCCCGAACAGCAGTCGTCCTCATCCGTTTCTTCTTCGACGGATTCTTCAAGACCGTCCTCCCGGTCTACGGTGACGACAGCTTCACCGCCAATGAAATCCTCATCAGAAAAGTCGATCAGGTCAGTGTCAAACAGGATGGTTTCTGTCTTTTCTTTTACCTGTTCCGGGGTTTCCGCATATACGGAAATGGTCTTTTGATAGTGTCCAGTCAGAGTAACCTTAAATTTTTTCAATGAATTTTCCTCACTTTCTTTGTTCAATTTAATTTCAATGCCGTGGTGTTTCCTTCTAAAAATCAGTGGACAATCAACGGGCATCCCTCCTTTCATGGTTCCGATTCGGCCTTGCAATTCCTAAATAGGACAATAAAAAATCGTTGAAATCCTTACCGACAGGCGGTGGATCATCAACGATCTGATAGTCTTTCTGCAACAATTCTTTTAAGGCGGCAGTACAGAGTCTGCCTGTTTTGTCATTGTCCAGATGCAGAAAAATGGTCTTTACTTGTGGATTTCCCTTCAAAAAGGTGGAAAGGGCAATGGGGATTTTGCTGTCCTTTATCTCTTTCTTTGGCTGATACACGCCCGAAAGAGAAAGCAGATTTTCTTTTTTGTAGTCCTTACCTTCACATTTAAGCAGGGTAGCATAGGAGAGTAAATCAATGGCGGCTTCAAACAGATGCACCGACTGGCATGGCTCTCTTGCCAGAAGGCGGAAGGAATACCGCTTGTCGCTTCCCGATGCATCGCCCTTAAAGGAGCTGGCCATCGTACCACGATAGGCAGCATACTTAGGGGTTCCGTTTTCATCCTTGCCGATAAAAACAACATTGTGATACCTGGCACTTTCATAAATCGTACCGTCTGCAATGCACTCCTGAATAATTTGAAAGTCAATGCCACGTCCGAAAAGATACTGGATCACCCGGTCACAGTCTTTATTTCTGGGTGGTAGAAGAAGCACCTTGGGTTCCTCTTTGGGTGCAGAAACAGGCGGCGGACTCCAACTTGCGGTAATACCTGCCAGAGCTTCCACAGCTTCTACAAAGCTGTATTCCTTGACTTTGATCAGATAGTCGAGAGCTGAAACACCGCCAAAACCTCTTGACCACCAGTACCATTTGCCATTGGAAATCTTCAGACTGTCGTGTTCTCTGGTACAGTAAACATTCCTCGCCACATGCTTCAGATTGTCTGGTTCATACCTCTGCAAGTAGGAAAGCAAGTCCATCTGCCGTGCCTGCTCAATCACGGCAGGGTCAAGCTGTACATAGGGTCTGTTACTTCTCATTCAATAAAATCACCTCCTGAAATAGAAAAAGCCGAGGGATTTTCGTAATGAAAACCTCTCGGCTATGTAAAATCATATTTAATTGTAACTACAAACTGAGATTTGTCTATTCCGTTTGGCTCCTCGACAGATGGAACTGTTATAAAGTTTAATCTTTATAGTAATTTAGTATATGTTCATAAATGTTTCTAGTTTGTTCTTCATCCCCCCATGATAGAGGATCATCAGCATAAGACAATGTCCAAAACGGTTCTATGTCTTGAATATTTCCAGGAAGGTTTTCCCATAAACTATACATCCGCTCTGCGAAATATTTTATATCCGAACATTTTACATAGACATCTTTTAATTTACTCATCAAAATTCTGCCAAACTGCTCAAGATCAAAATGATTGTAATTAATATGAGTTCGTATATAGATAATGGCTTTCTTTATATTTGTCTCGCCCTCTAAATAGAGCAAATCATCATTTTCGGGGGCGCTGAGAAACATTTCATCAAGTAGTTCATTGTACTCGGCTTCTGTTACTAATTCCTCGCAAAATAAAAGCGCATAGACTAACAATTCTTCCATGATAGCCTCCGTAAATTTCAAATTATGATATTATATCATAATTCTGCAATTTTTTCTATCCCACACCTATGTAAAAGCGGCATCAGCTTCACGCCAATGCCGCCTTTGTCGGTTATAAAATTCCTGCTTTTTTCAGATACCCAACGCCATCATAACAGCCACGGAAGTAAACCGTCTGCATTTCAATATCTGTCAGATTGTTTCTAAGCTCCATAACCTTGATCAGAGCCGCACATTCCTGCTGGGATAATTCCGTTGCAGTTTCGGTATCAACAGCCTCTAGCACTTTGGGATATTGTTGAAATATCGTTTCCATCTGTTCCTGAATGGCACGGTAGTCCTCATTGCTTTCCGGCAGTTTCGCAATCACGGAGCTTAGATATTCACGAAAGATATTGCTGTGGGCATCTACAAAGGTTTCAAATCTGAACTCGTCAGACACCGCTCTCACCTCCGATAGTTTCAATTCTACACTTATTATACTGCCCATATTTATGCAATACAAATGTGCAAAAAGGGAATTTATCTCTCCCGGCTTGCGCATTTTCTTTCGGGCGGTTCCTCACTTTGCTCCGGCTCTGCATCAAGCACAGCGGGATCTTTCTGATCTAAATTCAGCTCGATGTTGAGGGCATTGAGCCGTTCTGATTTCTCTTTCAGTTCATCTTCAAAGGCAAACGGCTTTTCCACCTCAATCTTAGCAGTTTCAAGCTGCTCCATCGTTTCTGCTTTTTTGGTTTTTGCGGCTTCCAGTTTTGCAGGAATTTTCGCAAGCTCATTTTCAATTCGGGTCAGATTACCCAGTGGATCAGTACCTAAATCTACCTTGTGCTTTGCCTTTCCGCAAAGATATAAACAGTAATGGGCATTGAAGGTATCATAGAAAACTTCCAGTTTGAACCCACGATAGCTTCCGATTTCCGCAGGCTCGGCCATCGGATATTCTTTACAGACCGCAAGAAGCATCTCGCCTGCGGCTGCTTTTTCCGTATAAGTGATTCCTTTTAAGGTCATCGGACAGAACTTTTCTTCGCCCTGCGGCTGATGCTGCCGGGCAAGGGAAGCATCGGCTTCATAGCAGACAATCCGCTGTTCACACTCCTTAATGGTCTGCGGGAAATATTTCAGTATCCTGTCCTCAAGGTCGTAATGCTCGGATAGATAGCTCTGTTTCAGCACTTTGAGCTTGGAAACCTGAATGTCTAAGTCCATTTTTTCCTTGAAACGCTCGTCTCCTGTGGCAAGCATTTTGACTTCTGCAAAGGAAAGGGCCACTTCATCCACATCTTCCGCAGAGCGGACAGGACTTTTGCTGGTCATGATCTGGGAGATAAATTTCTGCTTCGATTCCACCAGCTGATAGAGATAAGCATCAAAGGTCTGCTCCGTCACATAACGGTAAACCTGAACTTCCGGGAACCTGTTTCCCTGGCGCTCAATACGTCCCTGGCGCTGTTCCAGATCGGATGGACGCCACGGGCAATCCAGATTATGAATGGCAATGAGTCTGTCCTGTACGTTGGTACCTGCACCCATCTTAGGGGTTGAACCAAGCAGGACACGGACTTCGCCGCTTCGCACTTTTGCAAACAGTTCCTTTTTCTGTGCGTCACTGGTAGCTTCATGGATAAACCGTATCTGTTCGGCAGGGATACCACGGGCCATCAGCTTTTCCCGGATGTCATCATAGACATTAAAAGTCCCGTCATTTTTCGGGGTAGACAGGTCGCAGAACACCAGCTGGGTTGCTTTCGTATCCGCATATTCTTCCCAGATACGATACACGTTGTCCACACAGGCATTCACCTTGCTGTTGGGATCATCCGGCAGCATGGGGTCGATCATCCTCTGGTCAAGGGCAAGTTTTCGACCATCGTTGGTAATCTTGAGCATGTTGTCCACATTCGGCTCCACAAGCCTTGCACGGACTTTTTCTGCTCGTTTGGCAAGGGAAGCGACCAGTTCCGTCTGGATTTCACTTGGCCTGGTCTTGATGTTGTGGTACTTGACCGCCGGAACAGGGAGCTTCAGCATATCGGCGGTCTGAATATCCGCCACCTCCCGGAACATCAGCATCAGCTCCGGCAGGTTGAAAAACTTGGCAAAGCGGGTTTTCGCCCGGTAATTGGTTCCCTCCGGAGCCAGCTCCAGAGCGGTGACTGTCTCACCAAAGGTGGATGCCCAGCTGTCAAAATGCTGCAAACCATTCCGTAAAAGCGCATCATACTGCAAGTAGCGCTGTACCGAATACAGCTCGACCATGGAGTTGCTGATCGGGGTTCCCGTGGCAAAGATCGTTCCCCGGTTGCCTGTGATTTCATCCAGATAGCGGCACTTCATAAAAAGGTCGCTGGATTTCTGGGCTTCCGTCTGGGCGATCCCGCCTACATTTCGCATCTTGGTATAAAGATACAGGTTCTTATAAAAATGGCTCTCATCAATAAAGAGCCTGTCGATACCGAGCTGTTCAAAATCAATGACGGTATCCTTTCGCTTGGTGTCATTGAGCTTATCCAGTTTTGCCTGAATCGCCTTTCTGGTTTTCATCAGCTGCTTGACCGTGAACTGTTCGCCTTTGCTTGCCTTCACATCATCAATCCCACGCTCAATATCATCAATCTGACGTTGAAGCTGTTCTCTCTGACGCTCAATGCTCATTGGGATTTTCTCAAACTGGCTATGCCCGATAATGACCGCATCGTAATCGCCGGTGGCAATGCGGGAACAGAACTTTTTCCGGTTGCCCGTCTCAAAGTCCTGCCTGCGGGTTACAAGGATATTGGCACTTGGGTACAGCCTGAGATACTCGGAAGCCCATTGCCCCACAAGATGATTGGGAACAACGAACATCGACTTATTGCATAATCCAAGGCGCTTGCTTTCCTGTGCCGCAGCAACCATTTCAAAGGTCTTTCCTGCGCCCACCTTATGGGCAAGGAGTGTGTTGCCGCCGTACAGGATATGGGCAATAGCATTGACCTGGTGAGGTCGGAGAGTAATCTCTGGGCTGATACCGCCAAATACAATATGGCTTCCGTCATACTCACGAGGGCGGACGGAATTGAATGTGTCGTTGTAATACCGCACCAGTCGGCTCCTTCGTGCCGGATCTTTCCAGATCCAATCCTGAAATGCCTGTTTGATAGCTTCCTGCTTTGCCTGCGCTGCCGTGGTTTCTTTGGCATTGAATACGGCTCTTTTATTGCCGTTTTCATCATACACATAATCAAAAATACGGGTATCACGCAGGTTTAAGGTGTCCTCAATAATACGATAGGCGGAAGCCCTTTTTGTACCATAGGTGCTGTCCGCCTTGACATTTCCGAAATCGGAACTCTTATTTTCAATAAACCAGTCGCCATTCATTGGAGTATAGCGCACTCGGATTCTTCCTGCTGCATAGCTGGAAGGGGTAAGAAGCTCCATGACAAACCGCTGAATATCCTCCTGCGGTATCCAGGTGGTACCCAGACGGACGGAGATTTCTGCCGCTGACAAGTCTTTGGGGATCACCTGCTTTAAGGCTTCTACATTGATTTCATACGCCGGATCTTCCTTTGCCGCAGCCTGTGCGCTTAGAAGTTTTGTTCGCACATTGCCGGACAGATATTCGTCAGCAGTCACATATTTTGCCGGTTCCGAAGCGGGGATACGGAAGATCACGCCCTGCAATTCCTGTACCAGTTCCTCCTGGAGTTTGCCTGTAAGCTGTTCCATATAAGGCAGGTCAACAAGTGCTTTTTCCCCAATCGAAAGGGCAAGGGCTTCACTGGCCGTTTCCACAGAAGTAACTTCTCGGTGGGGCTTGATCGTCCGCTTCGTAAACATATCTGCTTTTCGTTTGAAATTACCCTCATCATCCAGCACTTCCAAAGAGCATAACAGGAAGTAGCTCTCATCCGATGCAAAGGCCAGATAGTTGCCACGGCTATTGATCAGCCCGTATTTTTGGGAAAACGCATCATACAGCCGGTTCAGGTTTTCCTGTTCGGTGCGTATCATTTCTTCTGGATAATCCTCCGTCTGATACTCGATGAGCTTTCTGACACAGTCACGGATCTGGATCAATCCCTTGATGCGGCTCTCTGCGGTCATAGATACTGTGGCCGGTGTCATGCGGTCATTTTCCCGGAAGTAGACTTTTCCATCCACCATGGTAAAGGAAAAATTGCGCACATTCGGGTCGGCAGGAACAGAAGCGTCCGGTTCATCCGAGATTTCATCGATCCCTTTTTCATACTCCGGGATTTCTCCCTGAATGTTCTGGACAGCTTTGCTTAACAGGTCTGCAAGTGGAATATCTTTGTATGCCTTGCAGACAGAGTCAAAACCAAAACGGGTACTTTCCATTTTCATTTCGCCCAGGATCATTTCCGGGTGCTGTACAAAATAGCTGTTCATGGTGATCCCGTTCTCATCGGTATCCAGGTGTACCCAATCCGGTTCCACATCTGCAATGCGGTCACGCTTTTGCAAAAAGAGGATGTCACTGGTGACCTCTGTCCCTGCATTGGCTCGGAACGTATTATCTGGCAGGCGGATGGCTCCTAAAAGTTCTGCCCTCTGTGCGATATATTTCCGCACCTCCGGGCTTGTTTTATCCATCGTTCCCTTGGAAGTGATAAAGGCCACTACGCCGCCGCTGCGGACTTTATCCAATGCTTTCGCAAAGAAATAATCGTGGATCAGGAATTTCTGGGCGTTGTAACGGCTGTCATTGACCTTAAAATCGCCAAACGGTACATTGCCGACAACGACGTCAAAATGGTCATCGGGAAGTTTTGTCTGCTCAAATCCCTCAATGGCAATGCTGGCTTTCTGGTAAAGCTGCTTTGCAATTCTTCCTGTAAGAGAGTCGATTTCTACACCGTGAAGCGTTGAGCCTGCCATACGATCCGGGAGCAGACCAAAGAAATTGCCGGTTCCGCAGGACGGCTCCAGAATCGTACCACCGGAAAATCCCATATGGTCAAGGGATTCGTACATGGCTTTGATGACAACCGGCGGGGTATAGAACGCTGTCAGAGTGGACTCCATGGCTGCCCGGTATTCTTCCGGGGAGAGGCTGGCGTTCAGCTCCTTAAATTCTTCTGCCCAGGCCGCATTGTTCTCGTCAAAGGCCATGGATAGACCGCCCCAGCCAACATAACGGGCAAGAACTTCCTGTTCTTCGGGTGTAGCAAGACGATGTTCCAATTCCAGCTCATGGAGCAGCTGGATGGCTGCCATGTTGTTTCTGAATTTTTCTTTTGCACCACCGACACCTAAAGTATCTTCTGTAATCCGATAATTGTGCCGGTCAGAAGAAGGAACAACTGCTTTTTCTGTCTTTTCTTCGGGCTGTGATTCAAGCGGTTTCAATCGTTCAACCTGATCTTCTGCCTTTGCTACTAAGTCTCCAAATTCCAGATCAGAAAGACAGCGTTCAATCATATCCGAAAGCCCGTTGAATCTTTCTCGATGAGCCAGGCTGCTGTCGATATAAATATCCAGTGTACAATCCACCAGATCCGCATTGATCTGAAGATCATGCTCCTCATTCTCGGAAGTAGTATAGGCAAGCCCTACGCTGTGCAAATCCTCATAATCTGCCCCTGATTCGCTGTCGTATTCTTCATGGATAAATTCATCGATCAGGGCTTTCGCCTGTTTCAGTAGTTCCTCCTGTGGCTGTTGCTGTTCCAAAAGCCTGCGGATATAACTGATCTTTTCCACACGATTGATCGGGAAACCAACATGGTTCTGGAATGTGATGTCACGCATAGACACATCACCGCTGATTTCTCCTACGCTTTCAATCCGGTATCTGCGGTTGTCGATCACAATTTCCTTACCGATCAGGTCGGAAGAATCCTGTGAAACTCCATCTTGTTCTTTTTCTTCCTGTCCGGCAGTGGGCTGCAATTCAGCAATAAGCTGTCTGCAGATCTCTTTTTGTTCTTCATCCTCCAATTCTTCCTGCCACTGCGTCAGCTGTTCCACATAACTTTGCACATGCGTCGGATCAGCTAAATCCGCCTCGATTTTCTGAATGGCATCCTCTTTGGTTTCTCCAACTTCCAAGGTATCCTGATACTCATATGGATCAACTTCCTCAATGAAGTCCACCAAACGCCCGGCAAGGCTTGTGTTCTTGTCCTCCGGGACACGGAACCAGTCATTTTCTGTTGCCATGATTTCCGCAAAGAGCTTCTCGTCCTCTGGCGTCAGCGTCTTATGCTGTTCCAGATAGGGAAGGAATACATCTCGTCCCCATTGCAGGCTCTCTAGTTTCTCACGATAGAAATCCTCGCCCTGTTTCTTCCATTCGGGAATAAATGGACAATTGGGGGAAAGGGAGTATTCATAGAAGTTTTTGATATGGGCAATCAGATCGCCCTCGCCATCTCCAATGTCAAAGCGTCCCTCATAGTGAAAATCCTCGCCGCCAATAGTAGCAGTAATCTCAAAATCGGTCTTGTGATACCATCCAACATGATTTTCTTCCGCCTGTCTTTCCCGGTGCTGCTTCTCGTCCAAAACACCCAGAAGATAATTGCCAAGGGCAAAGCTCAAATCGGTGTATCGATCCTTCAGTTCCCGGTCATAAAAGGCGGGGTGTTCTGAAAAGCCAATAGAAAATACCAGACGGTCAGGCTTTGTTTCGGCAGGTGTTTCCTTGTCCTGCATTTCTGTAATGATGACCTTCAGGTGGTCATTGGCAGGATTTTCACGGAGCTTTTCTTCAAAATCCGTCCGGCTCATTTCTTTCCCGAACAGGGGAAATTCAGGATTTTGAAGGGATACAGCAGTTTCATCAAAGGCAGATACTTCATATTTATCTGCTCCCAGATACACCGTATCTCCCTCATGATAGAGGTAGCGGACAGGGTGAAGTTCCAGAAGTTCCTGGGAAAAGCGCCATGCATTGCTCCGGCTGTAAACGCTGACGGTCTGCCTCTGCACTTTCGTCAGAAAATCAAGCAGCTGCTGGACAGTGGCAGGCTCTGAAAGAAGCTGCTCCATCTGTTCGGCAGGAACATCGGCAAGATCGGCACGATCCACCTCTTTGAGCAGATCCTTTTCGTAATGATCCAGATCACGGATAAAATCAGACAGCCGCAAAGAAAGGGTATCTCTCTTATCCGCAGGCGGAAGGTCACGGTGGGCATCAATAAAACGCTGCCTTGCCATTTTCCGCTGTGCATCAATTTCATACTGGGGAGCTTCCACACTTTCCAGAAATTCAGGATAGTGGTCTTTTTCCTTGGCATTAAAATAGCGGTCATTTTGAATCAGTTCCCTGATCCGTTTTTCTACTTTTGACCACGAAAGTACAAGGTCGGGCTTTGTATAGGAACCATGCTTTTCAATTCCGATCCCTTTACTGTCATGCCATGTCCCGCCCTGTGTCCCATCGGGATAACTGTGCGTACCGCCGCCGGTGCCGTACTCATTTTTAAGAAAGGTAATGTTGGCTTTCTTATCCTCATGCTTCTGAAATTGACGGTAGATACGGTACTTGCCATTTTCAAAGCCGCTTCCTCTTACCAGGACAGAGTCAATATCTTCCTGTGAAACAGAAAAAGCAGAGGATTTTTCGTCCTCTGCTTCTGCAATCTGTTCGATTTGTTCCTCTACGGTAGGAAGATTGGCTGTGACTTCTTCTTCATTGGCTGTGCTTAACGGTAGATCAGTTCGTTCAGGATCAGTTCCTCCGCCTGGCTGCGAATGTTGTTCATCATTCCCACCCACTGCATCGGTGCTTTCTCTTTCAGTTCCTCCGTCACGCCCTGCTCGGCTGACAGCTGCTTCGTCAGAAGTTCCAGCCTCTGGATCGCTGTCTGTTCCGTCTGGTACAGATGCTCGTTCAGCCTGCCCTGTGTCAGAAGGTTGAGATAGGTCACTCTCTTGTGCTGCTCCAGATAATCCCGGTGCATCAATGCGTATCTGCCAAGCGGAAGTTCTGGCTCTGTCGGTAATGTCAGGTCGGGAATAAGATAATCCCCCTGACGGGTATATGTGATGTTCTCCATGATTATCGCTCCTTTCGGGTTGTTTTCTGCTTCTATCATACGAAGATTGTGTTTCCTGCGCAAAGGTGCGGGACTGTGTTTTTTCTGCCACCTGCACATCCCGGATCGTTTGTGAGATTTCCCGGAGTGCCATTTCCGCAATGTCACTTGTTGCAATGCCAAGGGCGTTAATAGTGGCAGGGGTATTAAAGTTCACAATGTCCTGAAAATCCTCACGTTCAAAGTATTCGCTCGTATCCAGACCACAGCGGCTGACCAGCATAAATGCCACACTGTTTACGGCCAGCCTCTGGTACATGACCTCAATATTCAAATCGTCCAGTTCTTCTAAGAAACTGTCCGCTGTCATATCTTTGAGCTGTGAAAGATAGTCCTGCAGATGATCTTCCACGGCATTTTTCGCTGTTTCCATCAGGGCAGAGGCAAGATCGGTACCTTCCAGTTCTCCAAACCTGTCAGAAAGCCGTTCCATCACAGGCTGCTCGTATCGGGTTTCCATCTGCCATATCGGAACAGGACGGCTGCCGTAATAACCTTCGTGTGTGTCTGACACATCAAAGTAATATTTCAGGGTATTCCTGCGGCCTTTGGGGTCAAATACCGCAATCCCTTTGCTGTCTTTATTTACCCAGCGCCGGAACTGTTTGTTCCAGGTTTCAAGTTGTGCCACGGCAACCGCATCCGGGCGCTGGGCAAAGATTAAGAGCTGTTCGTCAAAGCGGCATTTGTAATTCCGGCAGGCAGCGGCAAGAAAGTTCTGCCATGTCTGCGGGTTCTTGGCTACCGCAATTTCTGTGCGCCGATACAGCTCGGTAATCAGCTGATACTTTGCAGCCATTTCATTTCCACCTCCTTATTGATTTTCAGGATTATTCCTTGTCCTCTCCGTCAAAAAGGAAATCACCCTGTTTGCTTTTATGCTTTTCTGCAATTCATTGATGAGCGCAATATCCGCCACGGTAATGCCCTGGATAGAGAGAATATCATCCATCGTCATGGCGGAGATTGCTTTTTCATCGGTAAAACCAGCGTCCAGAATCTTATTGATGACTTTGACCGCTTTCTGGTTGATCGCCATTATCTATCCTCCTTATCGTTCCATTTCTTTCTGTTTTGCAGCTTTTACAGGCTGCGCTTTCTGAATGGTTTTCAAGGCATCCTTGGCCCATTGGGGCATACGCTCCGGCTTGATCTCACCAAGGACATCATACCGTTCCCAGCGGCTATGCTCGCCAGTAGCAAGGCAGGTACCAAAGACTGCCTGACCTCTGCCGCCGGTGGCACCGTTTCCGCCTTCCGCAAGTACAAGCTGGTAAGCAGCGTGCTGATATTCATATCGCTTCGGTTCTGCATTGATCACAACCACCTTGCCTACAATGCTTTTATTCCTCATGTCAGGGATACAGTCAGCGACTGTAAAGGGGGTAGGGTCAAACTTGAATTTTTCCTGTTCGGCTCGTGTCTGTTCGATCTGTGTCTGCACACGATCACAAAAAAGCTGCATAGCTTCCAGATAATCCTCTGTGCCTACGGCTTCTGTTGGCCATGGTGCAGAAAACGGATTATTGTAATCGCAGTAGCAGACTACATAGGGATGTTCCGCCCGTTTATCGACACAGAAAACAACTTCTTTCTTTCCGATGTGGATACTCTGTTCCACAGCATAGTTGCCGATCATCCTTTTCTCGTCATTCATCAGCATCATCCTTTCTTTGTTTTTTCCAGTTCTGCTCGTCTAAGATTTTTCGGATACAGACATCGCAGAAAATCATTGACCTGTCCTTATATCGGGGATAGGGGCAGGTCGTACAGTCATATTTCTTCTTTTTACCGTTCACGGTCATCACTGCTTTTCTGCTTTGGGGAAGAAGGGTTGTTGTAAGGCAGACGGCATTCCGTCTGATATCGCTCATTCAGTTTCTCCCTCGCCGCAGAAAGTTCATTGACATAGCAGCCCCAGAAATAATCCGTTCCGTTTTTGCAATACCAGCAGACATAAGGGTTCGGGGCTTTCGGGTTATGACCGATCACCAATTCCGTACTCCCGATAGTACAGCTTTCTATAATCTCATAACCGGCATTGATGCGCTTTTCTTCATTCATAGGCAGACCTCACGATTCTTTCGCATAGTTGCGATAGTCTTTTTCTCCTTTGGCCCGGACACGGCGCACATGGCTGTTGCCCGCAAGCTCCGGGTTCTTTGCCTGAAGTTTTCTCCGTATCCTGCATACGCTCTCAAAACTGGGTAAGCCAAGATATTTGTACTGGGTCATGACCTCAGCCAGAGGCATTGCCCCGGCACCTTTCAGATAGGCATTGCAAACCTTCAGGTAGAGCAGCATATCATCATCCCTGGTTTCCTCGTCTTTTTTCAGAATGGCTTTGATCTTGCCCTCGATGGTTTTCAGATTTTCCATTGAATACCTCCATAAAGGAAAGGGGCGGCATGTTTTGCCGCCCCTCCACGATCACTTCTTATTTCTGTGGCGGATGTTCAGCCAGATGGTTCCGCCTGCAATGAACACAACAAGTGCGATTGCAAGGATTGTTTTTACATCCATGCTTTAATCCTCCTTTTTCTTTTTATTCTTGAAGCCAACAAAACCTAAGACACCGGCACCAAGTACGGAAACCGCCGCCAGCCCGATCCAAAGAGCAGGATTGAAGTCATCGCCTGTTTTCGGTGTTTCTCTCAGTTCGTTGTGCATTTCTACGGTAGCTGTTTCATCCACCTTGATGGTTACCTGCTTGTCGGCAGGCAGGATATATCCAGAAGAAACACTGTCGCTGACCTCAGATACCGTGTATTCGCCAATTCGCAAACCTTCGATAAAGATCTCACCGTTTTTATCGGTCTTAAAAGTCTGGTCATATCCGTTTGTTCCTGTCACACGGAAAGAGAAGCCCTCTACCTTTTTGTCAGAAGAAGTTTTTACGATCTTCAGAGAGCCTTTCTGCGCTGCATTGATAAATCCAACACCCGCTTCATTTTCAACCGTATAGACCTTTCCATCTTCCTCAATGGACACCGGATAAACATTCTCATCAAGCAGGAATCCTTCGGGCGCTGTCTTTTCACGGACAAGATATTTTCCATAGCGAAGATCGTTCATCTGGTAAACACCATCGCCCAGTTCGCCCATTTCTCCCAGCAGTTCATCGCCGTCATCCAGTTTTCCGTCACCGTTTTTATCTGCAAAGACTTCAAAAACAGCACCGGTCAGCTTATTGTCAGGATAATCTTCATCCACCTTTGTCAGCTCGATGCTGCCGGTAATAAACTCATTGACCAGTTCAATTTCCACAACCTCGTCTACCTTGCTGATGGTTACAGGAATTTCTTCATCGGAGAGTACATAACCCGTCGGGCTTTCAATCTCACGGATGATCCAGTTTCCATATGGCACTTTAGCAAAAGAAAAACTACCGTCATCTTCCGATGTGGTAGTTGCAATCGCTGTTTCGGTTGTAAATTCCTCTGTACCGGTCTTAAAGATACCGATAAGCGCACCACCTAAAGCATTTCCATCCTCATCGGATTTCTTTCCACTGACAGCTCCATAGATCAGATCATTTTCAATGGCTTCGCCCTCATTGGCAGTAATGGAAACGACAGCGGTTTCCTGACCGGCGTACTCAAAGACAACCGGGTATTTGGTTTCATTTTTCAGATAGGCCGCATTGTTACTGATTTCCTGCACATAATAGCTGCCCATCGGCAGGTCGCTGACTGCCTTACCGTGTCCATTCTCATCAAGGGTAATCACCTCGATCAGACCGTCAGCCGGAATGGTCGTTCCATCAGCGGCGGTCAGTTCCTCGGCTGCATAAAGCCCAAAGGAAACATCAAAGATCTCGCCGTTGTTTCCAACTCCATAATCCTCATCGACTTCAAGGCTCTTGGTCAGGTCAATTTCAACTTTCTGCCTTTCGTTGTAGAAGCTGGTGGAAGTTTCTGTCACCGCTACTTCCTGACCGGCATAGACAAGCTCAACCGAGTGAATTTCTTCATTGAGAACCATGCCATACGGAGCCGTGATTTCCTTTACTTCATAGCTGCCCAGATACAGTTCCTTGCTGGTTGCCGTCCCGTCTGCACCTGTGGTAATGGTATCCACAACCTCGCCCTTAGAAGCCCGAAGGGTACCATCCAGCGTATAGATGTCCTCGGCTGCGGTGATCTCATATACCGCACCTTCCAGGCTGCCGACTGCAAAAACAGGCTGATACATTCCTCCGGCTTCCGTAACAGAGCTGAACATTTCGCCGGACTTGGAAACGGTAATGGTTCCTTTCTGGGCTACGTTTTCCCTTACCACCTCAATGACGGTAATGCCGCTTTCCTCAGAAGAATCCTCCTGTACCACATCGAAATAGACGGGTTCAGAGTTCAGAACATAGCCGTATGGAGCCTGTACTTCAACCAGGGAATATCCAGTTCCATACTCCAGTGTCTGCGGGGTGATCAGTTCGCCGTCTGCCGTAGTATAGAACGTGTCAATGGTTGTGACTTCCGGGTAAGTGAAAGTCATCGTTACCAGCTCGCCGTTCGGGTCATAGATCTGGAAACCGGCACCGGCATACGGGATGGTGTTGCCTGTTTCAGCGTCTTTCTTCACGATCTTGATATAACTTTCAAAGTTGGCATTGTTAATGAGATAGCGGTAAGTCTGTCCATCCGAATTGATAAACACATCAAACGGTTTCATCAGCTCACGGCCTTCCCAGCCGGATGTCTGTTTGACCGTATAGATCCCGTAGGGCAGGTCTTTTGTCTGAGCAAAACCATTCTCGTCACAAGTCAGAAGATCACGCTCACTGTCTTTGGCGTCGGCATAACTGTTTGCCGATTTCAAATAGACTTCAAATACTGCGCCTTCTTCGGGTGTTTCAATCTGGGTTTCTCCGTCATCGGTGTGTTTGATGATCGCAATCTTTCCCTTGATTACCTGTTCATTCACATCGTTGGCGGTGCTGTTCAGCTCTACGGTATAAAGCTCCGGCTCTGCCCCTACATGATGGATGGTTTCATCGAGCAGATAGCCTTCCGATGGGCTGATCTCACGGATACTCCAGTCATTGCCGCACACATAATAGTCTGTGGTAAACTGTCCGTTTCCGTCTGTGGTGTAAGTGTCAATCAGTTCCTCGCCCTTATAGATGCCATAAACTGCACCGGCAAGGGAAGCATCCCCCTGGGGTGTCCCGGTTTCAGCGTCTGTCTTTGTGACAGTTACATTGAATTTTTTGAGGATGTTGGTAAAGCTGCGCTCTGTGACCTTATTCCATTCCACCGGAGCGGTCTGGCTTGCCGGAACCACATAGCGGATGGCGGTATCTACTTCCTCAAGGACATACGGGGTATTGCCGCTGATCAGGATATTTTCAAACTTTGCCACACCCTCGGCATCGGTCACAGCATACTCATCTACCGGTAAGCCGCTTAATGATGTTCCGTAGAGGTGGAATGTCACGCCCTCAACCAGACTGTCCTCAGAAGTTTTTACAACCTCAAGGCTTCCTCTTTTCAGCGTATTGTTGAAGTTGACTGTGGTGGTCTTGCCGCCGATCAGCGTGATGGTCTGGGTTTCCTGCGGCTCATACTTATCAATGGACTGTTCCGTAATGGTGTAAGTGCCGGGGAACAATCCCTCCACAGTCAGATTACCGTTTTCGTCTGTGGTAACGGTTTTGTTGAAGTTCTCGCCCTTGATCGTAAAGGAAATCCCTGCAACGACGCCGTCCTCAGAAGTCTTTTTCAGTGCGATTGTACCGGTAGGTGTCTCCACATTCAGATATGCCTTTACTGCATCTGCATTTTCCACACCGGTCACAACATCCTGCAAACTGGGATCACCATAGGCGATCAGTTTTGCGCTGCTGCTGACCGTTGGCACATTGCTTCTTGTGGCAGTGATCCTTACAGAACCGTCAAAGGCTGTTTCGGATGTGATCGTCAGCTTGTTGCCGGATTTGGACACACTCACTTTACTGTCGGATGTGGCAAAGGAATAGTCAGCAAGGACACCATTGTTATCCGTCAGTGTCATGGTGTATTTCCCGTCCTGATAGGAAAGTTCCTTTGTGATGTCATCCGCACCACCCGACATAAAACTCGGAATGGTATTGTGTTTGGACAGCAGAGAAACGATCTGGTTATACACCTCGGCAGCACCGCTGTTTGGATAATTGGAACCAAAGTGCAGGCTGTACGCTTTCTGGCTTGTCTGCTGGTAAGCCCCTGTGGACTCACGGCATCCCGTCACAAATTCCCAGACAAGGGTCTGTGTGGCAAGCCATTTCTCATCATCACTTCCCGAAAGATGACTGCGGTTTCCCTGATAGCCATAGAGCAGGGCAAGTCCTACTGCTTTTTTCTGGCTGGAAGAAAGGGCATTCCATGTCTGGGAAGAATTTTTCTTGAGGGTATTGCCTGTTTTCAGCGGTACACCCGGCTGAATACAGAATGCATTATCACCGTCTACATACATACGGTACTTGTAACTGCCTGTTCCGCCTGCGGTATAACCGTCAAACACTGCACTGGAGTTATAGCGCATGGCATTTCCATTCCTGTCATAAGTGAAGTCAAAGGAAATCGTGCCAATATCTCCCGCAGCAAATGCTGTTGTCGCTGGCAGCACAGAGAAGGTTGTGACCGCAGCCATGACAAGGGCCGCAGCCTTTTTGAATAATTTGGGGAATTTCATACATTACCTCCTACTTTTTGTTTGTGAGTTTCTTTACTAACCGAAAAAAGCAGTCTATAACGACTGCCAATTTTTTTCTTTCGGATAGTTTTGGTAGTAATTAGGGGGTGAGGTGTGGAGAGGGGGAAAGCGAAAATATGGCTATCCACACCAACGGACAGACCTCGCCCTCGATGTGTGGCTATCGTTCCCGGTCTTTGTTTCGCTGCAGGTAGCGGTTGTAAAATTCCAGCGCCTTGACAACAAAATCCGATTCCCTGCCTCTGGGAACGCTCTTGGGAATGAGCTTGGTGATCCGTTCATCACGGAAAGCAGGTTTTTCCCTCTGGTTTGGCTTTTCTTCCTGCATGATCGACTGGATAACCTCATCTGTGAGTTTCCCGTCCTGCATGAACTTTTTCATTTTGATAGCCTGTGCAAGTGACGGGGTCGCATCGTTATACTGCATGGCTTCCAGAAGGGAATACTGCTGTTCATCGGACAGATAAGAGATTTCTACCGCCGGGCGAAAAGCAATCTGCCGTTCATCTACCATCTGCAAAATTTCAGGAACAAGCTCGGTCAAGCGGATATAGCGGAAAATCTGATTTTTACTTTCCCCAACCTTTTCGGCAAGTTCATCAGATGAAGTGGCAAACTCTAAATTATTTCCCACTGGGGAATAATTATCTTTTGTCGGTCTGCCTGCCTGACGCTTCATTGCTTCCAGACGCATTTTATAAGCAAAGGCTTTCTCACTTGGTAAGATCGTTGATCTTTGCAGATTGGACTCCACCATCACAATAATGGCTTCGTCACGGGTCAGCTCCTTCACCTCGCATTTCAGAGTTTCAAGCCCGGCAATCTCACATGCCTTTTTGCGCCTGTGGCCGCTGATAAGCTCATACCGCCCATCCTCTTTCAGCCGAACCGTTGCCGGGGTCATCACTCCATTTCTCTTGATGCTCTCAACAAGCTGTTCCATATCCTCATCCAGTAAAACTTTGAACGGATGATCTGGAAACTCGTCAATTTCCGCAATCGGAATGTCCCGTATCTTGCTCAGTTTTGCTTCCGCACGGCTTTCATCCGTCTGGAAAAGGTCATCGTATGCGGTCAGCTCGATTTTGTGTCCGTTGCTTCTCGCCAATTTCTGCCACCTCCTTTCCTAATTGTTCATAGGCAGCGGCTACCTTTCCGCTTTTGTCATAAGCAAAAATGCTCTTTCCCTCTGCGGTAGCTTCTACTGCACGAATAGAATGGGGGATTTCGGTATCAAAAACCTTGATCCTTTGCCCGTATGCACTTTTCACCGAAGCGGTTATTTCTTTTGAAATGTTGGTGCGGGGCATTACCATTGTCATCAGGATACCGTCTATCCGCAGTTTAGGATTGATCTGCCGCTTGACCATAGAAACTGAGCGAAGCAACAGCTCCAGACCTTTCGCAGAAAGATAGTGGGGCTGTGTTGGGATAACCACACTGTCAGCTGCCGCCAAAGCATTGATGGTAATCATGCCAAGAGAGGGCATACAGTCAATCAGTACATAGTCGTAATTCCTTTTGACCTCATTCACATAGGTTTTCAAAACACGCTCACGGCTCATGGCATTGATCAGCCTGACTTCAAAGCCAGACAGCTCAATATTGGACGGAAGCAGATCCACGCCCTCATTGTGATGCAGGATGCCTTGTGAAACATCAAAGGCTTTATCGTCGATAATACTTTGCATCACCGTGGAGAGGGTTATGGGAATGTCATCTGGTCTGCTGTACCCCAGAGCCATGGTTAAGTTGGCCTGTGCATCTGCATCAATCAGCAGGACTTTTTTTCCCTGCTTTGCCAGACTGACACCCAGGTTGACTGCTGTGGTTGTTTTGCCCACACCACCTTTTTGATTGGTCAGAGCAATCACTTTGCAATTTGACATAGGTGCGTCCTCCTTTCTTTTAGATTTAGCCGCTTTGTCAGGGCGGCTATGTAAAGTTCCCCAGAACGCAAAAAAGCCGACTGGCTTTTATACCAATCGGCTATGTAAACAATATTTAATTTTTAAGGTTTAACTTATATTTGCAAGGCTCAAAACCAATTCACTTTCTCATCTCTAAATTGGGGAATATCGCTTTCTTCGTATGGATTATAGTTATTTAGATTACATCCAAATTCTTTTAGTTCTTTTATTTTGTTGTCTTTTGTCCATACAACTAAAGAAATCCCATCAAACTCTTCAAAATTTCCAGTATTCATTTTATTTTTGAAATACCATTCCACAATGGTTTGGTTGTCCTTATGGAAAAATTGTTTAATATCCCATATAAGAACTTTTCCACGAGTATTCCATTCATTGAACCAGTGCTTTAACAGTTCTCTATTTTCGTATTTAGGCCCCCAGCTTTCAATATAGATGAGATCGTCTGTAAAGATATCATCAATTCCTAAATCTTGTTGATTAAGCCACATATCAAACCATAATCGAATAATCTTTTCTCTTTCATCCATATGATAGGAACCTCCAAATAAATATTCACTTCTTATTATATAACTTTTAGGAGTGCTTTCAACTGATTTTTAGCTTCTTAACTGGTGCATTGATTACCTTGAAAATTAGTTCATCCACGCAGTCCGTATATCTGCCTTGTTGGATCAACAGATTTTTCAATTCTACAAGACTTTGAAGCAAAAGGCTTCTATCATGGCTATCCACATAAACATGAAATGTTTTTTCTCTCATACGATGCACCTCCTTACAGCATCATTATACGAGAAGCGGTGTACCCCCTCAAATATGCCAGCAAAAGGACGGAATAAACTTCAAAAAAATGCCTTTTACTCGGTAACATTCGCCCATCCAATTAGCAAGGTTTTTTGCATGATTTTTCGGCAAATTAGCAGGAGAGGCAGTTTGATTAGCAAAAATCGAAAATTTTCTGCTAATCATTAGCAAGCTAATCGGTGACAAAAATCAATCGTTCGAGTTCACCATGGTCACTTCCGATTAGCAAAAATGCTTCCTGCTAATCGCTGTTTGTTATGTGTTCGATTTTTCTTGGGAAAAAGAAAACGCCGAAAACCTTGAAAAATCAACGTTTTCGGCGGAGTTTTTGGCGTCGCTAAGAGGATTTGAACCTCCGACCTACCGCTTAGGAGGCGGTCGCTCTATCCAGCTGAGCTATAGCGACATTTAGAAAATCTATATTTAATTTTACTTGTTACCTTTTTCCTTTTCCTCCGGGGTGTATGTTTCAACACTTTCTTAGGAGGGGCTTGTTATATCCATTTAACTATATGGGCATTTTTAAATCTATATCTATTATTTACTTATGAACTTTTCCTTTTACATTAAGAAAATATAATAATGTGCAGCTTATAAATTGTTTAATTATTAGTATGATTCAGAATTTTATTTAATAGGAATAGTTGATACATCCCTGCATCCATACTCTTCCCTTAAACCTGCGGCCAGCCTCCGGCTCTCCTAACAGATCTTTTTCATTGACACATATATCAAATATCATGTCATTACAATTTAATGTCATAATCCAAATGACCTCACCGGTATTATGATTCTGACTTTTCATGCAGTCTAGGATTTCTCCAATAATCATGTACTGATCGCTTTCAATCCCAAAAGGCATAAAACTTGTTTCAACAATGCTAAGTATATCTTCTTTAATAATGCGTCTGGACAAAGAAGTGTACATATCCATATCATGGAGTGTCAGATTCTCCATAGCTGCCTGGTTTCCTTCCCGGGCTTTAGAAATCAGATGTATTCTGTTTTCTGTGGATTTTTTTTTCTGTTCCTTAGAAGCTTCCGTTTTTTCTACAGGCAGTAATATTCGTCCTGTATAGGCCAGCCCCGCCAATGTCGCATTAATTCCGTTTTTATATTTACCAAATATCTGCTGTTCCTTCAATACCTCGGCAATATTCTGAACATAAAATATCAATGTGACACCTAACTTCATCTCATCACAGATTCCTGCATAAGATTCTTTTTCCGCATGCCGCTCTATCTCAATTTCTTCTTCTGTAGTAATTCCGGTTCCAATTAGATATGGATAGTAATGTTCCATACGAAACTCGTGATTATCTATAAAATCACCGCATACTGCAATTCCAAAATCTTCTCCAAATTCTTTTTTACACTCAATAAAACTGTTACCATTCTGATCCTTTTCCACTGACTGAGTATCAGGATGATTAATAACATCTTCTAGAATCTGGTATAAATCGGATTTCTTTTTTAAATTTCGAAATCCAATGGAACGTAAAAAACTGTGCACCATATATTTTTCCTTTTATTCTTCTTTGCAACTATTTTATTATATATAAATTACTTCTATTTGTAAACTGCCAATCTTACATATATTTTAAAAGATTATTCTTCGGAAGGATTCAGAGCCATTTCAAGTGCCTCTTTTTCTTCATCAGATAGTAAAATTACAGAATTTCCACTGATAATCTCTTTAATATATGTATAACATCCTTCTCTGCTGTGCATTGCGTTTATAATAAAACCATCATTTTTTCTATCTAATAAAGCCAGTGAGAAACTTAATTTTCCTCCCATTTCATTAAATGCATCATATTTTACCAAACCAACTTTTTGATAAGTGTTATCTAGGTGGTCTAGAACCATCTGGATATTTCTCTTATTTTCCTGATCTGAAATAAGGAGGTCCTCCATTTTTTCAAAAGTTTTATTTAATGATTCTTCTAAAGAAGCACCGTCTTTCCCTTCCATAAATGTTTTATAACTTTTTTTCAGTCTTTTCATTTTTATACCATTTGCAATATTGATAATAATTAAAATAAGCACCAGCGCTGCAAGCGCGATTACAAATATGTCGAGACTGATTCCTGTTAGCTCCTGTAAATCAAATAACATTTAGATTTCCTTTCTTCGAACGTATGTTTACTAATTTCTGTGAATTTCCTGCATCATATCCAATAAACGATCCAATTCATCCTGTGAATAATATTCTATTTCAATTTTTCCTTTATGATTTTTCTTAGGATGTATACTTACTTTTGTTCCCCAGATCTGTTTCATCTGTTCTTCAAGATTTTCGTATAAAAATTTTAAATTATTGTCTGGCTGTACTATTTCGGGATTTTCCTTTTCTCTTTGAAGTTTCTTTAACAGTCTTTCCGTTTCACGTACATTTAATCGCTCATCAAAAATTTTCTGTGCAATTGCATACTGTTCATCGGCATCCTCGATACTAATCAGTGGTCTTACGTGCCCCATGGTTAACTGTTCATCTATTATCATCTGCTGTACTCTATCACATAATTTCAAAAGTCTCATAGAATTTGTAATAGCAGATCTGCTTTTTGAAACTTTTTCTGCCACTTCATCCTGTTTTAAATTGAACTCTGTCAGCAGCCTTTTATAGGCCTGCGCTTCTTCAATTGGATTTAGATCTTCCCTCTGAATATTTTCTATGAGAGAAATTTCCATGATTTCCTGGTCTGATAAATCCTTTATAATAACAGGTACTTCTTTTAAACCTGCTAACTTTGCTGCTCTCCAACGTCTTTCACCTGCAATAATTTCATAATAATCCTCTCTTCTCTGGACAAGCAGGGGCTGAAGTACTCCATATTGTTTTAACGATTCTGCAAGTTCTAGCAATGCATCTTCATCAAATTTTTTTCTCGGCTGTTCTCTGTTAGGTTCTACTTTCGAAATTTTCACCATAAAATCAGGCTCTTTTTCTGTATTACTTTCATTATTTTCCGGTGAAGATTTAGGAGTTACCTTATTTGAAATCAAAGAATCCAGTCCTTTTCCAAGTCCGCTTTTTCTTGTAGCCATTTATTTAAAATCCTTTCTCGCAATTACTTCCTGTGCTAGTCCTCTGTAACTTTCAGCTCCGGCTGATTTGCTATCATAAAGATTAATAGGTAATCCATGACTGGGGGCCTCTGCAAGTCTTATATTTCTTGGAATAATTGTTTTATATATAGTAGTATCTAAATTGTTTTTTACATTTTCTACTACTTGTAAAGAAAGATTTGTTCTGGCATCATACATAGTAAATACGACACCTTCCATATTAAGATCTGGATTTAATCTTTGCTGCACAAGATCAATGGTATGCATCAGCTGGCTTAATCCTTCCAGGGCATAGTATTCACATTGAATTGGCACCAATACTGTATTTGCAGTTGTCATAGCATTTACTGTCAGCATACTTAATGAGGGAGGGCAATCTATAATTATATAATCATAATCATCCTGCACATAATCAATTTCATTTTTTAATATATATTCCTTCTCATTTATATCTAATAGTTCTATTTCAGCTCCAGCTAAATTTACATTTGAAGCAATTATATACAAATTTTCTATTTCAGACTTTGTAATACTTTCATTTACTGTACACTCTCCCAACATTAATTCATATACAGTATTATTCAATTCATTTTTATCCAGACCAAGACCACTAGTAGTATTTCCCTGTGGATCCATATCAATGGTTAATACCTTTTTTCCGGCCTCGGCCAGGCAGGCTGACAAATTAATAGCTGTAGTAGTTTTTCCAACACCACCTTTTTGATTTGCAACTGCAATAATTCTTCCCATATTATATTTCCTTTCTTAATCACTTCCTTTATTATATCACTAAGTAATTTTTCAATCTACCCAAAAATGTTTCACGTGAAACATTTTTTTTGATAGATTTACCTATTGTCATATTTAATATAGTTAATAATAAACTTATTATTTTAAAATTAATTTTTTATTATCTTATTTTTTTTATAACTTTTAATATGTATTTAATCTAATAAACAGATTAGTATGATTATAAAATAAAACCTTTTTAATCCTATCTACCCAAAAATGTTTCACGTGAAACATTAGTAATAAAAAAGTTCTAATATAAATAAAGTTTCTATATTACAAAATACATAATGCTGTTATAAAAAAACTCAAAAGATTTTTCCATAGCAAAGTAAAGAACACATGTTCTTATTTGGTTCCAAAATATTACTCTATATACTAATATTGAATATAGAATCATAAAAAATTTATTTGTATATCAATATAAGTTCGACTATAATATATAAGTGAAAGGGGTTTTTTTATGAAAAAGAAAATTAAAAATTTTTCCTTACTATTAATTATCAGTACTATACTAATTTTTCTTATTAATAAACTAATTAATTTTTTAGCCAATATGAAAGATCATTTGCCGTTAGGAAACGGTAAATTTTTTAGCTGGAGATACGGTAATATCTATTATATAAAAAAAGGAAAAGGATCACCAATATTATTAATCCACGATATGCTTCCCTCTTCTTCTAGTTATGAATGGAACAAAATCATACATCATCTGGCCCGTACAAATACAGTCTACGCAATTGACTTACTTGGATGCGGACGCTCAGACAAACCTAATCTTACATATACAAATTATATGTATGTTCAACTGGTAAGTGATTTTATCAGAGATATTATTGGTGAAAAAACAGACGTGGCAGCTACAGGATCTTCTCTTTCCTTTGTTATAATGGCATGTCAGATTGATTCAAGATATTTTAATAAACTAATAGGCATCAGTCCTTCAGATTTGTATGATCTTGCCAAATCACCAAGCAAGCATAGCGGAATAATTAAATCATTAATTGAACTGCCAATATTAGGAACTTTTATTTATAATATAGTAATGTCCAAAAATGCTGTACTTGATATGCTAATGAACGAGTGCTATTTTAAAGATTATCTCATTTCAAACCAAACTGTAAACAGTTATTACCATTCGGCACATATCCATAATGGCCAGGGGAAATATTTACTTGCAAGCATTAACAGTCATTATACAAATATTAATATTGTACCTGCTTTGAAAAAGATTAATAACAGTATCTGCCTGATTGGAGGTAAAGAACACGAATATATGAGCGATATTATTGATGAATATATTTCATATAATTCTGCCATTGAATCAGCTTATATTTCCAGTGCAAAATATCTTCCACAGTTAGAGACACCAGAAAAATTTGTAGAATTGATTCGTATTATTATAAATTCTTAAATGATCGAGTAGGAGGAAATTTCTCTAAATAAGAAATTTCCGACCTCTCACACCACCGTGCGTACCGTTCGGTACACGGCGGTTCAATCAACTTAACAAGTAACACACCTATCGGTGTAGTAATCTAACATTGAGACTAATCCAAATGAGGTTAGTCTCTTATTACTTATTGCCTTTTGTACCCATCCATTATGAGCAAGCCTTGCATATCTGTCTCCACAATAGGCTATTTTAAATGCCGCCCATCTTGGTACATCAAGTTTCATTAAGTTCTTTGCTCTGTTTTGTGGAGTTTTCCAATGCTTCCAGATACACATGCGTAACCGATAGCGGATTTGCGAATCCATTTCCTTGCAGAGTGTTTTCATGCTGCCTATCTTGAAGTAGTTTATCCACCCTCTGATTAGTTCATTGAGTTTCTTCACCTTGTATGAGTTGCTTATTCCCCAGCTTCGACAGGTAAGTTGTCTCATTTTTGCCTTGAACTTCACTACAGATCTTGCATGCGGTTTCGCCTTGAACTGACGTGCCCTACTATCAAAGTAAAATCCAAAACCGAGGTATTTAAGACCCCTTGGTCTGTCAACTTTACTCTTTGTCATATTTACTTTGAGACCTAGTTTCTCTTCAATAAACTTCGCCAGATTTCGCATCACTCGCCTTGCCGACATTTCACTTCCGACCATAATAATACTGTCGTCTGCATATCTGACAAAGTTCAGTCCTCTCTGCTCCATCTCCTTATCCAGTTCATTCAGCATGACATTTGCAAGGAGTGGCGACAGATTTCCTCCTTGTGGTGTTCCTATCACTGAATCCTTGTATTCATCATCTACCATGATTCCACTTACCAGGAACTTTCGTATGATTGAGATTACATCTCCGTCTTTAATTGTTCTGCCGATAAGTGTCATTAACTTATCATGATTTACTGTGTCAAAGAACTTTTCAAGGTCGATATCAACAATCCAGTCATAGCCGTCATTCATCATTTCAAGTGCTTTGATGACTGCCTGCTGTGCACATCGATTTGGTCTGAATCCATAACTATGGTCATGGAACTGTTCCTCATAGATTGGGGTTAATACCTGTGCTGTGGCTTGTTGTATAAATCGGTCTGTCACTGTCGGTACTCCCAGGTTTCTGACACCACCATCTGGCTTTGGTATCTCCACTCTGCGTACTGGTTGAGGTTTATATTTTCTTGTCCTCAACTGTTCCCTGATGATTTCGCCGTTCTTTTCAAGATGTTCTTTGAGTTCTGTGTACGTCATTCCGTCCACTCCCTCTGCACCTTTGTTTCGTACGACTTGCAGATATGCTGTATTGAGATTATCTTTACTTAATATCTGCTCCATTAGACTACTTGTGTCCATGCGTTCTTTCCTTTCTGTCTCGCTTAAATCGACCACCCTTTACCCTATTGGATACGGCAGATGTTGTCTTTTCTGCAATCGAGACTCTACTTGAACTTATTGATTGTTCGCCCCTTTGCTCCATTTCCATTACAGAAACTTCCTCACTACTATGGGCTCGGCTGACTTCTCACGGTTCGTTGTTACTAGGCTAATGGTACCTCTGTGAGACCTCCACGCTTAAGGTGCACGCTCTTTCCTCTCATCTATCCGCCACATCTACTCGTACTTCCAGCAACTTTTGGACTTCATCTTTTTTAGCAGACTTATCCGTACTTCCGAGCCTTATATGTGATTTCTGTCCGTCGGACCAAGAGTTTGCCTACAGCTTCCTTCAGATTCCATCTCTCGATGGACACCCTTGCTGTTCAGCTATACACTTCCTCGTTGCCTAGGCGTGTTCAGGACTTTTACCTGTTAGAGCGCGCCCATGGCGCGCAAACTAAAAAAAGAATCCTGCCGTGACAGGATTCTTTTTTATTTCAAAGGTATTTTAGCAGGAGTTCCCGGTTTTCTTGGATACGCCCTCCCTGTATTCTTTTCTTTCTTAATACATACCAGTGAACGTCCCATGTCAGATTCCGGAATCTGATATTTTTCCACATGACTGATTTTTCCACCCAGCAAAAATACAGCATGTTTAGCAGCAGTAATTTCTTCATCTGCATCTGCAGACTTATAAGACACGAAAATCCCATTCTTTTTTACAAAGGGGATACAGTATTCTGACAAAGAAGACAGGTTTGCTACTGCTCTGGAAACACATAGATCAAATTGTTCTCTATAATCTTTCTTTCGGGCAAGCTCTTCTGCTCTTCCATGTATAGCAGTAATTCCTTTTAGATCAAGAGATGCAATTACTTCGTTCAAAAACCTTATTCTTTTATTTAAAGAATCCAGCAGAACAATTTCAAGTTCCGGGAATGCAATTTTTAAAGGAATCCCTGGAAATCCCGCTCCCGTCCCAAGGTCCAGTAATGTCAAATTCTTTGTAATCTCTACAGCCTTCACCAAACAAAGACTATCCAGAAAATGTTTTTGAATTACTTCCTCAAATTCAGTAATACCGGTAAGATTCATAACCTTATTCCATTCAACAAGCAAATCATAATATTTCAAAAATTGCTGTATCTGCTCATCCGTTAATGTAATATTCAGCTCATTTAACCCGGCTTTAAAAAGACTTAAATCATATTCTGCCATTTTCTATCCCTTTATCTCTTTCTCATGTTTCTGACGATAATACATTTGTTCTAGATATACAAGCAATACAGAAATATCTGCTGGAGAAACACCTGAAATTCTAGAAGCCTGTCCAATGGAAACAGGCTGATATAAATTCAGCTTCTGCTGTGCTTCCATTCTCAGTCCGCTTACCTGTTTATAGTCAAAATGCTCAGGCAGCTTTTTATTTTCCAGTTTTTGGAACTGACTTACCTGTTTTATCTGCCGTTTAATATAGCCATCATATTTAATATTGATATTTACCTGCTCTTTTACATCTTCAGTCAACAGAGGACGTTCCGGATCAATAGGAGCCAATAATTCATAATTTAATTCCGGACGGCGGATCAGCTCTGTAAGACGGGTACCTGTATTCAATGGCTGACTGCCGCATTCTTCCATTAATTTTTGAACTGTCGGATTTGCTCCAATATGTACCTGCTCTACACGTTCAATTTCTTTTTGTATTAAATCTTCCTTTTTAACCACATAATCGTAACGATCTCTGGAAATAAGTCCTACCTGATATCCTTTTTTACTTAAACGAAGATCAGCATTATCCTGACGGAGCAAAAGACGGTATTCAGCTCGGGATGTCATCATGCGGTAAGGCTCTTTATTTTCTTTTGTTACCAAATCATCAATCAAGACACCTATATAAGATTCAGAACGATCAAGAATCAAAGGATCCTGTCCTTTTATCATCATAGCTGCATTAATACCGGCTACAAGCCCCTGGCCGGCAGCCTCTTCGTATCCGGAACTTCCATTAAATTGTCCGCCGCTGAAAAGGCCTTTTATCTCCTTAAACTCAAGCGTCGGATATAACTGTCTTGGATTAATGCAATCATACTCAATGGCATAAGCATTTCTCACAATTTTTGCATTCTCAAGTCCGGGAACGGTTCTGTACATAGCGTATTGAACATCCTCAGGAAGCGAGCTGGACATGCCCCCTACATACATTTCGTTTGTATCTGCACCTTCCGGTTCTATAAACACCTGATGGCGGTCTTTATCCGCAAATTTAACAACTTTATCCTCAATAGAAGGGCAGTATCGTGGTCCTGTACCCTCTATCATTCCGGAAAATAGAGGAGAACGTTCAAGATTTTCTTTTATAATTTTATGAGTTTCTGGATTTGTATATGTAAGCCAGCAGCTTATCTGATCAATCTGAATATCCTTCGGATTTGTAGTAAAAGAAAATGGAACAATTTTTTCATCACCCAGCTGTTCTGACATTTTAGAAAAATCTATGGTTCTCTTATCCATGCGGGCCGGTGTTCCTGTTTTAAAACGAAACATCTCAATTCCATTTTCCTTTAAAGAATCTGTCAGATCATTCGCCGCCTGGAGTCCATTGGGCCCTGTATGATTTACAACATCACCATATAGACATCTTGCCCTTAAATAAGTTCCCGTGCAGAGTACAACTGCTTTGCTATTATATACAGCTCCTGAATGTGTTTTCACACCCCTAATTACTTTATTTTCTACAATCAGTTCAGAAACTTCTGCCTGACGAATCGTTAAATGGTCTGTTTTTTCCAGAGTTTTTCTCATTTCCATACTGTAAGCTGCTTTATCAGCCTGAGCACGAAGAGAATGAACCGCCGGTCCTTTGGACTTATTCAGCATCTTTGACTGAATAAAAGTCTTATCAATGTTGATACCCATCTGTCCTCCCAGAGCATCAATTTCTCTTACCAGATGCCCTTTTGAACTGCCTCCGATATTAGGGTTGCATGGCATCATTGCAATACTTTCAATACTTACTGTAAATATAATTGTTTCCAGTCCAAGTCTGGCACATGCCAATGCAGCTTCACATCCGGCGTGACCTGCACCAACTACTACTACATCATATGATTCCACTACAGTCGGCATATCGTATTTCACATTCCTTTCTATTTACCCATACAGAATTTGCTGAAAATTTCATTCACAAGATCTTCTCCAACCGATTCACCGATAATAGATCCCAGCTCCTCATAGGCATTCATTAAATCTATAGAATAAAAATCTTCCGGCATACAGTTTTCAATACTATTTAATACCATTTCAAGACTATTTTTCGTTTCCAGCAATGCATTTTTATGACGTATATTTGTAATGTATACTTCGTCATTAAAAGATACCTCGCCCTGAAGAAACATATCTTTAATTGTATTTTCAAGCTCCCTGATACCTGTATTCTCTTTTGCTGAAATAACAATTACTTTCTTATCCAATTTTTCTTCCAGCACACTGCTTTCTGTTACCATTGTAAGATCAGACTTATTTAACAGAACAATGGCTTTCTTGTTTTTAATGGCTTCTATAATCTGCTCATCATTTTCATCCAGACTGGTTGAAGAATCTGCCACATAAATAACCAGATCCGCCATTTCCAGATATTCTTTTGATTTTGCGACTCCTATTTTTTCCACAATATCGTCTGTATCTCTGATGCCGGCCGTATCTATCATATTGAGACTAATTCCATTCAGCTGTATCTGTTCTTCCAGAATATCTCTGGTAGTTCCTGCAATATCGGTAACAATCGCCCGCTCCTGACCTGCCAGCAGATTTAACAGTGATGATTTTCCTGCATTGGGTTTTCCTACTATAACGGTATTAATGCCTTCTTTTAAAACTTTTCCATTATCTGAAGATTTCAACAAAGCATTTACATCTGCCAGCAGATTATCCACAATTTCTTTTAATTCTTCAGGATAACCAGCAATGTCAATGTGTTCTGGATCATCCAATGCAGATTCAATAAATGCAATTTGATGAATAACAATTCCCCGAAGATCTTTTATTTTATTCAAAACTGCACCCTGCAGCTGACTGACAGAACTTTTCAGTGCAAAATCATTCTTTGCATTTATAACATCTATTACAGATTCTGCCTGTGAAAGATCAATCCTGCCATTTAAAAAAGCTCTCTTTGTAAATTCTCCTGGTTCTGCCGGTCTTGCTCCATATTTTAAAACCGTCTCCAGTAATTTCTTCATTACCAGAACACCGCCGTGACAATCTATTTCTACAGTATCCTCCCTGGTATAGCTGTTAGGAGCTTTCATAATTAAAAGCATTACCTCATCTATCACCTCATCACCATCCTTTACAAAACCATAATGAATGGTATGAGTATCCATATCAGATACCTTCTTATTTCCTTTTCTTGGTTCAAAAATTCGATCAGCAACCTGCAATGCCTCATCACCGCTGATTCTTACAATGCCAATTCCTGAATTGGACATAGCTGTGGCAATTGCCGCTATCGTATCTGTCTTCATAAATATTCCCTCATACTTTTTTACAAATACAAAAGCTTTTTCAAGTACAGCTATCATAAGCCATACCTGAAAAAGCTAATACATGTAAACCTGAAAAACTATTTTTTCAATGTAACAACCACATGTCTGAAAGGTTCCTCACCCTCACTGTGTGTTGCCACATAACGATCATTCTGAAGCGCTGAGTGGATCACTCTTCTTTCAAAAGGATTCATTGGCTCAAGAGCAACTGTTCTCTTTGTTCTTTTTACTTTATAAGCAATATTCTTTGCAAGATTTTCAAGTGTATCTTTTCTTCTCTTGCGGTAATTCTCCGTATCCAGTTTTACTTTAACATAATTATCTGAATGTCTGTTAATAGAAAGGTTTGTTAAATACTGCAGGGAATCCAGAGTTTGTCCTCTTTTTCCAATTAAAACTCCCATATCATCCCCTTTTAACTCAACATTTAAAACATTTTCTTCTTCTGAATCTGTGATAATGATTTCTACCTTCATATCCATCGCTTCAAATACATTTTGAAGAAATGTTTTTACATTGTCTTTTACAGTGAATTTTCTGCGAACCTTAATTTTAGCAGGTTTGCTGTTAAATCCAAGAAATCCGCTGCTTCCTTTTTCTATTACTTCATATTCTATCTGATCACTGGTAGTACCCAGAGTAACCAGCGCTTCTGTAATTGCGTCATCAACTGTTTTAGCAGTTACCTCGATGAAGTCCATCACAAAACCTCCTATTTTCTTGTATTCTTTTCATTAAATTCTCTAACAAGATTTGCTTTGGATGCAAGACTGCCTTCTTTGTACTTTTTATTTGAAGTATCTTTTGTTTCTGCTTTATTTACAGATGCAGCTTTGGATGCCATTGTATTCTTGCGAGGTTCTGAATTTGAATTAATATTTCTTGTACTGATTTTTGCGGCATCTGTAATTTTATTACCCTGAACACCTTTTTTCTCAATACGTTTCTTATCCTTCTCTTTTGCTTTTTCCTGATTTTTCTTAATCATCGCATCCAGATCAATCCGGTCAAGATGCTTATTAATAATAAACTGCTGTACACATCTTACAACAGAACTGGTGATCCAGTAAATACCTACACCAACAGGGAGGAAAAATACCAGTACAAAAGAATAAATAGGCATCAGATAATTCATAATCTTCATCTGACTTGCCATTCCATTTCCCTGAGCGGATGCTGACATCTGAGGCATCAAGCGGATATTTAAAAACTGAGAAGCCAGTGACAACAGTGGAATTACAATTGCCAGAGCAATTAAAACATAATTTCCATCATGAAATGATGTTGAAATTATATTTTTTGGTGAATAAACAATGTTTATTCCAAGGAAATTGTTAACGTGTTCAATGTTTGCCTGAGTAGCACCCAGAGTATCCCCGATGCTGCTGAAAGTATGTTTTAAAGTCTCCCAGTTTGTGCTTGTACAACGATACATAACATCAATAATGGAGTTAGCAACTGTATCATGTCCACCTGTAAAGTTTACAGAAATCTGTTTCATGACATAATTTCCTTCACGAACAGTTTCATAAAACTTCTGCATAGTATCTGCAAAACCTGGAGTATTCATAATACCACTGACAGATTCAGTAAATGTATCTTTAATAGTACTAATATAACCAGGTACATTGTAGATAACCCGGTAAAGCGGGAATAAAATCAAAAGCTGAATAACCATCTGTACACAGCTTCCGGAAGGAGAAACGCCATATTTTTTATATACTTCACGGGTTTCTTCATTCATCCGCATTACAGATTCATTATCTCTTTTGTTTTTATATTTTTTCTGAATCGCCTGAAGCTCAGGGTTCATAATCTGCGACATCTTTGAGAACTTCTGCTGTTTTATAGTCAGCGGAAGCAAACAAAGGTAAATTACAACTGTAAAAATTATAATGGTTATAGCAACATTCTGAATATTGATTTTATCCAGTAAGATATAGATGCCATTCATAATAAAACCAAGTAATTTTGCAATTGGTCCTAAAATTTTGCCTGCATTCTGACTTAAAATAAAAGCGGCCAACGTGATATACCTCCTACTTATGGAACCGGATCATATCCACCTTTCGAAAAAGGATTGCATCGAATCACTCTCCAGGCAGCTAAAAGCCCGCCCTTCCATGGACCATATTTCGAAACTGCTTCCAAACCATAACAGGAACAGGTCGGATAATACGGACATTTTGTCCGTTTCATGGGAGAGATATATTTTCTATATAATTTAATAATAAAAATTAATGCCTTTTTCAATTATTCCATCTTCTTTTCGAATTCATATTTAGTAGTACTAGTGATTTTATGAAGATTTCCCAAGTGGAGCAATGCTTTTTCAATTTCGTGGTATGTTGCTTCTTTCGCTCCTGCCCTTGCGATGACTACAATATCCAAACCACTATTGAACATTTCTTCGTGTAGTCTGTAGCTTTCTCTTAATAATCTGGTAACATGGTGTCTCACCACACTATTACCAACTTTTTTACTTACCGAAATTCCAAATCTGTTCTTTTTCAATCCATTTTTCAAAACATACATAACCAGAAGTCTGTTTGCATATGATTTACCAGTGCGATATACTTTCTGGAAATCCCGGTTCTTTTTTAAAGATTCTGAAAAATGCATCCCAATTGATCCTCTGAATAAAATTTCAATGATAATAGAAGAAAAGACCACAATTTCTGTGGCCTAAGCTGATAATCTTTTTCTTCCTTTTAATCTTCTTGCAGCCAATACTTTTCTTCCGCCTGCTGAGCTCATTCTTGCTCTGAAACCATGAACTTTAGATCTCTGTCTTTTTTTCGGTTGATATGTCATCTTCATCTGTATCCACCTCCTCTATAATGAAAAAACATCATTTCAATTATAACAAAAAAACCTCTCAAGTCAAGCAAATTCAATACTTTTTTGGCTTTTTAGAAATTCAGACACCTTGTACTACTATATATATAAGGAAGATAAAAAAAGAAACTATATATTGTATTAGACGATTTTTTCATATTTCTTAAAAATCTTTTTTAGTTACTCCTATGAATAGATACTCATAAATTAAATGTCATAAAATCCAATTTAAGCCAATTTATGCTCCTGCTGAATCCCCTGCACGTCCATGAAACTTTAAATTGCAAATAAGCCGTTTTTGAGTTATTATAAACTTTAGGAGATTAGCGTCTTTTACTATTTTATACTCATGGAGACAAATATGGAACTAGTAGAACAAAAATGGAAAGATATTTTACAAACTGTTAAGGATGAATATGAATTAACTGATATTTCTTTTAATACATGGATTAAACCACTTGAAATCTATGCGATTCAGGATAAGAAAATATATATTCTCGTTCCCACAGAACAAATGGGATTATCATATATTACAAAAAAATATTATCTTCCTATTAAAGTAGCAATTGCAGAAATAACAGGAACTGAGTATGAAATTGAACTGGTACTTCCAGAACAGGCCAAAGCAATACGTCCTGTTAAACCCAAAAAAACTGCTGCTGCAGATTCAGCAGAAAAATCTAATTTAAATCCAAACTATACTTTTGAAACATTTGTTGTGGGTAATAACAATCGTTTTGCACATTCAGCTTCTCTTGCGGTGGCAGAATCACCAGGAGATGTTTATAATCCTCTATTTTTATATGGAGGAGTTGGACTTGGAAAGACACATCTGATGCATTCCATTGCTCACTTTATTCAGAATGAAAATCCTGAATTGAAAGTTCTATATGTTTCATCCGAAACTTTTACAAATGAACTGATTGAATCTATTCGTAACGGAAATAACACTGCTATTACAAAATTCAGGGACAAATACCGAAATATAGATGTATTATTAATCGACGACATACAATTTATAATTGGTAAAGAAAGTACACAGGAAGAATTTTTCCATACATTTAACAAATTACATATTGCAAAAAAACAGATTATCATATCCAGCGATAAGCCCCCAAAAGAAATGGAAACTCTAGAAGAAAGAATACGTTCCAGATTTGAATGGGGTCTGCAGGCAGATATCGGCTCTCCTGATTATGAGACCAGAATGGCAATTCTCCGGAAAAAAGTTGAAATGGATGAATTTGATATAGACGACGACATCCTTCATTATATTGCAGTAAATATCAAATCCAATATCCGTGAACTAGAAGGAGCTCTAAATAAATTAATTGCTTTCTCAAATCTAGAACGGACAGATATTACAATGGAGATCGCAATAAAAGAACTTCAGAATATTATTTCACCGGACAAGCCTCATGAAATCACCCCTCAGCTGATTGTAGAGGTCGTTTCAGAACACTTTAATATTACAGTAGACCAGATTATGTCCAAGACCAGGAGCAATGATATTGCAAAACCAAGACAAATTGCCATGTATTTGTGCAAAAATCTTACAAATCAGCCTTTAGACTCTATCGGTCAGCTTCTTGGAGGACGGGATCATTCAACAATAATTCATGGTATAAAAAAAATTACCGACGAATACAACACCAATGAAACTCTGAAAAATATTGTAGATACTATCAAGAAAAAAATTAATCCTAATTAAAGTTATCAACATCTGTGGATAACTTTTGTGGATATTATGTTATTTTACTGTTTAAACGTTGTGCATTAATGTTAATAAATTAATATTTCACTCAAAATTAACTTTACATAAAATATTTAACCTTTTTAATTTCCATTAACATAAAATAATATCCACAATTTATCCAAAGCCTGTCCTCATCAAATTAACAGTATATTTTGAATAACTTTTTAACTTAAAGCATTGTAAATGGCGGGCTTACAGAGTTATTAACTTATAAACAGCCTATATTAAGACTACTTTTAAAATCAATAATATATACAAGGATAAAGCTTACGCTTTGATTAACCGGTAAAGAAAAAATTCTATCCTGAAAGGAGTTTACTTACATTATGAAATTAATTTGTTCAAAATCTAATCTTTTAAAAGGTGTCAATATTGTATCAAAAGCTGTTCCATCTAGAACTACAATGGCTATTTTGGAATGTATTCTCATTGATGCATCTACAGATGAGATAAAACTGACAGCTAATGATATGGAACTTGGCATAGAAACAAAAATAGAAGGCAATATTGTGGAAAGAGGCATTATTGCTTTGGATGCAAAAATATTTTCTGAAATCGTAAGAAAACTCCCGGATAATGACGTCGTTATCCAAACCGATTCAACATTTAAAACAACCATTACCTGTGAAAAAGCCAAATTTAATATTGTTGGTAAATCCGGTGAAGATTTTTCTTATCTTCCATTTATTGAAAGAACAGAAAAAGTATCAATTTCACAGTTCACGTTAAAAGAAGTTATCAAGCAGACAATATTTTCTATTGCGGATAATGACAATAATAAACTTATGACAGGAGAATTGTTTGAAATTAATGAAAATAAGTTAAAAGTTGTATCCTTGGACGGACATCGTATTTCTATCAGAAATATAGAATTAAAGGATAGTTACGATTATAAGAAAGTTATTGTTCCAGGAAAAACTCTTCAGGAAATCAGCAAGATTCTGCCGGGGGAAGCAGAGGAGATGGTAAATATTTATATTACCAGTAATCATATTCTCTTTGAGTTTGACCAGACAATTGTTTTATCCAGATTAATTGAGGGAGAGTATTTTAAAATTGATCAGATGCTCTCTTCAGATTATGAAACAAAAATCAAGATCAATAAAAAGATTTTATTAAGCTGTATTGACAGAGCAACTCTTCTTGTCAAAGAAGGGGACAAAAAGCCAATTATCATTAATGTCACAGATGATATGATTGAATTGAAAATTAATTCTTTTATTGGTTCTATGAATGAAGAAATTGATATTGAAAAAGAAGGAAAAGATATTTTAATAGGGTTTAATCCCAAATTTTTTATAGATGCCCTTCGTGTTATTGACGAAGAAGAGGTTACATTATACATGGTGAATCCAAAAGCGCCATGTTATATCAAGGATGAAGAAGAATCATTTATTTATCTGATTCTTCCGGTCAATTTTAACGCGTCAGCTAATTAAAGTGTTTAAAGAGGAAAAAAATGGAAATAATTCATATCAGAGATGAATACATAAAGCTTGGCCAGGCTATGAAACTGGCAGGAATGGTTGGATCCGGTGTAGATGCGAAGATTGTAATCCAGGATGGACTTGTAAAAGTAAATGGAGTTACACAAATGCAGCGGGGGAAAAAAATAAAGAGCGGTGATATTATTACCTACAATGGTGAAAGTGTGCAGATTGGATAATGATAATTAAATCTGTATCATTAAATAATTTCCGAAATTACGAACATCTAGATCTAAATTTCGACACCGGTACCAATATTTTGTTTGGAGATAATGCTCAGGGCAAAACTAACATCCTGGAATCTTTATATGTCAGCGGAACCACAAAATCCCACAAGGGCAGTAAAGATAAAGAGATGATACGTTTTGAAGAGGATGAGGCGCATATTCAGACCGTTGTAGAAAAAAAGGGAATTGAATATCAGCTGGATCTTCATCTTAAAAAAAACCGTTCCAAAGGAATTGCCATTAATAAGATTCCCATAAAAAAAGCCAGTGAGCTATTTGGTATTTTGAATATTGTATTTTTTTCTCCGGAAGATTTGAGTATTATAAAAAACGGACCCTCTGAAAGAAGAAGATTTCTGGATTTTGAGCTTTGTCAGCTGGACAAGATTTATTTATACAACCTTACAAAATATAATAAAGTTCTAATGCAGAGAAACAGGCTTTTGAAAGAGATATCATTTCGGCCGGATTTAAAGAGTACTCTGCCTGTATGGAATGAACAGCTGATTCAGTATGGAGAAAAAATTATCAGCAGAAGAAAGCTGTTTTCTGAGGAACTCAATGAAATTATTTATGAAATTCACAAAGAAATAACTGGTAATAAAGAGGAACTGATATTAACTTATGAACCGGATACGGATGAGAGTACATTTAAAGATGCACTGGATGCTGCCTGTGTGCGGGATATGAAACTGTGTTCAACTTCTGTAGGTCCCCACAGAGATGATCTTTTATTTCAGATTAACGGGACGGACATTAGAAAATATGGTTCCCAGGGTCAGCAGAGGACTTGTGCATTGTCTTTGAAGTTATCAGAAATAGAGTTAGTAAAAAAAACAATTCACGATACGCCTGTATTACTGTTGGATGATGTTTTGTCGGAGCTAGACAGCAGCCGTCAAAATTATCTTTTAAATGGAATTCATAGTATACAGACTATTATAACATGTACAGGTCTGGATGAATTTGTAAAGAACAGATTTGAAATCAATAAAGTCTTTCAGGTTAAAGAAGGAATTGTAACAGTAAAAAGTGATATATAAAAATAATCCGTGAATAGGAGGGTATTATGAGCACTGAGTACGGAGGAGATCAAATTCAAATACTGGAAGGACTGGAAGCAGTTCGGAAACGTCCGGGTATGTACATTGGAAGCACTTCATCCAGAGGTCTGCATCATCTGGTTTATGAAATTGTGGATAATGCAGTAGATGAAGCGCTGGCCGGATATTGTTCAGAGATTGAAATTGTAATTAATAAAGATAATTCTATAACAGTAACAGACAACGGAAGAGGAATACCTGTTGATATTAATCATAAAGCGGGAAAACCAGCAGTAGAAGTTGTATTTACAGTACTTCACGCCGGAGGAAAATTTGGCGGAGGAGGATACAAAGTATCCGGAGGTCTCCACGGAGTGGGGGCATCTGTTGTAAATGCCCTTTCCAATTGGCTGGAGGTTCAGGTTTACAGAGACGGAAAAATTTATCAGCAGAGATATGAACGCGGAAAGACCATGTATGAATTAAAGGTCGTAGGAGAATGTCCGGAAGGACAGACAGGATCGAAAGTTACATTTTCTCCGGATGGGAGTATTTTTGAGGAAACTATTTATGATTATCAGGTGCTTCGCCAGCGTCTCAGGGAAATGGCATTCCTCACAAAGGGATTACGGATTACACTGATAGATGACAGAGAAGATCCGAAACTCAGTGAGACGTTTCACTATGAAGGTGGAATTAAAGAATTTGTAGAGTATCTGAATAAAAGCAGAGAAGTATTATATCCGGAAGTAATTTACTGCGAAGGAAGTAAAGATAATGTGCAGGTAGAAGTAGCGCTTCAGCATAATGATTCTTATAATGAATCTACATTCAGTTTCGTAAATAATATTACGACTCCTGAAGGAGGAACTCACCTGGCAGGTTTTAGAAATGCCCTTACAAAGACATTTAATGCTTATGCAAAGAATAATAAAATTATCAAAGAAAATGAGGCAAGTCTTTCCGGTGACGATATCCGTGAGGGACTCACAGCGATTATTAGTGTTAAGCTTGAAGAGCCGCAGTTTGAAGGACAGACAAAACAGAAACTTGGAAACAGCGAAGCTAGAGGAGCAGTGGACAGTATTGTAAGTGAACAGTTAACATATTTTCTGGAACAAAATCCTGCCATTGCAAAATTAATCTGTGAAAAATCACTGCTTGCTCAGAGGGCAAGGGAGGCAGCCAGAAAAGCAAGAGATCTTACAAGAAGAAAAACTGCTCTGGAAGGAACATCTCTTCCTGGTAAACTTGCTGATTGTTCTGATAAAGACCCCAGAAACTGTGAAATTTACATTGTTGAGGGTGATTCTGCCGGCGGTTCTGCAAAAACGGCCAGAAGCCGTGCTACTCAGGCGATTCTTCCGCTGAGAGGAAAAATTTTAAATGTAGAGAAGGCAAGACTGGATAAGATCTATGGCAATGCAGAAATTAAGGCCATGATTACCGCATTTGGAACAGGGATTCATGAAGATTTTGATATATCCAAACTGAGATATCATAAAATTATTATTATGACAGATGCCGATGTAGACGGAGCTCATATCAGTACGCTGCTTTTGACCTTTTTATACAGGTTTATGCCGGAATTAATTAAACAGGGATATGTGTATCTGGCACAGCCGCCATTATATAAGATTGAAAAGAATAAAAAGGTCTGGTATGCATACAGTGACGAGGAACTAAATGGTATTCTTGTTGAAATCGGCCGTGATAATAATAATAAAATACAGCGTTATAAAGGTCTTGGTGAGATGGATGCAGAACAGCTCTGGGAAACAACTATGGATCCGGAAAAGAGAATTCTGCGCAGAGTGACAATGGATGAAGAAGCTTCTTCAGAAATTGATCTGACTTTTACAACCTTGATGGGGGATAAAGTTGAACCCCGGAGAGATTTTATTGAAGCCAATGCAAAATATGTACAGAATCTGGATGTGTAAACGGGAGGTAATGAAATGGACGACAAGATATTTGATCAGATTCATGACGTCGATCTGAAAAAAACCATGGAAACATCTTATATAGATTACGCCATGAGTGTTATTGCATCCCGTGCTCTGCCGGATGTAAGAGATGGTTTAAAGCCGGTGCAGCGCCGTGTTCTATATTCCATGATAGAACTGAATAACGGACCGGATAAACCCCACAGAAAATGCGCCCGTATTGTTGGTGATACCATGGGTAAATATCACCCTCATGGTGACAGCTCTATTTATGGAGCTTTAGTTAACATGGCTCAGGAATGGTCCACAAGATATCCGTTGGTAGATGGTCACGGAAACTTTGGATCTGTGGATGGTGACGGTGCGGCAGCTATGCGTTATACGGAAGCACGTCTCAGCAAAATTTCCATGGAAATGCTGGCTGATATTAATAAAAATACTGTTGACTTTATGCCTAACTTTGATGAGACAGAAAAAGAACCGGTTGTTCTTCCTTCAAGGTATCCGAATCTGCTTGTAAATGGCACCACCGGTATTGCAGTAGGTATGGCGACCAATATTCCGCCTCATAATCTAAGAGAAGTGATTGGTGCGGTTGTTAAAATTATTGATAATAAGGTAGAAGAAGACAGGGATACAGATATTGATGAGCTTCTTCAGATTGTGAAAGGGCCGGATTTTCCAACGGGAGGTATGATCCTTGGTACTTCAGGAATAGAGGAAGCTTACCGGACAGGCCGTGGAAAAATCAGAGTGCGTGCAGTTACAGATATTGAACCAATGCAGAATGGTAAAAACAGGATTGTGGTATCTGAACTTCCGTATATGGTAAATAAGGCACGGTTAATAGAAAAAATTGCGGAGCTGGTAAGAGACAAACGTATTGATGGTATTACAGATTTAAGAGATGAGTCAGACCGTCAGGGAATGCGTGTGTGCATCGAGCTGCGGCGTGACGTAAATCCAAATGTTATTTTAAATCAGCTGTATAAACATACACAGCTGCAGGATACTTTTGGAGTTATTATGCTGGCGCTTGTAAATAACGAACCGAAAGTATTAAATCTTCATGAGATGCTGAAGCATTATCTGAAGCATCAGGAAGATGTTGTAACAAGACGTACAAAATACGAATTGAACAAAGCAGAAGAGCGGGCTCATATTTTACAGGGTCTGCTGATTGCTCTGGATAATATTGATGAAGTAATTTCAATTATCCGCGGAAGCCGTACTACTCAGGAAGCAAAAGAAAAATTAACGGAACGTTTTGGTCTTACTGATGTTCAGGCACAGGCAATTGTAGATATGAGGCTTCGGGCTCTTACCGGACTGGAAAGAGAAAAACTTGAGGCAGAATATCAGGAATTAATGGAAAAAATTGCGGAGTTGAAAGCTATTTTGGCAGACGAAAAATTACTGCTGGGAGTTATCCGCAAAGAGATTATGGTAATCTCCGATAAATACGGCGATGAAAGAAGAAGTTCTATTGGTTTTGACGAATATGACATTTCCATGGAAGATCTGATTCCGGTTACTAATACTGTCATTACTATGACAAAGCTTGGATATATTAAACGCATGAGCTCTGATAACTTCCGCGCTCAGCACCGTGGCGGTAAAGGAATCAAAGGTATGGAAACTATTGATGATGATTATATTGAAGAGTTGTTTATGACAACTTCTCATCATTATCTGATGTTCTTTACAAATACCGGAAAAGTATATCGTATGAAAGCTTACGAGATACCGGAAGCAAGCCGTACTGCCCGGGGAACAGCTATTATAAATCTGCTTCAGCTGGCGCCAGGTGAGAAGATTACAGCAGTGATTCCCCTAAAAGAATATGATGAGGGTAAATATCTGTTTATGGCTACCCAGAATGGAATTGTCAAAAAAACTCCTATCAGGGATTATGCAAACGTAAGAAAGACAGGGCTTGCTGCAATTACTCTGAGAGAAGATGATCAGTTGATAGAAGTAAAGATCACTGATAATGACAGAGATATTTTCCTTGTGACAAAATACGGACAGTGTATCCGCTTCCATGAGTCTGATGTAAGGAGCACCGGAAGAACTTCTATGGGCGTTATTGGTATGAATCTGTCAGATGGTGATGAAGTAATCGGAATGCAGCTGGACAGCCAGGGTGATGCGTTGTTGATTGTTTCTGAAAAAGGTCTTGGAAAACGGACACTTATGGAGGAGTTTACAAGCCAGAACAGAGGCGGTAAAGGTGTAAAATGTTATAAGATTACTGAAAAAACTGGTAATATCATCGGAATGAAGGCTGTGAATGATGAAAATGAGATTATGATTATAACCATTGGCGGCATTATCATACGTATGAAAGTTGATGATATTTCTAAATTAGGAAGAGTAACATCCGGTGTAAAACTAATTGATATGGATGATGATATTACAGTTGCAAGTATCGCTAAAGTTCGTGAAGACCAGTCTCTCATGGAATCGGAAGAAGATATAGAAGAAATTCAGGATGAGGAAGGGATTTCAGGAAACGAAGAATAAGTACATGGCTGTAGAATTTTTCTGCAGCCTTTTCTTCTTTTTATAAAGCTGGTGATATATATTCAGAGAACAGAAAGGAAAATAAAAGTGATCAGAGAAGTTCATGTAGATACGATTATAGAAAATTTAAAAGAAATGTGTATTCAGGCCAATCATTATCTGTCTTCGGATATGGATCAGGCAATGAAGACGGCGGTCAATACAGAAGAGTCAGAGCTTGGAAAAAAAATATTGGTTCAGCTGCAGGAAAATTTAAAAATTGCAGACGAAGAAATGATTCCTATTTGTCAGGATACAGGGATGGCTGTTATTTTTCTTGAAGTGGGACAGGATGTTCATATTACAGGGGGAAATCTTAATGATGCTGTAAATGAAGGTGTCCGCAGAGGGTATACAGAAGGATATTTAAGAAAGTCAGTTGTGAAGGATCCATTGATTCGAGAAAATACGAAAGATAATACACCGGCAGTTATCCATACAGAGATTGTTTCTGGTGATCAGATAAAAATAACACTGGCTCCCAAAGGATTTGGAAGTGAAAATATGAGCCGTGTATTTATGTTAAAGCCAGCTGACGGAATAGAAGGAGTTAAAAATGCGATTATAACTGCAGTAAAAGATGCAGGACCAAACGCATGTCCGCCCATGGTTGTGGGAGTTGGAATTGGCGGAACATTTGAAAAATGTGCGCTTCTTGCAAAAAAGGCTCTGACGAGAAATGTAGATCAGCATTCAGAAATTCCATATGTCTGTGATCTTGAAAAAGAAATGTTGGAAACGATAAATAAGCTTGGAATTGGCCCTGGTGGTTTAGGAGGAACTACAACAGCTTTAGCAGTCAATATTAATACATATCCAACACATATAGCAGGACTGCCTGTAGCAATTAATATCTGCTGTCATGTGAACCGGCATGCAGTCAGAGTAATATAAGATTTTTAGGAAGAAGCTATAATACAAAAGTTATCCGATACAGAAAGGAAAACCATATGGATAAGCATATTACGACACCAATTACAAGTGAAATTACAAAAGATTTAAAATCTGGTGATTATGTATATATAACAGGAACAATTTATGTGGCAAGAGATGCAGCTCATAAAAGAATGATTGAAGCATTGGATGAAGGAAAAGAACTTCCCATTGATATCAAAAATTCCACTATTTATTATATGGGCCCATCTCCTGCAAGAGAAGGACGTCCCATTGGTTCAGCAGGCCCCACTACTGCAAGCAGAATGGATAAATATGCTCCAAGATTGTTAGATCTTGGTGAAAAGGCAATGATAGGAAAAGGTAAAAGAACCAAGGAAGTAATAGATGCTATTATTCGTAATCAGGCAGTTTATTTTGCAGCTGTGGGCGGAGCCGGTGCATTATTATCTAAATGTATTACCAATTCAGAGGTAGTTTGCTATGATGATCTTGGAGCCGAGGCAATCCGTAAAATAGAAGTAAAAGATTTTCCTGTTATCGTTGTTATTGATAAAGATGGAAATAATCTTTATGAGACGGCGATGAAAGAGTATTGTAGAATATAATATTAGTTATAAGGCAAATAAAAGGATTCAGAAAGGATAAGCTTCTGAATCCTTTTATTTGCCTTGCTATATGTATTACACTTATAGTTTATACTTCATTTTTAAAAAGAGATATTAATGGATTTATTTCTGAATTTTTTGTTATTACACTTATAGTTTCCTGATACCCTTGGGTATCCAGAGGAATATAAGTCAAATTTAGATTTATCTGAGGAGACCGGACATTATATTCTGGTAAAATTGAGATGCCAATACCGGCAGCAACCATAATTAAGATAGATTCAATATCATTTTCTTTTTTTATAATATTATTACTAAAGTCATATTGTTTAAATTCTTCCGGAATAATTTCAGAGTCTTCCTTTAGATGTCGTTGTATATTATGAATAATTAATTTTTCATAAGCCAGATCTTTTTGAAGAATAAGATCTTTATGAGCCAATGGATGATCCGGATGCATAACAATATAAAAAGGATAGGTACCAATGGTTTGTTGTTCATATTTAGAATAATCAAAAAGTCTGTGATTAATATTAAAAATAATATCATATTTTCCATTTATAAAATCATCATAAAGCTGAATAGGATCATCTCTGGTAAGTGTAAGACGTATACTTGGATATTTTTGATGAAAATTTTGAATTGTTTTTGGAAATTTGGTCATTTCCATACTTTTTAAATACCCAATTGATAAATTACCTGTAATTCCATTTTGTACAGCCTGTACCTTTTCTACAGAATCCCTGATCTTTTCCAATATAGATTCAGCTTCCCTGAGAAAAAGTTCTCCTGCGTTTGTTAACGTAACATTTCTGTTTTTTCTATAAAAAAGCTTTATTTTTAATTCTCTCTCTAAATTTTTAATCTGTTGTGTAATTGCTGATTGTGAAATAAAAAAGGATTCTGCAGTTTTCGTAAAATTAAGGCTTCTGGCAACTGCAATAAAATATTCTAGTTGTTGTATCGTCATAATTGAAACTCCTTATATAAGATAAAACTAATATTAAACTCTTATTTTTGAATTAGCAAGCAAAGAATATTGACATTATAATAAGTAATAGCTTATATGACGTCTATAAGACTATGATTTAGGAGGATAGATTGTGTTAAAACAAGAACTGTTTAAGAAATATTTGATATTTTTATTTGGACTCTTTATCAATTCCTTAGGAGTTGCATTTATAACAAAAGCAGATTTGGGGACTTCCCCTATTTCAAGTATTCCTTATACATTAAGTCTAGGATTTAAGCCTACTATTGGTCAATATACAATTATTTTTAGTCTGTTTTTAATTGTTATTCAAATTATTTTATTAAAAAAAGAGTTTGGTTATATACAATTTTTGCAGATACCAGTTTCAATTTTATTTGGATATTTCATAGATTTTTCTATGAATCGAATATTGTTCTGGATGGAGCCTGAGAATTATGGTTTAAAATTTTTATTTTTGATTTTGGGATGTTTGATTCTTGGAGCTGGTGTATTTATGGAAGTAATGGCTAATGTTATTATGCTGCCCGGAGAGGGTGTAGTGCGTGCAATTAACTTTCATCTTAATAAAGAATTTGGACTAATCAAAATATGTGTGGATTTAAGTATGTGTATAATTGCAGTAATATTAGCATTATTTCTTTTTCATGAAATAAGAGGTGTTGGTCCTGGAACCATTATTGCAGCTTTACTAGTGGGCTATATTTCTAGGATGTATTCCAAACTATTTGAAAAGCTATCTCAAAGAAATAAGATTTCAAATAAAAATAAAGAAGAATCCATTGAACATCTAATAACTACAATCGCTGGTGAATAAAAAAATTTCAAAATTCTATTTAATCCAAATTACTTGAATAAATAAAAAAAATATGAGGAAACTAAAATGAACAATAAAAATAGTAATAAATGTAAATTGATCGCCGTATATCAATCAATTATAATTTTGGCAGCATCTATTATATTAGCAGGATTTCCATCTTTATTAATATGGAAATTTAAAATTATGTCTCTATCTGATTCAAATGTTCTTTTTGAATTAACATGTTGTTATATATTGGCATGTATTTTGGCTGTAATAGCTATTCGATTTTTGGTATTAGCCCAAAAAAGGAGAATATAAAATAATTTAACAGTACTTACCGGAAAAACTGATCCGGTAAGTACTATGTATTAACTAAGTTTTGGTTTCAATTTTAATGTATGTATGCATTTATATAATATAAATTCAAAAAGTTGAAAAAAATAAAAAAACTAATTGACAAATACTGGTTATTCAGATATGATAATTAGGCGTCAACACGCAAAAGACAATATTATAAAGAAAATTATTATGGAGAAATACTCAAGAGGCTGAAGAGGCGCCCCTGCTAAGGGTGTAGGTCGTTCGCGCGGCGCGAGGGTTCAAATCCCTCTTTCTCCGCTTTCATTTTCTGAAAAAGTATTGTTCTTTTTTTTCGCTAAAATGTGAAAAAAGTTCTTGCATATTAAAAATGAATATGGTAGTATATGCAAGCTGACTTTTGGAAACAAAATAGATGCGGAAAAAAGTCAAAAAGAAAATAAAAAAAGTTGTTGACAAAGCACTTTATAAATGATAAAATATAAAAGTTGCTGAACAACAGCGAAACAAAGAACCTTGATAACTGAACAGTGAAATATCCTTGAAAGATTCAAAGAGATTTTTGTCAGCGAAGTGCGAATGCACAGCCGGGCAGAAGGATGCTGCAATAGCTTGCTTTTGGCAGCAGACTGGTGCGCGGATGTATATGAGGCTTGCCTCAAACGAGAGGAAGCGAAAGCGGAATCAAGTAAGGCGCACAAGCGGCAGATCATTCAAGAACAAAGCATAAAAATATGCAACCTAAAACAGTAAAACGTTTTAAAGAATTAGCCAAGCTAGTTCTGAAACGGGATACAAACGATTGAAATTATGCCTGCGCATACTGACAGCTCGGAAACAGAAGTTTCCTCGCGAAACGTCATTATGCCAATACATCTTATTTTCAATAAAGCAGTTCTGGAAAGCAGGCTTTCCGAACCCTTTCCTGAAAATAATCTGTGCAGGCAGAATTTAAAACACTTCATTTGAGAGTTTGATCCTGGCTCAGGATGAACGCTGGCGGCGTGCTTAACACATGCAAGTCGAACGAAGCACTTTTGCCGATTTTCTTCGGAA